>JBEKNE010000001.1:0-766412 GCA_049523135.1 Candidatus Microgenomates bacterium | reverse complement strand
CGCGGTTCGCTACCTCGATGTCGGCTCATCACATCCTGGCGCTGAAGAAGGTGCCAAGGGTCGGTCTGTTCGCCCGTTAAAGTGATACGCGAGCTGGGTTCAGAACGTCGTGAGACAGTAAAACTATAAGATATATGTAGTTCATTCGAGCTGTCGTTCTTATACACGTTTTGAATTCATTTATATTTAAATGAAGGTAATTCTCTGTTAGTTATAAGATACCAACTCCAGTTGGTAATAAATCTGACTAAATGCTGGAAACACCGGTGAATCTTGTGCTACTCGTAAGAGTGACAAAGCATCAAGTGCGGTCAATCAGCAGGAAAGATCCTGAGCGATTTGAAAAAGAATCGAAGGAAATCCTCACAGACTATATGTCAGAAACCGTTAAATAATTTTGACGGTTAAGATATAGTCGGATCTCATAAGCGATTATGAGTTAACAATAATATCGGACTCTATCCTGTGGAAGCGTTGGAATCTTGAGGAGAGCTGGGGACAGTAGAAATTTGCTGCGCTGAAGAGTAATTTTCAGCGTCACTCTAGCCAAAATCGGTGAAATCCTGTATCATCATTATGATGGTCCTATCTAAATACAGGACAATACCGAGGGAAGATATTTCCTATATTGCTGGTTTTTTTGATGGCGATGGAAGCGTTCGGTTGCAGTTGCAGCCAAGAACTTCTTCCAAATTGGGTTTTCGTGTAAGAACTATTATCTCGTTTGCTCAGAAAACTGGGCACGATGAAAGTCTTAAGTGGATAAAGGAAAGGTTGGGGATTGGTTATATTTACAATCGAAATGATTTAATGACCGAGCTTAAAATCGAAGGGTTTGAATCAGTAGAGCGTATTTTAACAATCCTTAAACCATTTGTTCATTTCAAGAAAAAACAAGTTAGTCTTACATTGAAAGCACTTAAACTTGTAAAAGAAAAAGATTTTAATATTTTGGCAATAGCTAAAATATCGGATGAAATTTCTAAATACAATTATGCCACAACAAAGAAGCGATATACGGCAGAATTCGTAAAAGAATTTCTGAAAAAAAGGTATCCCCGTAACGACTGAGCCCGTAAGGGCGAGATGGAAAGTATTTCCATAATAAAGCTAGCCCCTTCAGTAGCCTTAAATGGCGAAGGAGGGTGAAGGTATAGTCTAATCCCTTTAGTAATAAAGGAGCGATTGACGAGAGGACCTCCCTGGGGGAATCCCTAGTGTGCCGGTTATAGCGTCAGCTGTAACGCCGGGTAGCTACATTCCCATGTGATAACCGCTGAAAGCATCTAAGTGGGAAGCCAACTCCAAGATTAGGATTCCATATTAAATCCCGGAAAGAATATCCGGTTAATCGGCTGGCGCTGGAAGACCCGTAAGGGTTTAAGGCTACCAGTGCGAATAGATTGATTTCTTGCGATCCCACACATTTGTGGGACGCGACCTTCCTTTTTTAAAATTCTAATAATTTTCAAGGCATCGTTCTGGTGGTTAGTGCGAAGTGGCACTACCTGTTCCCATTCCGAACACAGAAGTAAAACGCTTTAGCGCAGACGATAGTTGTCGGGCAACTGACCGCGAAAATATGTCACCGCCAGAATAATGCTTTGAAAAATAAAATCTTCAAATTGCTAAAACCTCGAATAAAATCGAGGTTTTTTAGTGGAAAAATGGGGCCTGCCCTTCCGAAGCCTTGGCAAAGGAGGAGATTTTTTGTGGGGTATTCAAAGAATAAAGACTTTTTATGATCTCTTTGAAACAAACACTGAGAATGGATATTCTATTGGTTCGTCTTTATCTCGTGGAAATGCATCTGTAGTTAATTCCTCTCCAGTATTCTCATCAAATGCTCGATTAACAAGTCTAAATTTTGTATCTGGGTGTATGCTCATCAAGTGCTGACGGTAATTTTTTATTGGTTTATTTTCAGAGACCCAGATGGTACCCATGTACACTTCACCGGGCTTTTTTAGAGTATCAACTTGCTCGAGGAAATGTATTCTTCCTAGATTTATTGAAGCCCTTTCTTCATCGTCAGCTTTTTTACAGATATCATAAAAAGGATCTTGATTTAGCCGTTCTGCCATATACCGCGATTGTATGTGTGGGTTTATACTTTGTCAAATTGGGGATTTTTTGTGGGGAAATAATAAAGTGTTATAATCGCCTCAATCGTCTAATAGTACGTTTGCACTTTCAAATTTTTGATTAGGGAAAATCCCGGAAAGGAAAATGCTATGTTATGGCAAGATTTGTTGGGTTTTGCATTTATCGCAGTTGCTCTTGGCATCAGTATCTACAGTTTGTGGAAGATGTGGAAGACACGGAAATCTGACAAAAAGAGCAAATAAATCAAAAAGTTAACCAAGAAGGAGGAAAAATGAATAGTCGAAAATTACTTGCAGCTTTAGGACTGTTTGTTTTAAGCATTGTAATATTGGCCATCTATGCCTTCGCGTTATACTTTCTATTATATGTATTCGGTTTAGCGTTGAAAACAGGAACCGGATATGCTTTTCTCTTTGGGGCATTGATAATTTTTGTGTCAGGTCTTGCGGCCCTTTCGCTTAATAAAATATTCTACGGGTGGATGATCCAAGAAATCAAACTCTTAAAGGAGGAAAAATGAGAGCCCAAAACTTGGTTACTATCATAACCATAGTGCTACTTTTAGGCGGCTTTCTTGTTGTACATTTTTGGTCAACAGGCATCGGATTAACAATAATGTTTATCGGCGCCGCCTTTCCTTGGGTAACCGTTATCTACCCAAAAACCATAAGATGGGTAGGTAACCTGATAGATAAGTTTTCCAAAAAGGAGGAAAAATGAAGAATCGAGACATGGTTCGAACCTTGATTGTAATCTTGATAATGATTGTCGGCGGTTTTCTCGTAATATATTTTTGGTCAGTGTATCTTTGGTCAAGAATTGTTGGAGTAGCTCTGATACTGGCCGGTCTAACCTTGACATGGATATATATTATCCGCCCGAAAATTACAAGATGGACAACCAAATAGATAAAGGAAGTAAAAAGTGAGAATTGGAGTTAATCGCCTGTTGAAGGTTTGTTTTTTGAACCTGACAGGCGATTTTTCTTTGCTTTTTCCAAGAACACGTTTATCATATATTCTTTGCTCGTCCAAAGAATATATGGAAAGAAAGGACTCCACGTGGCCTTTTAGCCAGTCATTTCGTTCGTTCATTAATACAAAAGAACTCCTTCGGGTTTAACCCTCGTCAGACATCTTTTGTTTTTAAGAGGAATTCTCTCACTTCATTCCAGGCCAAAAGAGCCAGAGTGGGTTTTAAGAATGTCCAAATACGGGGCGTATTCAGATGGGATTGATGGGAACCCACTTAATTTTTAGACTTGGGTTTTTGTGAATGAATACATTTAAAAGGTTTGAATAGTCCGACCGAGCGCACACGAAGGGAGTTTGAAAACAAAGTATGAATGAACAAAAACGCAACCTAATAAATTATCGTGGGGCTCTTCTTTTGTCAATTTCTTGGAGAAGCAAGAAATGACATATTACTGTGCTTGTAAGCAGAGGAATCAAAGCTCGTGCTTGTCAATTTTCTCAATTTGCGATAAAATACCATATCCCGCGAGGGAGAGAGTATAAAGAAAGGACAAATGAATAGTGACTACAAAAACATCTTCATCTAAAAAAGAGCCGACGATGGCTGAGCTTCTTGCTCGCGCCAAATTCAAGGCACAAACATTCACCAAAGGTCAAAGAATTGAGGCTAAAGTTCTGTCCATTTCGGATTCCTTAGTCGTCTTTGACATCGGCGGAAAAAGTGAAGGGCTTGTCAAGGAAAAAGGCTACACAGACGCGAAGGAGTTTATAGAAGGCCTCAAAATCGGGGATAAAGTTATGGCAACTATTTTGGTGCCGGAATCCCGCGACGGAACAATTGTGCTGGGACTTAAAGATGCGATGAAGGATGTTGCCTGGACGCGCCTTGAGGAAGCCAAGAAAGAGGGCGTCGAAGTTCCTGTTTTGGGTAAAGGAGCCAGCACTTCCGGCTTTGTTGTTGATGTTCTTGGCATTGAGGGCTTCATTCCTATGTCTCAATTGGGGCGCGAAATTGTCAAGAATCCTCAAAATTTGGTCGGAAAGTACTTCAAAGCCAAGGTTATGGAAGTAGACAAATCGGGTAAAAAGATTGTTCTTTCCGAGAAAGAAATCTCGGAAGCAGGAGATATTGCTCTAATTAAGGAAGCTTTGAAAAAGATTAAAGAGGGAGATATCTATGAAGGCATTGTCACAACAGTTGCTCCATTTGGAGCTTTCGTAAAGATTGAAATTCCCGTCAAAAAAGAGAAAGCTGCGGTAGAGGGTTTGGTGCACGTTTCCGAACTTTCCTTTAGCAGGGTTAATCTTCCCAGCGATGTTATAAAAGAAGGAGATAAGATTAAGGTTAAAGTCTTGGCGGCACACGAAGGCAAACTGGCCCTTTCGGTTAAGCAAGCGATGGAAGATCCTTGGGCAGAAGTTGAAAAGAAATTTAAAGCGGAAGACAAAGTTACGGGCAAAGTTGTCAGGATAAGTGATTTTGGAGCCTTTATTGAGCTTGCACCCGGAGTTGAGGGCCTAATCCATATTACTCAGATTCCTCCGACTCTGAAACTTGCGGTTGGGCAGGAAGTTAAGTGCACAATTGAAGAAGTTAATAAAAAAGATAAAAGGATTGCTTTGGGATTGGTTCTGACTTCAGTTCCTGTGGGGTACAAATAAAAAGCTTCGTTTTTGAAAAATCTTGGGCGGGCCACAAAAGTATTGTTTTTGTGGCCCTGCCCGTGCGTGTTTGCTTTGAGACTAATTCCCCCCTTTCAATTGTTTAACGTGATCATTCATGATCTGGATTTGCAGCGGTGTAAAAACGGAATCTCCCCATGAGCTTGGACCTTGCGGGTTGTAATTCCCCATTATGTTGTTGCTACTTTCGTAAAAGGTATAAATCTTCTTGCTGTTGCAAGTACCTGCCTCGTAAAGAGGTGGTATGTATCCAAGTTCATCTAGAGATCTTGCCAAAAAATCTGGCATGCTGTCGGCGTAGAATAATTCACTGTTCGGAATCTGATCGGCGAGGTATTGGTTATATCCATCTCCAAGGCCCAACTGGTGCCCAATCTCGTGGGTTGTGGAAAATATAACATAGGGATCATTTCCGGATACGAATGCATAATCTGTACCAGAGGAATTTATCCCTGTGTCGCCTATGTACTCGTCAGTGTTCAGAAGCAGGATTATACCGTCAGTCGGATGAACAGATTTGATCTTGGCAGTTAGGGTTATGAAATCGATAATGTTGTCAAAATCGGCCATTTGAGCTACGTGGGACAATTTGATTGTCAGTGGATTTTTGACATAAGCGAAATCAATCCTGATGCCGCTAAACCCCAGTTGTACCTCCTTGATGGTGTTTTCCAATATCTCTTGGTTTGTTTCCTTATCGAAGCCAACTCCAATAAATATAACATGGAAGTTATCCGCTTTAAATTGATCGACGTTTACCACATCCGGATTAAATGTAAGAATGGAAGTGGTGTTTTCAGTTGGCGAGGGTAAAGTTGTAGCTTCTGCCGATTGGGCGGACTGTTCGGCTAAAGTAGTGGCACTTACAGTTTCCAATGTTTCCGGAACAGGGGTGTTGAAAGGCACGGGAGATGCTGCAACAGGAGTTCCTGCATTGGCTTGATAAGACAGCCCCGTATCTTTATTAACTACACAATAGTCAAACGGTGTCCCTGTCAGAGGAATTGCAGTTGGAAGTGCGGGGGGTTGCACAGACCGGTTATTCAAGTCATAAGATATTATCTTGCTGATATTGGAACTATCCCAGTACAGTAATACCACCACAAACACCAACAGCAATAGAGTGATTACGGGGTGGTTTGTCCTTCCAAAGAATTTTTTGATCATTTGACGCATCCTTTCCCGAGAGATTTTTATAATTATGTCAAAGAACAAACACGCTGGCGTATTATATCAGATAGGGGAAAATTCGAACCAAAAAGGCGGTTGACTGTATCTATTTTTCAGTGTATCAGTAGCTATGGCCTTTCACTCCAAATATGTTTGCCAGCAGTGCGGATATGAGAGTACGGGATGGATGGGAAAATGCCCCGAGTGCGGAACATGGAATAGCATGGTGGAAACAGTTGAACAAACTTCAGGCATTGGTAACCGCACCAAAAACTCTAAATCGGGTAACCTTCAGGGGGCCAAACCAATTAAACTTTCCGAGATAAAACAAGCCACCGTAAAAAGGATTTCTACTAAAATCTCGGAACTTGATAGGGTGCTTGGCGGGGGACTGGTACCGGGGCAGGTGGTTCTTATAGCCGGAGAACCCGGAATTGGTAAATCCACGCTTTTAACTCAAATCTCGGAAACTCTAGGCATAGTTCTTTATGTTTGTGGTGAGGAATCCGCAAGCCAAGTTAAAGTTCGTGCCGACAGGCTCGGGATTAAAAAAAATAATATAAATCTTCTTGAGGAAACGGATGTTGATTCGGTTATCGAAACCATTGATTCGATGCAGGGGAAAACTTTGCAGGCTATTATTGTCGATTCTATTCAAACAATGACTACAGAGGATCTTTCCGGCATGGCGGGGAGTATTGGACAGGTTCGGGAATGTGCGAATCGTTTACTGCACAAGGCTAAAAACAAAAATATTCCTTTGTTTTTGGTCGGGCATGTAACTAAAGAGGGAACTGTAGCGGGCCCCGCGGTCTTGGCCCACATAGTTGACACGGTTTTATGGTTTGAAGGGGATAAAACCCTGACAACCCGCGTGCTTCGTGCTGTCAAAAACAGGTTCGGACCAACCGATGAAGTGGGAGTTTTTGATATGCAGGATAGGGGACTAATTCCTGTTACTGATATTCAAAGAGCCTTTCTTGAACAGAGTAAAAAATCCGTTGCCGGAAGTGTCGTTACTTCAATTATGCAGGGAACGCGCCCAATCCTTGTTGAAATCCAAGCTCTTGTTGTGCCTACGAAACTTATGATTCCGAGGCGTGTTGCCCAGGGAGTTGATTCAAGAAGGCTTGAAATGCTTTTGGCTGTTTTAACCAGACGCTGCGGCCTTCCTTTGTACGAACAGGATGTATTTGTAAATATTGCCGGGGGGCTGAAAGTTACCGAGCCGGCAAGCGATCTGGCGGTTTGTCTTGCTATAGCTTCAGCTTATTTTGACAAGCCGATTTCCGGAAAGGTTATTGCAGTAGGGGAAGTTGGGCTCTTGGGAGAAGTTAGGGAAGTGGTAGCACAAGAAAAAAGAATGAAGGAAGCAAAAAGACTTGGATTTACGGTATCGATAAGTTCAAAGGAAGCTAAATTTGTAAGCCAGGCGATTAAACAACTCTTCAAGTAGATTTTTTGGGTTATACTCACAACTTATCCACATTTATTTTTGGGGAAATTTATTGTCCGAAAATATGGGATTAAGTTCAATATTTTTAACTATAGGGGAATGTATTTTATAGTAATAATAAGTTATGGGGTTTGACAGACTTGACAAGGAATGATACACTTTTCTTGAACCTTGAAATCAAGTGCTTGAAGCACAAAAAAAGAGCATCGCCATCGTTGGGTTCTCCTCTAATTTCTAGTGGGACTCGCCACGAGTAGAGATGCTCTTTCAAAACTATAACGAAGTAAATTTTCAAGTACTTCGTACAGGAGATTTGTCTTGTGGACAGGTCATTTTGCAACAAACTTGCTCAAGACAAATCGTAATCAGACTAAAACGATTAAAGGGCATTGTCAAGCCCCTTTGAGAAACGCGCTTTATTTCTAGATTTGAGGGACGGGTGGATTCTAGGGCAGGGGATCTACCCGCTCCTTGAGTTTAGAAGTGGGCGCGTTTTTTTTCGTCAGTTGACAAGTTTTTTTTATTACTATATCCTGCAGTCAGGTTCTGCCGCCGAGAATTTGATGAAAATTAAGTTTCTAAAAGCGGGTTTGTTTATCTTCACAGTATCTTTATTTGTTTTAATTATTTTTGCCAGTAAATTAAGCGGTTATTTCAAAGTAGGCATATCCAAAGCCTCCACATATCCTTCTTATTGCCCTGATGTTTGTACTTCCGACGGAGCCACAAAGAATGTTAACGGTGTCAGTCAGTGTTGGGTTGCCAAGTGTGTAGCGACAAATGATTCAAGTTGTTCGGAGTACGGCTGGAAAATTGATCATTATGTGGATTGCACAGGCTCTAATGGTGGCGGAACGTCAACAGATTCCTGTATTCCGGATAATACAACAACAGATTGTGAGCAAATAGGTGGAGTTTGGGAAAGATGCACAATCTACCACGGAGATAAAGGTTATTCAAACTCTTCTTGCCAGGGAATTCCTGCCTCTCAGACAGGGAATAGGTGTTCTGCCAATCACTTTTGTGATACTTACCCGTACTGCATAAGCAATACAACTTGTGAATACAGGGAGAAGTCCTGCACTCCGGATTCCAGTTGTGGAAAATCAAATCCGACACCTACACCGTCTCAAACACCCACTCCCACACCCACACCTACGCCTACGTCTACAGTAACCCCAACAGCTACTCCTACTGCTACGCCGACGGAAACACCGACTCCTACTCCGACCTGCACGCCAACCGAGACACCCACCACCACACCAAATTGGTGTAACGGAACCTGCGGCAGTAATTACAATTGTCAGGGTGGATACTTCTGCTACAATGGCTACTGCAGAAATCCAAGCTGTCCGGATGATTCCGGTTGCGGCTGTGGATCTACTTCAACCCCGACCCCCACACCTCCTCAGGTTCTTGGTGCGTCGGCTCCTCCCAATTTGCCAAAGACAGGTTCCGACACACTTGGTTTAATAGCCAGCCTTTCCGGAATAATGGGTATAGGATTTTATCTCTTCAAAAAATTTGAGTTGGTTTAGAATTATTTATGTATCCGCACGGTATAATTTATCAGTCGGGAAAAGAAAATTCTTCTCGGGAAGTTTCCCTTCGGCCACCGTTAATAAAGAAATTGAGTTATCATTTTCTCCGGACATTCGGCGCGGGGCTTGTCGCTTTTGCCTTCCTTGGAATACTTTTCAGTTTCTGGCCAATAGCCAAGGAGGAATTTTTGTACAGATTTGGCTCAAAGCAACAGGAAGATTTCAGTAAGTTTACAGAGACAATCGGTAAGTCTCAGGCCGAGGAGCTTGGTCTTGACCCCTATTTTTCTATTTTTATTCCTAAAATTGACGCCAAAGCAAACATAATTCCAAATGTTGATCCCGGTAACCCAACCGATTATTTGAAGGCCCTTTCCGAGGGGGTGGCACATGCCAAGGGTACAAATTTCCCCGGGCGGGGTAAAACAATATATTTATTCTCCCATTCGACAGATTCTCCGATAAATATTACCCGCTATAATGCTGTTTTTTATCTACTCGGAAAACTTGAAAAAGGGGACAGGGTAGTTATCTATTTTATGAATCAGGAGTACGACTATGTGGTTACGGATAAATTTGTGACTTCGGCTTCCGATACATCCTGGCTAACTGATGACGGAAGCGGGGAAAGACTTATCTTGCAAACCTGCGATCCGCCGGGAACTTCTTGGAACAGGCTTATCGTTGTGGCCAGACCGTTAGGAACAGTTTCTGATGTAACACCAACGGGCGAGACAGATAATTAGTCACTATCCCATAATTTGACTTCCGGTTTCAGATTTAGTAAGATTGCCGCTCATCAGTTAACAGGGAAGCTTGTCCTTTAATAAATTCAATAATTTACGCCTTTTAAGAGGCGCCCAAACCCCAAAATTTTAAGTAAATAAGAGGAGGTTTTAATGCCAAAGCCAACCGACTTTTTTGTTTGTGTTATTCCGGAAGGAAGAGCCTTTGTTGCAGTAAAAGATGTCCAAGATTCTCGGAAGTTGCCGGAGGCAGAAAATAATTTAAAAAGTCTGCTTAAAAGCAGAAGCAAAGATGATTATTTTTTGCTTTATATCAACTACGACCAGGGTGTTCGTTACAGTGTCAGCTATAAGCCTGATAACAATTTCCAATATCGCTTGTATGCTGTCATTGTAAATGAGCTGCCCAAAGTTCCTGGAGTCAGATGGATGGATTACATAGACTTTTTGAAAAAGTCCCAGAGCGAAATTGCCAAGAATATAATAAGTGCCGGCAACATGATGGAATTGTATTGAGTTTGGGCGCACGAAGGGGCGGAATGAAATATTTTTCTTAATTCCGCCCCGGATTTTCTTAAAGGGTATAAAGCAAGGTGTTGACAAAAGCCTGAATTTGACTATACTGATACTGTCTTGCGTTGATTTAGCTTCGAGTTTCCCGAAAAGTATGTATTTAATTTGATTCAAAATTGTAGATTGTTAATTTTAGATTGTTTATATGCCTAGAAAGTCTGTTACCACAAAAGAACCTACCCAGAAAGCTGATTTATCCGATTTGATCGGTTTCCCGGTTGATGCAGGAAACCTTCCTCCGGCTCCCGTAACAATTGAGGAAAAGCCCCAAGGAACATTGGTGGTTGATGACAGGATGATCCCTGACGCGGGGCTTCCTACGGACTATGTAGAGGGGGTACTTGATATTGCCAATGAGGGGAGCGGACTGCTCCGGCCTCAAAGATTTGCTCCAAGCGACCACGATGTTTATATTTCGGCATCCCAAATTAGAAGATTCAACCTTCGCGTGGGGGATATGATTGGCGGCCAGGCGCGTCGTCCAAAAGAAAATGAGAGATATTGGGGACTTTTGAAGGTTGAAAAAATTAACGGTGAACCTGTTGAGTCAGTTGGTGCAAGGCCAAATTTCGACGATATGATCGCAGTTTACCCTGATGCACAGATTATCCTTTCGACAGACAAAGATACATTAACTACCCGAATGATAGATTTGATCGCCCCAATTGGTTTTGGACAAAGGGCATTAATCGTTTCTCCGCCCAAAGCCGGTAAAACCTGGCTTGTAAAAGATATTATTAAAGGAATTGCTGGCAATTATCCTGAAAAAGGTAAAGGAAAGAATAGAAAAGTTCATGTTATGGCGGTTCTTATCGGGGAGCGCCCTGAAGAGGTTACCGATATTATTAGAACCATGGATACTGTCAGCGATAAGATGGGGGAAGTTGCCGCCAGCAATTTTGATGAAGCTCCGCAGGATCAAACCAGAGTGGGAGAATTGGCTCTCGAGCGTGCTCGTCGTCTTGTCGAAATGGGAAATCATGTTGTAATTGTCCTTGATTCCATTACCAGAATGGCTAGAGCCTACAATTTGGCCCTTCCTACTTCAGGTCGTACACTTTCCGGAGGATTTGACCCGATGGCTCTTTTCCCTGCCAAGAAATTCTTTGGCGCAGCCAGAAATATTGAAGGCGGGGGATCCCTAACCATTATCGGAACATGCTTGGTGGATACGGGGAGCCGAATGGACGATCTAATTTATGAGGAATTCAAGGGAACCGGAAATATGGAACTTCACCTTGATAGAAAACTTTCAGATAAGAGAATTTTCCCGGCAATTGATATTGAAAAAAGCGGAACCAGGCAGGACGAACTTCTTTTTGGAATGGAAAAATTGAGGAAAGTTAATACTTTAAGAAGGATGATTGATTTAATGAATGATGACGAGAAGACTCTGACTCTTATTGATAGACTTGCTAAAACTGAAACTAATGATGAGTTTTTGGACACCCTCAAGACTGCATAAGTTTATTTAAAATCGCTAAAATACATACCCTCATTAGCGCTAAGATAGTTTGAAAGATTTGTTAAATAAGTCGATCCTTCATTCTTTACAAGATTAATCACGTCTCGTGTTTTTATAAACCAGTCATTTTTTGCAAATCCGGCTATTGGGATCCAATCACCCTCCTGTTTTAATTGATGTGTATTTGTACCGGTTGACCGGTACATTAGGATATCATCACCTGTGGGTAGATTAAGTTCCAAGATCTGTCTTCCTGCATATGTTTGTTTACCCAACATCTTAACCCCTGAAGGATCAAATGCTACTCCTTCTAGTCTATTGGCTTTTGTTTCAAGATATTGTATTGGATAGTTCATTTTTGGATCCATATTGTTTTCTACTGGTCTTCGCCATGCATTTACTAAGTCTTGGTTTTTGAGATTTCCTGGATCTGTAAGAGTTCCTTCAACAGGTGGACTTAATATTTTATCTTGGATAGGATTAATAATTTTATCGTTAAACCAAGAAAGTAAATTGTTACTTGGCTTATTTGTATCAGCAGCGACTTGATCTACCTCTTGGGTGGAAATAGAATTGTCTGGAGTTGAACCTGTTAGTATGTTCCAAGTATTATCCTCTGCTTCGGAGAAATTTAGAGAATTACTAAAGTTTAATGTAATATTTTGAAAGGTTCCTTTAATACCATCTGTCACTCTTTGTGCTAGGGATTTTGATGTTGTTTGGCCTACTTGATTGTTGTTGGATACATTTTCTGTAACCTGTGTCTGGACTGGTTGGTTTTCGTTGGAAATTCCTCTTTTTTGATCATACATTGTCCTATCTAAGTCTTTAAGGTAATCGTCGATATTGTCATCTTGGGACCATTGCTTGATACCTGCATCTATGTTTATCTTTTGTATATAGCTATCCGCATCAGCCGCCGCTTTTTGAGCATCTAAAGCACTTTGTATTTTTTGCAACACAATTTGGGCTTGTTCTTCATTGGTTTGGGGGAGGATGAGAGCAAACTCATCTCCCGATACCCGCACAACCAAATCGGTTGATCTGGTATTATCTTTGAGCAGGTTTGCAACTGTTACAAGCGCATCATCACCTGTTAAATGTCCGAATTCGTCATTAATTGATTTAAACTTATTTAAATCCATAGTTATGATTGTCAAATCCGAGCTGTTTTTTGTCGCATCTGCAATTTCAAGATCTAGCCCTTCTGTGAAGCCGGTTCTGTTCACAAGCCCAGTCAAACCGTCTGTATATTTGGCATCATAAATTATTTGCGCTACCTTTTCGGCATCAAGATTCGAAACTTGGTTTTCAATATCCGTTATTCTTCTTGCTAGAGCGGGGGAGGATTCTGCTTGATATGCTTCCTCAGCTGAAACAAAAGGTTCGCCGTCCGGCATTGTGGTTACTTGGGTTAAGTCTGCCGGTATTGGTTCAGATTCTTGAGCAACAGGTGCTACAGCCTCACCTGCAGCCGGAGCTTCGGAAAGAGCTTCACCGGCGGTTTGGGTGACGGGAATGGTGGCCTCTTCGGTAATTCCTTCACTAATCGAAATTGGATTTTGTGCCACAAGTAGAGATTTTTTATATTGCAATATTGCATTATCTACCCAGTCATTTTTGGGAATAGCCTCGTTTTCCACTCCTGTAGCGTTTAAATTTTTAGCTTGTAATATTGAGTTTTCCGTCCAGCCGCTATTTGGTATCGCTTCAGGTTCATTTAATCCGGCGGCTCCCTGTTGGAGGGAAACAAGGTCTACATTAGGTGTTGATACTTCATCGGGAATTAAAAGCTGGCCATCACTTCCGATTTTTACGGAAGTTTTTTCTACAATATTTTGTGCAGATACGGACTCGGGGGCTGTAATATTTGCGGATGCCAAATCATCAGATAATATTTGATCAGCGGCCGTGTTTACTCCCGTTTCTTCAACTGCTCCGGCGGCAGCGGGTGCTACACTCTTTTGAGTTAAGCCTGCCGAAGCACCGGTTTCATATATTTGTTGAATTCCCCATCCCGTTAAGAACATATTCAGTTTATCCGTATCTGTACAATTGTCAGGATTAATCGAGCATTTGGTCAGGGAATATACTGCCGGAGCAGTGCCGGCAAGGAGCGTAGCCGGAGCTACCCATGTTGGGAGCTGGGACATTATTATCGTTCCCAGAGTTGCCGCTCCGCTTAAACCTTGAATCGCCATCGGTGCGCCAACAGCAAGTGCTACCGCTGTCACTCCCACAGCAGCTTTTGTTTCTGTGCTTGTTAGTTTTGCTAAACTGGTTTCATCTTGAGGTGAAAGGCAGACCCGTCCGGGGCTTAATGGACTTTGCGGGCCTTGGCTTGCCAGTTCGTTATAAGTCATGCAACGTCCGGATTGACATTCGGTGTTTGAAGTACAGGACTGACCGTTTGCTTTTAGAGTCGTGGTTGCAGTTACCGGATTTTGCGTTGTTGATTGTTGAGTAGAAGTTTGATTTTGTGTCTGAGCTACTACTTGGCTTGCTTGCTTATTGCAGGCTGAATTGGAACATCCATATTGACAGTACTCGCCAATAGTCCACATTCCGTTTACGCAGGTTTGAAGATTGGTACTACTATTACATTGTGTTTTGCCGCTTGTACATTGTGCTTTGAATACAGCACCGCAATTTATATTTTGAGTACAAGTTGTTACTTTTGTACAATCAACTTTTGTGGTGATTTGTGCCATCTCGGTTTTGGCACAACCTGCTTCTCCACACCCGAGATTTTGGGTAGAGACATTACAATAGGCCGTGGAAGAGTTGTTGGAGCCGCTGTTGATAGTAGTAGTTGATGATGATGTTGTTGAATTCTTGCAGTCGTTATCGTTTGCACAACTTGATGGGGGACAAGCCTGATTTGATGAAACAGTAGTTGTTGTTGATGCACAAGTAGTGCCTGAGCAATTTCTGACGGTACAAGTTTCGGTTGGAGATGGTGCGGGTACATTATTTGGATTAGTACAGATACAGTAAGAAAAAGAACCATTTGCTACACAATTTGCTTGTACCAAGCCGCTGCAGCAGGGTGAACTGCCGTTTGCCACGGTTCCGCCTTCACCAATACATCCGGAAACGGAACTTGATCCTGTTTGAGTATTGCTACTATTACTGCTTGAAGAGTTGCCGGTGCTTTTTACAAGTGCACAGAGACCATCACTTGCCGTACAAGAACCGGTTGTGTTAAAACAGACAGTACTTCCATTGCAAGTACACTGAGTTTTACCCGGGCAGGCAACCACCTGTGCAACCGTTGAACCGTATTGCGCCTGTTGGCCACACTTTTGCTCTTGAGCCACATTGCAGCCGACTTTAGAAGTATCGTCCAAGCAAAAACCTCCACATCCTGCACAATAAACTTGACTGCTGCTACATTTTGTTGCCGCGTGGGAAAAAAGATTTATGAAGAAATTCTGATTGTTTATTACGACAGTTACCGCAACAAGGGAGAGAGTTAGAAATCCAATAGCCATCAGGCTTAGGGAACTAGTAGTAAAGCCTCTTTCGTATTTTTTGAACTTGGGCATTAAGAACAATTTAATACAAACCAGTACTTCAATCAATGCCTTTTTACAACAATAGTACTGACCCTTGACTTAAAATTCATATTAATTCATATTAAATGTATGGATCCTCAACCTGCCTTTACTGCCAATTACGGTCCTGAAGAGCCAAAAGTTTCTTCAGGATTAAAGAAAAAGCTTTTAATTGTTCTGGGGATTGTTCTTTTAATGGTTTTTTGGACATATCTTTCCTCTCCGATGCTTGTAAGCGTTACCGGGACTGGGAATGTGAGTGTTACGGCTTCAAATGCAACAATTGATTTTTCCGTAACCTCATCCGATCCTGCTGTGCAAGGAGCAATTTCCGGAGTACAGGCAAAAGCGGATGCAATTAAACAGCTTCTTATCGGTAGGGGAATAGTTGCAGAAAATATTTCCAGCTCGCAGGTCACTGTAGTTCCTGCGAATTTAATTACTACCGGTGCAACGGGATTTCAAGCTTCAATTACGATGGAAGTTAAGATGCCGGGAGTTTCCGGGATTAATGATCTAATTTCAACATTGTATTCAAACGGAGTTTATGTAGTCTCACAGCCGGTTCTTTCGGTTGATAATCAAGAGACTCTTGAAGTTCAGGCGATGAATCTGGCAATTGATGATGCAAATTCACAGATTTCCAAGATTGCGTTAAGGAACTGGAAGCTTATTAGAAAAATTGTTTCTGTGTCAGAGTCCTCAACCACCTCTTCTGCCACATCAACTAGCGGTACAAGTGCAACTTCTGCCCAAGCCCAGGGCAGTACTCAGAGTGGAGTATTTAATGTAACAAAAGTCGTTACCGTTATCTATAAGCTTTGGTAATCTGACTTTATTCTTTTGTGAGTACTTTTTTTGTTCTTCAATATAATTTGCTTCGGTTGTTTTCATAGGGTACCATGTACTCTTGCATGGACGAAACTTTTGAGGCATTAACTGAACTTTGGCAGGATATAAAGATTTTTTTTATTGAACTTATTAATTTTACTTTTAAAAGCCTTCACCTTAGTTTCTTGAAACTTGAAGAAAGAAAAGGATTGGTTGTTACTGCTCTTTACAGAAAACGCGGAAAGCTTTCCAGAACCCTTTCCCATTCCGGCATGGCCGCAATTGCGGCACTCGGAATTATGATGGCTCCTCTGATTGCCCAGCAATTTCCCGGAAATTCCGTAAACCCGTGGGAAATTTCAGCCGCTCCGTCGGTTCTTTCGGCTGCGACCGATAGTTCCAGCATAGATACGCAAATATCGGATAAAGTCAGAGACAGTATAATTGATTATCAAGTTCAGGATGGCGATACGGTGGCTTCAATTGCCAATAAATTCGGAATATCCGCCGACACAATTCGCTGGGCAAACAACCTTTCGGGGGACAAAATAAAGGTCGGGCAGGATCTTAAAATATTGCCGGTAACGGGTGTTGCCCATACGGTTGCCAAAGGTGATACGGTTTATTCTATTGCTAGTAAGTATGATGCAGAAGCTCAGGCTATAGTTGATTTTCCTTTTAATACTTTCACCAATGATGAAACTTTTGAGCTTGCGATTGGAGAAACGGTAATAGTTCCTGATGGAGTTATGCCGACAGGTATTGCCGCCACTCCAAGACCGAGACAAATGACGCCAGGTGCCGGATCAGTTACCGCCTCAGGGCAGTTTGTCTGGCCCACACAGGGAATTATTACCCAGTACTTCAGTTGGTATCATCCTGCTATCGATATTGCCAACCCGGCAGAGCCACTGGATGTTGCAGCCGATTCAGGAACGGTTGTCCACGCCGGCTGGGACACGACAGGATACGGAAATATGGTAATGATTGATCACGGCAACGGTTATAAGACTCTCTATGCTCACTTAAGCCAAATTATGGTTGTGGTCGGGCAAA
This sequence comes from Candidatus Microgenomates bacterium, assembly GCA_049523135.1. GTDB lineage: Bacteria > Patescibacteriota > Microgenomatia > UBA8517 > UBA8517 > JBEKNE01. Next base: position 749,254 of record JBEKNE010000001.1, on the reverse strand, counting down.
CTGTTGCCAAGGGACAGGTAATCGGCAGAATGGGATCTACGGGACACTCTACAGGGCCTCACACTCACTTTGAAATCATTCTAAACGGAGTTCATGTTAACCCTCTGGATTATTTGAAATAGATTGTGGAAAGTCGTGAGTGATGTCAGAACTTTTTACGCACAGATTTAGGACAAGTACATGTTTGATTCTTGACAAATAAAATTTGTACATATATCATATGTACAATGCAGATTAAGCGTGAGGTAATTGAATTTGAATGGGATAGAGAAAATTTAGACAAGAGTTATCTCAAACATGGTATTACAACCAAAGAAGCAGAGGAAGTATTTATAAGTGAAGAATCATATGTCATTACCGATGTAAAATATTCACAAAAGGAAGAGAGATTTATAATTTTAGGCAAGAGTCAGTCAAAGAGAAATTTATTTGTAGTTTTTACGATGAGAGGTAAAAAGATTCGAATTATATCTGCAAGAAGGATGCATAGAGAGGAGGTTGAAAAATATGAAAAAGCTAAAAAGAATTCCTAAATTTGAGAGTGAGGCAGAAGAACGAAAATTCTGGCAAAGAGTTGATTCTACTGAATATGTGGATTACTCCAAAGCTGAAAAATGGGTCTTTCCGAACTTAAAGTTATCTTCGGTTCCGATTACAATAAGGATGCCGGAGTCCCTTCTCGATAGAGTGAAAATTAAAGCTCACCAGAATGATGTTCCATACCAAACACTTATTAAACAATTTATTCATGAAGGTTTAAGCTAGGCATCTGATAGACATTACAAGAGTTTAGACGTGAATGATTTTAGAATTTTAGCCTCAAAGTTTTGGTATTTTGTGCCGAGCCAAAACTAAAAAGTGGACCGTGGGGGAATCGAACTCCCGTCTTCGCAATGCGAATGCGATGTATTACCACTGTACTAACGGCCCATGGACACTTGAATTATATCAAAATTTATTGATTTGTGGCTGGAGGAGTTGCCTCGGAAGGTAGTGTAAGAGGAGGTTTGACTGTTGTTGTTTGCTTTTCGGGAGTTGTCAGATTTCCCTGAGTGCTACTGGTTGTTGTAACCGGCTTATTCTTTTGCAAATTGTCCAGTGTGCTTTTGGCCAGAGTGTAATCGGAAGAGTTTTTATCAACCAGAGTTAATACTGTATTCATTGCCGTTATCGCATTGTCATAATCCTTATTTTCGCGATAAGCAATTGCAAGGTTGTAATAAGCATTGGCAAGATCGCTTTTAGCAAGAGTTGCCAATTTGAAAGAATCGATTGCATCGCTATATCTTCCGAGGGCATAGTAGGCTCCGCCAAGTTCAATTCTGAGGTTAGGATTTGTCGGGTCAAGAGCAATGGCTTGGATAAAGGCTTGAATTGTGAATTGGTCGGCACCCTGTGCAAAAGACATTATGCTTCGATAAATTTGCCCCAAAGATTCCCAGTTTCCGGATCTTTCCGGGTTAAGGGTTACGTTTGCCTTGCCTTCATTTATGGCTTGCTGAATAAGTTGGGTAATTGTTGAGCGGTCGGTATCAGTGAGATTTTGGTTACTGGCAATTGAGGTGGCAAGAGCCATATCAACTTGAGCAAGGGAAGCGTGATACCTGTCAACATAAGGATTTTGGGTAACAGCCTGTGTCATTAGAGTATAAGTTCCTTTTGCGTCATTATTGGTTAGGGCAACAAGGGACCTTTCGTAGGTTATCTCGGCGGCTACTGCTTTAGTTCCGAAAAATCCGAGGGCAATTATACCGAGAAAAACGGGAATTGTGACAATTGCGGAAGGAATTCTACTCATGGCAATATTTATCTTCTTTTCCTCCGATCCTGAAAAGATAGCCAAAAGAACCATCAGGAGGAAGAGAAGTGCCGAAGCGGACGGAAAAACGAGGAATAAAACGAAAATTACGATTACCGAGATTTCTTCCCAATATTTCTTTGTAAGATCGGTTTTGAATTTGTTGTAAATTTCAATCATTAGTATGATCAGCGCGGCAAGTCCTGCAAATCCGGCTTCGGTAAGCAAAGTGAAATAGAAGTTATCGGAGGATGAAAATCTTATTTGCCAGAGATTTGTCATATTGTAAGAAACCGATCTGTAAAGATTAAAGGCTGTTAGATAGTTCCCGGTTCCTATTCCCAAGATCGGGCTAACCTTTAGAGTTTCTACGGCAACCTCCCACGAAGTTTGTATATCCGGGAGAATGGGAGATTGTGCCTTTCCGGGTAGGATTGTAACCACAGCAACCACAAGACCAAACACAATTACTGTGGAAGCGACTCCGTAAAATATTCTTTTGACAATGTCTTTATCCTTAATAATTAAACCAATTCCAATGGGAAGTAAGGCGGTTAGGTAAATTACGGACGGGAGCCAGTTGCCAAGAGCATTGAAACCGGAATCTTTAATAAAAGAAGGGAGAAACGGAATTTTTGCAAAAAGTCCAAGTTCCGTAAAAAGAATTGAGATGGAAAGAAAAATTCCGGAGGCAAAAATCCCGATAAGTATTAAATCTTTTCCTTTTTTATCCAGCTGATTAATTAGGAAATAAAAGAGGACCGAAATGATTACAAAAGTTACGGTTCCGGGGTAGAAGAAGGCCTCCATTTTGTTGGGAGTCATAAAAGCCGCGGCTAAGATATAAACCAAAGCGAAGAGTGCTACTCCCAAATCAAATTTTCCGATGAAAAGAGGGGATTCGCCTTTGATAATTGACCTGACCGAACAGAGAATTAAGACAAGTGAAATGATGACTGCAGCAAAAATTTCTTTTGGTACGATGTATGGCGACGGGAATCGGGGAAAAACGAAAACGGCAAATAAAGATACTCCTATAAACAGTAAGTATTTTTCGATTTTTTGGAACAGGTTAGCTATCTGCATGGTATTTAATTAGTATTTAGCTTTTTTTGAGCGTTGTCAAGCCTCCTTTGAAACAAATTATATAAAAGTATGTATTTTGATATATTACTGTCTAATTACTTAAGATTACTCCCTGCATTTGCAATGTCCCCTTTGTTAAATTGGTTATTGTTGTTGTGCACCAATCGGTCGGGCTTCCGGAAGCAAAATCCGCCCTGACTCTATATTGGTAGGTAGTACTCGTAGCTGTCGGGTCGGAGTAACTTGTAACATTGGCCGCTGTTGTTATGAGAGGTGAAAAAGTTGTGTTACCTACATTTTTCTGGATTTCAAACCCGGTTTCATTGGAGGTCATATCAGTCCAAAGTAGGGTAAGGGAACTTCCATCGGCGGCCTGCATAAGTCTGCAGCTGGTGGGGGTTCCGTTATAAGCGGAATTCATTTTAAAGGTGGCAAATTCGGTTGACCAACCCGACCAAGATGCCGAGGTTGAATCATAAAGTTTTACCCTCCAATAATAAGTTGTTCCATCAAGAGCAAGAGTGCCAACATAGGCAAGGTTTGAAGATCTTGAACCTGCAGTACAACTGGCCATGGAAGTTCCTCCACCTCCGGAATCGTAAACAGTTGAACTGAAACTTGGGTTAGTGGAAACTTGGATCTGATATTGATTAAAAGTATCGCCGGAATTGGCGGAACTACAAATTGCCGTAAAGTTCGGAGTCTGATCAGTAAGTGCGGGTGGATTCACGGATCCGTCAACCTGCAAAGAATAGGGGACATTTATTTGTCCCATGGTGAAAGTATAAGTTGAACTCCAGGAACCATAAGTATTGCTTCCGCCCGGATCAATTGCCCTTGCCTGCCAGTAGTATGTGGTCCCTGCCGCAAGAGTGGGGGAAAAAACAAATGGTGTTCCCGAACTGGGAGTGGAAGCATATGCGGTACTACTCTGTGCATCCTGCCCGGTCCAACCGGTTTGGGGTGAACCTGAGGGCTCCGTAAAAGGAGAACCCGAAATACAAGAGGTTGACATGTCGGATGTTGTACAAATTGCAACTTGGTATCTTAAGTAATCACTGTCCGCGTCAGTTGCATGCATTGAAACGGCAGGCGCTTGTGGCCAACCATTAGCTCCATTACTCGGATAATTAAGAGTGGGAGCACCCGGTACATAACTGGTGGTGAAAGAATAGGTAGAACTCCAGGCACCATATATACCGCTTCCTCCCGGATCAATTGCCTGTGACCGCCAGTAATAAGTAGTTCCGGGATTAAGAGTTGTTTGTAGTATATAAGTTGCTGTCGCTCCGGAAGCGTAAGGCGTACTGCCATTACTCCAACCAGTGGGGGACAAGGTTTGGCTAAACGGAGACCCCGATATACAGCCGGTTACCATGTCGGAGTTGGCACAAATCGCAATCTCATATTTTACAGTATCTCCATCAACATCCGTAGTACTTGTGGTAAATGTTGGCGACAGAATTTGATCGGTAGCAGCATTACCTGGCGGGCCAATACTGGGAGCATTGGGGGGGGAATTATCCTCAATATCATCAAAATAAATCACGGTGGTGGCATTACTGATATTTGTAACTTTGAAAGCAAAATATTGGACAGCACTTCTGGATCCAGTACTAATACCCGAAATATCCCATTGCACTTGATGCCATGCACCTGCCGAACCGGTAGTAAAATCATAAGTTTGCTCTGAATTTATACTTTGCCCGAACTCAAATCTCATTGCCTGACTTGCTTGGTTTGAGTAAACCCAAAAAGTAATATATTTAACTGTGGAGAGATTTACACTCTTAGTCAAAGTGACTGTATCATTGAGGGCATAAGGATAAGTATTGTATGCCGGGGTAGGTGAAGATGTGCTTCCTGAGAGAGATGAATAAAACATGGCGGTAATTCCTGATCCACCGGCACCTCCGGCTCCACTATTGCTTGCAGTTGTTCCACCTGAACCGCCGGTGGCAGAAACTTTACTTGAACCAATAGTAAGAGTATTCCCAATAATTTTTATTGACCCACCCGACCCTCCTCCACCAGCTCCACCAAAGAAGGCGGAGCTACTACCGCCTCCATTTCCACCGTTGCCTCCATTGGAAGTTATACCTGTCGTGACGCTTAAATTATTGGCAAAAATGAGGATAATTCCGCCACCGTTTCCTCCTCTGCCCGCGCTGCCGCCACCAACCGCCCCGGCACCAGCTCCGGAACCTAAAAATAGGGTTGATAGATTTGTGGATCCAAAGCTTCCACCACCACCTCCACCACCACCATCATTGCTAGCAAGACCACCATTTCCGCTGTGGTTGGTTGAACCATCAGTAGCTACTACGTTACCGCCATTTCCGTGTACTCCGGGGGATCCATATCCTCCGCCGCCTCCTGCTCCTCCTCCGGCATAAGTGCTTCCTGCTCCATCTCCGCCTCCACCTCCCGCCCCTCCTGTCGCTGAACCTGTTGCAATTGTGCCGTTTCCACCTGTCGACTCACCCCCACCTCCACCGCATGTGCCATTTCCACCTTCATATGGTCCTCCGTAAGAACCACCATTCCCTCCTCCCGGGTTTCCACAGAAAGATTCTCCTGCTGGTCCACCATGACTTGCAGGTGCTGTACCACCTCTATATCCATAACCTGTTGCACTTATCGTTCCAGTAACAGTAACAGTACCGCTGGCTCTGAAGGCCATGACACCTCCTTTTGTGCCATTCCATGCAGTAGGATAAAAAATGACCCCCGTATTAACTGTAACGTTGTTGTAATTTGGGACTCTTTGGAGCATGACTCTTTGATTACTTGAACTGGTGCCAATGTTTGTATCATCCGTTGCTCCGTTACCATAGTAATTTGTTTTTGCGGTTGTAAAATTGATTATGTTTCCGGAAGTAATAGAAGATACTCTTAACGTTTCATAATTGCCCACGTTCGTATATGCAGTCGAAGTACCTTGAAGATTAATGAGTAGAATTTCATCTCCTGTGGCAAGACAGCCTGTTGCCGGTCCTCCATTAGTCCCACCGCCTCCGGTAACTGTTGCAGAGGTTGAAGTTAGTGCTGTAACGGAATAATTGACCGCGTCACCGCCGTCTGCACACGAACGGCCTGTAATATAATTGTATGCATTAATAGTATAAGTTGGTGGCGTGCTGTGACTGGAATCAACAGTAATATTTCCATCAGCTCCCGTTCCGGTACTAATACCTCCGGCTGTCAGTTTAACCGAACCTGTGCCTTCGTGTATGATGGAATTTTCCTGGGAAACCGTAAGACCGCTTGGGTCTGAGCTTACCCAGTTACTTGCAGTATCTGCATTGTCAATTACAAGATCTATAACAATAGGATATTGGCGGGTCGGGTCGGCGAGCCAGTCAGCACCTTCTTGAGTAATTTTTTTAGTAACCTCAAGATTATTTTTATCTTTTCCCGTAATTTGATATTCAATTCCATTTGAACGGATATCCCTGTTTTCCTGCTCGTAAAGAACCGGTTGGGGGAGAGAAAAGGTTATTTTGCCGTTTTTGAAAAAGTTTATACTTCCGGCTTGCTGTACATAATTATCTACATTAGTTAGGGTTACTTCCTGATTTAAGGAAAGAATTTTTTCGGCAGTCTGCCTGTCATTAACTACGAATTCCTCAAGAAGCCTTGTGGGCGAAACGGTGTACCTAAGATCAAGTGAAGAAAAAATGTTTGAATAAGTAATAGTACTGCCTTTGGTATGAGGAGTTGTACTTTGCAGTTGTCCAAAACTCTGATTAACCGGAGTGTAAAAAGAAATTTGAGAAGTGTCATTTTTGAAAGTAATACCATCTTTAATGGTTGGGTCGCTTTTAAAATAAGTTTTAAAACGGTTAGTGGTATTTTGATATGTGTCACCGCTTTTAACAATAGTTGTGTTAATAGGGAATGAGAGACCTAAAACCCCTTTATAAGTAGTTGGGTTGTCCAAAAAGATATATTTGCCGGAATTTGAAGGAGTGGAAGAAATAATCTTTTTAATGGCAAAAAAACCTAAAAACACCACCACTGCCGAAATAGCAATCAAACCGACAATATATATAAATTTGTTTTTCATCTGAATTGAAACACACCTCTTTGTAAACTGACAAGTCCTGTTGTACACCAACCGGAACCCCCTCCGGAAGTAGCCTTAACTCTATATTCATAAATATTACCGGAAGAAGTGGTCGAATCAGTATAGTTGGTTCCGCTTCCGGAATAACCGGCAAGATCAGAAAAAGTGTTTCCACCATCCGTACTTCTTTGGAGTTCAAAGGCGGTTACGCCGGCGGAGTCGGTCCATTGAACCATAATTGATGAGTCTTGTGCCCCTAGAGTTCCGGCGGAACAAGTTAACGGGGTGTTGTCATATGAAGATGACATTTTAAAAGTAGCTAGTTCAGTTGACCAGTTTGACCACGTACCGGATCCTCCCGTGTCAAAAAATCTGATTTTCCAATAATATACTGTTCCGTCAAGGCCAAGAGTTCCAACATAGGCAAGGTTTGAGGATCTTGAACCTGCGGTACAGCTTGCCATTGAAGTTCCTGAGGAACCGGAATCATAGGTAGTTGAGCTAAAAGTTGGACTGGTAGATACAATAATTTCATATTTATTGAAAGTATCACCGGAGTTGCCCGAGTTGCAGATTGCCGTAAAATTGGGAGTCTGATCAGTTAAGGAAGTTGGGTCCGTAGTTCCATCAACTTGCAGGGCAGATGGAACATTAGGTTGCCCCATGGTAAATGAATAGGGTATGGTCTGGGTACTGCCCCATAAACCGGTTCCTGCCGTCCAGATACTACTGATATATTCTTTCGGATCCTCCGCATATGAATCCCAATAGTAGATAGTGCCGGGTTGCAATTGGGACAGAACACTTGACGGAAGGGTGTACCATGCCTGTTGATCGGGGGAATTGGAAGTATATGCAGTACCGCCGTTGGCATTTTGATTACTCCATCCTGTTTGAGATGATGTTTCATCGAATGGAGAACCCGTCAAGCAGGAACTCATTGCTTGATCTGTGCAAATCCTAATTTTGTACATTAAATAATCATTGTCATTGTCAGTTCCTGTGGTTTTGAGAATAATTGGAGTAGAAGTCAGGGTTGCTCCGTTTGCGGGTGAATCGAGAGAGGGAATATTTGGTATCTGGCTTGTAGTAAAAGAGTAGGGTGAGGCCTGATAACTGCCCCAAGTATTGCTTCCTGCTGGGTCTATTGCTGATGATTCCCAATAATAAGTAGTGCCTGCATTTAGGGTAACCAAGGAAGCTTGGAGTGTGTAAACACCTGACGTTCCGGAAGAGTATGGGCTACTGCCGTTACTCCAGCCGGTTGGTGTTGTTGTTTGATCGGCTGTATAGCATGTACCTGTTACACCCATCGAATTGTCGGTGCAGAGTTTAATCCTGTATTTGATACTATCCCCATCAGGATCGGAGGTGGTTGTTGTAAAAGTCGGTAAAAGTGCCTGGCCGGTAACACCGTTAGGAGAAACCGGGGTAGATGGGATATTTGGCACAGCATTTGTAGTAAAAGAATACTTTGCACTCACTGTACTCCATAAATCAGTTCCTCCAGGATCGATTGCCCAAGCTTCCCAGTAATAGGTGGTACCAGGGCTCAGGGTAGGAGTGAATACTGCTGTTGTTCCGGAAGTATATGCAGTATAAGGACCGCCTGTAGGATAATTTTGGTTACTCCATCCCGTTTGGGACGATGTTTCATCAAACGGAGATCCCGCTAGGCAGGAAGTTGTCATATCGGAAGTAGTACAAATTAAAACCTTGTACATTAAGTAGTCGCCATCAGCATCAGTTGAGTTCATTGAAAGTGTCTGTGATGATGGCAACAGGTGTTGAGTATTATTGGAAGGAGGACCAAGGGTGGGGGCGACCGGTATGGTATTGGATTCGATATCATCAAAGTAAAAAGTCAATTGGTTGGGATTGCTAGTAATTTTAAAGGCGAAATATTTAATGGCGCTTCTTGTTGGTGCCAAGCCTGAAATATCCCACGTTACTTCCTGCCATTGGTTGGCTACATTAATTGTAAAAGGATCCGTATTTTCCGAGCTTGAACTTTGACCGAATTGAAATTGGGCAAAACTGCCGGTTGTCCCCGAATATACCCAGAAGGTGATATATTTAACTCCTGAAAGATCCACCGTTGAATCTTCGGTTAAAGTAACTGTGTCATTAAGAGCTGGTAGAGTGGGCGAGGTAGTTGATCTCCCACTTCCGCCGTTTCCACCATTGCTGCCTTTATATCCACTACCTCCGGAACCCCCCGAAACAGTAATAGTACCTGCTGTTACTGAAGATGCTGAGATTGATATACTGCCTCCTGAACCCCCACCGCTGCCTGACCAATTGGATTCAGAATGACCACCACCCCCATTTGAGGTTGCAGAACCAGTGGAAGTAAATGTAACAGCATAGACTGCGATAATACCTCCACCGTTTCCTCCGGTATCGGCTGCCCCTCCTGCACCAGAACCTAAGTAAAGTCTACTGGGGAAGTCGGAGCCGTAGGCACTGCCGCCGGTTCCAGGACCACTTCCTGAGCCGCCCACTCCCCCAGTAGATCCAGCAGTTCCGTATCCGCCTCCACCACTGCCACCTGCGCCAAGGCTGCTATCTTGTCCTCCACCGCCTCCGCCATCGTTGGCACTTTGAGAAATACTTCCTCCCGGGAGACGTGAATATCCTTGAGGTCCTATTCCATTAACTTGACCTTTTCCAGTGCCTCCCTGATACCCAAGGGCGTTAGCAGTAATAACCCCTCCTGAGTTAACGTTAATTGTTCCGTTTGATGTGAAAAACAACACTCCATTTTTTGTGCCATTCCATGCACTAGTGGTTAAAGTGGCAGCGGCTGTGCAACCACCTCCTGTGTTTCCACCGCAAATGGTAACATTCCCAAAATTTGGGACTCTTTGAACCATTATTTTTTGAGTGGTACCGTCATATGTATTTAAAAGGGGAGTGTCAGTGAAGTTAAGAGTATTTGTGGAAATAGAAGAAATAGTATGAGTTTCGTATTGACCGACAGAACTGTAATTTCCAGAAGTTCCCTGAAGATTGATAATAAGAAATTCATCACCGGCCAGAAGACCGTTTGGGGTAGAGGAAACAGTGACGGACGTGGCGCCTGCACTTGCAGTGGTGGTAACTGAAAAATTAACGGCATATGCAGTGGTTCTTGAGCTACTGTTGCATACGGAAGAACCTACAGTACTGTCCAAGGTCTTGGTACCATTGTTCATAATACAGTTACCGTCAGCTCCTGTTCCAATAGAACCAACGACCGCTACTTGGATAGAGCCAGTACTGGGCGAGTGGTAGATAGAAGATGAATTGGAAAGAGTGGTGTGGGTAGTATCTGAACTTATCCATGTGGTGTTGGCATCGTTAGTGCAATTGTCAATAACAAGATCGATGACAATAGGGTACTTTCTTTTGGGGTCAGCAAGCCAATCAGCGCCTTCTTGAGTAATTTTTTTGGTTATTTGAAGGTTATTTTTGCCAGTTTCGGTGACTTGGTACTCAATGCCGTGAGATATTATGTCACGGTTTTCCTGCTCATAAAGAACGGGTTGGGGGATTATAAATGTGGGATTACCCTTTGAATAGAAAGTAATTGAACCGTCTGGCTCTTTTGTATATTTGTCAACATTGGTAAGTGACACACTTTGATTAATATCTAAGATTTTCAAAGCAGTCTCCTTGTCTTTAACAACAAATTCCTCAAGTAGTCTTGAAGAACTAATCGTGTATTGGAGGTCCAAAGACGGAAATATATTCGGGTAAGTTAAGACGTTTCTATTTACGGACGGAGTTGGATTTTGCAGCTGTCCAAAACTTTGACTAACTGGAGTGTAAAAAGAAATCTGGGAGGTGTCATTTTTAAAAGTAATACTGTTTTCTAATGTTGGACTGGATTTAAAATAAGTTTTAAAGCGGTTGGTAGTGTTTTGATATATATCTCCGCTTTTAACAATGGTCGTGTTAATGGGGAATGAGAGGCCTAAAACTCCTTTGTAAGTAGTTGGGTTGTCCAAAAAGATATATTTTGTATTATTTATCGGTTGGGAAGTAGAAGAGAGATGTTTATAAACAATAAACAGTCCTCCTGTTATAAATAGAATAATTACCCCCAGAATTAAAAAGACAGTTTGTTTGTCAAATTTCTTTAACATCTTATTGTGAAACTTGTACTATCCACCAATTAAAACTCACGTCTGTGTTTATAGCCTGGTCAAAACCAACCTTGAAGTAACCTGTGCCTTTTTCCTTTACATATAGTACATTATTCTGCGTTCCTGAAGTCGGGGTGACATAAACTAAAGTGTAGTCGCTGATTTTTGGATTCTTGATTGTAATATCGGCAGTGCCTGCAGGAATAGTGGCGGTTCCGATTGTTGAATTTGTCGTAATTACTCCATTTACAATTGTTCCTGCAACCGTTGCATCGGCGGATCCCGCAACAATAAGTTGGGGAGTGGTAATTGAATTAAACTGGGCACTTCCTGATGAATTAACTGACGAAACGGTATTTCCGCTGGCGTCCTGCAAGGTCAGTAAATTAGCGGATGTGGTGGCGTTTGGATCGGTCATCTGAGCGGCGGTTATATCAAGCCCTGCGGCTTTAACTCGCCCTGCAACTGCCAAATCTCCTGCAATATTTACGTTTCCTTTTGTATCTATTGTTACTAGTCCGTCCATTATTTCAACAGGCGCCATGGCAAGGGACTGGATCTTGAGAGGAGCGGAAAGTGTATTAATAGTATTGTCGGAACCGATTACCAAATCGGAGCCCAGTGCGATGCTGGTTGTGACGGAGAGAGAATTTATAGCTGCCTGGTTTGTAATATAAAGATCGGAAACTGCCAAATTATCCAAATTTGCTGAATTTGTTGCCGTGAGGCTATTCCAATTCACAGTGTTTTTCAGAGTATTTTGATCGGTTTCAACTTGAGTCAAAAGTGCCTGAATATCATCCAAACTCTTGGACTGAATGTTATCGGCATAAAGTGTACCTGAAACGGAAGCCCCGTTTGTTGTTAGTTGTCCGCTGATTGTGGCATTTCCAAGGTTGTCGATAGCGGCAACTGCGCTTCCACTTGCGTTTTGTATTACAAATTGGCCCGAAGGGGTTGCCTCTGAGCCAATTTGGACTGCAACATTTGTTTGGCCCGGAACAGGGGAGATAAGTTGTGTCTGAATATTAAAGGCAACCAGGCCGGACTTAACCAAAAGATTATCAACAGTTCCCTGAAAAGCGGTAAATGAATTTGTTGCCAAGCTTTGAGTTGTAACAGCGCCAGCTGTTATATTTTGAGCTATAAAGTCGGTTGTTGTGATTGCTCCGGCTTTGATATTGGCGGCGACAACATTAGCGAAAGCTCCGATTGTATCAATTACGGAATTGCTATTTGATGTGTTTGTGAGTTGGTAATTTCCATTGACCTGGGCAATTTTTAAATTGCCTGTGTCTGTGAGGTAAACTTCCGGATCATACCAAGAGGGGTTAACAAAGACCATAATTTTTCCAATCATTGTTCCATCCGAAAGTGTAAAACAAGGATGGTTAGGATTGGTTCCGTCATCATCCGGCCAGTTAATTTGATCGAGAGAAGCGACTGCAGGACAGCTTTGTGTGGTCCAATTATTGGTTGATTCCAAAGCTTTTCCGACAGTTTGTCCGGCCTTGACGGCTTTCATTCCGACTCCGGCAATTGTGGAAGAAGTAATACTGTCACCGGTCAAAATTTGTCCATTCTTAGTGGAAACTTTTAGCGGAACCCGACCGGTTAAAGCCATAACGATTCCCTGATCTGGTTCTTGACCAAGTGTTATTGCCGGCTGAGTGGAAACAACGCCGGATATTTGTTGACTATACGCTTGATCGGTTTTTTCAATTTGAGTGTTATCTGCCGAAATAGAAACAATTTCACCCGGCTGGGGTTTTTCACCTGCGTAAGAATACCATTCAGCAATATCAGCTCCGACTGCAGTCTGAGTTGATGTACGTCCAATTTCAATCAGATAGCTGCCATTCGAAATATAATGGATTGCAAAATACTTTCCTGTCACCGTTCCTGTTGCCAGTGTTGTGTTTGGAGTTTTAAATCCAGTTGAAAATGTAAGAGTGTATGAATTTGTTCCACTTGTAAGAATAATCAAATCCACATACTGGCCAGCAACCATATTAGATGCAGTTATTGATTCGGCTTGGCCTGGAGTCAGGGTGAACACATTTGCCAATGAACAATCAACCGCAACACTTGCGCTAGGAGTAAGAGCGGTTGGGGTAGTATTAAAATTTTTGGCAACTGTCAAATTGGCAGCAGGACTTGTTGCTCCAATTCCAACATTGCCATTGGGATCTATAGTCAACCTAGTGGCGAAAGTTGTACCATTTTGTGTTGTAGATTGTCTAATAGCAAGATCACCAAAAGCTGTAACATCGTCTCTAATATTCCAATTTCGAGAGTTTGCTTGGCCAGTTGTGTTCTGAAACGACAAACCACCCAGGTCGGATGGATTTTGACCTAGTGTGAGTGGGGTGATCGTGCTTGTTGTTCCAATGCCGACATTGCCGTTTGTATCTAATATTACTTCAGGTGTTGCGGCAGCATCTTTGTAAAACATGTAACCACCATCGGTGTTGAACCACATGTTAGAGCTTTGTACACCTAAAGCATAGTCGGCAGTTGCAACTGTTCCTCTGGTGGCTCCGAATAATTGTATTTTTTCTCCAGCACTTCCCGCACCGGGGACTGCTACGCCTGAGTTTCCAAAAGATATTAGGTTGGATGTGGCATTGGAAAGGAAAAGACTTCCCCCTGCATCATCTAATGCTCCTCCCGGACTAGTTGTCCCAATTCCAACATTACCGGCACCCGCTTCTGTAACAAGGGCATATTTATGGGTAATTGTTCCACTAGTGTTTCCCGGGGCGGCAAGATATAGATCATATAAATTACTGATTGTTCCTGTAGAAGTATTGTCCAATCTTGAGTAGATGTTATAAGCATTGGTCACTGTTCCGGTGCTTGTTACTTGGGGATTTGAGACTAAAGCCTTAAGATTTGCCAGAGTATTTCCTGATGATGCGGTAAATGCTGGTATGATATTTTCTCCGTAGAATGTTCCTGTGTTGGCAGTAGATTGTGATCCTTCCAGTTTTAGAGTGGTATAGTCGGAAGCAGTATTGGTGCTATTGGCAGAAACATCCAAAAGTGCAGTTGGGCTTACCGTTCCAATTCCAACATTGCCACTGTTGGCTATTACAAACTTCGGGGTTCCTGAGGCGGAAGCCGTAAAAATATCTCCGCCCATTGTTTGGTTAACCATTAGTGTCGCTTGTCCTAAATTGGCATTGTTTTCAACGAGCCAGTTACCTGCTGTTAGGGTATTTGCAGTTGTAGTAGGAGCGGAGGACAGAATTATGGCAGGTGTTCCGTTTGTTCCGTTTCCGATTTCATTCGAAGAAAGGTAAAAAACTCCGCCTACATCCAATTTTCCGGTTATGTAAACATCCTGCGGGCTAACCAGTCCGTGGGAGCTTGTTCCGTTACCGAATCTTGAATAAGCCTGAAGTGCGCCTGTTGAATTGACCTGCAATACATTGCTGAATATTCCCGAACCGGCATTTACCGTGTTGATGTTTTGAATAGTATCTCCGGAGAAATTTATATTTCCTGATGCCGCGCCGATGGTTATATCTCCTGCTGTGTTGGTAATTGAAGAAGTCGAATTATAAAGGCTCAAGACTCCGTTTTGGTCTAAGGTCATTTTTGTTGCCCCGGAAGCGGATGCCGCTATGATGTTTTGTGTACCTCCGGTAGTATTAAAGATTGCCAGTGCATCACTTGTCGGAGCTCCGGCAACGTCAAGAAGGCTTCCGTTATCAACTGCACCCGAACCAACTCTTAGATTTCCTTGCCCGTCTATCCACGAAAGGGCAGTGCCACCGGAATTTTGCCATTCCTGAATATGATTTGTTTGAGTTGAATAGGCTTTTATGTAGGCCTGGACCACATCCGCAATTCCTGATACCTGAAGTTTTGATGCATTTAGAAGTCCGGTGCTACTGAAGTAATAGTTTGTTCCGGCCCCAACTGATACACCTTGAGATAGTTCGAGATAGCTTGATACACCAGTTAGTGTGTTTGAATTTGGAAATGTAAGGGTTCCTCCAGCCGTTAAGTTGGCTCCGTTTGCAATCAAAGCATTTGATCCTCTTGAGTTTATATTTACATTCCCAGTTGAGCTTCCACCAAGGGTCAGGTCGGCCATGTTTGTTGTTGCCAGATTTCCATTACCCGTTAAATAAGTTGCGACATTGCTGCCTACAGTTCCTGCAATTGAAGCGGTTGGAAGGCCTCCGTCAACTCCCGTAAATGCAAACTTGGCACTTGAGGTTGAATTTCCACCAATAGCTACATCCTCGCTTGAGTTTTTTGGATAGATTAATCCGTTTAACTCTGTCCAAAAAACAGTGGCACTGGTTAGGACATCATTCCAGGCAAGGTTTCCACTTCCGTCAGTAGTCAAAGCCTGACCATTTGTCCCGCCGATTCCTGGCCAAGTGTAAGTTTGTCCTCCGAGAGTTGTAGTTCCGCCAACTGTTAAGTTTCCACTCATGTCCAGGTTTCCGGGACCTGCACTAGCGTTGGAAGATCCCAAAGCAAGTGAACCTGAGACGGTGGCATAGGATGAAGCTGAAAGGGTAGTGAATGCGCCCGTTCCTTGTGTTGTTGCCCCAATTGATGTGAAGTTGCCTCCAGCTGGAGTGGTAATACCGATTATTCCGGGTGCTTCCCAAGTAGCTCCTTCAAGTGAGGAAGCATCAATTGTTCCTGTTCCTGTGTAGCTAAGTGAAGCTCCATTTCCAACTACCATGGAGGCAGAGATATTTGTTCCATCCGTAATTCCTGAGAAGGGGACTGAGGTTGCGGCAACACTTGTAATCCAGGAAAGACCACCAGTTCCGTCAGTTTGCAAGAACCCACTTGCAACCTGACTTCCCGGCCATGTGTAAGTTTGAGTATTAAATTGAGTTGTGTCGATGTTTGTTAAGTTTCCAGTCGAATCGATTCTCGCCGTTCCGGCGCCAACTCCGGTATTAATTCCCGTAGTTCCATTAAGAGTTGTTCCTGTAATATTCCCCGCAGCTACTAAGTTTCCACTCATGTCCAGATTTCCCGGACCTGCACTGGCGTTGGCAGTTCCGAGAGCGAGAGATCCTGAAACGGTAGCATAAGATGAAGCTGAAAGGATGGTGAATGCTCCTGAATTGGGAGTGGTTAAGCCGATTGTTCCGGGGGATTCCCAGGTACTTCCTTCAAGGGAACTGGCATTTATTGTTCCGCTTCCTGTGTAATCTAAACTTGCTCCACTTCCAACCACCATTGCTGCAGAAGTATTTGTGCCGGATGTAAGCCCGGAAAAAGCCATGGATGAAACCGGGACACTGGTAGTCCAGGAGAGACCCCCGCTACCGTCTGTTTGTAGGAAACCGCTTGTAACCTGACTTCCAGGCCATGTATAGGCTATACCTCCAAAAGTTGTTGTACCCGATGAGGTTAAATTCCCAACACTTATGGCATTAGTTGTTGTTGCACCTCTTCCGGTCACGGAGTCTAAAGTGTCAGCTTCGGTTGCGGTTAGATTTAAAGTCCCGCCGAGAGCTATAGATCCTCCGCCAGTTAGAATCCCGCCGGTGTTAATGGTAAGGCTGGAGTTGGTCAGCTGGCTATTGGAGACGCATCCCGAGCAGGAAAGTCCTGAAGCCGTAATAGTTCCTGTCCCCGTAAAACCTAAGGAAGCCCCACTACCTACAACCATTGTCGCGGAAGTATTTGTGCCGGAGATTATTTGGTCAAACGAGCTTGGACCGCCTCCACCGCCGGAACCGACTGCCACCCAACTTGTCCCGTTCCAGACATAAACTTTACTGTCGGAGGTATTAAATACGAGTGAGCCTTGTCCGATTGCCGTCGGAAGAGAAGTATATCCTCCAAGCTGAACCTGCCCATTAAACTGAGCGTTTCCAGAGTTAACAAGAAGCGCTCTTGAGTTGTCATCGCCTCCATAGCGGTTAAGTACCAAAGTGGAGTAGTGGGATCCTGCAATATTGTTTTCATTTAAAGTGAGATCCATTACATCGGACAGGGCAGTGTCATTCTTGGTTATTGAGGCATAATCTCCAGCATTTTGGCTGACCGTTAGGTTACCGCTTGTTTGCGAATAACCTGTTATATTTTGTAGTGAACCTGTAGCCGTCAGCCTGTCGGTTCCACCTGTCGAAAGATCTCCTGTAATGTTTGTATTTCCGACGGAATCAACTGAAAATTTGGTTGTCGGAGTGGAGCCGCTTTGGAGATTGATAAGGTAATATCCGGTTGCATTATTTTGTACCACTCCGTAATAGAGTGATCCACTTGTAAGATTGTTTGCTGTGGCATTTAAGAAATTACCTTTGTTGCCTTCAAAAAGGAATTTTGCATATCCGTTCGCGTCCGGATTAATTACGATATTGCCGCCTGACCCGTCGGAAGCTTTAATAACAACTGCCTGGCCTTCAATTTGGAGATTTCCCTGAGTAGCCTTAACCATTGGGGATTGACTAGCCAAGAGAA
The DNA here is from genome assembly GCA_049523135.1 of Candidatus Microgenomates bacterium. Taxonomy (GTDB): domain Bacteria; phylum Patescibacteriota; class Microgenomatia; order UBA8517; family UBA8517; genus JBEKNE01. Next base: position 731,721 of record JBEKNE010000001.1, on the reverse strand, counting down.
GTGATCCGTCGGAGTTGATTACGGGAATTTCCTCCGAATTCGCTCCGGTTTCAGGATTGGCGGGGAAATAGCCTTCCAGATTTGCAGCTGTGTTGGCTGTAGAAATTGGAATTCTGGCTGTTGAAGTACCTTGGTTATTAAAGTTTGGTTCAAGATAAAGCGTATTATTTTGGAAGAAAAGATCACTCGGGACATTATCTATCGATATCAAAGCAGATCCATTTGTATCAGTTGTTACTATCTGGGTGCTTGAAGTGTAAACGGGAGAACCTCCGGTTTCCGAATTATAGAGATTAAAGCTTAAAGATTGTGAGCCGACTTCTGGAATCCCATTGGAATCCGTTAATTTCAGCTTGGCGTAAAGATTCCAGGCAAGGTTTGCCGCAGGAGTTGCGGGAATTGGGCTCACATTTTGGGCAACATTTTGTACCTCGCCAGTGTTATTTACTTGGGCAAAATTCTGAATGAAAGAAATGGGGAATTTGAGCTTCCAAGTGAGAAGAAAAAGCAAAATAATTAAAGCTACGGTAAGTCCGATTACTGCATAAGTCCGGCTGCTGGCTTCAATTTTTCTTTTAGATTTAGAAACTCTTTGTATTTCCGGTTGCAAGCTTTGAACTTGCTGGAGAGGATTTTGAGGAATATGTCCTGCTTCCTCTGCCCAGTCAAAAAACCTATTTAGTGCAATTGATTTTCTTTTTACAGTTGCGCTCGAAGAGGATTTTGATATCTGATCCTGATAAGCTTGGATTAATTCGGGTGATATGTTGGGTAGGGAAGGCATAAATTTTAGTTATCTGAATTTATAATTTGACCGTTGGTTTCAACCCAGGCTAGGAATTGGCGGATGTCGCTGACATAATTTTTCACAGTGCTTTTTGAAACCTTCTGGGCTTCTAAATAGCTTCGGTAATCCTCAATAATCGGGCTCGTTGACGATTTCTGCCTGTGGCCAAGAGAGATGTTTTCGATGTCATTCATGAAGTCGGTATCAAGAGTTTGAGAAGAAACCAAAAACCTAGAAAGGTGCCTCAAGGTTGAGAGCCTGCGGTTTATTGTTTTTGCTGGAATTTTATTTTGAAGCATAAAGCTTTTATATTCCTTGGCCATATTGGTACTGAGGAAGGGGATAGTTTCGCTCAAAGATTCAACGTAGGAGCCAACTGATCTGAGTCTTAGGATTAACCATTCGGTGAAGTGAGAAAGATCGGACCTGTAATTCTTGTGTGATTTTTCTGAAATCCCAAGATTGGTTAAATACTGTGTAAATTTTATTTTGGTGGAGTCGAACGAATTTTGTAACATGTTTGTAACAAGGCTAGATTATACGAATTATACTGATTAGACTATTATTAAAAGATTTTAGTAGCCTGTCAATAGCCTCTTTTCCGAATATATTTCTATTAAGATTTCACTATCTTTCACAGAGATGATAGTATAATTTCCGCATCAATATTACGCATAGAAATGAATATTACCGGTAAAGTAAGTAACCGATAAGACGAAATATGGCTGTTTTTTGATTAATTTTCCAGCTTCAGAAATTTTTTGCGGGGAAATGCGTTAATTATTTCGGTTAATGAAAATATGCGGGGAATGAGCCTATACCTATTTTTATGTATATATCATACTATATCAAAGTTACTAACGTTAGTTTATTGGCAAATATTCATAAATAATTAGGATAATTGGCAGACTTTATTTTTGAGTGCTAGGAATGTTTGTTAGCAATTCATCCCGAAGTATTGGGGTATTTTTTTAAGTTGGCTTGAAGTTTGCAATTTTGTGCTTTGATAACTACAATTTCTTTATAGCTATATGATTAAAGACACTAAATATAACCATACACTAATTGAGAAGAAATGGCAAGATAGGTGGGCGAAAGATGAACTTTATCAAGCGTCGGACGCGGCTTCCCATCAAAAGAAATATATTCTTGATATGTTTCCGTATCCATCCGGTTCCACAATGCACGTAGGTCATCTTGAAGGCTATGTAGGTACAGATATCTTATCCAGATATTTCAGAATGAATGGCCGCAATGTCTTTCATCCGATGGGCTGGGATGCATTCGGACTTCCTGCAGAGAACTATGCCATAAAAACCGGAATTAACCCTGATAAATCTACCCATGAGAATATAAAAACCTTCAAGCGTCAGCTTGAAATCTCGGGCATGTCCTATGACTGGTCCCGTGAGATTGATACCAGCTCTCCTGAATTTTATAAATGGACCCAGTGGCTATTTATAGAGTTATATAAAAAGGGCTTGGCTTATAAGAAGAAATCACCCGTGAACTGGTGCCCGAAGGATGAAACCGTACTGGCTAATGAGCAGGTTGTCGATGGCCGTTGTGAGCGTTGTGATACAAAGGTTATACAAAAGGAATTAGACCAATGGTTCTTCAAAATTACCGATTATGCAGATAGGCTAATTTCAGGCTTGGACAGTATTGACTGGCCGGAGGATGTTAAGATTCAACAGAAGAACTGGATAGGCAGGTCCGAGGGCAGAACCATTGAATTTGAGATTGACGGCTCAGAAAAAAAGATAAAAGTCTTTACTACCTGTCCGGATACGCTTAACAGTGCCACGTTTTTGGCTGTAGCTTCAAAGGAAAATAAAGATTCGAAGGAAAAGATGGGTAAATTCACAGGTGAGTATGCAGTTAATCCCTTAAACGGAGAAAAGCTTCCTATTTGGGAAACTAATTATGTAGATTCCAGCTATGGAACAGGTGCCATAATGGGAGTTCCCGCTTACGATGAAAGGGACAAAGAATTTGCCGGTAAGTATCATATTGATATAGTTGAAAGACCGTTTACCGATAAAATTTTGGGTGAGAAAACTATCCATTATCATCTTCGCGATTGGCTAATAAGCCGTCAGCGTTACTGGGGTTGTCCCATCCCCATGATTTATTGTCAGGATTGTGGCTGGCAGCCTACCCTCGAATCGTATCTGCCGGTTTTATTGCCTAAGGACGTGGACTTTTTGCCTCATGGCGAGAGCCCTATTGCCCGGTCAAAGACCTTCCAAGAAGGTGTCAAATGCCCGAAGTGCGGCAAGGCGGCAAGGCGGGAAGTAGATACAATGGATACTTATGTTGATTCTTCGTGGTATTTTATTCGTTTTGCCGACCCGAACAATAAAAAAGAGTTTGCGGGTCAGGAAAACATTAAAAAATGGCTGCCGGTTGATGATTATATAGGCGGTGGGCACGTAGTTCAGCATCTTCTTTTTGCCAGATTCTTTTGGAAAGTGCTTTTTGATGCCGGTTTAATCGATAAAAGCTTGGGGGAAGAGCCGTTCCTTAAGCTTAGAGCTCCGGGCTGGGTTTTGGGCACGGACGGCAGAAAGATGAGTAAAAGATGGGGGAATGTTGTAACTCCTGATGAGATCATTCCTAAGTTCGGTGCCGATACCCTTCGTGTCTATGAGATGTTTATGGGTCCCTTTGACCTTATGAAGCCATGGAGTATCACGGGTGTAGAGGGTGCGTATAGATTTTTAGGTAAAGTCTGGAGACTGTTTAATGAAAAACCGAAAGAAAAACCAGATTCAGAAGTGTTATACAAACTACATCAAACTATAAAAAAAGTTACCAATGACATCGAAAATTATAAATTTAACACTGCAATTTCGTCTCTTATGGAACTTACCAATACGCTTATTGAGCATGGTGCGGATAAGGAAACTCTCAAGACATTATGTCTTCTTATTGCTCCTTTTGCCCCACATTTAAGCGAAGAAGTTTGGGTAGAAATTTTGGGACAACCTTTTAGTGTTCACAAGGCTACTTGGCCTGAATATGATAATAGTTTGATAGTGAGTGATATAGTTACAGTTGTTGTTCAGGTTAATGGAAAAATCAGAGAAACAATGGATCTTGATGCGAAAGTTGTAGGTAATCAGTCGGAAGTTGAAAAAAAGGCGAGAGAAAATGAAAAAATTTCCAAATGGTTTAGCGGCAGCGAAATCAAAAAGGTAATTTTTGTCCCTGGTAAGTTAATTAATTTCGTCATTTAAAAATGGAGGACCTGCCCCAAAAATTTAATTTTGATGAAATTCTCCAAAAATACCACTACTCGTTATTGATTCTTTTGGTAGGACTTATCTTAATCGTTGTACGCATTATTTTTTTCAAAAACGAACTAAAGTGTCACCTCAACAAAAGTAGAAGTCTTGCAGGGGACTACAGGAGGTTAAGGTGGTGGTTTAATTACCGCAGAGATTTCGGGATCTCTGTCATAAACAGGGGGTTTATAAATTATCGGACGGCAGTAGAGTAGACGATTTACTTGTTGCTGCTGACGGTTTTTCGAGAGGAGTCGACAAGATTTGGACTGATAAATATCTAAACAGGACGATAAAATTATCAGACGGGCAAAAAGTTTTTGCACCTTTTGTCGATGAGCACTCTAGTTCCTCGACTGCTAAAAATAATGGATGATATCAAACTGTGTCAGCCGATTTTCCATCCGATAGTAGTGCATTAATTTACATCAATATAAACGGCCTCGATCAACTGGAGTCTCTTTATGTAATTGGCCAAGTATACGGTCAAAACATTATTGAATACAGACCGTACTCAAATGTCGAAAAATTACTGTCAAAGAGAGTTTTAACGACTTCTGTCTACAATAAAATTAAAGATCTGGTAATAGTTTATTGATTACGGTGAAACGATTTTCCTTATGGTTACTTCTTGTCTTTTTAATAATTTTCCGATATTTTTCTGTCCGTCCTGTTTATAAAAACGGGGACACTGTTTATGTATCCGCAACGGTTTTTTTCGACCTTGTCAGTTACCCCAATTCTCAAAGTCTGAAAGCCGGCGGACTTAAAATTTCCTTGCCGATTTTTCCCGAGATTAATTACGGAGATCATATAGTTGTTGAGGGAATTGTCGATAATGGAAAACTTAAAAATGCAAAATTAATTTCCGATAGTCCCAATCAGGGTTTTGGGTCCGGGTTAAGAAATAAAATTATCGCCTTTTATCAAAAGACTTTGCCGGAACCGATGTTGGGGTTAATTGCCGGGACTGTTTTGGGAGTAGGGGAGAAATAACTGCCGATTTTTGGAATAAAGTAAAAACTACCGGGATAGCCCGTGTTATTGTTGTGTCCGGAACTAATGTAACTTTTGTAGTTTCTTTTTTAATGGAGGTACTTATATTCTTTTTGCCGAGAAGAAAAGTGACACCTTTTGCTATATTAGGTATTATTTTGTATCTTTTTGTAGTAGGGTTTGATGCCCCTTTAGTCAGGGTCGCAATAATAACATTCCTAACCTTTTGGATGGTGGAGGGTGTGAGACTGACAAGCGCGTGGAGAGTTCTTCTTCTAACAGCCGGGTTAATGTTGATTATCGTTCCCGATTGGATTACCGATATAGGTTTTATCCCGTCGTTTGTTTCAACCGCATCAATAATGCTTTTTGACAAAAATCGGAAGTTATCTGAAACGAGTTTCTGAAGTGCTTAGAGAAGGTCTATCAACCTCATTTTACGCCCAAATTGAAGTCGCTTCGATATGGTTTGTTATATTTGGACAGTTTAATATATAGTCTCCAATCATCAATGCTCTGATTCTTTGGCTCTCATATTCTTAAGGTGGTGGTTTTGCAAAGTCGTTGATATATTTGGATGAAAATCTGGAAATATTGTTTTGGAATTTTATTGCTGATATTGTCCGGTATTGTTATTGCCGCTTTCCAACTGGCCGGATGCCAATCTTCATATTATCGCCTGTAATGTCGGATAGGGGACGCTATTTTGATTACTTACGGAACTACTCAAATTTTGATGGATGGCGAACCGGATAATAGTATCTTAATTGTCTAGGCAAGTATATGCCCTTTTGGGACAGGAATATCGAACTAGTTATTTTGGGCATACCCCGATGCGGACCACTCAACAGCCTTGGTAAGTGTAATAAAAAATTATAATGTTGGCGAAATTCTGATAAATCCGATAGATCCTGGCACTCAAGTATATAAAGCGCTAAAAAAAAGGGTGGGGAGGGGTGGCATGCCTATTCTGAATCCGGTAGAGGCAAGAAGCTTAGGTTGGGTTTGATCTAGTTAGATAGACTTAATCCTGATCAGGAACCGGTAGATAGAGAATTCAGTGTAGAAGATGATACAAATGTCAATTTAATTGCCTATAAATTTAGCTTTGGCCGCATCTCGGGACTTTTCACCGGAGATGTATCGCCTGAAGTCCCGGACGGGCTAACAACATATTCGGATATTGGAACAGTTAACTATATCAAAATACCTCATCATGAAAGTACTAATGTTTAGCGGAAAATCTCCTCAAAGCCTCCATGCCTAAAATTGCGGTTATCAGTGTAGGGAAAAATAGCTGGAGTTTCCCAAAGCAGGAAATTTTAGACATACTTTCAAAATATAAAGAAAAGATCCTAAGAGCTGACCGAATGGGGGATATAGAGGTGGTAACCGATGGAAATAAATATTGGATTACTAATTAACACTTTTCGTCTTGCCCGTTGGTTTGAAGAACCATGTGGCTGTAATTTGGATCCAGCCAGAAATTAACTCCTTTTAAATCTGCCTCAATTATTTCCTTGATGTTTTTTGTGAGAGATATAACCTCAATTTTGCCGGACTTGATATAGGGTTCTATATTGCCAATCGGCTTAAAGGAATCACTTATAAATATCTTTCTAATCATTGGGCTCGCGATATTTTTCTTCCATTCGCCCGTAAACTTGCCGTGAACGGCAACAATAACCAGTCCCATGGCTTGATACTCAGTTAATTTCTCGGCCATTGTTCCAATAGTTCCACAAGTCTCCAATTCGTCATCATAAACTACACACATCATATCTTTGACTCTCTTTTGATCCTCAACTGATAAAGATAAATCTGTTTTTGTGGGACTAATCCTTTTTTTATCAAAAGAAATGTGTTCAAGTCCGTAATAGTCGGCACTTCTTGTGGCGGCAATATTTCTGCCTATATCAGGCCTTACGTTCAATGTATTTTCTTTAGTGAACCAAAATTTCTTACCGTCAATTTTTACAGTCCTTCTGGTGGCCTCATTCATAAGGAATCTCCATGGAGTTACCGGGAAAAGGGCTCTGTTTCTTTTTGCGGCTTCTGTTTGAGTAGCAAAGGAATGCGGTTCCATGACAATAAAACTGTCAATACTTCCTGAAAGTGCATTAATTGTAGAGTGTATATTAATAGAAACAGGTTCGTATTCACCAGTTCGTGAATTGATATTTTTATCTTGGCGCGTGGTCATTAGATATGGGACAAAAAGAGTAACATGATTTGTATTCAGAACCTCTTTATAGTGATCGGCGGTCTGCGCAATATGGAATAAATCGGCATAAGTTGTTGGGGAGGCAATAATGGTTATATGCTTAACGCCCGGAACTTCATTTTCAACTCTGTCCAGATCTTCTGTGTCCGGAAATTTACCGACTTTGGCGATAGCAACCGGATATTTATCTGCAAACGGGTAAGAGTCTAAATGGGAAAGCTTTTCCGTTAAATCATTTGTTGGGATAACCACAACTTGATGTGAAGAGTTGCCTCCCGTGAGTTCTATTTGGTTTATTCTTTCCTGCCAGCGGCTGGCGCCTTCTGAGTATGGTATTTCCTGAGCGTGATCATAAATAATTCTGCCCAGATTATCTATTTTTGGTCCGTTTGTATCAATTTCTACCATAACCGCCAATTTTAACCCTGCTTTTTTCAAAAGGAAATGGGGAATATATCATTTTTGGCTGAAAGATATTAAAATTAACTTATGGTTAAAGACCAAATAATTAAAGCACTGCAAGAGATTACAGGAGAAAAAGAAATTAACCTTGAATTTCCAGAGAATGAGTCGTTTGGTGACTATTCCAGTAACATTGCTCTAGTTTTGGCGCAAAAAGAAAAGAAAAACCCAAGGGAAGTTGCGGAATCCTTGGTTGAAAAGCTAAATAAGGAAAATAATCTGAAAAGTATAACCGAAAAAATCGAGGTTGCAGGACCCGGTTTTATCAATTTTTGGTTAAAGCGTGATGTCTTAATCAATAATTTGACACAGATTGATAGTGAGAAAGAAAAATACGGAACTTCAAGTTTTGGTAAAGGAAAAACGGTTGTGATTGATTACTCCTCACCCAATATTGCCAAGCCTTTTGGCATAGGACATCTTAGATCAACCATAATCGGGCAGGCACTTTACAATCTTTATAAGGATTTGGGCTATGAAATTGTCGGTGATAATCATTTGGGCGATTGGGGAACACAGTTTGGCAAGCTTCTTTACATGATTAAATTGGAAAAAGTAACTGATTTTAATATTACTAAGCTTGAAGAGCTTTACGTTGAGTTCCACAAACTTGCCGAAACTGACCCAAGTTTGGAAGAAAAAGCGAGAGAATGGTTCAAAAAGCTTGAAGAAGGGGATGCTGAAGCAAGGTCAATTTGGCGAAAATGTGTTGAAGTCTCAATTAAGGAATTTAATAAAATCTACGAACTTCTAGGAGTAAAAATTGATTTTGCCTTTGGGGAATCCTACTACGAAAGCGAAATGAGGCAGCTCGCGGGTGACCCAGCCGTTAAAAAATATCTGGAAAAAGGTGAAGATGGGGCAGTAATTATCGATTTATCAAAAGCCGGGATAAAAATTCCTTTGATGTTTCTTAAAAATGACGGTGCAACAACTTACGCAACGCGGGATTTGGCAACAATCAAGTTCAGGATGAGGAAATGGGACCCCTCAATCATTATTTATGAAGTCGGAGCTGAGCAATCTCTTTATTTCCAACAGATTTTTGCAGTATCTAGACTTCTTGGGCTAGTAAAAGATTCAGTTGAGCTTATCCATACAGCTCATGGATTATATTTGGCGCCTGACGGCAGGAAGTTTAGTACCAGAAAAGGAAAAACTATAAAACTTGAGGAAGTTCTGGATGAAGCAATTGAAAGAGCCAAAAAACTTGGCAATAGTAGTGAGTTGGTAGCCAAAGATGTGGGGATAGGGGCAATAAAGTATTTTGATTTGATGCACTCGGTAGGAAGTAATGTGGTTTTTGATTGGGATAAAATAATGAATATGGAAGGGAACTCCGGACCATATCTTCAATATACCGTCGCTCGGACTAATTCAGTCCTCGCGAAGGCAAAAGGTAAAGGGCGAGAGATAAAAGTTACTAAAAACATAAACGAAGAAGAATTCTTGATTCTTCGGAGTTTAACCCGATTTTCTGAGGTAATTGAGACTGCAGCCAAAACTTACTCACCGAATATCCTTTGCAACTATCTTTATGAATTGGCTTCAAAATACAATGGTTTCTACAACAAGGATAAAATCATCGGAGGAGAAAATGAAGATTTCAGGCTTGCACTAACGCAGGCAACCGGAATTGTACTTAAAAACGGCCTGAAAATTTTAGGAATCGAAACTCCGGAAAGAATGTAGGTGATATACTATACAACATGAATTACAAACTTCATAAATTATCTTCCGGCCTAAGGCTTTTGACCGTACCCATGCCGTCCCTCGAATCCGTAACCGTCACAATTTGGGTCAAAACAGGGAGCCGCAACGAAGATCCGAAAATTGCCGGTATAAGTCACTTTTTGGAGCATATGGTTTTTAAGGGGAGTAGTAAGCGCCCGACAGCCAAGGATATTTCTCAGGCAGTGGATGCCATTGGCGGGGAATTTAATGCGGCAACTTCAAAAGACTGGACAAATTTTTATATTAAAGCCGGTAAAGCTAATCTTGAGACGGCAATGGATGTTTTAAGTGATATGGTTTTGCATCCCCTGATCGAATCTGCCGAAATTGAGAGGGAAAAAGGAACAATTGTTCAGGAAATCAAAATGTACGAGGATACCCCAATGATGCATATCGGAGACGTTTTTGAGGAGTTGGCTTTTGAGGGCAATCCTTTGGGGAGAGACACTGCCGGAACCGAAAAATCTGTACGCGGAATTAAAAGGGAAGACTTTTTGACCTATCGTAAAATTCATTACCATCCGGAGACTATGCTGGTTACGGTTGCCGGAGGGATTGACGAAAACGAAGTTTTGAAGCTTGCCGAAAAGTATTTTGTCGGTCTTAATGGTGTCAAGGAAAGACCTTTTGAAAGCCGAGAGTTCAAAAATAAGCAGAAAGAACCTAAATTTAAGCTCCAAATCAAAAAAAGCGAGCAGGCACATCTTATCCTTGGATTTATGGGGGAAGGGAGAGGTTATAAGGGCAGGTTTGCCCAAAGCCTTCTTTCCGTAATTTTGGGTGGGGGAATGAGCAGCAGGCTTTTTATAGAAGTCCGCGAGAGGCGCGGCTTGGCCTATTCGGTAAGAACCGGCTTTGAAAGATATAAAGAAATCGGCTATATAGATACTTATGCAGGTGTAGATGTTGCTAAGGCTGATGAAGCCATAAAAGTGATTTTGGATCAGTGTTATGGCCTTGCTTCCAAAAAGTACCCCGTGACCGATAAAGAGCTTGTCAAAGCCAAAGGATTCTTAAAGGGCAACCTTGCCCTATCGCTTGAAGATACACACGATGTTAGTGAATTTTTCAGCAATCAGGAACTTTTTCTTGAGAATGTTCTAACTCCCGAGGAAATTTATAAAAAAGTTGATGCCGTTACTCTTGACGATATTTATTTTGAGGCCAAAAAACTTTTTACTCCCGCTAGGCTTAACTTGGCCATAATTGGACCTTTCCAAAACGGAGGAAAATTTGTAAAATTGCTCAAATGAAAGGACTTGAATTTCCGGTGGTTGGCACAAAAGTACCGGGTTTAACCAAAAAATTTGATCTTAACTCTCCCGAAGGTAGAAAAGCCTACTTTGAAGCTAAGGCCGGCCCGGAAATTGCTAAAATTAAGGAATATTTAGACAAAAAAACCTTTGTTGCATATCTTATTGGCAAGAAAAACTCCGGAAAGGGAACCTATTCTCAGATTTTTGCTGAAATATTTGGTGCAGATAAAATCGCTTTAGTTTCAATTGGAGATATCGTTAGAAATACCAGTGCCAATTGGGATGAAATTACCAAGACTGAAAAATACAAAAAGCTCAAAAGGATATATAGAGGTTATATTTCGTTTGATGATGCAGTTAACGCTCTTTTAGGAAGAACCCAGGGAGCACTTCTTCCCACAGAATTTATTTTAGCTCTTCTCAAGCTTGAGATAGAGAATCATAAGGGAAAAACTTTGTTTATTGACGGCCTGCCAAGGGATTTGGATCAGGTTTCATATTCCCTTTATTTTAGAGATTTGATTGATTATCGGGATGATCCTGATATGTTTATCCTTATTGATATTCCGGAATCGGTAATAGATGAAAGAATCAAATATCGTGTAGTTTGTCCAAATTGCAAAAATACCAGAAACACAAAACTTCTTATAACAAGTAAATACGGATATGATGAGAAGAAGAATGAGTTTTATCTGGTTTGCGATAGCCCAAGGTGTAAGGGCGGTTTTAGGATGGAGCCTAAGGAGGGAGATAATTTGGGGATTGGCCCCATTAGAAGCAGGCTTGATAAAGATGAGCAAATACTCAGGAAAGCCTTTGCCCTTCATGGAGTTCCTAAGGTTCTCCTTAGGAACCATGTCTCTGTCGCTGATTCTTCGAAATACTTCGATGATTATGAAATTACTCCAGAGTATTCATTCAAACTTGATGAAGGTAAGATTAAGGTTGTTGAAAAACCTTGGACCATTAAAGATGATAATGGAGTAGAAAGCGTCAGCCTTCTTTCGGCACCAGTCGTGGTTACTATGCTTAAACAGATTGCAGATATTTTGGAAGATTAATTAACTTCGTCTCCAACCTAATTTTCTCATTTTTTTACTTTTTGAAGCCAAAACTAGTTCATCATAAATTCCATCTAATAGCTTGTATTTTTTAGCTTCCTTAATATTCACCCAGGCAAAATCATCCGTTTCTTCTTTTTGAAGTTCTACTTTTCCTGATTTATATTTGGCTATACACGAGATTACCAGGGAAGGGTGGCCATCGTGATGGACTGTTGCGAGGCTTGTCAAATACTCAATATCGGTTATTTTAATTCCGACTTCTTCAAAAACTTCTCTTGTTAGAGTCTTTTCAAGCACGTTATACCAATAAAATTCAGTATCTTTGGGTAAGGAAAGATAATCTTTTGTTTCCAGTTTTCCACCAGGAACCGTCCAATAACCGGGGAACCTTTTTTTAGTGGGAGCTCTTTTGGTGACAAGAAATTTGTTTCCTTTTCGGATTATTGCAGTAATTGCCACTTCATGAAGATAATGGTTTTCCATTTTTCAAGTCGGAGTGCCCGGATTCGAACCGGGGACCTCCGCGACCCGAACGCGGCGCTCTACCATCTGAGCCACACTCCGTTTTACATTGGCTGCTACATTATATCAAAATATTACTGAAACTATTATAAATGTAGGTTAGAATAACAAAAGGTGGAGATGTGTTAAAATATCTGGTTGCAGTTAGAAATGTTGTGATTGTAAAATTCTAGCCCCTATAGCTCAACGGATAGAGCATCCGCGTCCTAAGCGGGTAATCCAAGTTCGATTCCTGGTAGGGGCACTAGGATTATAAGTATATAGTCAAATTAACCATATAGTTGACTATGAGTTCCAATAAGGGCAAAAATAACAATCTCTTCACCCCTTTTTAGATAGAGTGCCCTAAGATCACCATTTATATTTATACTCCAATAACCTGAAAACTTTCCTACGAGAGGATGAACTCTTAATTGAGGATTTATGGGATCAGCCAGAAATAGACGCAAGCGTTCATCAAACTGATTTTGGAATTCCCGAGGTAACTTTTTGTATTGTTTCTTAAATGTAGAAGTATATTGTATAGTCATATACTACTGCTTGAGAGAATTTAAAAAATCATCAACATCTTCAAATTTTCTACTAATCTTACCAGAACCCAGTTCAGCTTCTATACCGGCGATAAGGCCTTCAAGCTTGGGAGACATTTGCTCGGGCGCATAAAGCTCAATACGACGAGTCGCTGCAACCTGTCGTAAATAGGCATTGATTAGTGTGCTAAGTTTTAGACCCGCACTTGCTGCAACTTCTTGAGCAGAGAGTTTTACTGCTTTATTTACCCTAACACTAATAACAGTATTCATACTACAAAGTATATACAATACATCATTATTGTCAAGTACTTGTAGGCCGTGAGTAAGATAGTTGAACATGCCATAAAATTCCGCTTCCATTCTTGAATCTGGAAAGAACATCGAGGAGAGCTGACTTTTCTTGAGGATCAGTACTTGATATTAGGTAGGTTCGAGCATCGTTCCAAGATGGTGCACAAAATTTATTTAACTGTCAGTGTGTAAAGATTGGCACTTCCTGAAGGGGCTCCGAGGTTGGTTAAAATGAGAAGTTTTGTTGCGTTTGAGAATGGGAATACTGAAGGAGAGAAGTAGGAACCCGAATAAACAACATCGCGGTTTGTTCCGTCATAATCCATAATAACTACTTGTCCTTCTTGGGCGAAAAGTAGCTGTCTGCTTGTTGACATCCACCTAACAACTCCTTCTTCGGTACTATCTTTATTGTTGTCTATTTCCACAGGCAAATCGGTTACAAGGAAATTCCGATCCTCTTTAGTATCGTAAATATAGGTATGACCGCTTTGGATATCTCTTTCCTGTCTTTGAGTTGAAGCACCCGGAAGGGGAGCAATAAGGTTATCGGGCAAAGTTCCCGAGGAACTTGCAGTGTAAAGAATCATCTGCCCGTCGGGGGAAAAGACGAAATCTGAAGATCTTCTGGAAAGAATATCGTTAAGTTCCGGCGGAAGACCGTTAATTAAGTTCTGGTCTTTAGTTTTTTCTTCCGCTGACCAAGCTGCAAGGGTTTTATCCTTGGAGGACGCGATATTCACCCTTTGGTTTTGGGCGGTAAATGTACTGGTATCTAATAGAAATACACCGTTTGATATAGTCAAAAGAATTTGTCTGCCATCGGGGGAGAAGATATAGAAAGCTCCCGTCATGTCTCCATCGGTAATTCTTCTGGCGCTGTTGCCTCCGAGACCAAGAGGAAGGCTATATGTATCCAGTATCCAAAGACCTGTTTTGTCGCTGCCGCTTGCGCCTGAAGGCAAAACACTGTAAACAATCCTGCTTCCGTCCTCGGACATTACGGGGTTGACGGCTCCGGAATCGGTAACTGGAGCAAGCGAAGGAACATTTTTGAATAGGGAAATGTCAGCTGAAGTAACAATTTCCTTGTCAATTGTCAGTCTCTTATACCAGCTGAAATATCCGTCTTTTTTGACTTCAACATCATAGGTTCCGGGGGAAATAGACATACTGGTATTGGTTGCAGCTTTAAGATCGCCGTTAATATAAACCGAGGCTCCGTCAGGCTCGGATTTAAGCACCAAAATGCCATTCGGTTCAAATTTAAATGTTTTGAGGTTGAGCCTATAGCCTCGGGCATAGTAGGTTGCAAATAATCCCAGACTTCCCACGACAATTAAAGTAATAATAAAAAATAGGATTCTTACTTTTGTCATATGAGGCTATTATATCATGATATAATAGCCATAACCTATGCTTCGAAGAAACATTGCTATTGATTTAGGTACAGCCAACACTCTTGTCTGGGTTGCGGGAGATGGATTGGTTGTAAATGAGCCCACCGTGGTTGCAATCTCATCGGAAGATAGCAGGGTTGTGGCAGTTGGAGAGGAAGCTAAAAAAATGCTCGGTAGAACTCCGGAGGCACTTATTGCCAGCCGCCCCATGAGAGACGGGGTTATAGCCGATTATCAGGTTACAGAAGCTATGCTTAGATACTTTATAGGTAAAGTCATAGGCCGTTTTCAGTTTTTTAAGCCTGATGTTATGGTTTGCGTGCCTGCAGGCTGTACTCAGGTTGAGAGACGCGCGGCTCTTGATGCCACTCTTTCGGCGGGTGCGGGTCATGCATATTTGATTGATGAGCCGTTAGCCGCGGCAATCGGAGCCCAGATTCCGGTTTCAGCTCCAAGCGGGAATATGATAGTGGATATCGGTGGAGGCTCAACCGAGGCTGCAGTTATTTCTCTGGGAGGTGTGGTTACCCATAAATCAGCCAGAGTCGCGGGCAATAAGATTGATGAAGCTATTCAAAACTATCTTAAAAAGAAAGATAATCTGATAATTGGTGATCAGACGGCAGAGGAGATTAAGCTCAAAATCGGTTCCGCAGTTCCCCTTGCCAAGGTTGAAAAACTGGAAATTTCAGGCCGTGACCTTGTTTTTGGTCTTCCCAGAACTGTTGTGGTGACTTCTACAGAGATAACTGAAGCTATAAGGCCGATTTTATTGCAGATAGTTGCGGCCGTAAAAGGCGTACTTGAAGATACTCCTCCCGAGCTTGCGGCTGATATTATAGATAAAGGTATTGTAATGAGCGGGGGGAGCTCACTTCTGCGGAATTTTGATAAACTTATGACTGAAGAAACCGGAGTGCCGGCACATGTTGCCGATGAGCCGCTTCTTTGTGTAGTCCGCGGAACGGGACTGGTCTTGGAAAATATTGAACTTTGGAAGCGAAGCGTGACGACAAAAGGTTAATATAGGGTATTGTCGATTTAGGTCTGAACTTTGAAATATAGGGTTGAAATAAAATAACTATCTATGACAATTCTGAGGGTTATAATTAGACTGGGGAAGTGGTCTGAAAGTGTATATAATATTGACAGTTAGATGAAGAAGTACTTGTTAATTAATTGAGGATAAGTGATAAATATTGAATAGGCAAATTGAATAAAAAATATACACAGTTAATAACATTTAACAATTAACGATTTATAATTTTCAAACTTATAGTAGTTTATAGGATTTCCAATTTTTGATTTACAGTTTGTTATTAAATATAAGATATAATCAGATGCGGAAAAAGTGAGACAAAAAGTTAAAAACTTAAAATCTATAAGATAAGATACCAATTTGATATGTTAAAAACGCTAAAAAACAATAAAGAAGCATCCCGAAAAGACGGACCAATCCTTAGAATTAAGGTAAATAGCACTTCGGTAAAGTCAGTGCTAACAAGGGTAAATGATTTTATATCCGATAATGTTAAGTTTTACGTTGTTACACCTAACCCCGAGCTTATTTTGATGGCTCAGAAGGATAAAAAGCTTGCGAAAGCACTTAATGGTGCCGATTTGTCAGTTCCCGATGGAGTGGGTTTAAAACTTGTAGATCCAAAGTTAAATATTATTAAAGGGAGAGAATTATTTTTGGATTTAATTAAACTTGCCGGAAAAAAGGAGTGGAAAGTATTTCTTCTGGGAGGATTGGAGAGTGAAGCGAAATTGGCAACCGAGAAATTGAAGAATTTATTGAAAATTGATAATTCTAAATTGATAATCAATTACAATGCTGGTCCTAAGCTAAATAATGATGCGGAACCCGTTTCGGAAGGGGATAAAAAACTGGAATCGGAAGTGGTTAGACAGATAAATACTTTTAAACCCCAGCTTCTTTTTGTAGCCTTCGGTAACCCTAAGCAGGAAATATGGATCCATAATAACCTTCCAAAATTGAACGTAGGCGGCGCTATGGCCGTAGGAGGTGCTTTCCGCTATGTGGCAGGCATAAGTAAGCTTCCGCCCAAATGGATGGCTGCTTGTGGCCTAGAGTGGCTCTGGAGGCTTATTACCGAGCCCAAGAGGATCAGTCGGATTTTAAATGCAGTTATTGTTTTTCCTTTAAAGATTATTTTGTATAAACTTTCGTAGAGGACCAGACTTTAGCAAACTCGTGCTTGGCACGGTAAATTTGTCCTTCAACTGCCCGCTCACTAATACCCATTACCTTACTTATTTCGGAATAGGACATGTCATACCAGTACCTGAACTGTAAAAGTTGACGTTTTTCGGGGGGAAGAAGATTAAGACAGTCATTTACCGATTTTCTTAATTCTTTCAAAGCTAAAGTCTCATCGGGGGAAAGTTTTTTGTCGGTTTCGGTAATAGTGTCGATTAAAGGAACAATTAATTTTGAATTTTCATTAACCTGATCGTGATAGTAATCGGCAATTTTGTTTAAAGCAATCCTGCAAAGCCATGTAAAGTAGCCGCTTTTGTGTTTGAAGGTATTCCAACCTTTCCATGCGGCTACGGCAGTTTCTTCAACAACTTCCTCTGCTTCTTTTTCACCGGCTCCCATCCTTTTCATCACAAATTTGGTCAGAGGAAGATAAAAATCACGATAAACCGCTTCAAAGCGTGTGTTTTTCGCCATACCTGTGACTAACAGTATAACATGGTGTAGAATTTGACTCTATGGAAAAGATGAAAGAATTAATCTTGATTAAGCTCGGCGGAAGTGTGATAACTGACAAGGGTAGGGAATATACGGCCCGGGAGGGGAATATTATTCGATTGGCTGGTGAAATTAAGGAAGTCCAACGTAAATTTAACGGCAAAATTATTATCGGACACGGTGCCGGAAGTTTTGCTCATACACCTGCACATAAATATAAAACAAAAGAAGGATTAATAAATAAAGATAGTCTTTATGGGATGGCGGTAACGGAGGATGCAGCCAAGAAACTCAATATGATTGTTGTCAAAAACTTCCTGGAAGAGGGTATTCCTGTTTTTTCTTTTTCTCCCGCAAGTTTTCTGATTTCTGATGTAAAAGTATGCGATAAATCATATTTTGATTCTATCAAAAAAGCATTGGAAATCGGAATTGTGCCTGTTGTCTATGGTGATGTAGTTATTGATAGAAAGATTGGTTGTACTATATTTTCAACTGAGAAAATTCTTTCGATTTTGGCGAGAGAATTGCAAAAGAAATACAAAATTAAAACAATTTATGTTACCGATACCGATGGGGTATATGACGAAAAAAGTAAAACAATTGGGGAAATCAATGCGAAAAATTTTGCCAAGTTAAAGTCTTCAATCGTTGGTGCGAAAGGAGTGGACGTGACGGGCGGAATGCTACACAAAGTTGAAGAAGCTTTAAATTTAGCAAAAAAGACCGGGATAAAAACTTTGATAATCAACGGGAAGGTAAAAGGTTCTCTTAAAAACGCGATTTTGGGTAAAAAGGTTGGAGGAACATTAATTAGTTGATCTAATTATTATGAAAAAACTGGCACTTTTTGATATCGATGGGGTAATATATAACGGACATACGATATTTGATCAAATCCAAGATTGGGAGAAAAGAGGAGTGGTTGCAAAAGGAACGTGGGATAAAATTCTTATTGAGTTGAGCGAATATAAATCAGGTAAAAAAAATTATAAACAAGCTGCAGATAGGATGCTTGAAATTTACGCACAGGCCGTAAAGGGGAAAAGCCCCAATATTATCCTTGAGGATACATATAAGTTTTTGAATCACAACAAGGATAAATTTTTTCCATATTTTGAAAATCTGGTTTCTCAAATAAAAGATACCTATGATATTTACTTCGTGACCACTAATTTTCAGTTTATGTGTGAGGCTTTGGGTAGAATTTATGGGGTGAAAAATTATCTTTCGTCAATTGCAGGTATCGCAAACGGTAAATTTACAGGCAGAGTTGAACTAAGTTTAGGTGGCAATAAGGGGATAGCGGCCGATTTGATTTCTAAGTACGGCAAAAAAGGTTCGATCGCAGTTGGAGATTCGGAAAACGATGCGGATATGCTTAATAAAGTTGATTTTCCTGTTGTAATTGAGCCTAATTCGTATTTGAAAGATATAGCAAGAGAAAAAGGGTGGCAAATCGTGAATAGAGACACTATTGCTGATATAATCAGAGCTTATGCAAGATAAAACTGCTCTTCCCGAAGGCACAATTGTTCCAAACCACATAGCCTTTATCCTTGATGGCAATAGACGCTGGGCGCGTTCTCACGGCTTTCCTACACTCGAAGGTCACAAAGCCGGCTTTGAAGCCGGAATGGAAATGGCCAGAGCTGCCAGGAGATGGGGAGTGCATACTTTTACGGTTTGGGGCCTTTCGACTGAAAACTGGGACAGAAGTCCGAAAGAGCTTGCCTATTTAATGAAACTTTACTGGAATATGGTGTCTGTTGTAGAAAAAGAGGCTGAAAAAGATGATATTAAATTTGTTCACCTTGGTAGAAAAGATAGAATTCCGAAAGCTCTCGCCCTATATATTAAAAGAATAGAAAACAAAACCAAAAATAATAAAACTCATATTTTTAATGCGGCTATTGATTATGGGGGAAGGGATGAAATAGTCAGAGCTACACAGAAGATTGTTAAAGCGGGTATAAAAGCGGAAGATATTGATGAGAAGCTTATTTCTTCATATCTTGATACCCATGATCAACCGTATCCGGATGTGGATCTGCTCATAAGAACTTCAGGTGAGCAGCGGACCAGCGGTTTTATGATGTGGCAGGCAAACTATGCAGAATTTTATTGGGAAGTTGATCACCTTCCGAGTATGACACCAAGGAAGCTTGCCGATATAATCCTTGATTACTCCCGCAGGAGACGCAGATTTGGGGGAAACGATACGGTAAATCATTTTGCTTTTGATCCAAAAATTACAGCCAAGCTTGAGCTTTCGTGGTGGAGGCTGGCAAACGTTCCGGAAGGAATGAGGCTTCGGGATTATGCAATGAAACACCTGAAAGAGCAATATGGTCTTTCCAAAGAGCTTGCAAAAGAGGCAGCCAAATATATGGTTGAGGCTCTCATCGAAGAAAAGGATGAAAAATGGGACAAGGCAAAAGAAGATATGAAGAAGTTTTATCAGCTTCTGAAAAGTGAGGTAAAACTTGCTTTTGAGCCCAGAATTGTAGCCTCGATGGAAGTGGACTTTGCCAGAGAAATGGGAAATAAAGACAGCGTAGCTTCCGCATCCGAAGCGGAGAAGCTTGCCTGTCAGCATTTGGCTGAAGTTTACAGGATTTCTCTTCTTCAGGCGGCTAAAGCGGCGCACCTTAGGGTTTTGGCGGGAGTAGAGAAGAATTTAGCACTTGCGGGATTAGGGAAAGAGCATTGGGACAAAGCTGAAGATTATCTTCAAAAATATTACAGTGCCCTAAAGGAACGTGTAGCTTAGTTTTTAATTTTTTGAAATTTAGAAACCTATTTTTCTGGCGATCTTGTGTATTAAACTGTCATTGTGCTGTTGAAATTCCTTTTTCATTTCTTCGATTTCTTTGGGGGTCATCTCGCGTAAGTCCGCATCTCTTAGTTTTTTTGCCTCTTTGTATATAATGTCTGTAGTATTTGGGGAGCTTTTATCATCAGTCTCAACCTGCATATCTCTATTTACGGATGCTATTACCTCGTTGAACTTGAAATATGCAATTTTTTTATAACTAAAAATAAATACCTATTTTTTTGAAGTGGGCAGGCGTTAATAAACTAAAACTTATAAGAAAATGAAGGTTTTAGCTAATTAGGACAGATGGTTCGTTACAACATACTTCTCACCCCCTTACAATTAATTTTACACCCCGGAGTAAATCTCATCGTAGTCATCGAAATTGGAATAAATGACTATTGACACACTTGTAGTGCTTTGATATTGTCTGACTAAGAAAGATAAACGGTAGGCAGGGGACTAAATACAAATGGAACAAACTATTAAAAAGAAAATCAGATTGGAAGATCTTCCCGATTTGCTTACCGTCCGCGAAGTCAGTGAACTGCTCCGGGTTTCTCCTTTAACAATTAAGCGCTGGGGAAAACGCGGTAAGCTTCCTGCCATCCGTATAAATAGTAGAGGTGACAGGCGCTACAAAAAGGAAGCCGTCCTCTGGCTTTTGGGAATGCAGGGAAAAGAAGAATAATTTCAGTCCAGCTTGATTTGTAAATTCCAAAAGTGAGAATAAAGAGAGTCCTTTTTTGCTAAAAGTCCTTTGTGGGTTCCTTCTTCAACTATTTTTCCTTTCTCCATGACAACAATTCTATCCGCTTTCATAATGGTGGAAAGGCGATGGGCAATAATAATTGTTGTTTTTCCGCGTCTGGCCTTCCAAAAAGCATCCTGAATAAGTCTTTCGGATTCGGAATCAAGCTGGCTTGTGGCTTCATCAAAAATAATAATATCTGGATCACTTAGGATCATTCGTGCGATTGATAATCTTTGTTTTTGCCCTCCGGATAGCTTAACCCCGCGTTCTCCGACTTCTGTTTCGTATTTCTTGGGCAAACTTTGAATAAAATCATCTATATTTGCCATGTTAGCGGCAAACCTGATTTCGGAAAGCTTTGGCTTTACTTTTCCGTAGCCGATGTTGTAGGCGATGGTGTTGTTAAAAAGGATAGGTTCTTGGGGAACCATACCGATAAATCCTCTCAAAGTGTTTTTCTTGAAATCTTTGATGTTAATTCCGTCAATCATAATTGATCCTTCTTGGAGGTCGTAGAATCTCATAAGGAGTTTAACGAGAGTGGTTTTACCCGAGCCGCTTCTGCCGACGAGTGCTAAAGCTAGTCCCTGATCAATTTTTAGATTTATTCCGTCAATGGCATTTCTGGATCTGTTTCCGTAGGCAAATTTGGCTTTGTCGAAAATAATTTCTCCAAAAACATGATCAATCCTGATTGGTTTTTCTGGATCCTTTACATCAATCTGATAGTTAAGAAGGCCAAAATACTTTTCAATATCGGCAAAATCTTTAGCAACATCCCTTAAGCCCCAGACAAGTTCCCAAAGACGGGGGAAGAAACTGGAGATGAAAGCTGCAATCATAACGAAATCTCCAATTGTCAACTTGGCAACAATGGTTGAATGTAGTGTAAGAAGGAGTATTGCAAACATACTAAGGTTAATAATTATGCCCATGACAAGGTCGATACTACGGAATGATCTTTGGTAATCGAGGCTTTTAGTCTTCCAGGGAATGAATGCGAGGTTAAGTCTTCCCAGTTCTGCCTTTTCTTTGGCGAAAAGCTTGACAGTTTCGTAGGCCATAAGGTTGTCGGTTATTATTGCCGATACGTTGTCCTCCTCATCGTTTGCAATATTTCTTTTTTCGACATTGTTTTTAATTAAGAATTTCATGGCGAAAAGAGCTATGGCAAACGACAGGATTATCAAGGCAATAAAGCTCCAGCCGAATTGCAGGAAGAAATAGGCGAGTACAAAGAAAGAAACAATAACGCTTAGAATTCTGTAATGAATATCAAAAAACAATCCAAAAAATGCCGAATCGCCGCGTTTGAATGCTGAAATTAGGCTTCCGGTTGATTTACTGGAATGGAATGAGAAATCCAAATCTTGTACATATTTAAAAATAGTAGATCTTGCATTGGCTCCTTCACGGACTATTATTTGGTCTCCCATTCTCATGGCGGATACTTCCAAAATAAGAGCAATCATCGAAACTGTGATATAAGCGGCAAGTATAATGACAAGCTTAAGGAAGTCCAATGAAGGAATAGCATCGGTAAATAGCTTGTAAAAGTAGGGGGTAACACTTCCCAGAACTTGGCTTAAGATAAACAGCATTACAAAGACGATAAATACTAATTTTCGCCTTGCAACAAATTTATAAAATGTTTTTAGTGTTTTGACCATATTTTTTGACGCAAAAACTGCCCTGTTAGGGAATAATTTTGGCGGCGAAGCTTAATTGTAGCTGATTTTAGGCAAAAAGTACAAGATCTTTTTTAGCCGCGTCTTCAGGGATTTATTGAGACATTTATGGTATAATAGCCTTACTTTCGAGAAAACTTTTTCCATGAGAAAAATATTTTTAATACTTTTTGTGGTTTTGGGATTGGTGCTAGTAAGGCCGTCTTTGGCTTTGGGAAGAGCCCAAACCCCAACCCCGACTCCAACTCCCATTGTGACTCTAACTCCTACACCTGTTGCTGCACCTATCGATATCACTCAGAAGAGCACAGAATCTCTGGGTCCACTGGAGTCACTTTTGAAAAATCAGACTTTGGGCCCGGTTTGGCCGTTTAACCCCGTTAAGTATGCGATCCGTGGCGCGGTAGCCTCAGGGGTACCTGCCAATACAATTGTTCTTTTGCTCCTTTTGCCTATCATAACTTTTGTCATAGCATTTTCGCGTAATGTGATAGGAATTAGAGGATTCGGAATTTTCCTCCCTGCCGCTTTGTCGGTTGTGTTTGTGGCAACAGGGCCGGTTGTCGGAATTGGACTTTTCCTGGTAATTGTTACCGTTTCGACGCTTGTGCGTATGATTCTCCGAAGGCTGAAGATCAGGCTTCAGTACCTTCCCAGAATGTCATTTATTCTTTGGGCTGTTGTGGTTGGGGTTTTAGGCATTTTATTCTTGGCTCCCGTACTTAGTTTCTCGGCTCTTGCTAACGTTTCCATTTTTGCGGTTCTAATCCTAATCCTTCTGGCGGAGGACTTTACAAGAGTTCAGCTTGGCAAAAGTGTCAAAACGGCTTTGAACTTAACTTTTGAAACTTTAATTCTGTCGCTTGTTTCATACTTGTTTTTGACTTTTCAGCCGCTTCAAAAGTATGTACTTCTGAACCCTGAAATTTCTCTCGTTTTAATGGCAGCCCTTGATCTCATCCTTGGTAAATATACAGGACTTCGAGTTATGGAATTCTACAGGTTTAGAAAACTCATCAAAGGTTAAAATTATATGAAAACATCCTCGATTTTGGGGCTTAATGCCAGAACTCAGCTTTTTGCATACAAATATAATACCAAGCGCGGTAAAAGTATTGCCGATTCCAAAATTCAGACGGCAAGAGTACTTAAGAAAGCTGAAGTGGCGCACCCTGAAATTTTTAAGAAGTTTATGGATCCTAAGGATGTTCTTGAGTCCGATTGGGGGTCACTTCCTGACCAGTTTGCTTTGAAACCAAGTCGGGGAATGGGAGGAGAGGGAATAATTGTAGTTAAAAGGCGATTGAAATCAAACGGTAAGCCTATATGGCTGACTACGCAGAAAGAGCGGGTAACGGCTGATGATCTTAAACTTCACACTTTGGATATCCTGGAAGGAGCATATTCAATGGGAAACGATCCCGATGTTGCTTTTATTCAGGAATATGTAGGCCGTGCCAAAGCTTTCAGAAGGTATGCTTATCGCGGAACACCCGATATCCGTATAATTGTTTTTAACAAAATTCCCGTTATGGCAATGCTTAGATTACCTACGAAGGAAAGCGGCGGAAGAGCCAATTTGCATCAGGGTGCACTTGGGGTTGGAGTGGATATTGCAACAGGTACAACAACAAATGCCATCTGGCACGGAAGTCAAATTGTGTACAAACCCGACACGGGAAGGAAACTTCGGGGAGTAAAAGTACCTAATTGGACTTTGATTTTAGAAACGGCAGTCAAGGCGGCTGAAGCTTCCAATTTGGGTTATGTGGGGGTTGATATCGTTTTACATCCAGATAAAGGACCGATGGTTCTTGAACTTAATGCCCAACCCGGGCTTCAGATTCAGCTTGCCAATGGAGAGGGTCTTAAAAAGAGACTGGAGAGAGTGGATGACCTGAATGTAATTGATGCGGATCACGGAGTCAGAATTGCCAAAATGCTTTTTGCGGGAAGATTTGAAAATAGGGCAGCACAGGAGGAAGGAATAAAAACTCTCAAAGGTTTAGAGGAAATAAAAATATACAGTTTTGACAAATCCAGGAGGGTCAGGATACTTGCACGCATTGATACAGGGGCAATGAGAAGCTCAATTGATAGGGGACTTGCTGAAGACTTAGGGTTAATGACAAAAGAAAATATTTTGTGGAAAGACAAGTATGAATATAGATCGGCAAGTGGTTTACAAACACGACCTGTGATTGGGATTACTTATATAATTGCTGGACAAAAGATTAGATCAACCGCCTCGGTGACTGACAGGTCAAGAATGTCAACGCGGTTTTTAATGGGTAGGAACGATATGGCTGGTTTTTTAATTAATCCAACACAATAAGAATGACAAATAATAAGAAAATATTAATTATCACTGGTGGAAAAGTAAATCATCTCACCGCGTTTTCCAGAGAGGGTAAAGTGATGGGGCTGGATATGACTACAGCATCATTTTTGGATTTGGAATATGACCTTAATAAAACATCTGCTGCTCCTGTAATTTTAATTAAAGGTAAGGACATTGCTTCTTTCGGTGTAATTTACTTTAGAGTTGTAAGTAAGCATTTTGAAGATGCGTCGATAGTTGCCGATTATGCCAGAAAAAACGGAGTAAAAGTTGTTGACGGAATGTATCAAAAGTCCCTATTTATCCGATTGCCACTAGCTAAAGGTCTTGAGACAAAACTTTTATTTGAAAATGGCATTCCTGTTCCAAGGACATTGTTTATGTCTTTGAAAAAGATTGGGAAACAGGCACCAAAAATTTTTGGTTTCCCCTTTGTTATTAAAGGTACCAATGGTAAAAGGGGGCGTGCCGTATGGTTATCGGAGAATAAAAAGCAATTAGATGGACTGATTGAAGATCTGACAATTCGGGAGATATTAGGTGAAAGATTTCTCGCGCAAGAATTTATCAAAGCAAGTATAAGAGTTAGAGTTCTTGTAATTGGCGGCAAAGCAATGGCTGCAATTGTTAGACCTACTAGATGGAAGGACCATTTTGGTAAAGAGGGTCCTGTAAAAATGTCGTATAAAAAGGTACCCCACAAATATTCAATATTGGCTGAAAGAGCGGTAAATGCTCTTTCAATTGATGTTGCTGGAGTTGATATTCTGGAAGACGAAAACGGAAATCTTTTTATACTTGAGGTAAACTCAGCACCCAAATGGGATTCTATTAAAGAGGACACCGGGTTGAATGTTGAGAGAGAGATTATCAAATTTTTGATTACCGATAAACCCAGATCTACAACACTGATGGACGATTTTGCTAAAGATGCGGCAAAACTGGGATATTTTGTGCATGAATACCCTGCGGATAAAAGAGTTTATGAAATTTCAAAAAATGGAAAAACTATTTTTACATTTAAGAATCTCTTTTCTTTGAATTCGACGGTTGCAACCAAGTTGACCAAGAGGAAAAATTTGACGAAAGAGATTTTGAGAAAGTGCGGTATACCAACACCAGCGGGGATTCTAGCTGGCACCTGGGAGGAAGTCCTGCAATCACTAAAAACGAAAAAAATTTCTTTTCCTTTAGTAATAAAACCCGATACCGCATCGTCCGGAAAATTTGTGGCAGCAAAACTTGAGAATGTTGATGAGCTTAAGGAAACATTTAATAGAGTCAGGGAGAAATATAAATCAGTATTAATTGAGGAATATGTGGAAGGGGAGGATTATCGTTTTCTTGTTTTAGATGGAAGGGTACTAGCAGTAGCACGTAGAGTTTTACCTTCCGTTGTTGGCGATGGAAATTTGACAATAATTGATTTGATAGAGAAATATAATAACGGGAGGATAGAACCGTTGATATTAAATTATGAAGTCGAGAGAATGCTTACAAAACAAGTCTTGGGATACAATAGTGTTCCGGCCAAAGGCGAGAAAATTACATTACGCATGAATGCAAATGCCCACACAGGAGGTACTGTTGAGAACGTTGAACATTTTGATTTGAAATATTCTCAAATAGCGATTAAAGCGACAAAGGCTTTAGGTTTGAGATTTTGTGGGGTAGATATAATTTCTCCAAATATACACGATGCCCATTGTCGCTTTTTCGTGATAGAGATAAACGGTGCTCCGGGTTATGATTTGCATTGGGAAGTTGAAAAGGGGAAGAAGTATGATGCCACCAAAGATATCCTAAAATCGCTATTTTCTTCCGGTTTAGAACAATAAATTTACCCTGAGGATGCCTGAATTTTGTTCATTTTCACACCCCTAATAAAATACGAATATATCATCATTTTTCTTTAATTACCGTAACTCAAACACAAAAAATCCGTCGTTTTAAGACGGATCTTTTGATGTAGACTCAAATAACTTTTTAGTAATTACTTGAGCTCTACGGTTGCTCCTGCTGTCTTAAGTTTCTCGGAAGCGCTCTTTGCGTCTTCTGTTTTAGCGTCTTTCAAAACTTCAGCCGGGAGAGTTTCGGTCATGCCTTTTGCATCCATTAAAGTTAAGTTGGGATTAATTTCCCTCAAAGCTTTAATAACTGCAATTTTATTGGCTCCGGATGCTGTCATTGTTACTGTTTGGGTAGCACTTGCCGTATCGGCTGCCGGGGCTTCGCCCGCGGCTGCTGGGGCTGCGGCTGCAGCTACCGGCATGGCGGCACTAACACCGAGTTTGTCCTGAAGAGCATTGACCAACTCCGAAAGTTCCAAGACGGAAAGTTTTGAAACTTCCTCAACCATTTTTTCAATTTTTTCTGATGCCTTTTTTACTTCTTCTGTCATTATTTTTCACCTCCGCTCTTTTTACTGGCTTGATCTAATATGTAGATAAGCTTTTGTAAATTTCCATTAAGTGTTCCAACTAAGCCGTATTCCAAACCCATCAAGGTTCCAAGGACTTGCGAAAGCAGTGCATCACGTCCCGGAAGAGTGGCAAGTTTGGCAAGGGAAACTTCATCCTGGAAAGATCCATCGACAACTCCGACTTTAAATTTCGGTATGGGCAAACCCACTTCACTGACAAATTCTTTGGCAAACTTTCCCAAGACTTGAATCGGGGCAATTGGATCCTCACTCCCGATAACGAGTGCAGTTTGGCCGGAAAGAATATCATCGGTTAAAACTTCCTTGTCGATTCCGACCGCTTCGCCGGCGCGTTTTAGAAGAGTATTTTTAACTACAATCATGTGTCCGTCAACTTCCGAAAGCCTCTTTTTAAGTTCCTGTTGGGCTTTAACTCCCAATCCGGCATAGTTAACCAAAACTACAGATTTTGCTCCTTTAAGATCTTCTTTCAAATTGTCTACGAATGTAACTTTTTGTGCTTTTAACATATTTTTCTAAAAAAAACGCGCCCTTGAGGCGCGCATAAAATTATCGCTTTTTGCCTCGGCTTGACTTGTATCCTCTCGGAATGCGAGCTTTCTTAGGACATGGGTATTATCTAATAATTGGCAGGCTAAGTCAACCAGTAGAGCCCCCGCGGCTACTACGTTTATCTTGCCTTGTAGCTCTTTTATGTTCAAGTTTTAAATTTTGCAGTCTGTCTGATTCAGGAGTCCCTGATATTCCTTCGCCGTAAACAGTCGGCTCTATCAAAGCCCCGGCTGATACGCCCGCATGTCTTAGTTGTTCCGATTCGCGTAAAGATTCCAGTTGAGCTTTTTGTTCTTCAGTCAGTTCGCCGAGTTTTTCTTTGGCTTCAAGAATACTTAACTGGAAATTTCGTTTTTGGATGTTTTCTAATGTCATTGGGTTTTATTTAACAACAATTTATGCTTATTTGCAAATTAGATGTTGATTTTAACAGCAGGGCTCATGGTGGCTTTGACAAAGGCTTTTACAACTTGTTTACTGCCTCCAAAGGCTTTGAGAACAGCCTCAATATTTTCGGCAATCTCGGTTTCTTTCTGGCTGACTTTGCCTACAACCATATGAATAAGAGGAGCTTCTTTTTCGGTCTTAAGTGTTATCGTAGCGGTTGAGAAAGAAGCTACTTTTTTGGGATCATTAACTAAAGTTCCGTTTTTGGGATTTGGCATTAAACCCTTTGGTCCCAAAATTCTTGCGAAAGGAACAAGTTTCGGCATCGTGGCGGGGGTAGCTACCAGCACATCAAAATCAATTTTACCTGTCTTTAATTTTTCAATAGTGTCGTCGCTTGCTATTTCAACTTTTTTCTCACGTCCGGCTTGATGGGGAAGAGTTACCTGGGCGCTTGTCCCTGTCTTCTTGACAACTAAATGCAGTTCCATTGTCCCGTTGAATTTTGAATATGAAGATTCTTTGACAAGTTTGACGGCCTCGGCAACTTTGTAATGCTTTTCGTGGTCAAATTTGGCTTTTGCCTCCTTATATTTTTTGCCCCTGACGCGCTCAATAATCTTTCTCCCGCCTGATTTTTTAACTTCAGTTCCTTCGGTTTTTATCTCTTCGTCAGGCATTTCCGCTTCGATGACTTTTACTCTTTGTCCGCCTTTAAGTCCACTCAAATGAATCTTTTCAGTTTCACCTTTGCGAGCTTTTTCCTGTTTTTCTTTGTTTTTATTTTCACCGACCTCGGTGGTTTTCATTTTTCCCATAATTTAAATTTATTCCACTTTGACTCCCATTGAGCGGGCTGTTCCTTCAACAATTTTCATTGCGGCTTCGATGTTTGTAGTATTCAGATCGGCCATTTTTTCCTCGGCAATTTTTCTTACTTGGCTGCGGGTCAAGGTTCCTGCGGTTTCCTTGGGCATGTGTCCACTGCCTTTTTCAATTCCCAAAGTCTTTTTAATCATATCGGCAACGGGGGCTTTTTTGATTACAAAGACAAAACTTCTGTCTTCGTAAATAGTAATGACTGCCGGAACGACTTGGCCTTTCATATCTTTAGTTCTGTCGTTATATTGTTTGACGAAATCCATAATGGCAACACCATGCTGACCCAAAGCGGTTCCAACCGGAGGAGCGGGTGTTGCGACCCCTGCCTGTAAATTTATTTTGACTACTACTTTAACTTTTTTTGCCATTCTATTTTAGATTTTGGAACACAAGGGGAAACTGATTTAAGAAGTTTCGACTTGCGTCTCCCTGGCTATTTTGGCTAGGTAAGAGGTATTATAGCAGGGTATGGGTGAATTTGGCAAGAGCCTTACCGGACTTGACAAATGAGTAATTTTGACCTATAACGTTAGCTTCAGTTGGAAATAGTCTAGGTTCATATTTTGCTTTGAACCTAGTTTTCTAGCACTCTAACAACTAAAAAAACCTTTTCAAAAAGAGAGGAAAACATGAGAAGCATCGGTTATATTTTAGGAGGAGCCCTTTTTGTCTTGTTGTTTGTTTTTATAGTTGTGAAAGGATTCATTATAGTTAATCAGGCAATAACTCAAAAACCGACACCAACCATTCTTCCCACAAATTCTGTTGAGATTCCGCCCAATGTTCAAGAAGCGATTACGCAAGTTTGTAATGACGGAATTGAAATTGCGTTTGGGAAGACAGATGTAAATTTGGATAAAAACTCCGACTATTGTATTGATCTGGTAAAGTCTAATTACCAAAGTTATGGCTGGCCGGATACACAAGACTACTTGAAGCGGTTGAGCGAACAAATTTTGTTCGCCTGGGGAAAAGATCAACCCTCTAGCATCAATAGCTTGATGTATTATTTTATGAAAGTCGGGCAAGACAACGGGATGAATCAATAAAGATTCAAAGGAGAAGAAAATATAATGAAAAAATTTACTGAGTTTCTCGATTGTATTTGGTTTCCGGCCTTTTTGATTTTGGCTTTAGTTGGTGGAATTACCGGAAATAACACTCTTTCAATAGCAGCCTGTTTTTGTTTTGTTATTTCAATATTTGAAGGAGTACATCATTTTCGGAGTGATCGCAGGGGTGTTTGTGAGGAAAGTCAGGAAAAATTTAATCCTGATTAATTTTTCGCAAAATGCGGAGCACTGATTTTTGCCTTTGGCAAGGATTGGATAAGTCTCCGCTGTTTTTTTTGGCTCAGACTTTCTGTATTTGGAGGAAATCGAGTTCAACCGGAGTTTCGCGGCCGAAGATTGAAACAAGAACTTTAACTTTGCCTTTTTCCTCATCCATTTCATGGATTGTTCCAAGAAAATCGCTAAAAGGCCCATCGGTAATTTTCACTGCTTCGCCGACAGAAAACTTTGTCTTAAATCTCGGAGCTGGTGAGGCGATAAACTTTTGAATGTTTGATACTTCCGTTTCGGAAAGAGGTGTCGGGTTATTGCCGGCGCCAACAAAGCCTGTAATTCCGGCGGTAGTCCTAACTGCCAACCAAGTCGGATCATCCAAAATCATTTTGACAAGAAGATACCCCGGGAAGATTTTTTCCTTAATTGTGGCCTTTTTTCCGCTTCTTATGATAACCCTGTCCTGAGTAGGGACGAGCATTTCGAAAACTCTGCCCTCGAGGTTCATGGTTTCGACTCTTTGTTTTAAGGTGTCCATGACACGGGCCTCATGTCCTGAGGAGGTATGAACAACATACCATTTTGCCTTGGGATCTTCAGTTTGGGAAAGGACAATATGCCCTTGTATTTTTTTGTGT
This sequence comes from Candidatus Microgenomates bacterium, assembly GCA_049523135.1. GTDB lineage: Bacteria > Patescibacteriota > Microgenomatia > UBA8517 > UBA8517 > JBEKNE01. Next base: position 700,651 of record JBEKNE010000001.1, on the reverse strand, counting down.
CCAATGCCGCGCTCTGCGACTTGGTTTGTATCTTCATCCATATTCTATTTGGTTAAAATTGTCGTTAATATCTTGGTAAACAGGTAATCGAGCCCCCCTACGTATAAGCCTACAACTCCTGAAACAACAAAGACTATAAGAGTGAGCCTGACAACCTCATCTCTTTTTGGCCAGGTAACCTTGGAAAGTTCACTCCTTACTTCCGAAAAGAAAGTAACGACAGGTTTCATACTAGGCGTAAATTGTAACAGATTATTTAGCCAAATGGAAGTGGAATTGCCATGGTTTGATATAATCGTCTTATGGAGAGCAAAGAAAGACCACCCTTTGGAAAACCAATTGTTACAACCAATAGAAAGGGGGAAATTTTAATATATTCCCAGGGTGGTAATTTACCCGACGCTCGATTTCGGAATCCAGTAAAGGATACCCTTGTCCCCGCCGAGATTCTTGATGACTTGGTTTCTGTTGTTACCAGGGCTTTTCCTGATGAATTTGAAGGAACTGAAGGTCAGGCTAAGGAAATAGAACTTTTGAAAGATGTCAGATCAAGATATCCTTCAGAACAGCCTTCTGAGGTGGCAGATAGACTTATGCCGGCTCTTATGGCACAAGGTGTTAGTGCTGACAAGATAGCAAATGATTTGTTATCAAGGAATGCGGCAGTGAAAAAAGCACTTAATCTTGCAAGTTCATCCAAGGCGGAGATTGAAAAAAAGAATAAAGATTTGCGAGACGCTATACTGTATCACTGGCCCAGCCCCGAACACAAATGACTCTTCCTGATTTTTCTTTTGAGAAAAAACTTCAAAAACAAGGTTACAAATTTATTGCCGGAGTTGATGAAGTTGGAAGAGGATGTTTTGCAGGACCGGTGGTCGCTGCGGCTGTTGCCTTCGTTCCGATTAACAATTATCAATTTACAATTTTCAATAAATTACAAAATAAAATAATTATTAATGATTCAAAACAATTAACTCCCAGACAAAGGGAATTAGCTTCATTTTGGATAAAAAGAAATGCTTACTGCTATGGAATTGGGAAAGCGGGTGTTGGGGAAATTAATAAATTTGGAATTAAAAAGGCTACTGAGATAGCTTTTCGTAAAGCTATTAAAAACTGCAATGAAAGAATTGACTATTTACTTATAGATGCTTTTTATATTCCTTACGTTAAAGGTTTGAGACGGAAAAATCAGAAGCCGATTATTAAAGGAGACACGAAATCTATCTCAATTGCAGCAGCCTCAATTATTGCCAAAGTTTATAGAGACAGCCTAATGACCAACCTAAATAAAAACCCGAAATACAGAAAGTACAAGTGGGCGAAAAACAAGGGTTACGGCACGAAACAACATCAGGAAGCAATCAAAAAATATGGTTCAACCCGGCAGCACAGGAAGCAATTTGTCGAAACTTGGATTAATAATTCCTCTTCTTCTCAAGCTCGATAGAGTGGGCGATGCGGTATTTATCCTCTTTCCTTTTTTCGGAAGGCTTTTTATAGCGTTCGCGGTCGCGGTATTCCTGCATAACACCTTCAACAATGGTTTTTTTGCGAAAACGGGCAATAAGCTTATCATCGCTTTCACCCTTTTTCTTTTTTAATATGAACATATTATATAAAATCGCCTCCTTTCAGTTTTTTCTTCAGCAACGCTATTTTAACAGATTAGTTCCAATAATTGAATTGTTATTTTTTACTAGGGGGTAAATTTCTCCAGTAGTTAAGCGTGTCTTTGAGGGTTTTTTCAATCGAAATTTGAGGTTTCCAGTCGGTTGCTTCACGGAATTTTCTATTGTTTCCGATGTAGACCGGGGCATCCGATTCTCTGATTTTTGACGGATCCTCTTTTGTCACAAATTTTTTATCTGAAAGCTTAAGCAGAATTTCAAGCATTGCCCGGATTTTTATGCCGTGTCCTGAGCAGATATTAAAGCTTTCCCCGGGAACCCAATCTTTATTTATTATTGTTTTATATCCGGCTACCACATCCCGCACATCAAGATAATCCCGTACGGAATCGAGATTTCCTACAAGCAATTCGTTTTTATCACCTTTTTCGACTTCTGCTATTTGGGAACAAATGTCGGGAACAAAAAATCCCTTTTGCTGCCCCGGACCCGTGTGAGTAAAAGGTCTTAGAATGAGAATATTTAATTTTTCATTTTGGCTGTAGCTGTAACTGAGTCTGTCTGCGGCAACTTTGCTTGCCGAATAAAATTTGATCGGGAAAAGAGGGGAATCCTCGGTAATGTTTTTAGGGTCGGTTGTGTTTCCGTAGACTTCCGATGAACTTATAAAAATTATTTTGGGGTTATAATCGGAATTTTCCCTTGCTTCGAGGATGCTTTCGTAAAGATTAATCGTTCCAAGCATGTTTATCTTGAAGACTTCTTCAACATTCCGACTCCATGTTTGGCTTTTGGCGGCGAGGTGAAAAATTACTTCGGGCTTTTGCTTGGAGATTAAATCACCTAAAAATTTTCTGTCCAGAATATCACCCGGAAAGTAATCTATTTTGGAATTAGGAGAAAGGGGAGCTTTATCGGTTCCTGTTACTCGATAATCCTCAAGTAAACTTTCTGTAAGGTAGTGTCCTACGAAGCCTGCTACCCCTGTAATTAAGACTTTTTGCATTGACTGGGGATTATTTAAATTTTTTCAAGTCGGCGTCAACCATCATTTCGATCAAAGTTTTAAAATCTGTTTTTGGCTCCCAACCAAGATTTCTTTTTGCTTTTGAGAAGTCGCCCGTTGATTCCTTAATCTCTGTAGGTCTGAAGAACTTTTTATCGCTTACTATATAGTCTTCCCAATTTAGACCTACGTGTTCGAAAGCAATTTTGCAAAGATCTTTAATTGAATAAGAAGTATCGGTTGCAATAACATAATCTTCAGGTTTGTCCTGTTGCAATATTTTCCAGACTGCTTCCATATATTCTTTGGCATATCCCCAGTCGCGTTTGGCATCAAGGTTTCCCATGTGGACTTTTCCCTCGGCGTCAACCAGAGGTTCCCCCAGTTCATCAAGCGGAATATTTTTGGCATGGTTTTTGATGCAAGCAACAGCTGCGGTAACTTTTCTTGAGACAAAATGGAGGCCTCTCCTCGGACTTTCGTGATTGAAAAGAATTCCGCCAACGGCAAACATTCCGTAAGACTCGCGGTAACACCTAACCATCAAGTGTGCATAAGCCTTTGCGATTCCGTAAGGATTATTTGGGTCAATTGGAGTATTTTCATTCGCCTTTATTTTTGCGATGTTTCCGAAAATTTCCCGGCTTGAAGCCTGATAAAATTTAGAGGAAGGGGAGATATTTTTAATTGACTCCAGAATTCTGACAACTCCCATTCCTGTTACTTCTCCCGTATAAAAGGGTTGTGCCCAGCTGTCAGCCGGAACCGACTGAGCGGCAAAGTTATAAATTTCATCGGGTTTATGGGTTCTTATGGCACGGCTAATAGATTCGTAGTCGGTTAGGTCGGCCAGTTCAATTTTAATTTTTCCAAGAAGATGATCTATATTTTCCTTTCGGTTGGTGGTGCTTCTTCTGATTGTTCCTACAACTTTATAGCCTTTTTCGAGAAGAAGATCGGCCATGTAGGAACCGTCCTGCGAGGAAACTCCGTAGATTAAAGCTGTCTTTTGATCCGCCATATTGAATAATCAAGATTATATCAGATTCGGAAAAACCGCAAGCGGGAAGCTTCTTAATTATTTGTTTATTCCAGCTTTAGGAGTTTTGCAATTTTGGAGGTTGAAGGAACTTTTATATTTGCAATTTCGACAACTTTGGCTCTGACCGCTTTTGCCTGTTTTTGTTTCTTGGCAAGAATTGGATCTCCTTGAGTTACCGCGATAATAGCCGGTCTGATGTTTTTAACCAGCTCCAAATAATCTGTATCACTCATATTGTCAGGCAGATTTATTACTTCATCTACAAATTCTAGAGATATAAGTATCTCATGTCTTTGGGATTGGGAATGAATCGGACGATCGGTTCCTTTGAGCCTTTTAACATTTTTGTCTGATTCCAAAGCAACCACCAGATAGTTTCCTAAAGACTTGGCCTTTTTTAAAAAACTGATATGGCCGAAGTGGAGGATATCAAAACATCCACCGACCAAAACTTTAGCCTCTTTCTTTACCTTTGGCATAATTTTTAAGTATTATGTTTGCAACCTCTTTTACAGTTTCCCCCAGTTGTCCATTGAGATTTTGCACAAGTAAACTCTCTTTTTGTAAAACATCCAGATTTGGTTTTTCCTGAAGATCCCTTAATTTGTATTCTTTTGTGTTATATTTTTCCCTGTCGCGCAATTTCCGTCTACCCTCGATTTGTTCTTTGGGGGAGGCAACACATACAACTGTAGTTAGTGATTTGAGATCTTCTTTCTCTCTACCTTCAAATTGCTCTTCAAAAAAAATCCCAGTGGCGACCTTTGATGCCAGGAATGGATCAATTCTCCAAAGTCTTTTTTCTCCTTTCAAAATTGCGGTAAATTCTTTTCTTGGAGTTCCTTTTCTTGATGTTCCTGTGGTTTGGGGTTTTTCCACTAGCTGTTCCTTTTTATACATTTCATCAAGCTCCTTTGGTGTCACAAAATAATAATCGACTCCTTCGGTTTCTCCCGGGCGAGGTGGCCTGTCGGCACAGGTAATCAACCTTTTTAAATTTAATTCTGCAAGAGCAGGATGTTTCAGGATCTCATTTGCAACAGAATCTTTTCCGGTTCCGGAAGCGCCGGTTATAACCAAAAGCATTCCAATTTTTGAATTAGTCATTTAAGCGTATTGTATCAGAGAAGGATTATTTGGTACTATGAGTATATGCCCACTTCAAAAAGCGAAGATGAAGCCCTGGTAAAAAAAACATCCCCCAAAGGAAAAATTAAATTAGCTGTTGATAAGGACGGTTTAAAAAAGTTTAGGTTGGTGGTAGTTGCTTACAGCAGTGTCCAGAGGGAGCACTTTGCCACCCAGTCCGCTTATGAGGCGGAAGTTGAAGTAGAGGAGAGAGCGGTTGAGGTTTCGGAAGAAATTCGAAAACTTGGAATTCAGGTTAGGACTCTTCCAGGAGATCAGTATTTTTATACGAATTTGCTTGTTGATAAACCCGACCTGGTTGTTAATTTGGTGGATACCTTAAAAGGCCGCGATCAACTCCAGCCTTCGGTTCCGGCGGCACTGGAACTGGCCGGAATTCCTTATACCGGAGCCGGAATGGAAGGTCTTATCATTGGCAATAACAGAAATTTAACCAAGAGACTTCTTATGGCCTATGACATTCCGACTCCTCCGTTCCAATTTATCAGACGTGCCGGAACGACAATTGATGAAGACTTGGGGCTTCCTCTTATCGTTAAACTTAACGAGGGTGGGGGAAGCGTCGGAATAAATAATCATGCTGTTAAAGAGACCTTCAGAGCCGCAATGCTTCGGTCCAATAAAATGATTTCAACATACCACGTTCCGGTTGTTGTTGAGAAGTTTATAGGCGGGCCTGAAATTACGGTTGTGGTCTTTGACGACGGAAGCAAAAGGCACGTATTTATGGGACAAAAGGTCTTTAGAAAAAAGGCTGACGGTAAATATTTCTTTACAAGTTTTGAGTCTTATGACGATTCTAAGGCTTATAAATATATTCCCGTTAAGGATGATCTCCGCTATGAGATTACCAAGCTTGCCGTAAGAGCTTTTGGCGGACTTCAGCATAACGATTACGCAAAGTTTGACATTAGGGTAGATGAAGAAACAACGACCCCGTACTTTACCGACAGCAACCCCAATACAGCCTTTGGTCCGGATATGGGACTTCCCATGACGGAGGTAATGGCAATGTACGGAGTTGAGTTTCCGGAGATAGTCTCCAGCCTCCTTTCCAAGTACACCAAAGGATTGCAGTAGACAAACTTGGCTTCCGCCCGTATAATTGGGCAAATTATGGAACTTGAAAAAAACCCGATTGCGAGAAGATTTCTGAAACGTTTATGGGAACTTGCGGATAAGCTCTTCGGCAAGCCCTTCCCTGAAATGCGTAGGGTAAAACAAGTTTCAATCTATGCCTGCGGTCCGGCTGTAGAAGAAATGCTTTTTTCTTTCTTTGGCGTTAAGGTAAGCCAGAAAAGTATGATTAAATCGCTCAGGGCACAAACCAAAGTCAGAGAATACGGTCTAAATGTCAAAGACTTGACCCGTGCAACCTCATTTTTGGGAAAGAAAGAATATTATTTTTGGGAAAAGCGCGACGCTACCATCCATGACCTTTGGAGAGCGGTGCATACGTTTAAATCTCCCGTTGGGGTTGAGTGGCAGGGAGTTTTCTATGAAAACGAAGATGGGGACAGCGGGCATTACGGAGTGGTCACGGGTGTAGATAAAAAGACAGGCTATGTAAGAATCGCGGATCCGTATTTCAATGGCATATTCCGCTACAACGGGGTGGACAGGAGATTTCCCATCAGGCTTTTTGAGAAAAGATGGTGGGATGAGAATATTATTGGCGGTAGAAGCCTCATAGATAACCGGGTAATGTTTGTCATAACTCCGAAAAGCGAAACCTGGCCTAAGAAGTTGGGGATGATCAGGAAATAGTACTTGTTAACAAATTTTCGGAGGGGTATATAATCTAACTCATAATGGTAATTTTCTCCTCAAAATCGCAATCCCTTTTTCCACACCACACTACATAGATGAAAATTGCCTTTACCTTCAATGTTAAAAGGAGTGATCCTTCTTTGGATCCGAGTAAGCAGAAAGATACGGAGTTCGATGCTCCCGAAACAATCAATCAGATTAAAGAAACCCTGGAGTCTTTGGGACACGAGGTGGTACTGGTTGAAGCGAATGAAAATGCTTTCGATACACTTCAATCTTTGAAAGGGAAAATTGACCTTGTTTTTAATATTGCTGAAGGATTAACGGGGGATGCAAGGGAAAGCCAAATTCCTCTTTTCTGTGAAGTTTTGGGAATTCCTTATACTCACTCGGGTCCTACCACAAATGCAATAAAACTTGATAAGGAGTTTACAAAGTTAATTATAAAAGGGGCGGAAATAGTGGATGTTCCCGGTTCAATCACGTTCCCATTAATTGTGAAGCCGAATAAGGAAGGTTCAAGTAAAGGGATAATGGATAATAGTGTCGTCAGGAACAAGGAAGAGTTGGACAAAAAGATTAAGGAGCTAAGAGAGGCGCTTGATACAGAAGTCTTGGTAGAGGAGTATATCGACGGACGTGAGTTTACTGTTGGCGTGCTTGGGAATAAGGAAATTCAGGTTCTTCCAATTATAGAGCAAAAATTCGATTTTCTACCTGCTGGAATGAACAAAATTGCCGGTTATGAACTGAAGTGGCTTTATGAAGACAAGTTAAAGGATCTAAAAACTGCTTATGATTGCCCTGCAAAAATAGATGAAAAACTTAAGGATAAAATAGAGGATGTTTCCAAAAAGATTTATAAACTTTTGGATGTCAGAGATTGTGCCAGAATTGATTATCGGCTGAGTAATGATGGGACTCTTTATTTTATCGAAATAAATACACTTCCGGGGATTAATCCTGATATGAATCAGATTTCCTATTTTCCCCGTGCGGCAATGGTTGCGGGAATGAGTTATAAAGATCTGATCAGTAAAATTATTTCTCTTGCCTCCGAAAGATACGAACTGGCGAAATAGGACTCTCCCGTATTATAATTCACTGTTTATGAAAGAAACTGAACCGACTTTGGTCAAAATGGGGGTTAAGGAATGGATCCGTGAGGCCGAAAATTATCCCGCTCTTCCTGCGGAAGAACAAAAGGAGCTTGCACGGGTGATGTTTTCCGGAGCTGAAATAATAAATCCCCACACGGAACAGGTAAAAATTGGATTTACAAATAGAGAATCCCATCTGGCTTTCAATGAACTAGTGAACCACAATTTGCTTTTTGTATTTAGTCTGGCAAAAAAAAATAACCTTTTTTATAAGTGCGATTTACCCAATGTCGATTTATTAAACGAAGGTGTAGTTGGAATGATAAAGGGACTAGCCCAATATGACCTTGATGAAGGATGCAACGTCTCTACATACATAGAATATTGGATCGTCCGTGAAATGATTAATGCAATCCACAATGCGAATCATATCGTTATACCCCCCGCTTCGTTCAAAAGAATTATTGACTATAAGAAAGCCGAAAAGTTTTTGACACAGAAATTGGCCCGTACTCCAGAGATTCCGGAAGTGGAAAAAAAGCTTGGTCTTTCGAGAATCCAATTGAATACTTTAAGGGCGGCATTTCAGGCGAATAAGCGTCAGAAATCGTTAAATGAACCGAGGAACAAAGATGATAATCCTGATGAAGTATTGGAGGATTGTATTGAAGGCCCTGGGAAAGACGCTTTGGATATTTTGGAGGAGAAAGAGTTGAAAGATTTCCTTAGAGATGTCCTTTGCGAAACTATTTCACTTTCTTCGATTGATAAGCTTCTTTATAGAATTGGAATAGTCGACGGGAGGCACTGGAAGTATAGTGAGATCGGGGATAAATATGATATTCCGGAAAATAAGGTTCGTAATAATGTTACATATTCGCTGGAGAAGCTTAGAGATCTAAGGGGTATAAGCAAGATTTTGATATATTTGGATGGAGCGGACCCTATCATTAAGACTTAACAGCTTAACTATGTGACAGGCCTTAGTATCCAATTTTCGTACAGTTTGGAACAATATATGTTCGTTTGATATGAGTCGAATTAATGAATTTTTAAGGCCTACTTTAACTATTGACAAATCATATTATTTGTCATAACATCACTACTAGTGAAGTATTACGATTGGAATAAAGAGAAAAATAGGTTGCTTAAGGCTGAACGGGATATCTCTTTTGAAGAAGTTTATATAGCGATAGAATCTGGTGGACTTTTGGATATAGTTAAGCATCCAAATCAGAAGAAATATCCTAATCAAAAAATGTTTGTGCTAAACATTAACAACTATGTTTATTTAGTACCTTTTGTTGAAGATGAGGAGAAAGTGTTTTTGAAAACGATTATTCCAAGCCGAAAGGCAACTAAAAAATATATAGTTAAAGGAGGTGGAAAAAAATGAAATATTACGAATTAACAAAAGATGAAAGAACTATTTTGAAAGATTTTGAAAAGGGGACGTTTGTCTCAGTTTCAGATTTTAAGAAAGCGAAAAAACTTTATGAAAAAATCGCTAAGAATACTCTGAACAAGACCAAAAACATAAACATTAGACTTTCCGAAAGAGTTATAGCACGTTTAAGAGCTAAAGCAGCTGAAGAGGGGATTCCTTATCAAACTCTTGCGTCCTCGGTTCTTCATAAATACGCTAGTCAGTAAGTGCCTCTGCAGGGGTGGTAGGAATCGAACCTACGTTGCAAGTTTTGGAGACTCGCGGCCTACCACTGACCGACACCCCTAAATTACCTTTGTATTATACCCCAGATTGCCTCAAAGTTGAAAAATAGCGTATTTTTTGATATAGTCCACTATAGGTCGCAAATTAACATTGTGGAGGCGTACAAATATGGCCAGTTGGACATTGAAACAAGACGGCAGTTTTGTGTTTTTAGGTGTGGGAAATGGACCTGCGTGTGGTCCCCAGCCCGGTGATATAGTACTGGATACCCTAAATGGGAAATCAGGTTTTTATACAAAGGCCGGTACCGTTAAGTTGGTGGACGAGTTGAAACACAACCATGCACCGGGACATTTCCCTAATCACGCGAAAATCCACGGTAATCAGATTAATGTTTAGGTGTTAGTATGAGCACAATGCGACCTGGGGGAGCAGAAATAAGATACGCAATCAAAAACATGAAGATTACTTATCCTTGCAAGGATGTTTTTGAAGTAATTTATTTTTGTTCTCCCGTGCTCGAAGTTTTTACTTAAGCTTGCTGGTTTCCTTATGGAGCTGGACTTTCCTGCAGAATTTACAGTATTTCTTGATCTCCAATTTTGAGCCCTTTTTGTTTTTAAGCTCCATGTTAACTTTGTTCCTTTCAGTAATGTAATTTTGATTTTTACAAACGGAACAAACCAACATAACAGCTTCTCTTGCGCCTTTTTTTGCCATATGGCTGATATTTTATCACGGAGCGTAGTGAAGAGGCAAGCGGAGCTAACTGGCAAAACACATAAGGTGGCTTAAATTTCCCAGATCATCCGAGTTGGGACTGAATTTGTTTAAAACCGGATTTTCATCATCTCTCTTAAAATGATGTTCGTTCATCCAATTATCAATTTTTGTTAATGCGGCTTGCTGGTAGCCTCTGGATTCAATTGTCCGGGTGTCTAGTGCCACTATAAAAAATTGATGTTTATGAGGATTCAGAAAATTCTCCAATTCATCATTAAATATTTTATTTTCAGCTATGTTTTTTTGATTGGGCGCGACTGCCAATAAGACGTCGGGTGTAAACTTCGGTATATCAGCTGCGATATCGGAGAATAGAATCACTTTATTAGAATGTATAGGTGACTTTATTTGCACTCTGTTGGTGTCTAAGAGAGGATCGCAGCCTACCCATAAATCTTCAGAACTCAATTTCCACGAAAGTCTTGGTTTTTCTCCACAGCCAATTTCTAAGATGGAGTGTTTGGCTTGGCGAAGCATATTATTGAATTCTCCTATAGGTGGATTAAGAACAGCGTTTATATAGGGGCCCACATGCTTTTCGGATTTTCTAAAAACCGGTATTTCGTGTTGTTCCATAATTCTGGAGCCTGAGGTGAGGATTGAACTCACGACCCCGTACTTACCAAGTACGTGCTCTACCACTGAGCTACCCAGGCCTGATGAAGCTAATTATATCAGATAATCAGGCAGGCATCACCAAAAGAGTAGAAACGAAACTTGTTTTTAATAGCTTTTCGATAAGCCTTGCCCATTAAAGATGAACCAAAATCTTTGAATTTGGTATCCGTATTTGGGAAGGAAACAAACGCCGAAACTAGGGCTAAAAGGGTTGACTCCGGAAGATGAAAATTAGTTATGAGAGCGTCAACAATTTTGAATTTGTAGGGAGGATAAATAAAAAGATTGGTTGAGCCGGAGGGCTTACCTGAAGCGATGGTTTCCAACGTACGGGCAGATGTGGTGCCTACGGCAATTATTCTTTTGCCTTTGGATTTGGCTTCTTTTATTGTATTGATAGTTTTATTATCCACAAAAAATTCCTCTTCGTGGATTTTGAACTCTTCGAGCGTTTTTGTTTTGACGGGGGCAAAGGTTCCGAGGCCGACATGGAGCGTAATATATTCGATTTGGACCCCTTTTTTCTGTAATCTTTCCAAAAGCTCTTTGGTGAAATGGAATCCGGCTGTCGGGGCGGCTGCGGAACCGACCGTTTTTGCATAAATCGTCTGATATTCATGCCTTAAATCTTTTTCGGAGTCGTTTGAATGAATATAAGGAGGAAGGGGAGTCAGGCCAATTTTTTGGAGTTTTTCGATCAGTTTGTTTCTATCCAAATTAAATTTCAAAATGGAAAGTTCTCCGTCCCTTTTTATGGTTTCCGCCAGAATTCCGTCGGCAACTATTTTTTGTTCGGCTTTAAGCCCTGGTCTGGTTAGTGCTTCCCATGTATACGTGTCCAGATTTTTATGAAGTAAAATTTCGACTTTTCCGCCGGTTACTTTTTTGGAAATAAGCCTGGCTGGAAAAACTTTAGTCTTATTTAAAACCAAGATATCATTTTTTCCTAACATATTCGTAATATCGCGAAAGACATATTCGGAAATTTGATCAGTTTTTCGGTTAATTATCATAAGTCTGGAACTATCTCTGGGATTAGCAGGGGAGTTAGCGATTAGATTTTTTGGTAGATTGTAATCGAAAAGTGATGTCCACATAAAATTTATTCGTGAGCCGACGGGAGGATTTGGACCTCCGATCCTTGCTTTACAAAAGCATCGCTCTACCACTGAGCTACGTCGGCGCAATATGAATTATATCAAACTAAGCCTAATTTTGATATTGACATGGGTATTGATTATTCGTCAAGGCAAATATATTATTGATCTACTATGCTTGATAAAATGATTGTTTCGGATCTGTATAACAAAAATGGTTTAAGTTCCAATGAAATAGCCAGGAAATATAATATTTCTGTTTGGCGGGTAATAAGTTTTATGAGGAGAAATAAAATAAAAAGGAGAACTCCCGCACAGACCCTTAAAATTCAATTCGAAAGAGGCTCTTTAAGTTATGATAAATTGGCAAAATTTACAAACCATCAAAGAAAACTTCTTATTGCAGGCTTGATGCTTTATTGGGCTGAAGGATCAAAAGCAAATAAGTTTACCGTTGATTTTGCGAATAGCGATGAAAAAATGCTTCGTTTGTTTATTAGAATGCTTAGGGAAATTTATAGAGTTACCGAAAAAAGGCTCAGAATATATTTGTATTGTTATTTAAATCAGGATGTAAATAAAATAATTGATTTTTGGTCGAAAAAATTAAAAGTACCCAAAGGGCAATTTTCTAAACCCTATATCCGAAAGGACTTTAAAATAGAGAAAATTGGCAAAATGCCATTTGGGCTTGTACATATTAGATATTCCGATAAGAAGTTGCATAGGCAAATTATGACTGATATTGGTATAATATCTTCAAGTTTACTTAAAAACTAGCCAAGGTGGTAGAGTGGACAATTACGTCAGTCTGTAGAACTGATGCCGTAAGGCTTCCCAGGTTCGAATCCTGGCCTTGGCACCCGCTTAAGAAATATACTCCAGACAAACTCAGTTTAGATACGATACAAGTATAAGATTTACTGGAAGACGTGATTATGAGGCCAAAGACTAGGTGAAATAGAGATATTCTGCCTGATACAAAAAAGACCCTGCCTCAAAAGCCGGTAGCATTCCTGGAAAATCCAGGTGGGTGAGCTGCCTTCCTTAACAAAAATGCTTTGGTTGGACTTCGCCCTCCCAATAAAATGTAAATTGATCAGGAAATTAAACCGATTCTTTTCTCGACAGGGTCACATATATATTACCATGAAAGTCAATCTGTGAAAACATTAAATTGTAGAAAAACCGGGGATAAGCAGCTTCAAAATGACATTTATAATAGGATAAATTATTGGAGAGATTAATGAATTTCCCCCAAAAATCGGGAAGATTAGGATTACCAGTAAGATTAGTCCAAAGCGGTTTAAGAAAATATCCACAATTCTGGCTTCCTTATCAGGTAAAATGCCTACCAAAATTTTTCCTCCGTCGAGAGGATGGATTGGAATTAGGTTGAAAATTGCAAGTGAAATATTTAGAACGATAAGCAGCGAAAGGAGATTAAAAATTGCGTCGGAGGCAGGGAAAAAGTAATAAATTATTCTTAGAGAGATGGAGAGGATAATAGCTAAAAGGATATTCGATCCCGGTCCGGCAAGTGAAATCAGGGCGGTATCCCTTTTTGGATCTTTAAGGTTGTAAGGATCAATAGGTACAGGTTTTGCCCAGCCGAAGACAAAAGGCGAGCCAAACAAAATAAGAGTCAACGGAAGGATTATTGTTCCGATAATATCTATGTGGGGGATCGGATTAAGCGTAAGTCTGCCGGCAAGTCTGGCGGTAGGGTCTCCAAGCCTATCCGCTACCCATCCATGGGAAACTTCATGGATGATTATGGCCATGGCGAATCCTATTATGCCGATTATTAGAATTAGTATATCCATTGCGATTGAGGGTAGTTAATAGTATAATCTACCACAGTTTAAAACACTATGTCATACATTTGCGATAATTGCGGAAAAGGAATAGTTCACGGCCGACAAAGCACCCACGGAAGAGGTGTTGCCGGTAAACGTTGGAAGAAAAGAGCCCAGAAAACACCCAGAACTTTCAAACCGAATCTTCAAAAAATTGCCGTAATGGTTAATGGTAAAACTAGCCAAATGAGGCTTTGCACTAGCTGTATTTCCAGATTTAAGAAAGAAGGAAAAATTAAAAAGTTTCAACGTCCCGTTTCAAAAGTTGCATCTTTATAGCCTTCTTTAAATTGTTTCCAAGTGGTTGGGAGCTTGCCTTCAAGTTGTACTTCATCCAAGATTAATTTGTTTTCTTCGAGGTGTGCCTTTAGTATTTTCAGCCTTTTATTTTCTTCCGAAACTCGAATCCGGGTCCAGGCACAGGGCCAAGGCTGCATAGCGCGAATAAATCTGTCGGCTTCATCCGTCGATTTTTTATTAAGGTCAATAAAACCATCCTCTTTTGTAATAATTTTTGTATAAGTCGCTAAAGATTCATCTTGGATTTTTGGCTTAATTTTACTTTGGATATAAGGTCCTATTAATTCGGTAAGGACACCAGCCGATTTTTCAAAAAGTCTGGCTCTCAGAGTTTCCCCGGTATCCCCGGGTAAAATTTCTTCTTTAAATTGGGAAATAATCGGACCATGATCCATTTTTTTGTCCATTTTGAATATTGTGACCCCCGTAGTTTCGTCGCCGTTTTTTATCGCTTCAGGAACCGGGGAAGCGCCTCTGTATTTTGGCAGAAGAGATGGGTGAATTACCAAAATTCCTTGGGGAAACAAATCGATAACATCCTCTTTAATAATTTCTCCGTAAGAAGCCAAAATTCCCAAAACCGCCTCCGTAGGGTTATCAATTAAATCGTTTGCGGAGTAGTAAATCGGAATTTTTCGAGCGTGTGCCCATTTATCAACGGGAGAATATGCAGGAATCTGTTTTCTGCCGACCGGTCTTGGGGGTTGTGTCACAACAGCAATGATCGGAGACTTTCCCGGTCCGGTTACGAATTTTTTATGCAGGGAAGTGAGAATCGGCATAACGTAATCTGGTGTTCCAAAAAATACTATCTTCATACAAGCTCAACCTCCTCCCATTCATCTCCCTCAACCCTATATAAAGGTTTTTTCTCTTTGATAATATGGTCGATAAAAAGAACTCCTTCAAGATGATCGATTTCATGCATAATTATTTGAGCATTAAATCCTTCAAGGGTTTCAGTAACCTCTTTTCCGTTTTCGTTGAGATATTTGACCGTAATTTTTGGGGCTCTTTTTAACGGTCCGTAATAGTAGGGAAGTGAAAGACAGCCTTCCAGAATTTCTTTGTTTTTGGAAGTTTTAACGGGTTTGGAATCTTTATTTCTTTTCTCAATTTTGATTATTTCGGGGTTTATCACAACCCTTTCAAAACCTTTGTAATTGGCAACAAAGACTCTCAGGTTTTTGCCGATTTGGGGAGCAGCAAGACCTACTCCTTCAGGATCCTTTTGGACACTAAGAGTGTCTTTTAAATCTTTGACCAGGGCTGATATTTTTTTATCGATTTTGGCAACCGGCTTTGATTTCCGACGCAAGACCGGGTCGTTTGATAGTAAAATCTTTCGGATCATAGCTCAATTATACCAGAAAATAGGGCTTTTAGTCCTTTTGGAGCTGGATAGTGGGGAATTCTCTGACTTGGTATTTATATCTTCCTGAATCAATTTGGGTGACTAAATCTTCAGCAAGAGCGGGTATGTTTTCTTCAGAATATTTTATGGAACCTTTTACATACGGATCATGCGCTGTGAGCCGATAGACATTATCCTTATTTTCTGGTTCTTCTTTAAATTCGGGACCATCGATATCGCCCATTATCCATTCGATGGTTTTATCTTTATGGTTATAAGTCATAGCGAAGAATATCTTGTAAATAATATCAGGATTTTTTTGTTCTATCGGGCTTTTGGGTCCGAAAACAATTCTTTCATGTACAAGACCTTTTTCGATGATTGTTGCTTCAAAAGAAAATTTAATCGACGTAATAGGATCTTTTCCAGCATCCAAAAGTCTAAGTACTTTTTTAGGATCAGGAGTTAAGAAGTTGTATTCATGCTTGGCGTTGAAGCTTATTCCCTCACGCTCTTCAATGGTTTCCTGTATATCTCCGAGAAGATCCTTAATGTGAGTTGGAACTCTGTTTATGGAATTCTCTTCAGCAAAAATTACAATCGGAAGATTTTCAAATTCAGGTAATATAACCTCTGTATCCTCAATTTTTGTAGGTTGAGTTTCTTCCCTCTTTCTTATATCGATTCTTTCTCTTGCCGCTTCTAAGGGTCTTTCATTTTCCATTTCAACCGAATTCTATTGGTATTTATCCGGGTTGTCAAGAATACTACAAACTAGAAATTATGGGGTTATTTGATACTTGCAAGTGTTTGCTTGGTGAGGGAATCGTTAGGGTCGATATTTGTCAGGATGTATTCAAGTTGAGTTTTTGCTTCGGTGTTTTGTTTATTGCCAATTAAAAGAATTGCATAAGCGAGCCGTGCTTCTTTGTAATTTGCTTTCAGTTCAACTGTTTTTGCCAGTGTTTGAATTGCCAGGTCGGTTTGTCCTGTACGTGCGTAGATTAAACCCAAATTGTAATAAAGTTTGGCGTCGGTTGGAGCCTGCTCGATTGCGGCTAAGAGTGTATCTCTGGCGTCAATTAAATAGTTTGGATTAATGGCAGAAAGCATTACATAAATTCCAAATTCAACTCTTTTGAAGTTAACGTTTGCGGGTGAGAGACTTACGGCTCTGCTGATTTCCGCAATTGCTGCGTTTGAAAGTTCTGCCGCCTCCATTGCTTCTTTTTGCTGGTTAAAGGCAAGTGCAAGGTTTGTATAGGACATCGCCAAACCATTTGAATCGCCATAGAAGAGGGGTTGATTTGGTTCCTGCTTTATTGCCTGGGTTAAATACTCTGTGGCGACATCGGGTTTGCCAATAGTGTTATAGCTTTCGCCTTTGGCATAAAGAGTATCCGCATACCAGTAGTGGCAGGTAAGAAATACAAGATAGGTAGCGGTAGCGACAATAATGAAGATAATTATTTTCTGATTGCTGCCCAGCTCTTCCGAATTTTTTATTTTTTCCTCGTTTTTAGATAACGCAAATATGAAAGCAGGGAAGATGAAAAGTTCAAGTTGTGTCGGAACTACCGAGAAACCGAAAAAGTTGGTGATAAGAAGACTGGCAAAACCGGCAAGAAGTGCAAAACTGAAATCCGGATTGTCCTCTTTGTATTTGAAGAAAGAAAATACAGCGAATCCAATTAATACCAAATAGGATAATATTCCTACAGTTCCGCTATTGGCCGCAAAATTCAGATACTCATTGTGAGCCTTGTTGTATATGAAGTCCCACTCGCTCGTTAAGTTGTGTTCTACGGGACGGTATAAATAGTAGGAGTAGGCAAAAGTTTCAACTCCCGTGCCGAAAACGGGGTAATGTTCCCAAATTTGTATTGCACCCTTCCAAACAATTTCCCTTATTGTTCCGGATTCGGTTCCTCCCGTTTCAAGAGCCGTTTCTCCGGTGTCTATAGCTTGAGTTTGAGTATTTGCCGATTTATTGACTAAGTCATGCAAACTTGGTGTCCATTCGGTTCCGCTAATTAGACAGACGGCAAAAATGCTGATGCCGACAAGAATGAAAGGAATAATTAATTTTTTAATTTCACTTTTCTTTTGCCAGGCTGTCAGTGCCCAAAAAATTACAGATGCTCCGGCAAAACCCAAATATCCCGAGCGTGATTTTGTAAATATAAGAGTCCAGAAAAAAAGAATTGATAGGCCGTAGTATAGCCAGAAACTTAGGGATTTAATTTTTGATTTCAGGATAAATACCCAAGTAATTGGAGTTAAAGCAATAACCCAAGCCGCAAGCCAGTTCGGTTGCCCAAGAGTGGAGAACACTCTTGATTGAACATCCTGCTGCCAGACGTTTTTATCAATTCCAAAATGTTCTAAAACTGCGTAAATTGAAACCAGTGCGGCTGAAATCAGGGTAATGTAAATTAGTTTTAAAGATCTTTTTGGGTCAATATTGCTTACAAATGCCCAGTAGAGGACTGCATAGCAAATTACCGAGACAAGACCTCCGTTAAATCTGGAATAATATCCGAGGAGGGAAGTTAGGGGGTCAATAGAAATAATGGTGGATATCACCTGTGAACCGATAAAAACAAGAAGGGGAATATCCAATATTGTGCGACGGAATATAAATTTCTTTTCGGAAACCATTCGTACAATCCATGTGCAAGTGATCAGCGTGGTTAAAATATATACAAGAACCATTTTGTTAAATTCAAAAACTTCCGAAGTAAATGGCCAAAGAATTAAAGGAACAAAAAAAAGAAGAATTGCAAAAAGCCAAAAGATAATTTTTTGAAGAGTCTTCACAAATCAAATTGTAACACAAACTTTTCTTCAAAAACCCTTTGCAAGTTTTTGGCAAATAGGTATACTGCTTTGCGAGGCATTTTAAAGGTATTTTATGAAAATAATTAATCCAATTGACAGGTTCTTTGGTATTTTCTCTCATGATATCGGAATAGATTTGGGAACCGCCAACACATTAATTTATGTAAAAGGCAAAGGAATTGTAATCCGCGAACCTTCGGCTGTGGCCAGACACAAAAAATCCAAAGAAGTTTTGGCAATCGGGGCATCCGCGAAAAAAATGATGGGAAGAGCTCCCGGAACAATTGAGGTAATTCGTCCCCTTCGCGACGGAGTTATTGCGGATTTTGATGCTACTGCGGCAATGCTTTCTTACTATATTAAAAAAGTTCATGAATCGGGAAGTACAATACCAAAAATACCGAGGCCGAAAGTTGTTATCGGAATTCCTTCAGGCGTAACAGAAGTTGAAAGAAGAGCTGTTGCCGATGCGGCGCTTGATGCCGGAGCAAGGGAAGCAAACCTGATTGAAGAACCTATGGCCGCGGCGATTGGGGCAGGTCTTCCGGTAGAGGGACCTGAAGGAAATTTTATTGTGGATATCGGAGGAGGAACCAGCGAAATGGCTGTAATTTCTCTCGGCGGAATAGTTTTAGGGCGAAGCGTTCGGATTGCGGGAGATGAAATGGATGAAGCAATAATAAATTATGTCAGGCTCAAATACTCGCTTCTTCTGGGTCAGCCGACGGCGGAAGCGGTAAAAATTAGTATTGGTTCTGCTGGTAAAATTGCCGTAGGAAAGAATGACAAGTTTGCGGTTGTAAGAGGGCGGGACCTTGAGACGGGACTTCCTAAGTCAATCAAATTAACGGGTAGTGAAATCCGGGAGGCACTAAGCCCGATTATTCAGGAAATAGTTGGAAATATAGTTGATACATTGGAAGAAACTCCGCCGGAACTGACGGGAGATATTATGGACCGCGGAATTACACTTGCGGGCGGCGGATCTCTTATTTCGGGAATTGATAAAGTAATCTCCGAGGCGACTAAAATGCCGGTTATAATCGCTGAAGATCCCTTAACTTGTGTTGTCAGGGGTTGTGGGGCTTGTCTGGAAGATATCGGTATTTTAAAAAGAATGAGGGTGACGAAAGAACTTTAGGTATTTGTAAATTGGTAATCGGTAATTGATAATTGTTTTATGAATTCTTTATCTTCGAATGATAGTCAATCTTGGCTTTCCTGGTTTTTAAGAGGACTTCTTGTATTTTTGTTTTTGATTCTTTTTGCAAAACTAATCGATACACAGTTAATAAGAGGAGTATATTATCAATTTCTTTCGGAAGAAAATAGGATTCGGCATGTGGCTCTTCCTGCCCCGCGCGGCAGGATTTTGGCAAGAGGCGGGGAAGAACTGGCGGGGAATGTGGAGATTAAAAAAAGCATTCAATTTTCGACGCAAAACGGTTTTACCCTTTCCGACGACCTGACAAATACTACACAGGATCAAATTGTAACCGATTACAAAAGAATTTATCCGTTGGGAGATAAGTTTTCTCAAGGTCTAGGATATTTGGCACAGGCCGGGGCCGATCAGGTAGGCAAAATTAATCCGGAATGTCCCGAAAAAGGTCCCGTTCCGTCAGATGCTTTAGTTGGTAAAACGGGTTTGGAGCAGGAGTATGAATGTCTTCTTTCCGGAACTCCAGGTGAAGAACTTATTGAAGTCAATGCCGCAGGCCAAGAAGTTCGGGTTCTCGGAAGACGCGACCCAATTCCCGGGCAAGATTTAAAAACAACAATTGATTACAATCTTCAAATAGAAGTTGCAAACGATATGAATGCCATGCAGGGCGTTAAAGGTGCGGCAATTGTGACAGATACAACCGGTCAAATTTTGGCATTTTATTCCTACCCTTCTTTTGACCCGAATATTTTTATAAATAAAGGAAACAGCCAGGAAATAAGCAGTTTACTTAATAATCCGAATTTGCCTTTTTTTGATAGGGTTATAAGCGGAACTTTTCACCCGGGTTCGGTTTTTAAACCGATTGTTGCAATTGCGGCGCTCGAGGAAGGTGTAATTGATAAAAATTTTATTTTTGATGATAAGGGAATAATTACTGTAAATAATTATTCTTACAGAAATTGGTACTTTACTGAATATGGAAGAACGGAGGGACCCATTGGTCTTGTAAAAGCAATTGCCCGTTCTACAGATACTTTTTTCTACACAATCGGGCAAATGGTTGGGCCGGACCCAATAGCTAAATGGGCAGGGATTTTTGGGTTGAACAAAAAAACAGGTATTGATATTCCGGGTGAAACTCAAGGCCTAATTCCGAATCCCGAGTGGAAAGAAGCTACCAAAAAGGAGTCTTGGTTTTTGGGCGATACTTACAATATGTCCATCGGTCAGGGAGACGTTGCGGTGACTCCGATTGAACTAAATACCTACATATCCGCAATCTCCATTGGTGGAAAACTTTGCCAGCCAAGATTTAATCTGAATAGTCCCGCCAATTGCCGAAATGTCGGTGTTTCCCAGAATAATTTGGATTTGGTGAAACAGGGGATGGAAGGGGTTTGTGCAACCGGTGGAACTGCTTTTACTTTTTTTGATTTCAGCGCAAAACACGGGGGTCTAACTGTGGCTTGTAAAACGGGAACGGCTGAGGTTAGTGAAGACGGAATTCCCCATGCTTGGTTTACTTTTTACGCACCGGCCGACAACTCACAAATAGTGACAACCGTTTTGGTTGAAAGAGGCGGGGAAGGTTCTTTAATTGCGGGTCCTATCGCCAGAAAAATTGCCGATTATTACTTTGCATCACAATGAGCGAAAAGGAGCGCTTCAATCACTAAAAACAAACTCGGTAGCAAAAACTCTGAGATTTCTGCTAGACTGACAATCATGGAAATGAAAGGTATTATAAAAAATATCGGAGGCAGTATTTACAAAAAGAATTAAAAATATGGATTTGATTATTGTTGAGTCACCAACAAAAGCAAAAACACTGGGTCGGTTTTTGGGTAAGGGTTATGTAGTGGAAGCGACAATGGGTCACATTAAAGATTTGCCAAAAAGCACACTGGGAGTTGATATAAAACATAATTTTAAGCCCGAGTATGTGGAAGTCCCCAAAAGAGCGGAGACCATTAAAGATTTAATTGCAAAAAGTAAAAAAGCCAAGATTACATATATTGCCTCCGATCCTGACCGCGAAGGTGAAGCCATTGCCTCTCATGTTAAAGAGATTATTGACGGAAAAAAGAAAATTGAAAGAATTACTTTCCATGAAATTACTAAAGAAGCTGTCGAAGAGGCTTTAAAAAATCCCAGGGGAATTGATAATAATCTTGTTGATGCACAAACGGCACGTAGAGTGTTGGACCGGCTTGTGGGCTATAAACTTTCTCCGCTTCTTTGGAAAAAGGTAAGGAGAGGGCTTTCGGCGGGACGTGTTCAATCCGTTGCGGTCCGGCTTATTGTTGAAAAGGAAAGAGAAATTGGAAAGTTTAAAGCTGAAGAATATTGGGAAATATTTTCGGAAGTTAAGACAGATAATGCGGGTCCTGTCGGGGCATCATCCCGTTCAACGTCCTCGACTAGTGCTGCGGGCACTCAACAGGACTCCCTCCACTCTCGCCATCCGCAATTTGTTATCCAATTAATTAAGATTGGTGATAAAAGTGCTGAGATAAAAACAAAAGCCGAGTCGGATAAGATTTTAGCAGAACTTGAAAAAGAAAATTATAAAGTTGCGGATGTCAGAAAAAGACAAATTGTAAAAAATCCTTATCCTCCTTTTACAACTTCAACAATGACACAGGCCGGCGCTAGAATTTTTGGATGGTCATCAAAAAAGACAATGTCGATTGCCCAAAAATTATATGAGGAAGGGCTAATTACTTATCACAGAACCGATTCATTTAATTTAAATGCGGCGGCAGTCGGAAAAGCCCGAGACCTTATTAAAAAAGAATACGGAGATAAATACCTGCCGGAAAAGCCCCGCTTTTATAAAACAACTTCCAAAGTTGCACAGGAAGCGCACGAAGCAATAAGACCAACCAATGTGAGTAATCGCCAAATAGATTTGGAAGAGCAGGATTTTGCCAAACTTTATGATTTAATTTGGAGAAGATTTGTGGCCTGTCAAATGACGTCTTCCGTTTATGATGAAACCACAATTGATGTCACTGCGGGAGTTTATCTTTTAAGAGCTTCCGGTCAGATTATGAATTTTGACGGATGGCGAAAAGTTATACAGAGTAAGCTTGATGCCGAAGCGGCAGTTAATTTACCGGAAGTTTCGACAGATGAAGAACTAAACTTAGTTAAAACATGGGGCGAACAAAAATTCACACAACCACCCGCAAGATATAATGAAGCCTCTCTCATTAAAACTTTGGAGAAATTGGGAATAGGGCGCCCTTCAACTTATGCGCCGATAATTTCGACTATTCAGATAAGAAATTATGTTGAGAAAAATGACAGTAAGCAGTTTACCCCGACGAGTATCGGCTTTGCCGTTAATGATTTTTTGATTGATAATTTTCCCGGGGTTTTTGAATATGAATTTACGGCCAAGATGGAAGGGGAACTCGATGATATTGCCAACGGTAACTTGAAATGGGAAGAACCGATTAAAGAATTTTATGGGCCTTTTGAGAAAAAATTGGCTTCGGTTGAAAAGAATTCCAAGAGAGTCAAAATTGAAGTTGAAAAGTTGGGGAGAAAATGCCCGGAGTGCAAGGAGGGGGAGCTGGTAGTCCGTACAGGACGTTTTGGAAAATTCATTTCCTGTTCCCGTTTTCCCGATTGTAAATATACGGAAAAATATTTGGAAAAAGTTGGAGTTAAATGTCCCGAATGTAAAACCGGTGACGTGATTGTTAAAAAGACTTCTAAAGGAAGAAAGTTTTTTGGCTGTTCCCGTTATCCGGATTGTAAATGGGCCAGTTGGAGAAGTCCCAAGAAAGAAGAAACTCCAAATTAACCTTTTTGATTTGAATATTCTTGGAGTTTGTTATATTTATATTCGATTTTTACTCCGGCCTTTTTAAATATCTTGTCCGATTCTTTGCCTGTATGATATTTTCTTTCGCAATAAACTCTTTTGATACCACAGTTTACAAGGAGCATTGCGCAAACTCTGCATGGGGTCATTCTGGTATAGACGGTTGCCCCATCAATTGAAATCCCGCGTTTGGCCGCCTGGCAAATGGCGTTCTGTTCTGAATGCACAGTTCTAATACAGTGTTGTGACACGGTTCCGTCTTCATTGAAACTTTTTCTTAAGTCGTGTCCCACTTCATCGCAGTGAGGAAACCCAACAGGGGAGCCGACATATCCGGTAGCCAATATTTGTTTATCTCTAATAATCACCGTTCCGGCTCTGCCACGATCGCACGTCGCCCTTTTGGCAATGGCGTTCATTACCTCCATGAAGTAATCATCCCAGGAAGGTCTTTTGTATTTATTTGATTTTGATGATGACTTTTTCGACTTTGTCATATAGATCTTTTACACTGCCATTGTTATCAAATTTATAGTTGGACATCAATATGCATTTTGATAAATTTTGAGCATTTGGATCGGTTGACTCTTTTTCCTTTTTCTCCTGAAGTTGAAATTCTTTAAATGTAACATTATCTTTTTCAGAACCGCGTGATTTTATTCTTTCGTATCGGATTTTTTGATCTGCATCGATTGCAAACAAAACTCCTCCGTGATTTTTTATAAACTCCACTTCTTTAGGATTTCTGATACTTTCAATAACTGCGTTGCCATTTTCTTTTTTTGCCTTTTCAAATAAAACTTTTGTGATGTAGTCGGGTCCGTGCTTTTCTCTTATTTCATTTGCAATCTCTCTCATCCCATCTCTGTCGATAGGGCGTTTTTGCTTTTTAAGTTCTTCGGTTAAGTATTCTGATACGGAGAAGTGTTCAAATCCCTTTTCCTTAGTAAGATAATCAACAATGGTTCCTTTACCTGCCCCGAGAGTTCCTGTAATTCCAATAATTAACATTCAGTAATTAATATATATGTGTTAGAATCTTTTGCAATGGGATTCTCGGATTTTGATAAATACCAAAAACAGTGTAAAAAAACGGCAGTTTATCCAAAGGTTGGCAAAAAGTTTGTTTATCCGCTTTTGGGTTTACAGGGGGAAACCGGAGAAGTTTCTGAAAAAATAAAAAAACTTTTTAGAGATCACGGTGGAAAACTTACCAAGGAATATAAATTAGAAATTGCGAAAGAGTTGGGAGACGTTATGTGGTATTTGGCCCAGCTCTCCACAGAACTTAATTTGAAGCTTTCAGATATTGCCAAAATGAATTTGGAGAAACTCGCAGCAAGAAAAATAAAAGGTACTATCCACGGAAATGGGGATAACAGATAGTGATTACTAACTATAGAGCCTTTTCTTCGACTGTTTACATATTGACATGCCCCTTACCTAACTGCTAAATATCTTTGATAAACATATGACCGCCGAAAGACAAATCCTCAACTTTCCGCTTAGTGAAACCAAAAGACCGATAAGCCCCGGTGCCGAAAAACGCTTGGGAGAAGTTATTCCGGTTCTTGATCACGGCTTTGTGTATTTGGTTGATTACATGGGGAACGATAAAGCCATCGAGGA
This sequence comes from Candidatus Microgenomates bacterium, assembly GCA_049523135.1. Classification (GTDB taxonomy): domain Bacteria; phylum Patescibacteriota; class Microgenomatia; order UBA8517; family UBA8517; genus JBEKNE01. The sequence goes on along the minus strand of JBEKNE010000001.1, from coordinate 675,794 downwards.
GGCTGCCCGTGTTTCGTACGGAACAGGAACAAGAAGCATAAATGAAACGCGCGGACTTATCAGATACTTATATCGTCATGAACATACGACACCCTTTGAAATGGATGAATTTAAGTTTCATGCAAAAATGCCGATTTTTGTTGCCCGCCAGTGGGTGAGACATAGAACCGCCAGTATTAATGAATATTCTGCGAGGTTTTCAATTTTGGATAAAGAATTTTATATTCCTGAACCCGAAGTCATGGGAATCCAGTCCAAAAGCAATCGTCAAGGAAGAGACGAATCCGTTAGCAAAGAACAGGCGGAAGCCATAAAAAAACTTCTGATTGAGGATGCAGCTCGGAATTACGAGCATTACGAATTTATGCTTAATGATGACGGGATGGGAAAACCAAAGGACCCTGAACGGGATATGTTTGCAAGAGAACTGTCGCGGATGGATCTTTCTTTAAATTTTTATACACAGTGGTATTGGAAGACAGATCTTCACAATTTATTTCACTTTCTGCATTTACGGGCGGATCCGCACGCGCAATATGAAATTAGAGTTTACGCGGAAGCGATGTCGGGTATTTTAAAAGACGCGGTACCTCTTGCGTGGGAAGCTTTTGAGGACTATGAACTTTATGCAACGAAATTATCAAGACCCGAGCAGCAGGTTATGGCGCAAGTTATGAAAGAAAATAATATTAGTTTTTCAAAAGATGAAATTTTGAATAGTGCCGGCAGTACCGGAATGACAAATAAAAGGGAAAAAGAAGAGATGCTGGAAAAGTTTGAGAAATTGGGATTAATAAAGAAGTGAGTATGAAGGAAAATTTAGGAGGAAAAGAAACACTTATAAAAAGACCGCTTGTTATTGGTTTTGTCGGTTGTCTTGCCAGCGGAAAAACAACCCTTTCCGGAGAGCTTGGAAGAAGATGGAGCGTAACCCCCATAGAAGAAAAATATACGGAAAATCCGTATCTTGCCAAGTTTTATGCAAGCCCTTATGAATACAGTTTCAGATGTCAATTCCATTTTATGTTATCCAAGATGGAACAGCTTGAAAAATTAGACATAAATGAGACAACAACAATAATTGACCCTTCATTAACAATGGATTTTATATATGCGCAAACGCATCACAAAATGGGTTGGATGAATGATAAGGAGTGGAATTTATATAACACTGCATTTTTTGCTTTAGCGGAAGCAAAGCACTTGGTATATCCTGACATGCATGTAGTTGTTTCTGCCAGTCAAGATGATCTAAAACGAAGGATTGTAGAGAGGGGAAGAGCATATGAACTTTGGATTTTGAAAAATTATCCGGAATATTTGGAAAAACTTTCGGAGTCGGTTGAAGAGTGGAGGCAAGAAAAAGATAACAATACATTTAAATTATTTGCATATACTTCATGCGGGAATGAGACCTCAAGTGTTGAAAGTTTGGCCAACAGAATTGAAACATATATTTTATTAAAGTTTAAACAAGATAACAGATTTGTTTTACCGGCAATACCGGTCGGGCAAAACTCTGGAGGTGTTGATGTTTTCCACGGTTTATCAGGTGAGTCATTAAGGTTAAGATTATGATAATGAAACAACGAGGGAAGTTTATTGTTATTGAAGGAGTTGACGGAAGCGGAAAGGCCACTCAGGTCAGACTGCTTGAAGATTTTTTAAAAGAGAAAATTGGCAATGATAAGCTGCTTGTAACTGCCTTCCCCAGATATTATTCCTCCGAATGGGGAAAACTTGTCGGAGAGTTCCTTTCTGGTAAATTTGGAGAACTGAAGGATGTTAGTCCTTATTTAGCTACTCTGACTTATATGCTTGACCAATATACATGGAGTAGAGATATTGGTAGAAAATGGATAGAGAATGGAGGATGGGTACTTTCGGATCGCTATTTTACCTCTAATGTTCATCAGATAGCCAAGTTAAAAACTCGGGCCAAAAGTGATTTTAGAAAATGGATTTGGAAAATGGGTTGGGATGAACTTGGACTTTTAAAGCCCGACCTGGTTTTATTTTTGGATAGATCCCCTGTGGATTCCAGTAAGCTGAACAAAACAAAGAATGACAGGGCTTATATCAAAGGCAAAAAGAGAGATATTGCAGAGAGGGACTTTAGTCACCAACTAAACTCTTATAGAGAGTATTTGAGGACAGTCAAGGACAATAGCGGCTGGTGGATGTCAATTCCCTGTGTGACAACGGGCGACATCGGTGGCGATACTATACTTATTCAGGAGAGGATAAGGAAAGTAATAGAAAAGAGACTTCTTTGATATAATAAGTCCAAATGGACAAAATTGTTGAGTGCGTACCAAACTTCAGTGAGGGCAAGAACTCCAAAGTTATTAATGCAATTTTTGATGCTGCAAAATCCATAAAGTTCGTTAGGGTTTTTGAACTTGAGAGTAACCCCGATCATAACCGTATGCTTTTCACTATAGTTGGAGAGCCGGAGAGTGTTTTGGCTTCAGTATTTGAGTCTATAAAGAAAGCTACTGAGCTTATTGATATGAGCAAACATAAAGGAGAACATCCAAGAATTGGGGCTACGGATGTTGTGCCGTTTGTTCCCGTTTCAGGAATTTCAATGGAGGAATGTGTAGAGCTTTCAAATAAACTTGCCAAAAAAGTTGCCGACGAACTTAAAATCCCCGTTTTTATGTATGAAGAGTCGGCGAAAAAACCAGAAAATAGGAACTTGGCTGATATCCGAGTTGGGGAGTTTGAAGGATTTAGGAAAAAGATGAAAACTCCCGATTACGGTCCTTCCGAAATTCATCCGACCGCAGGAGCAGTTGTCATTGGAGCCAGAAAGTATTTAGTAGCTTTTAATGTAAATCTTGATACAAAAGATATACAGGTCGCTAAAGATATTGCCGGGAAAATTCGCGAGAAAAACGGGGGATTAACCGGAGTTAAAGCGCTTGGATTTAATGTTGGGGGATTTGCCCAGGTTTCTATGAATTTGGTAGATTTTGAAAAAACAAATTTTGATGAGGCCTACCGCGCGGTTGAATCTGAAGCCGGAAAATTGAACGTTGGAGTAGAAAGTTCGGAAATTTATGGTATGATACCTCTCGAATCTTTAGTGAAGGCAGTTAAAACTACTTTCAAAGCTGAAGGCTTTAAATCGGAACAGGTTTTGGAAAAGAAACTGTTCGAATAGATATGATTAAAAAACAAACAATTGAAGATTTTCTGAAAGATGTTGGGGGCGTTAAACCGACTCCCGGCGGAGGAGCTGTTGCGGCAGTGACGGCATCTTTGTCTGCGGCTTTGGTTGAGATGGTCTGCAATTTGACTATCGGGAGAAAATCTTATCCCGAAGTTCAGGGCAGAGTTAAGGAAATTTCCACAAGAATGCAGGAGGTAAGAATTGAATTGCTGGATTTGGCGGATGCCGATAGTGAAGCTTTTCAAAAAGTTATGGAATCGTATAAGTCCGAAGATAAATCTAAGATTAAGGCGGCTTTGTATTGGGCAATTGAAATTCCACAAAAAGTATCAACCTTGGCTAAGGAGATAGGGGAAATGGCCATGGAGGTATCCAAAATCGGGAATAAAAATGCCCACTCGGATGCGATGAGCGCGGAATATTTGGCCAATGCAGCCTTCGAATCTGCCGAAGAGAATATTGAGATAAACAAAAAGTCTCTTGCAGCTTTAGGCTAAACCCTATATAATACCCCTACACACGCAGGTTATGTTTCCTGGATTACTTCCAACCTGCGGCGGATTAAGGAAACAAAAATATAATGGCTATTAAAGTTTCACTTGAAGAATTAATGGATACGGGAGCTCACTTTGGTCACCAAACCAAGCGCTGGAATCCTAAAATGGAGGAATATCTCTATGGGCAGGAAGGTGGCGTTCACATTTTTGATTTAACCAAAACCAAGCCTTTAATTGAGGAAGCTCTGGTGTTTATTACAAAATCCGTCAAAGAAGGTAAAACCGTACTAATTTTGGGAACCAAGAAACAGATTAAAGATAAAGTTGCCGAGGTTGCCGAAAAGGTTGGTGTCCCTTATGTTAACGAAAGATGGCTAGGGGGCACTATCTCCAATTTTGAGCAGATAAAAAGATCCATCAAAAAAATGGAGGAAATGAAGGAAAATATGACGACAGGCGTTTATAATAAATACACCAAAAAAGAAAGACTTCTGATTGACCGGGAAATTGCCCGTCTGGGGCGATTTTTTGGCGGAATTAAAACTTTAACTAAAGTTCCTGATGTTCTTTTTGTAATCGACACGAAAAGGGAATCCGGTGCGGTTCATGAAGCAAATGTGGGTAAAGTTTCTGTTGTGGGAATAGTTGACAGCAATTCGGATCCGGACCCAATCGATTACCCGATTCCTATGAATGACGATGCCAGCAAAGCTTTGGAATATATACTAAACTTAGTTGGTGAGGCGATTGCAGAAGGCAATAAACATGACAAAAATTGATATAACCCTTATTAAAAAACTTCGCGAACAAACGGGCGTTGCTATTATAAGAATCCGTGAGGTTTTGGAGGAAGTTGGAGGAGACGAAAAGAAAGCTCTCGAAATTCTTAAAAAAGAGGGAGCCGAAAAAGCCGCAAAACGTGAGGGAAGAGAAACTTCCGAGGGCAAAATATTTACTTATGCGCATCATACCGGAAAAATAGTGAGCGTAGTCGAACTGCTTTGTGAAACGGACTTTGTTGCCAGAAATGAGCTCTTTGAAACTCTGGGCCGCGATTTGGCAATGCAAGTTGCTTCAATGGGGGATGAAAAGTTAACGGAACAGGAATTTATAAAAGATCCCGGTAAAAAGATTGAAGATCTGGTAAAAGAAGTTATTGCAAAAACAGGAGAAAATGTTCGCATTGGCAGAGTTTTTCGTGTAGAATTGGGAAAGAAGAATGGATGAAGCTTCAGTGAGATCCAAAATGCAGTCCAGTGCGGGCGTTTTTACTTCAGATATTGCTGGAATCAGAACCGGTCGGGCAACTCCGTCTTTGGTCGAAAATATTATCTGTCCTGCTTATGGCGGAACCCAAAGATTGAAAGTAATGGAACTCGCAACAATTTCCGCTCCGGACCCTTCACAAATTATTATTAACCCTTGGGATAAAAGCATAATCGGGGATATCAGAAAAGGAATAGTTGAGGCAAATATCGGTATGAATCCGTCAATTGATGGAGAGTTTATTCGGATCACAATGCCGCCTTTGACAACAGAAGATAGGGAAAAGTATGTAAAACTTTTAAATCAGAAACTGGAAAACGGCAAGATAGCCATTAGGCAAGTTCGGGCCGATGAAATGCATGAGATTAAGAAAAAATTTGAAGAAAAATCTATTACGGAGGATGAGAAGTATGCCGAAGAGAAAAAACTTCAGGAAATAACCGATGAGTTTGTCGGAAAAATTGATGCGATGGGTGAGAAGAAAAAAGTGGAACTTCTTCAAATTTAATCTTGCTTTCGATATACTTCTTGCTTCATACTATTAGGAATAATGATACTTTCAATAATTGTCTTTCTTCTAGTTCTTTCTCTTTTGATTTTGGTTCATGAATTAGGACATTTTATAGTTGCCAAAAAGTCGGGGATTATGGTCGAAGAATTCGGTTTGGGGCTTCCTCCCCGCATTTGGGGCAAAAAAATAGGGGAAACAATTTATTCCATTAATTGGCTTCCTTTCGGCGGATTTAATAAGCTTTATGGTGAACAAAGCGAGGAGGGTGTTACTGATCCGGCACGATCCTTTTTACATAAAAATAAAAGAACGCGAGCTCTCGTTGTAATTGCCGGAGTAATAATGAATTTTTTGCTGGCAATAGTAGCTTTTGCTATTGTTTATTCTTTTTCGGGAATTCCGCGCGATACGGGTAAGCTTCAGGTAGTCGATGTTTCGGCAGGTTCCCCGGCTGAAACTGCAGGGATAATTGATGGAGATATTATAACCAAAGTAGGAAATAATGCTATTACGTCATCCGATGATTTTATAAGTAAAACTGCAGCGTTAAAAGGAAAGGTTACAACTTTTGAAATTCAAAGAACAGTTGATGGGAAGGAATCGACTTTAAAAATCAATTTAACCCCGAGGGAAAATCCTCCTACCGGCGAGGGTCCGATCGGGGTAACCATAACCACGATGGAGATTTATTATCCGCCGATTTGGGAAAGACCTTTTTATGGAGTATATTACGGATTTAAAGATGCGATTTATTGGGGAGAAACGATAGTTTTGGGTCTTTGGGGTTTGGCGGTTCAAATATTTAACGGACAAACTCCACAAGGAGTTTCCGGACCTGTCGGAATTTTTGCGGTAACAACCGAAGCCCAGAGAGCCGGAATTCTGACCTTAATTAATTTTATCGGAATTCTTTCCGTTAACCTTGCGGTACTTAATATTGTTCCTTTTCCGGCACTCGACGGGGGGCGACTTCTTTTTATCGGAATTGAGGCAGTAACCAAAAAAAGAATTTCAACAAAAGTTGAAGCAACTATAAACAACATCGGTATGTTGATTCTTCTCGCCCTTCTTCTGGTTATTACATTTGGGGACGTTCGAAGACTGATTACATTTGGCGGAATTAACGGTTTCTTAAATTCCCTGAGTAAATGATACAATAGCCTGATATGCGGCAATCACAACTTTTTCCTAAAACCAGAAAAGAAGCTCCCAAAGATGCGGAAAGTATTAATCATAAACTTCTGGTCCGCGGCGGATTTATCGATCAACTTATGTCGGGAAGCTGGACACTTCTTCCTCTTGGGTTTTGTGTTGTAACCAAGATAAATCAGATAATCCGCGAGGAAATGAACGCCGTAGGGGGACAGGAAATGCTAATGCCCTTACTGCACCCGAAAGAAATTTGGAGTGAAACGGGTAGATGGGATAAAGCAGACGAGATAATGTATAAACTCAAGGACACTCGAGAAAAAGAATATGTGCTGAGTTTTACTCACGAAGAAATCGTTATGGATCTTCTCAGAAAAAATATCAAAAGCTACCAAGATTTGCCGGTTGCCGTTTATCAATTTTCTACAAAGTTTAGAAATGAACCGCGTGCCAGAAGTGGAATTTTGCGGGGTAGGGAATTTATGATGAAGGATCTATATTCGGCTCACACTAATGAGAAGGATATGATGAATTACTACGAAAAGGTTAAGGCGGCTTATGTAAAAATATTTAAGCGCTTAGGATTTAATTTCAAAATAGTTGAAGCTTCAGGCGGAGTTTTTACGGATAAGCATACTCATGAATTTCAGGTTCTAAATGCGAATGGGGAGGATACGGTCTTTGCTTGTGACTTGTGTGATTATGCCGTAAATAAGGAAATATATGAAGGAAAAGAACATGATTTATGTCCAAAATGTAAGAAGGGGAAAATAGAGAAAATTGACGGAACTGTCGAAGTTGGTAATATTTTTCCTCTTGGAACATGGTATTCCGAACGTATGCATGTTTATTACACTGATGAAAAAGGTCTTAAAAAACCGGTTTGGTTTGCAAGCTACGGAATCGGTCCGACAAGAGTTATGGGAACATTGGTTGAGGTTGGACATGACGAGAAAGGTATCATATGGCCGAAAGCTGTGGCGCCATTTGATGTTCATTTGGTTGAACTTCCCGGAACAAAAAATGCAAATAAGATTTATGACGAACTGACCGAGAAAGGAATTGAAGTTCTTTGGGACGATAGAGATGTTGCCCCCGGCGAAAAATTTGCCGATGCGGACTTAATCGGGATTCCGGTTCGCCTTGTTGTATCTGAGCGGAGTGGAAATAAAATTGAATGGAAAGAAAGAGCTTCTGAAAAATCGGAACTTTTGGATTTTGAGGAAACAATAAAAAAACTTTCCTGACAGTTGCTTCTTAGCGTTTAACTTATGCTAATTTTTACCGTCAGGTCGCACCAGATTGTCTAATCAGGTAAGCCATGATGGACGTCTATGATTACTCCCCAAACAAGCGCACTTATAGGCAAACATAATGCGGCCGTGGTGTAGAACCATTCAAAAATAGCAGTAGTACCTTGATTTATCGGGATTGTAAAAGATGCTATTAATGCTACGGCGATACCAAGAAAAACAGCCGTGACTACGATAAAGGTTATAAATCGTATTTTGTCTTCTTCATCGGTGAACAGTAGATAAAGCAACGAGACAACCACTTCACCGATAAACAGATAGAGAACAATAATCGGATTGAAATATACCATAGTTGGCGGAATTGTTGTTGTGTCGTTAGCAAATACCAATAACCCTATGAACTCACCAACCAAAAGAACAGCTTGGCTTATCCAATACATAGTTTTCACAATATCCTCCTTTTTTAATAGACAATTTTTAGGTGCGAGGCTGGAGTTTAGCACCCGCTAGACTCATAGTCAAATTTCTTGGCCTCTTGTTTGGGCTTGTGGAGGGGTCTATACTATTTTCACAAATGGAAGATTGTGTTTTCTGCAAAATTATAAAGGGCGAAATTCCCTCGGATAAAGTAAAAGAAACAGAAAACTTGATTGCAATTAATGATATTAATCCACAAGCTGATGTTCATATTCTGATAATTCCTAAGAAACATATTAAGGATATAAATGAAGCCAGTGATGCTCTTTGGACTGAAATAAAACAATTGGGGTTGGAACTTATGAAAGAAAAGGGTATAAATAACTTTAGAATGACAACGAATGCAGGTGATGCAGCCGTTGTTCACCATATGCACATGCATCTGTTGGGAAAAATCTCAAGCGATCGAAAAATATGATAGCTCAAACTTTACAGGCAAAAATAGGCGAGTCGATGAAGGCTCATGACGAAGTTAGAACTTCGACCTTGAGGCTTCTTCTTTCGGCTCTTAATTATGAAAAAATAGATAAGCAGCACGATTTAAATGATGAGGAAGAAATGGTTGTAATAAGACGTGAAGCAAAAAAAAGAAAAGAAGCAATTGAAATGTATAGAAAAGCGGGAGCCGAGGACCGTGCTGTTAAAGAAGAAGCGGAACTTAAAATACTTCAAGAATATCTCCCTCCGGAACTGACCGATGAGGAACTTGAAAAGCTTGTGGATCAGGCAATTGTGGCAACAGGGGCCAAGACGGCATCCGAGATGGGTATGGTAATAGGCAAAGTAAAAAGTTTTGCCCCCGGAGCAGATGGAGCCAAGGTTGCAGGAATTGTAAGGGGAAAACTTTCGTAATGAATGTTCACATCCGATGATTAAAGTCTTCGTCAGTAAACAGTCGAATTATCCTGTCGGTGTTCCTGCCATTAAGAGGAAACTTGCCGACTTTTTGGCGGGAAAAGGAATTGTTTCCGATGCTGATGTTTCCGTTGCAATTGTGGGAGAAGGAAAAATGATGGAAATCGGGAATAAATTTGTGAAGGACAAAAAGTTACACAATGTGTTGTCGTTTGTGCCGGGAGAAGTTAAGGGAAAATTTGTTTATCCGCCGGACGGAAAAATCCATTTGGGCGAGATTGTCATTTGCTATCCTTTGGCGGTAAAAGAAGCAGGAGAAGAAAATGTTTTAACTGACGACAGGATTTATGAGTTGGCTGAACATGGGGCTTTACATCTAATGGGAATACATCACAAAGAATGACACTATACCTGAAATACCGATCAAAAAATTTAGATGAGTTGGACTTACGTGATGTTGCCGAATCGCTTAAAAAAATAGTTTCCGGTAAAAACATTCCTCATGCATTTCTTTTTGCCGGTCCCAAAGGAACAGGAAAAACTTCAGCGGCAAGAATTCTGGCAAAAATTTTAAACTGCGAAAATTTAAAGGGGTCGGAACCTTGCAATAAATGTAAACAGTGTGTGTCGATTGATAAAGGAAATAATTTGGACGTTATCGAAATGGATGCCGCCAGCCACCGCGGAATTGATGATGTCAGAATTCTGCGCGATGCCGTAAAGCTTGCACCGACCTCCGCTAAGAAAAAGATTTACATAATTGACGAAGCTCATATGTTAACGACGGAAGCTTCCAATGCTCTTCTTAAAACTTTGGAAGAGCCTCCCGAGCATGTTGTTTTTATTTTGGCTACCACCAATCCGGAAAAATTAATTGGCACGATTCAATCCAGAACTACATTTATTCCTTTCAGAAAGGCGAATCCTGATGAAATTGTCAGGTCTCTTAAAAGGGTTGTAGCTGGAGAAAAAATTAAAGCTGATGATGAAACTCTTGGAATTATTGCCAAAGCTTCCGACGGATCTTTCCGCGATGCCATAAAAATTTTGGAACAGCTTGTCGCTGAAGAAAAAGAACTTTCTAAAGAATTTTTGGAGGAATTTCTTTTCAGAAGCAAGTCTTTTGATCTGGATAAATTTGTTAAGCTTTTAGTTGAAAGGAATACCGAGAAGTTGATTAAAGAAATCGGGATGTTGGATTCCAAAGGTGTTACCGTGGAGAATTTTTTGGAGGCGCTTATTAAAAAATTGCGTGTATCTCTTTTGGCAAAAGTCGGAGTCGGAGAAGATGAAATTGGTAAACTATCGAAAGATGAACTTATTAAACTGATTGAGCTGATGGATGAAGCTTTAAAGAATATCGGGAATTTTCCGATTGAAGAACTGCCGCTTGAAATAGCGATTATAAAATGGTGTGGGGAAGAGGAAAGACATTTACAATCTGCTCGATCGGAAATTAACTCGCCTTCTGGAAAAACCGGAACCGGTAGTGGTAACTCCCGCTCGGCGGCTTTCGCTAGTCACGATCTGGCTCAAACAGAAATTTCCGGCGCTCGCGAAATGCCACCATCTTTGGAAATAAGAGAAAATGTAAATGATGACATGTGGAGGAATATCTTGGCTCTTATTAAACCTTTAAATGCCTCAGTCGAAGCACTGCTAAGAGCGGCAAGACCCATGACTTATGACGGAAAGATTCTTACTTTAGGTGTTTATTACAAGTTTCATAAGGAAAGACTGGAGGACGCGCGCTACAGAAGACTGGTGGAGGATATTGTTGCCAAGGTTCTTAAGTCACCGACAAAAGTAGTTTGTACACTTGTTGATCCGCCGCCCAAAAAAATAGTTGAGGAATCAAAAACCGATACGGTTTTGACTGAAGGAAAGGACGGCGATATAATTAAAGCCGCTGAAGAAATATTCAGTAACTAAAATGTTTGACCAAATAAAAGATCTTGCAAATATGCGCCGTAAGGCGAGTGAACTTCAAAAAGAACTTGAAAAGATTATTAAAACTGCAGAGAAGCACGGCTATACAGTTTCTGTCACAGGAGACCAAAAAATCCGCTATATAAAACGCGGCGAGGAAGACTTAAAAGAATTAACTGATTTGATAAACAGTGCAATGAAAGACGTACAGAAAGAATCTGCAAAGAAGATGATGGATATGGGCGGGGGCTTAGCGGGACTTCTGGGTGGCCTTGGAAAATAAAAAGGACCATCTCTTCATACAAACAAAAAGATGGTCCTTATGGGTACCTCTGACTATTTATATTACCAACCACCTTGGTTAGAGTTGGCGGTAGTATACATCTGCATGATCCCTTCCAGATCCTTACCGTTGGGCCTTCCCGATATACCATTGGAGTTCGGGGGTAATACCCGGGGTTCCTGATAAAAATCTTCCGGTTTATCTTTCCACATGGCATTTTGCAGGATAGGATATTGATAGCCGGCAAAGGCAATGGTAAAGCCTATCTGACTAATATCCTTTCCCCACTTTGGAACACTTTCGTATGGCCAAGTCAAAATAGAGACGATGCAACCATTACCGACATGTTCCTCGATAGTTTCCTTCGAATTTGCCAATTCATTCATACCTTCTTTTTCGGATAGTGTCGCAAAATCCCGATGAGTCATGGTGTGACTTCCGATGTCGACATATCCCGAAAGGTATGCATACCGGAAAGCTTCCCAGCAGGCATCATTTACGCAGTTAACGGATTCTCCTTCATTCATAAACTTTGTGAAAATTGTAAAGATGCCAAACATTCCGTATTTCTCAAACTCGGGGATTATTCTATGGATTGCCTTGGCGCTGTTGTAACCCATGTCGAAAGTCAAAACCACCGATCTTGCCGGCAATTCGATTTTTCCGTTGATCCAATCAATCAAATTTTGACCGGTAACGGCATAAACATGGTTGTCATAAAACCATTTCATTTGTGCTTCGAACGCCTCCGGTTCAAGTTCGACTACTGCAGTTCCGAAAGTCATACCATAATTGTCGCCATGGTACTCGAGAACGGGAATTTCCTCTGCAGGACCCTGCTCGGCGAGATATGTTATTCGCTCTTGTTCATGTTCTGCTAGAGCTGAGTCACGCGGAGATAGGGTAGGACTTAACGTGGGTGTTATGGTAGGAACTGGCGTATTCACCTCGGTAGCAGTACTTTTAACAGTGGCAGTTGATGTCGGTAAGGCTACTAAAGGCTGTGCAGTTGTTGTGCTGGCAATATTTGGCGAGAGCGAACAGGAACATAACAACACAAGTGTTAACACTATAACAAAAATTTTGTTTTTCATTTTTCCTCCTTTAGGGAAATGAATAATGAATATAGTAAAACAGATTATTGGTTAGATTTATATTCTTTTAAAGAACGGTAAAACGATAGAGACCTATGATTAGCAGAGGGGTAGAGGCAGCAGAACGCAAGCATAACAGTTACAAAAGGAAAGTCAATAAACCCTGAGGTTTATTAAAACATCTTCTTTAAATTTCTTGAAATTTACATAAAATGAGATATGAAGATTGCAGGTCCTATTGCGGCATTAATTGAGTCTTTTCAAAAACTTCCCGGAATTGGCCCCAAAAGTGCCCAGCGTCTCACTTATTATTTACTCCATGTTCCTCAGTCACAACTCGATGATTTTGCGGAAAGTATAGGGAGACTTAAAAAAGATACAAAACTTTGTTCTATCTGCAAAAATATAAGCGAAACGGACCCTTGTCCGATTTGTTCAGACTTATCGCGTGATAAATCGGTGATTTTAGTTGTCGAAGAACCCTTAGATATTTTGGCATTTGAGAAAACAGGTAAATTTAAAGGTATTTACCATGTTTTGCACGGAGCCATTAACCCTCTGGAAAATATCGGACCCGATGAAATTTATATAGACGATTTAATGAAAAGATTGAAAGAAGAAAAGAATATAAAAGAGATAATAATTGCCACAAACCCCACAATGGAAGGCGAGGCTACGGCAATGTATCTAACTAAACAGATAAAAGGTGAAGAGTTAATGGTAAAAGTAACAAGACTGGGAATGGGAATTCCAACGGGAGCAGACTTGGAATATGCTGATGAGGTAACATTAACTCAAGCCCTGGAGGGAAGAAGGGAATTATAAAAATATGAACAATACTGCCAAAACGTCCGGACAATACGCCCGCGATCTTGCCCAAAAAATAGCCAAACAAATTGCTAAGGGACCTCTGGAGGTTTTAAAAACTGCAAATGAACAGGTTTTTAATCCGGAAAATATTCCTTTAAATGAAAATCCTCAAGTTTCTCAAAGTGGTGATCTGGAGCAAAAGAAAATAGAGGAGCAGCAGATAACTCAAGACAAGATACGGACCTCTCGTGGAATGGAAGCTTTAAAAAGTGAGTTGTCCGATATCGAAAAGCAGGACCTTTTCAAAAACCTACAGGAAAAGATTACTCAAGGGGAAGAAATTCCGTTGGAAGATTATCCAACACTTTCTATTGAACAGAAGCAGGTTCTGAAAGCCCAAACGGAGGCGGTAAAGTATCAAAAGGATCAAGCGGCTTATAACGAGTCTAAAGGGGCATTACCTTTTGTTTCGTCGAAACCCAACCGTAGATTTGGTGCGGGAAGAAGTCAAAAAGCGGAAGCCGAACGACAACAGACGCGTGTTGAAAAACCGGTACCTCCAAGTGGATAAACAAGCCCGCAATCTAGTTGTGATGTATTACTCTTGACAAAGTATTACTTTTAGGTTAATATTACTTATATGAATGTACAATTAGCCACAGTTACACAAAAAGGACAAGTAACAATACCGTTTAGTTTCAGGAAACTTTTGGGTATAAAACCTTACTCTAAGGTAATGATTTCTGTTTCTGAAAAAGCTGTCAAGTTAGAACCAACTTTTGACATATTGGATTTTGCACCAATTGGGAAAGCTCCCAAGGGAATGACCGCTCTTAAGGCCCGCGAGGATATGCAATCTCATTACAAGAGAATCTAATGGACTATTTTATTGATACAAACATTTTTATTAGAATTCTTGAGTTGGAAAATCAAAAGATATTTAATGAATGCTCCAGTCTTTTGAAATTGGTAAAGGATTCAAAAATAAAGGCGTTTACTTCGGGCGAGGTTTTATCTGAAATTGTTTGGGTGCTAAGTTCTTCGTATAAGGAACCGAAATCTAAAATTATTAAATCCTTGAAAGGAATTGTTGGACTTAATGGTCTGAAAATTGTTGATGAATTTGATTTGGAGTATGCGCTAAGAAAATATGAAGGAAAGAACATTAAATTTATTGACGCCTTGATTGCGAGTAATCCTAAAATTCAGTCAAAAAAGATGACGGTTGTTTCGTATGATAAAGATTTTGACAAATTAAGTATTAAACGCGTGGAGCCTTCTGATATAATAAATCGTGGCTGATATTTTTCTAACAAATTCATTAACAAGAAAAAAGGAAAAGTTTGAACCGATAAATGACAAAAAGGTTAATCTTTTTGTCTGTGGTCCAACTGTTTATGACAATCCCCATATCGGCAATGCAAAAACATATACACAATTTGATTTCTTGGTAAGATTTTTGAGATATGCAGGATTTGACGTTTTTTATCTTCAAAATATCACAGATATTGATGACAAAATATTAAGTAGATCAAGGGAGTTGGGAATCGAGTGGAAGGAACTTGTCAACAAATATGAAGGTATTTACATGGAAAATATGAAAGAACTCAACAATATTTCCGTTACAAAATATGCACGGGCGACTGATTATATAAGTCAAATTGTTAAACAAGTTAAAACCCTGATAGATAAAGGTTACGCTTATACGATTGATGACGGTATATATTTTGAGATTTCTAAGTTTTCGGATTACGGAAAGCTCTCGGGCCGTACCGAACTTTCACAGAGTGATTCCGTATCTAGAATAGATGAAAACAAGCAAAAGAAAGGTTGGAATGATTTTTGTTTGTGGA
The DNA here is from genome assembly GCA_049523135.1 of Candidatus Microgenomates bacterium. GTDB lineage: Bacteria > Patescibacteriota > Microgenomatia > UBA8517 > UBA8517 > JBEKNE01. The sequence continues at coordinate 660,639 of JBEKNE010000001.1, read as the reverse complement.
AGTTTTCAAAACCTAATGAACCTTCTTGGAAAACTGAAATAGGAGAAGGCAGGCCTGGGTGGCACATAGAAGATACTGCAATTACGGAGACTTTTTTTGGACCACAATATGATATACACGGTGGTGCAGTTGACCTCATTATTCCGCATCACGAGGCAGAAATTGCCCAGATGGAAGCCGCATCGGGTAAGATTCCTCTTGTAAGATATTGGTTGCATACGGCATTTTTAATGGTTGATGGGAAGAAGATGAGTAAGAGTTTAGGAAATTTTTATACAATTGATGATGTTGTCAAAAAAGGGTTCGATCCGTTGGCACTCAGGTACTTATTTTTGGGAGTACACTACCGTGATACATTGAACTTTACTTGGGATTCGCTGCAAGCCGCCCAAAACGGCTTAGAAAGGCTCCGCAATCAGATAAATTCTCTTAAAACACAAACGGATAGGAGTGTATTATCTGAAGAAAAAGAAAATAAAATTGAAACTTTCCGCAGTGAGTTTTTGGAAGCGTTAAGTGATGATCTGGGTACCCCCAAGGCCTTGGCAGTTTTTTGGGAGATGCTTAAAAGCAATATTCCCTCGGGCGATAAATATGATTTGGCAATGAGCCTCGATGAAATTTTGGGATTGGGTCTTTCTACCTATAAGTCAGAAAAAATGGTTAAAAACGTTTTACCTGTTTCAAAGGCTACAATTTTATTTTCCCCCACAATTATGATAAGTGGAGGAACTATAAATAACATAGACCAGCGGGAATTGGAGCGCCAGAGAGGTAACTATGATTCTGCAGACGACTTTCGTACGCAGATAGAAAAAGATGGATATACACTTGAAGATACTTCTATGGGAACGATAGTTAAAAAGAAATGATACTCTCCGCCGTAATTTTTGATCTCGATGGAACACTCATAAATAGTAGTGGCCTGTGGAGTAAAGCCTTCTCCGAGGTTTTGAAGAGTTTAGGAAAGGAGCCTATTAGTGAGCATCCTGAAATTCCTGGAGTTGGTATAGAAGATAACTGGCGCATTCTCCTCGTTAAGTACAATATTACAACGGATAAAACTTTGGATGAGCTGAAAAGTCTAACTTATAAACATTATGTAAAATTTTTACAGGACATTAAATTAATTGAAGGGGCGAGAAATTTTCTTGAAAATTTGAGAGAAAGCAATATTGAGATTGCATTAGCAACAAATTGTGAATGGTGGGTGGTTGAAGAAGTTTTTAAAAAGTTGGACCTTGATGGAGTTTTTGATGCTACAGTAACAGGTGAGGAAATTTTGAACAAAAAACCTTTTCCTGATGCCTTTTTGTTGGCTGCCGATAAGCTGGACGTGCCAGCAAAAGACTGTTTGGTTATTGGCGATACACAATCGGATATTGATGCGGCCAAAAGTGCAGGAATGAAGGTGATAATAATTTCTGATCTGGAAGATGAGAAAAATCTCACCGGTGCTGATTTAATTGTTGGAAAGTTTTCGGAAATAACACCAAAACTAATTGCACAGTTGTGAGATAATATAATTAATATGCCCACTCAAAATAATGAAACAAATGGTACACCTCCTTTTGAGATGGTCACCGGCAAAAAACCTCGGAAAGTCGGTAAAACAGGAATAATAATAGGCGTTGTTGTAACTCTTTTTTTGGCACTGAGTGTTGCGGCGGGCGTTCTGCTTGTTAAGCAGCAGCAAAATATTCAGGAAAAAGCTGCGGCAAATCTTTGTCCGGGGGCTGAAGCCTGTCCCGTAGCCGGACAAACGACTCTTTTGATGAGTTGTGCTTCCCCGAATGCAGACGGAACACCGGAACAAATAAGTTGTTCGAGCATTGCGAATGTTGGGACAATTGCAACCTGCGGGTCGCAACAGTATTGTTGTCCTACTCAAAACTCTTCATGGACTACGGATTTAACGCTTTGTTCAACGGCGACAGTCACGCCTTCACCGACTTTGACACCAACCGCCTCTGCCAGTGCAACCCCGACGGCTACAGCGACAGCATCAGCATCAGCGACCCCTTATGTGCAAACTACCCCAAGGCCCATTCCGGTTACGGGAACTGGTTGGCCTACTATTGTTGGCGCCGGAGTTGGAGTTGTGGTAATTGTAGGAGCGATACTGATCGCTTTATAACTGAAAGGATAACTAATTCAGTTTAATTTTCTTAAGGGAGAACTTATTGACAATTATTCCTACGTGATCAATTAGGGGAAAGTGGCTTTTGACTTCATCCTGAAATTTTTCGGCTAAAGAGGAAGTATATTTTCCGAATCCGGCACCTTCCGAGTGCTTGCAGAGTCTGTCTTCCCATTCGTGGATAATTTTGAGAATTTTTTCACCTTCTCTGTTGAATTCCTCCTGGTTTTTATTTTGATCGATTGAATATTCAAAATGTGCGCGTGTAAATTTATAAAAAGCTTCCTTATTTTCCGAAACCATTTTGTCGAAGTATTCTTTGTACTTGGTCATATTGGATTTCAAATTTGTATTTTGGAGAAAAGATATGTACCAATCCCTATAAGAATTGCTGTAGCGGAAGAAAGGACAATCAAGTCGATTGAAAGTCCGAAATGGAAGGATCCTGTGATAGCACCTCTTAGACCATCAACTCCGTAAGAAAGGGGATCAATACTGGCAATAACTTCCAAAACTTTTGGAACTCCCTGAAGAGGAAAAAGTGCTCCGGAAAGGAAGAAGAAAGGCATCACCAAAAAGTTCATGATTAGTTGAAACCCCTGCATATCTTCGAGAACTGACGCGATTGCGGTTCCGAGAGCGGTAAAAAGAAGGGCAATTAGAAGCATAAAAATAAGCATCTGGGGAATTAAAACAAAAGTTTCAATTCTGAATCCGAAAAGAAGAGAAAGAAGGAGAACAATTATTCCCTGAAAGACGGCTACTGTTGCCCCTCCCAGAGTTCTTCCGATCATTATCTGCCATCTGGTAATGGGAGCTACCAAAGTTTCTTTTAAAAATCCAAATTGTCTGTCCCAGATAATTTCAATTCCTGAAAAAATTGCCGTAAAAAGAATGCTCATGGAAATTATTCCGGGAGCGATGAATTCAAGATAATTTCCCTGACCGGCTTTAGCAAAAACGGGGCCTAAGCCAAATCCCAGCGCAACCAGAAAAAGAATTGGTTGTCCCAAAGATCCGATCATTCTGGAACGAGATCTGAAATACCTTTTAAGTTGTCTCAACCAGAGAATGTAAATACTGTTCATATATTTTATTTTACCTACTATGCATTTGGTGATGAGCTCTAAAAGCTTCGTGCGCGCTTACGGCTTCATCTCTTATCTCATGTCCTGTCAAGCTCAGAAATGCATCCTCTAAGGAACTTGTCTTGGTCTTTTTAAGAAGTTGTTGCACAGTTCCGGTTTCAATAATCTTTCCGCGATCGATAATAGCAACTCGGTCTGCCGCCTTTGCGGCTTCGTCCATATAATGGGTTGTAAAAAATACCGTAATTCCCTCATCTTTATTTAATTTTTTAATATAGCTCCAGATGTGATTTCTGGTTTGAGGATCGAGCCCGAGAGTTGGCTCGTCCAGGAAAAAGATCTTGGGGTGATGGAGAAGCCCTCTGGCAATTTCAAGCCTTCTCTTCATTCCTCCCGAAAAAGTTTTGATTAAAGAATTACGTCTTTCCCAAAGATCGACATATTTCAAAAGTTCTTCAATCCTTTGTCTTCTTAAACCTTTCGGCACCCCGTACAAAATCCCGTGATATTCAAGGTTTTCGTAGGCCGTCAGTTCGTCGTCGAGAGAGGGATCTTGAAAAACAATTCCGAAAGATTTTCTGGTTTCATGCTGCTGCCTAATAGGATCGAAACCGTTTATTGAGATACTACCTGAAGTTGGAAGTAGAAGAGTCGTCAACATTTTTATTGAGGTCGTTTTTCCTGCACCGTTCGGGCCAAGGAAAGCAAATACTTCGCCCCGTTTAACTTCAAACGAGAGATTATCTACTGCGGTATAATCTCCGAATTTTTTAACTAAATTTTTTACTTCAATAATATTATCGTTTGCCACAATAGAAGATTGTATATCATGGTAGTCATTCCTTTCAAGTGATAATCAATGCCCTCTTTCAGCTATTTTTCAGCATTTTTGGTATAATATGAACCTAGACATGAGAATTCTGGTTGTTGAAGATGAACATAAAATTGCCAACTCCATAAAGCGCGGATTTGAACAGGAAACCTGGGCTACCGACGTGGCCTATGATGGTGAAGAGGGCTATGATATGGCTTCTTCAGAAGAATATGATGTGATCGTGCTTGATTTAATGCTTCCTAAAATGGACGGAATGGAGATTTGCAAGAAGCTGAGAGCGGCAGAAAATCATACACCAATCTTGATGCTGACGGCCCGTGGGGAGCTATCAGATAAGCTTGAAGGTTTAAATAGCGGGGCAGACGACTATCTTATTAAACCTTTTGCTTTTGAAGAGCTTTTGGCTAGGGTAAAAGCTCTTGCCAGGCGTCCCCGTGAGGCTAAAAGTAATAAATTAAAAGTCAGGGATTTGGAACTTGATACAAATACTTTTGAAGTAAAAGTCGGGGGAAAGCCGGTGGAACTTTCCCGCAAGGAGTTTGCACTTCTGGAGTATTTAATGAGAAATGCCGGAAGGGTTGTTTCCAAAGAAAATATAATTGCCCATGTTTGGGATTATGAAGCCGATATCTTGCCTAACACGGTTGAAGTTTTTATCGGCTATCTCCGTGACAAAATCGGTAGCAACTTAATTAAAACCGTAAGGGGTTTTGGCTACAAGGTGGAATAATTGAATTATGTTTAAAGAAGCAAGAATTAAGTTAACTGCATGGTACCTGGCTATTATTATGGCGATTAGCCTTAGTTTTTCCGTGGCAATTTATGTCGGAGTTAACGGAGAACTGACTAGGGTTGATAACATGCAGCGCTCTAGGCAGCAAAGAGTTGATACCATCGATAGTATTTTAATTTCTCAGGGCCTTCCGGTTCCTCCTGAAAATCAGCCGGCCGATTCGGAAACGGTGGAACAGGCAAGGATGAGAATTATCTGGGCACTGGGCCTTATTAATGTCTCTATTTTGGTTTTATCGAGTCTTGGCGGATATTTTTTGGCTGAGCAAACTTTGGATCCTATTAAAAAGATGATGGATGAGCAGAAAGAATTTGTCGGAAACGCCAGTCATGAGCTTAGAACCCCTCTGACCTCGCTTAAAACGGAAATTGAAGTTGCCCTGAGAGATAGAAGGTTGAGTATTCTGGGTGCAAAATCGCTTCTGAAAAGCAATCTTGAGGATGTGGATAAAATGCAAAAACTTTCGAACTATCTACTCGAACTGAATAAATTTGAAAACGGCAAAGGGGTGCTTGAGATGAAAGAAATCGATTTACGGGAGGTTGTTAAAAAAGCGGTTGACGGAAAGAAGGTTGCGGTAAACCTTCATAAATCAATTGTTAAAGGAAATGAAGATTCACTCATCGAACTAACCACAATCCTACTTGAAAATGCGTTTAAGTATTCTCCCAAAAAGACAGTGGTTGAAGTTAGAACCAAAGAAGGGGGAATGCTGGAAGTCGAGGATCACGGAATGGGAATTCCGGCTGAAGATCTGCCGCATATTTTTGACAGATTTTACAGGTCCGATAAATCCCGGGGGACTGACGGATATGGGCTTGGACTTTCAATTGCAAAATCAATAGTAGATGCCCACGGCGGTAAAATTTCCGTAAAAAGCAAAATCGGAAAAGGAACAACCTTCACGGTAATGCTTTAAAAATTCCTTTATATTTCCTTTAAGCTTCCTTTCAGACTACTTACGATAGACTTGCAGGTATAGCGTGAAAAGGCTTACACTGAATATGGCAAGAAAAACTAAGATGAAACCGGAAGAAACCGAAAAACCTGTTAAAACTGGTATTTGGAGCAAAATTGGTGCTTTTTGGGGCTGGCTAACCGCTGATAAAAAAAGACTGATTGGAGCGGCAGTTATCCTCGTCATCATTATTGGCGGCATTTGGAAAATAGCTTCAGCAAATAGTTCCAAAGTTACCTACCAAACATCAACCGTTCAGAAGGGAACCATTGTTTCCACTATTTCTGCATCGGGTAGGGCTATCTCAACCAGTGTTCTTCCCATAAGTACGGATACTTCAGGAATTGTTACAAAAGTTTATGTTAAAGACGAGGACAAGGTTGTCAAAGGCCAGAAAATTGCCGATATTACGACAGATCAGGCGGGTCAACAGCAATATGCTTCGGCACTCTCCGGTTATTATTCGGCCGAAAGTGCTTTGGTTTCCGCCCAAAATGCTTACTATAATCTTCAGTCTGCCGAGTATGTTGCCAATCAGAAGTTTATGAATGACGCAGTTGCGAGAACTCTTGCGACTGATGACCCAACTTACATTGAGGAAAATGACGCATGGCTTTCTTCCGAAGCAAGTTTTGAAAATCAGCAGACAACCCTTAGTCAGGCCCAAATTGCTTTAAGCAATTCGGCGATTAATCTTCAGCTTAGCTCTCCAACCATAACCGCCCCTTATACGGGAACAATTACCGACATTAATTTGGTTGAGGGAATGGTAATAACCGCCAGTACGAACTCAACAACCGGAGCCGTTTCTTCTCAAAGGATTGCCGTAATTCAAAATAGTGCAACCCCGATTATTAATGTCACGCTGGGTGAAACCGATGTTCCAAATGTCCAAGTAGGTCAGAAGGCAACTATTACTTTTGACTCAATTACGGACGCAACTTTTACCGGAGTTGTGGCAACGGTTGACAGAATCGGAACGGTAGTAAGTAACGTCACAAGCTATGGAGTAAATATCAAGCTGGACTCCGGCAGTGATCAAATATTACCCAATATGGCGGCAACTGCGGATATTATTGTTAATACCGCAACCGATGCTCTTTATGTTCCTTCAAGCGCTCTTGTTACCCAAAGCGGGACAACTTATGCCAAAACTTTAGTAAACGGCAAAGAGGTTGATGTTGCAGTTGAAACCGGAATATCCGACGATACAAATACGGTTATTACTTCAGGATTAACCGAAGGCGAAACTGTTATAACAGGTACTGTTTCAAAGACTTCTTCTACAACTTCCTCGACCGGAACATCGGTATTCAGTAGTTCCTTGAGAGGTGTTGGGGGTGCGACTAGAGTAACCACAGGAGGGAGATAACATGAGTTCCCTTATTTCTGTTTCCCACGTTTCGAAAATTTACAACACAGGTGAAGCCGAGACAATGGCTCTTGATGATGTCTCTTTTAATATCGAAAAGGGTGAATTTGTAGCGATAATGGGTCCTTCCGGATCCGGAAAAAGCACCCTGATGCATATCTTGGGGGCTCTTGACACCCCAACTTCCGGAACTTATATACTGGATGGGGAAAATGTAGAAAAACTTACTGATGATGAGCTTGCCGGTATAAGAAACAGAAAAATTGGTTTTGTTTTCCAGGCCTTTAATCTTCTTCCGCGAACTTCAGCTTTAAAGAATGTGACAATTCCGATGATGTATGCCGGAATTCCAAAAGAGAAAAGACTTGAGATCGCCGAAAAATATTTGAAAATGGTGGGCTTGGGGGACAGGATGGACCACACAACGTCCCAGCTTTCCGGAGGACAACAACAAAGAGTCGCGATTGCCCGGGCACTATCCCTTAACCCGTCAATTATTTTGGCGGATGAACCGACGGGAAATATTGCCAGTGACCAGGCGGAAGAAGTTATGGCAATTTTTCAGAAATTAAACAAGGAAGGTCATACAATTATAATGATTACCCATGAGCCGGATATTGCCGAGCACGCCAAGCGCATTATTCATATTCGGGACGGAAAAATTGTTAAAGACGGGAACGGACATAAACAGCACCTTATTGCATAAAAATGGAATATAAAGAAATAGTCGAAGAGGCGGTAAGAACCCTGACAATAAATAAATTAAGAACAGGGTTGGCAATGCTGGGAATAATCATCGGAATAGGAAGCGTTATTGCTCTGGTGTCCTTGGGCCAAGGGTCGCAGCAATCTGTTTCAAATCAAATAGAGTCTCTTGGAGCTAATCTTTTGACGGTATCACCAGGAAGTCAGCAGGGCGGATTTATTAGAGGTGGAGCGGGGAGTGCAACAACTCTTACACTGGACGATGCGAATGCAATTATGAGTTCGTCAACAGTAACGGATGTTTCCGCAGTTTCCCCTGAATATTCAAGGCGTGCACAGGTAACTGCAGGGAGCAATAATACCAATACTTCAATTACCGGAGTTGAGGCAATCTATGCGTCTATCCACAAAGTCAGTGTTTCTGAAGGACAGTTTATTTCGGACAATGACAATGCGAAACAGGCCAAAGTTGCAGTTATTGGCCCCACTACCGCGTCGAATTTATTTAACTCCAATACCGATCCTGTAGGGCAGTCCATAAGAATCCAAGGACAGGCTTTTAAGATTATCGGAGTAACAGTCAGCAAAGGTGGAACCGGTTTTGGAAATGCGGACGATGTAATTTATATTCCGCTCTCGACTGCCATGAATTCACTTTTTGGATCGGTAAGTGTGACTTCGGTGGTAGTACAAGCAAAAAGCTCAAATGTAATGAATGCGGCTGAAGACGAGGTTGGATACCTGCTTCTTGATCGTCACAAAATCAGCGATCCGACTCAGGCCGATTTTACGATTATTTCCCAGAATGACATTCTTTCAACAGTAAGCTCCGTAACAGGAACTTTTACGGCACTCCTTTCTGGCATTGCCGCGATTTCTCTTATTGTAGGCGGAATAGGAATTATGAATATAATGCTCGTTACCGTAACCGAAAGAACGCGTGAGATAGGACTTAGGAAAGCCTTGGGAGCCAAAAAGAAAGATATTATTGCCCAGTTTTTAATCGAATCGATTATTCTTACCTTTGCGGGTGGCGTAATCGGAATGATGGTTGGGGTAGCGGCCTCATTTGGTATTTCTAAAGTTATCAGTTTGCCGTTTACAATTGCCATTAGTTCAATTGCTTTGGCGGTTGGAGTTTCTGGTGCCATTGGAGTCATCTTCGGCTGGTACCCTGCCCAGAAGGCGGCAAATCTTCAGCCAATTGAGGCTTTGAGATATGAATAAAGTTTAGTTTTGATTGAAGCCCAAGTGTTCTTCTATTCTTTCGACTCTTTTCCTTAGGTCGACGTATTCTCGATCAAACATCGAAAGCATAGTATCGACATCTTTTCTGATTTTGGAGATGTCTGACTTTAGTGGCTTAATTATTTTACCGGTCTCGGATTGAACAATTTTTGGAGTTTCAGATTGAACAATTTTTATAGTTTCAGATCGGACAATTTCCGGAGTTTCTGATAAAACTATTTTTCTTGTTTCGGATCGGACAATCTTGCCGATTTGGTTGAGATCATCTTTTGTTAAAGTCATAATCATTATTAAATACCCTGAAATTAATTGTGTCAATCCGGATAAAATGGTTTGACGTTTTAAAAATTTGATTTATTATTGGGTGTGATGGAAAGAAAGTATATTCACAATAAGCTGGTCAGGGACAAAATTCCGCAAGTTATAAAAGCTTCAGGCGGGGAGGGGAAAATTAAAATACTTTCCGAAAAAAGATTTGAAGAAGAGCTCAAGAAAAAACTAATTGAAGAAGCGAAAGAATTGAATAAAGCTTCCAAGGAAGAAATTGTGAATGAGCTGGCTGATGTCCTCGAGCTTACAAAATCAATTGCCGCCCATTACAAAATAAAATTTTCCAAAGTTGAAAAGTTTATGATGGCAAAAAGAAAGAAGAGGGGAGGCTTCAGGAAAAAACTCTTCCTGGTTTGGTCTACAGGAAAAGCGGGGAAATAAGTCTTTTAAAACTTGGAGTTAAAGTTTTTTGTCTAATTCTACCCCCGTCTCATAGAATCCATTTTTCTTGTAGAAGTTTATTGCCATTTTGTTTTGCCAATAGGCGGAAACGAATAATTTTGTCGCCCCATTTTCTTTGGCCCACTTGCCAGACTCCTCGATTAATAAATGTCCGATTCCTTGTGAACGGTATTTTGGATCGACCCCGATGTTTTCAATTTCAATGTATTTACTTTTGCGGTATCCGTTAAAGTCTTTATCTGCCAAGGCAACATAACCTACCGGCTCGCTGCCAAGAAATGCAATAAAACACTTTCCGTACTTACCATCTGAAAGATCTTTGTAGTACTTGATTCCTGTTTCTGAAAAAGGCCAATCCATATCTAAATCATCATCGTGGTCTTTATCGGCAATAAAAACCTGATTGTTCAATTTTTGGATTATTTGCCAATCTTTAGGTGTTGCCGCTTGAATTTTTATATCCATAATTGAAGTATATCAAATTAGACACGTTCGAAATTTGAAGCCTTGTCATTTTGTAGTAGCATATGGAATATGCAGTCATTAATAAAAAAATTTGGAGGTAGGTGGGTGGCTTTAAGACCTAATTCTGATACCGTGGTATCAAGCGGTAGTAGTGCGAAAAAAGTATTTAGCGAAGCTCAGAAAAAGGGCGTTAAAATTCCAACACTGTTTCGAGTTCCCGGTAAATATATTCCCTATCTAGGGTAATTCCTCATGCGTTTTAAATATTCATTTCAAGAAATTAACGGAGATAAGATCCCAGAAATTTGCTTCAACTACAAGAGTAATGAATTTTATCTCCAGAAAGATTAATTGGAAGAATTTTTCTTTTTCCCCGAAAACCATAATTTTCTTGCTTCCCACCCCAAGCTGAATTAGAATAATGCCGTGCAGAAAGAAATTTTATTTGCAACCACAAATCCTTATAAAGTAGAAAGATTTCAATTCTATTTTAATCAGCTTGGTTTAAAAGTGATCAGTCTTGCCGATCTTCCGGACAAAATTAGAGTTGAAGAAGACGGTAAAACTCCGGAGGAAAATGCAATCAAAAAGGCGATGACGGGATATAAAACTTCAGGTAAACCTTCATTTGGTGTCGATTATTGGCTATATATAGAAGGTCTTTCGGAAGCGGAACAACCGGGCCCCCATGTAAGAAGAATCTTTGTTGGAGATGACGGAAAAAGGGCAGAGGTTAATGATGAAGAATTATTGGATTATTACATTGGTAAGGTAAAGGAATTGGGAGGGAGGGCAAAAGCCCGGTGGATTTCTTCAATTGCGCTGGTTACGGACCCCGAAAAAATATTTGTCGGCAATAATACAAGAAATGCAGTTTTTACTTCCGAAAGAAGTCCGAAGATGACGCCCGGAGAACCCTTGAATTCAATACAAATCGATCCCGTTACCGGCAAGTATTATAGCGAGATGAGTTTGGAGGAATGGGGGAGAATTCAAGGCGATATTGAACAAGATTATATCTACTTTATGAAGGAACATATCAACGAAATTTGAATTAGGATTTTTCTTACCCCTTACCCTAATAAGTCTATCCTAAAAGGCCCACGTCTGATAAAGGAATTGAGGATATGATTATTCGTGATAAATCGGCTCGGTACCGATGGGAAGCAATTCGTGAGTTTCTTTATCTATTCTAAGCGGCAATATTATTCCGGGTTTTATCTCCACTTCCGCCAGATCCCATTTGTCTCCACTTTTAATGACTTTAACTTTTAATTTTGCAGTGAGTTCGGGTTTCACTTCTTGTCCATCGAGGATAATATCTTTACGCGGAACATATCCCCAAGAGACGTCTCCTTGTCCGCCGCGTAGTATGGCGAATGTATGGTCTGCCGGCCCAAGACTGGCAGCCGTAAGGATAATATTTAGATAAGTATCATGGGAATCTGATTCAACTGACATCTTTGAAAAGAGGATAATGTACTGCTTCCAAAGTGTCAAGTATGATACGGTGGTTTAGACAAAAGATTTATTTCCAAAACCTGCCCCGGTTTTCTTGCTTCTCACTCCAAGCTGAATTAGAAATGTTATTATAAATAAGTAAGGATGTGAGGAAGATGAAGAAAGGATTTTGGAAATATGGGGTTGGGTGGGGAATAGGGCTTTGGTTTATCGGCTACGTTTTGGGAATAGTCCTTTTTGCAATAGTCCCGCAAAACATGATCGGCTGGGTGATTACTCCAATCGGAATTCTTATCACTCTTTGGGTTTTAATCAAAATCGTAAAACTTGAATCCTTCAAAGACTATGCACTTTTGGGTGTAATTTGGGCAATTATTGCGGTTGTGTTTGATTACATTTTTATAGTGCTGCTTTTCAAATCGACGGGGTATTACAAGTTGGATGTTTATGTGTATTACGCGTTGACTCTAGTCCTGCCCTTATTGATTGGATTTTATAAACTCAGGGAGTAGAACGATTTGCTTGTAATTTCTTAAGCTTTCTCTCAGGAAGGGCATATAACATACATAAAGATATGGAAAACGCTAAGAAAAACACAAAAATAATTGTTCCCATTATCTGTGTCGTTTTAGGACTCGCCGCGGGATTTTTCGGCGGTCTTGAGTTCAGGAATTACCAGTTAAGCAAAACCCGCAGTGCCTTTACTGCAGGCGGGAATGGTGCCAGCGGCAATTTTCAGAGATATGTCGGAGGTACAAGAACAGGTGGTCAGACAGGAAACGCGGCCAGGTTGAGCGGCGGGGGAATGGTAACAGGAAGTGTTCTTTCGGTTGACAGCAATTCAATGACAGTTAAGCTTGCTAACGGAAGCACTAAAATTGTTCTTCTTTCAGGTTCAACAACTTATACCAATACAGCCAGTGCAGCAGTTACCGATATTAAGACAGGTATAAACGTTGCAGTTGCCGGTACCGCAAATTCTGACGGAAGCGTAACCGCGGGGAGCGTTCAACTTAATCCTGTATCTTTCAGGCCTCAGGGATCTCCGACTTCTACTCAATAATTTCTTCTTCTTAAGTCTGTTATAATTGATTCTATGAAAGAAAAATATTTTGATTGGGTTAAGATTTTGGCTATTTTGGGAATAGGGTTGGCGGTCTTTCTTCTTTGGGAGCAGTTTTTCCACCCGAGCTTTCAGCCCTGCAACATAAACTCGACTGTTAACTGCAACGCAATCATTAATGGATTGGTTGCAAAAACCTTAGGAATTCCGACGCCCCTGGTCGGCCTTGTCGGCTATGTATTTATTTTGATCGGGGCTTTCCGAAAGAATGCAAAATTGGTTTTGGGAATGTCTTCCTTTGGACTTGCTTTTTGTCTTTATATTGCCTATAGGGAGCTCTTTCAACTGCATGTAGTTTGCCCGGTCTGCATTCTTTGCCAACTGGACATGATTACTGTTTTCATTTTGGGAATACTCCTACAGAAAAAATCTGAGCCCGATTCATGATGTTCAAAAAGAAGATTTTTTTAGTTATTCCGTTTATCTTTATCGTTATTTGTTTTGCGGGTGTGTTGGTTTTTATCGGAACAGAAAATAAGACGACGTCTACGCCGGAATCCACAAAGCAATCCCTCCAAAATATTCAAAAAAATTGTCCCGACGGGTTTATTTTGGTCTCGGACTTTTGTGTTATGAAGTATGACGCCAAGTGCACAAATACAGACCCGAAATGTATCACTAGTGAGGGAGTTTACAAAAATAATGCGCCGGGATGTGCATGTCGGGGAAATTTTCAAGTGATTTCGGTTGCCTCCGGAGCCCCGATTACTTATATTCCCGAAGACGACGGAACGGGTGAGAGTGCAAAAGCTTACTGCCTCGCTAACGGCTGGCATTTAATGACAAATTCGGAGTGGATGACAATTGCCAACGATGTTGCCAAAGTTTCTGCAAATTGGTGCGACAGGGACGGAACCAACTGTGGTAACCCTCCGGGAACTGCCGGAAAGATTTTGGCAAATGGACACAATGACTCAATCCCAAATAAAGCCCTTCCGGCGGGACCTGACAGTGAACCCTGCTATGAGACTTCTTCCGGTGGATCAAATACTTGTGGTGTTAAGGGTTCCCAGAAAAGAACTTTAACTTTAGAAAATGGGGAAATAATCTGGGATTTTGCCGGAAATGTCTGGCAATGGGTTGACGCCAAAATTGAAAGAAAAGATGAACCTCGGTCGCTATCTCCGAATCTGGGGGGAAGCGCTTGGGTTTGGGCTGAGTTTCAGACAGTTCCTTATAATGCCGATTACAGTCCTACGGATGTGAATTGGAATTCAAAAAATGGGGTTGGAAGAATTTTTCACTACAACTCGGTAGGCGATAGCGATACTACCGAATACACCTATATTAGGGGAGGGAACTGGCGGCATGGATACGACAGCGGGGCATTTACAGTTCATATGCAGCCAATCCCCGGGAAAACAAACATAGATGATATCGGTTTTAGATGTGTAACTGACTCGGAATGATAAATACAGTGATAAAATAAATGTAGATGAAAGCTCTAAGGAAATTTATTAAGAAGTATCAAATATTAGTTGCTATGGTTTTGACTTTGGGAGTAATCTTTTTTGCGATTTGTGTTTATCAATTATTCTATCTTAAGTGGGCACATTCCACTTTTGAAAATTATTATTCATTCCGTGGCTGTCAGCAACTGTTAACCCGTACAGACACAGAAGGAACATGTATGCTGAAAAATGGTAAAGTTATCAAACTCGTTAAATATCAAGGCCGTTGGTTTCTCGATGGTGACCTTCCCGGGCCTTTCCCTTCCTGGTAATTAAAAAGTGTCAGAATAGCCCAAATTCGGTTTTAAAGGTAGGACCCAATATTCTATATGTATATTAATGTATATTATTGAAACAATTGATTGGAATTAGGTGCGATTTATGTGAAAATGTGATACATTTATTTATATATGGATATTGATCAAAAAAAGAAAATTCTCATAGTAGATGACGACGGTTCATTAAGAAATGCCCTAAAGGATAAGATAAATCATGAAGGCTTTACTGCTTTAATGGCTGGTGACGGAGAAGAAGGCTTGAAAGTTGGGATCAAAGAAAAACCTGATCTAATCTTGCTTGATGTAATTATGCCGAAGATAAACGGAATAAAAATGCTTGAAAAGCTTCGGGAAGACAAGTGGGGAGAGCATGTTCCGGTTTTGTTGCTTTCAAACGACGATGACCCTGAACATATTAGGGAAACATTAAAAGATAATGCCACAGACTATTTAATCAAATCAGATTGGGAACTTGAGGATATCATCAAAAAAATTAAGGAGACTTTGAGATTGTGACAAATCTCTTTGACCTAAACAAAATATGCCCACAAAATCAATATCAACCCCAACCATAGAGGAACCTGTAAATCCGGGTCCCTTTAAGGGTTTTCTTTTAGCCGCGTACAGATCTATTGCCAAGACTACTCGGTCGGTAAAGATAACGAGAGCCATGTTTATTTCCTATCTCTTGATTTTGGTGATTGTTCCTCCGGTTGTTATCATGGCTGTCTTTTTCGTTAATCCTTCACAAACGGCCGGTTTTTTTAACTTTCAAATAAATAAGTCGCAAGCTCTTTCCGAAAATCCAAACTCTAACGTTCTTGCGGCAAGTACCGTGAATCAAGGTAGCGTACTTGCTGCATATACGGCAGGGGTACTTGAACCCCAGGCGGCAGCGGCAGTAAAAGCACTAAGGGTTATTGCTCCTGCAACCGTTGCTAATATTTGTCTCCCCGGAGAGTGCGGTACGCCAGCAACGCAAACAGTTATCACAAATACCGCACCGGCTGCAGCTGTTGTTCCCGCTCCTGCAGGTGTCGGAGCAACAGGTCCAGCAGGTCCGGCCGGAGCAACCGGCGCTACCGGAGCGACTGGAGCAACTGGCGCTACTGGTCCTGCGACAGGAGTAACTTCTCTGAATACTTTGAACGGAGTTTTGAATATTGCCGGAGGCGGAATAAATACAATATCGACAAACGGAACGGATACAATAACAGTAACCGGAACACTTCCGACAGTCGGAACGGCAGGAACTTACGGAAGTTCATCAACTATTCCGGTTTTTACAACGGATGACCAGGGAAGGGTAACGGGAGTAACACCGACAGCAATTTCCGGTCTTACCGTTGGTAACTTTGCCTCGCCAGGTATTTCTCAATGGACTAACGATGCCGGTTATCTTACAACGGAAGTCGATACGTTGGCTTCGGTAACAGGAAGAGGCAACACAACTCCATTTGATATTTCTACCATCGGTACAGGAACAATTACTTCAGCAGGACTTTTGACTGCTTTGAGTGACTTAACTGTAACGAAAGATATTAATATTCTACAACAGGCAGGTGGGACACCAGGATTTGCATCTATAAGAAGTGATTACAACAATCTTTATTTAACCAACGACAAAGGAAGAGTAATTGTCGAACAGTCGTCAGATGAAGATCATGCCTTTGAGATTCAAGAGGCGAATTTTCCATATACGGGAGCGGATCTGTGGTTTGATGGTCCCTCCGGTACCAGTAAGGGTTTATTTATAGCCTCGTCGCCAAGCGCGGGGGACATAAATATGGAGATAAAAGGTACCCCCGGAACTTATGGACTGAAAGTTTTGGATAGTGCCGGTAATGCAAAGATAATCGCATCCAGTAATGGGGACCTTACTGCCACCGGGAATATTTCTACTACCGGGACAGGAACAATTACCTCAGCAGGACTTCTGACAGCGTCAAATGGTTTAACACAAACTACTGGTGCACTTAGTCTTACCGCTTCATCGGGAATTATTAATTCATCAGGAGCATTAAATTTTACCAGTGGGGCGGCATCTACATGGACTCTTGCAAATGTCGTCGACTCTCTTAATTTTGATTCAAATACACTTTCGATTGATGCTTTAAATCATAGAATCGGAATTGGTACAAATAGTCCAACCTCGCAACTTACTATTGATAATCAAACCGATAACGCCCTTGAAAATATCCAATCTGAGAATTCCGGTTCTGCCTCCGCTCTTCTTTTTAGTAATGACGATAACGGTAGTGTCGCATTTGGGCTGACCGGTACTACATTTGGTACAGATACAGGTCAGTCGTTTTTGGGGATAACAGCAGATAATACTACTGTATTAAAAGTTGATGATGGGAATAGTATACCAAGTAATGGTTTATTGATTGGGACATCGGGAAATGCTCCGGTAGTTTTGGGAACCAACGGTAATGCAGAAATAACCATTGCTCCTTCAGGAAACGTTGGTATTGGAACAAGTTCACCCGATCAGGCTTTAACTCTTGCCGATGGAGCTACAATGGATTCGCTCGGTGTATTGAATATCGCTGCTACAACACTTAATTTAAATGGAGGAACAGGTGGAGTCTTTGTTAATGGAGCTGCGACTCCGACAAACGGTAAATTAGTTCTTTGTATTGATAGTACTACCAACCAGCTTTTCTTTGGTGCCAGTGAGAGTGAATGTAATCCTTCATCAGAAGAATATAAACACAATATTGCTGATATCTCGCTGGGATTGGATGCAGTTATGGAACTCCGCCCCGTAAGCTTCAATTACGACAGTGATAACGAGCCTTCGCTCGGCTTTATAGCTGAGGAAGCAGCGAATGTTGACGAAAGACTTGTCGTAAGGGATGCGAACGGCGTGATTCAGGCAATTGACCCGACCCAGTTTATTCCGATTCTGACAAAAGCCGTTCAGCAAATTTCGGGATATATCGGTCCAACGTCGAATGATGGCGGATTGGTTCTAGGAATTCAAACTGAAAACCCGAGGGATCCCATTGCCTTTATTACATCGGAAATTGGCGGAGGAACAAAGATTTTGGCAGATTTTGTTGCAGCCCGCATTACTGTAATTCGGGGCTATTTTGATGAAATATTTGCCAACAAAGTCCATACTAACGAGATTTGCCTTAAGAAGTCCGATGGCAGCGAAGTTTGTATGAACGGAGATCAATTGCAAGAATTGCTGCCTTCGGCAACACCGACAGCTTCACCATCGTCAAGCCCTATCGAGACCCCGACTGCAACACCGGTTATACCCACCATTACTCCGGTTGAATCACCTTCACCAAGTCCCATCGGGACACCAACTCCGACGCCTTTGGCATCGGAAAGCGCTAGCCCGACGGCATCACCAATTTAATATCTTTATTGATGGGTGATTGATAAATATTGATAAAAATAATAAACTTCTCTTCATAGAATAAAGTAGTAAACAACTGCCCAATCATACGAAAGTTGATTGGGTTTTTTAATGGTAAAAACTATATGAAGAAAATTATATTAGCCGTACTTTTTGTCATCGGAATATATTGTATTTATACGTTTGTTCCCGGGGTAAAAGAAGCCGTTGAATTAGCCACAACCGTAAAACCGGAAACGTTTACCGAACTTTATTTTGAAAATCACTTAGAGCTTCCCTCAACTTCAGTTTTAGGTAAGACCGTTAATTTCGCTTTCACCGTTCACGACCTTGAGTATAAAAATATAGTCTACCCGTATGAAGTCTACATAGAGTGTTTGGAAAAAGGCTGCAACGGGGAAAAACAAATAATAGACAAAGGGAGTTTTACCCTCAATCAGGATGAATATAAAACTATCCCCGAAAAGTACACACTTACTCTGCCTACAGAAAGGATTCAGATTGTAGTCGACCTTATCAATAAAAAACAACAAATCGATTTTTGGACGGATGAAACAAACTTGGCAGTACAGCAACCGGTCAGTGAAATAGTCCAACCTGCAGTATCCACAGAACTTTACTTTAATAATCATCCGCCGCTTCCTTTAAGAGTAACTTCTAATCAAACAATAAAATTTGCCTTCACCGTCCACAATTTTGAAAATAAAGACATGATCTATCCCTATGAGGTCTATATGGAAGAGGGTGGGGAAGTAATACAAATAGATAATGGTCAATTTAGTCTAGAGCAAGGTGAATACAAAACAATTGCGGAAACCTATGTTTTGAAAGTCCCTGTCCAACAAGCAAAAATTTTTGTTAAACTAACCAATGAAAATAAATACGTGTATTTCAAAATAAGAGGAATGCAATGAAAAAACTAACGGTGTTAATTCCATGCCATAATGAAGAAGCGGGGATAGGCTTGGTTATGGATAATATACCGGTACAATTACTGCGTCATTTAGGATATAGGACCAATGTTGTAGTCATTGATAATAACAGTAAAGATAAAACCGCTGAAGTTGCATTGTCTAAGGGAGCAAAAGTTATCGAAGAACCTTCTAAGGGCAAAGGAAACGCACTAATTTCTGGTTTTAAATATGTTAACGGTAACTCTGATTATATTGTTGTTATTGATGGGGACAACACTTATAAGGCAAAAGAGATTCCACGATTAATAGAACCTCTTGAAAGCGGATTTTGCGATGTAATTGCAGGTTCCCGACTCGGTGGAAAGATCATGCATGATTCATTTGATTTTCCTCACCGTTTTATAAACTGGATTTGTGCGTTTTTTGTAAGGCAATTTTACAAGGCAAATATTACAGATGCCTTAACGGGATTTATTGCATTTAAAAGTGGGGTAGTAAAAATTCTAATCCCCAATTTAAGTTCAACAAATTTTACAATTGAAATGGAAATGATGACAAAATTACGAAGATTAGGTTTTAATATTTACTCTGTTCCTATTACTTATGATCGAAGAAAGGGAAAGTCAAAAATACACCCGTATAAAGACGGCTTACAAATTTTATTGATGTTTATAAGTAATCTAAGATGGAAACCAATTAGAAAAAGGCGCAAATCCCAAATTTTTAAGAATGGATCAAAAACTTTTTTAATTTTTAGAATATGAATTTAACAGTCAATAGTAAAAATAGAATTTTAATTGCATATCAATACTTATCATTTAAAGGGGGTATTGAAGAAGTAATAATTAATCAAGCAAAAGAACTCAAGAAGTTAGGATATCCGGTTAGGATCCTTACGTCAACATATTCAAAAACGGATTTAGACAGAATAGAGGATAATATCGAAATTGTTCGGATTCCAAGTATTAATATTGCATATAAAATATTTGGCATACCATTTGCCGTTCCGATACTGACCCCTCATAATGTGATGAAAATATATAACGAAATTGCCAATTCAGACGTTATTAACATTCATGGACATCCTTACCTTGCATCATTTGTTTATGTTTATATAGCTAAACGTCTAAAAAAACATATAGTACTTACGCAACACAATACTGAAATATTTTCTAATTCAATATTTGTCAATTTAATATATAAACTTTTTGATAAGACACTAGGAAAATACAATCTAGACAATAGTACTGATGTTATAGCTGGAAGTAAGGCAACCAAGAAATATATACAAAAAATTACCAATAATAAAAATATAAAAGTTATATATAACGGTGTTGATAACGAAAGGTTTTATACGAAATATAGTAAAAGTTTTTTAAGAAAAAAACTTAATATCCCCATAAATAAATTTGTTTGCCTAACTATTAGGAGAATTACTTTTAAAAACGGGATTGATAATTTATCAAAAGCTGCCGAGCTCTCAAAAAATTCACATGTATTATTTTTAATTGGTGGGACGGGACCAGACTTAAAATCTACTAAAAAGTATATTCAAAAGAGGGGTTTTAAAAACGTCAAGTTGGTTGGGTATATATCTGACAATAATTTACCGCTGTATTATTCAGCTGCTGATGTGTTTATTCTTCCATCAAGAAAAGGGGAGGGGTTTCCAATGGCAATTCTTGAAGCAATGTCAGCGGGTCTTCCTGTGATTGCTACAAAAAGTGGCGGCCATACTGAAATAATTAAAAACGGCAAAACAGGGTTCCAAGTCGAAACACAAAATCCAAAACAAATAAACTTATATATTGATACACTTTTTAATAATAAAGAACTGCAAAACCGTATCTCAAAAAATTGTAGAGATGTGATGATACGGAAATTTACATGGGAAAAAAATATCGATAGTCTTTTGAAAGTGATAAACAAAGTTTAGTCATTATGGAATTGCACAACAAAAAAGTTCTTGTAACAGGCGGGGCTGGCTTTATTGGTTCTCACCTTGTTGATGTGCTGGTTAAAAAGGGGGCTAAGGTAACCGTAGTAGATAATCTGTTTAGTGGATATTTAAGTAATTTAGAATTATCTAAAGAAAAGATAATTTATAAAAACATCGATATTCGGGATAAAGAAAAACTTAGAAAGATAATGCGTGGGCAAGAGATAGTGTTCCATTTAGCTGCAAACGCTGACGTTCCTTATTCAGTTCAACACCCTGAAGAAGATTTTGAAATTAACATAATGGGTAGCTACAATGTCTTGCAAAATGCTCTTAAAAATAAAGTTAAGAAGATAGTTTTCGCATCAAGCGCTGCAGTATATGGTGACCCAATATATACTCCTGTTGATGAAATGCACCCGACAGTTCCGATATCACCCTATGGAGCATCAAAGCTGGCAACAGAACGATTGGGGTATTCCTACTACAAAACATACGGTCTACCTTTTGTTACCATGCGCATATTTAACACGTACGGAGTAAGGCAATCTAGATATGTGATGTATGATCTTTTAAAAAGACTTTACAAAGATGATTCAAGAATCGAAGTACTCGGTTCAGGAAATCAAAGGCGTGACTACAGTTATGTTAGTGATACCGTAGCCGCATTTATTCTTGCTGCTGAAAGCGACAACTCTAACGGACAGGTTTACAACATTGCAGGTGGGAAAACAATAAGCATAAAAAGGCTTGTTGAAATGCTTACAAAAGTTCTAAAAATTAAAAAAATTAACATTCGCTATACGGGGAAAAGTTGGGCCGGAGATATAAATGTATTATCTGCTGATATAAGTAAGATAAGAAAAGAGCTTAAATTTACACCCAATGTGCCACTTGATGAAGGCCTGGAACGTTTAGACACATGGTTGAAAGAAAGATAATCTCATTTTATGAGAAATATCAATAATAGATATAAAGAATTTGCTAATAATTATATAGAGGACAAGTGTGTTAATGGGATCAATGAACTTCATACAAAATGAATATTATTGTAATTCCCCATCTACCTTCTGCTGGTAGAGCATATTCGATAGCCAAATATTTGGCCAAAGGAGGTAATTCCGTACACTTGATTTTATGGGACATGCCTTACCCCATATCGTTTACAAATATGTTAAATAATTTTAGAAATTCTTGGAAATATAAACAATCGAAAATAGAAGGCTTAATAATTCATAAAATCCGCAGATTTCCTTTCTTTTTCCCATTAAATAAACCTCTATTCAAATGGCAGATTAGAAAAATATTTATTAAATATGACATTGATATGATAGTTTCAGAAGCCTATTTTAATGAAACCGAACCACCCCTAGAATTACCAATTATCTATGACATGTGTGATGACCACGAAGCCTTTCAAAAGATTTATGGCTCGGGTATATATAAACTAGCTTTTAAGATATTACAGATAAGAAAAACCATTAAGAATCAGATAAAAAAAAGTATGGCGGTTATTGCCGTTTCAGACAATTTAGTTAAATATGCTAAAAAATTTCGCGAAGATAAAATCTATAAATTTACAAATGGAGTTGAAGGTTGGGTTATTAAGCAGAAATATTTTGTGGGTGAAAAACATTCTCTGGTTTATGTAACTACTTTCGGAAAATGGTCAGAAATTTATACCCTTCTATACACATTGAAAAAGTTAAAAACTAAATACCCTGATATTAAGTTAGTTTTGATTGGAGATGGTACAGAGCTGTCGGGGGCAAAAGAGACAGTCAATAAGTTGAAGTTAAATAAAAATGTTTACTTTTTAGGTAGATTGAATAACAGAAAAAAATTATTTGAAGAAATCAATAAATACGAAGTTTGTTTGAATATTTCAGAAAAAAATAGATTCAGAGACTCTGCAAGCCCCATGAAAGTATTTGAATATTCCGCCTTGGGGAAAAAGATAGTTTCTACTAATTTAAATGAAGTTAAAAAACTAAAATTCCCTAATACATTTTTTTATGAAAAAGATAGAAATGGTAAAAATTTGTCATATGCTATAAAAACTGCGTTTGATACAAAAATTGATGTTAAGAAAACAAGGGATTTAGTAAAAAAGTACTCATGGGAGAGTATCATTAAACACTTACAGTTAATAATGGAAAATAATTCATATCCAAGATGACTATATGAAAAAAATAAAGGTATTTATTATTACAACAGAATTGCCGACCAGAATTAGTGGGGCACCTATTCGTAATTTTAATCTTATTAAGCAAATCTCCAAATATAAATTTTCTGTATCACTTTTTACTATTATTGATAGCCATACAAAGAAATTTTTGCCAATTGTTGAAAAGAGCTTAAATATTCCAATTTACGCTGTTCCTTTTAAGCGTTTTAATCTAGTAAAGAAATTTTATGTGTCTCTAGTAAAAAAGGTGATTCCTTATATGGAAGAATACAAGGAATCTGATATTGCGAACGTTATTCTTGATAAGATTAAAGAAGAGAATCCTGACATAATTCAACTTGAACAAATTAATGCTTATTATGCCATCAAGGATATAATACCTCGAATAAAAGAACGAAATATTAAGATCGTTCTTGATGCTCACAATGTAGAACAAGTAGCATTTAAGGAGACACTTGGGGTATTTAATTTATTAAAAAAAACAGTTGGTAAATGGATCCTTCCCAATCTTGAGCAAATAGAAAACGAAGCGGCAAAATCAGTTGATTATATCTTCACATGTTCTAATACAGACAAGAAATATTTCGCAAACATAGTAAACGCTAAGAAAATTTCCGTTATTCCGAATGGAGCCGATTCTGTTTTCTTTAGACCTAAAAAACAAGTCTTGGAAAACATATTGCTTTACATGGGTCAGGCAAGTTATCCGCCTAATGAAGAGGCGCTACACTATTATTTTTTTGATATTCATCCTGTTGTCAGAAAAATAATACCTGATGTAAAGATATATGTCCTTTGTGGAAAATCACCTCAGTGGTTAAAGAAGATTGCTCGCGATGACTCTTCACTTATTCTTCCTGGATTTGTGGTTGATGTACGTAAATATCTCATCAAAGCAAAAGTATGTATTGCGCCAATTAAATCAGGTTCGGGAACAAGGTTAAAAATCTTGGAATATATGGCAATGGAAAAACCGATTGTGGCCAGTTCTAAAGGTGCAGAAGGCTTAGCGGTAGAAAACGGTAAAAACATACTACTTGCCGATAATCCATGTGAATTTTCTGAAAAGATTGTTTGGTTAATTAAAAATCCCAGTGAGGCGAAAAAAATGGGGGAAAGAGCAAGGAAATTAGTTAAAGAAAAATATGATTGGAGATTAATTGTCGAAAAAACTGAGGATATCTACCAAAAAATTACACATGAAGCTAACGAAAAGTAAAATCTTTATAGGAATATTAATCTTCGGACTGATTACAAACCTTTTAGTCATTTTTGATATCCAATATTTTTATATTAGGGCAGTATTTTCCTTTATCTTTTTAACAACAATCCCCGGACTTTTGATTATGCTAATGTTCAAAATAAGGAAGCTCGAATTTTGGGAATATTTGGTTTACACAATTGGGTTTAGTATTGCCTTATTAATGTTTGCAGGCCTAGCTGTAAACTGGGTTCTTCCTTGGCTGCATATTACAGACCAACCGCTTTCTTTAACCCCTTTACTTATTTGTTTCAATGTTACTCTTTCAATTTTTGGAATTATTGCTTACAAAAGAAATAAATATATTTCGCTGATACTTAGATTTCCAAAGCTTGATCGGTTAAACAAAAAGTTTTTTATAACCTCGGTGATTTTTCCAATTTTAAGTATTTTAGGAGCGATAACTTTGAACAACGGCGGCTCCAATTATTTGACCATGATCATGCTTGGAGGAATCGTGATCTATATTATTCTTATTGTCTTTTTCCGGAATAAACTCAACGAATGTGTTTATCCATGGTCCATTTTGTTTATATCCCTTTCCTTATTGTTGTCATGGTGGTTGAGAAGTTGGTATGTTTCTGGGGTTGATACAAATGTGGAGTATCACATATTTCAGGTTATTAAAGAAAATAAATATTGGAGTATGTCACTATTTCAGGGTGCTTATAATGCATGCCTAAGCATTTCAGTTCTTCCTACTGTTTATTCTCTTTATCTCAAAATCAATGACGAATATATATTCAAATTAATAATTCCAGTGATATTTTCAATCGTTCCTGTTGTGGTTTACCTATTTCTAAAAAAATATACAAAAGGCATATTTGCCTTTTTAGCTGCTTTCTTTTTTGTATCGCAACCTGATTTTCCTTCTGGCGCAGGTGTACCGATTAGACAAGAAATTGCCTTGATTTTTTTTGCTTTAGTTTTGCTGGCACTATTTAACAGAGTTGTCAGACCGATGCCTAGAAATGTGCTACTTCTGACCTTTTTATTTTCAATGGTGATTTCACATTATTCAACAACTTACATTGCACTTGCTCTTTTTGTTTTTACTTTCTTGGCCTGTTTATTTTTTAGAAAAACTGAAAACAAAAAATATTTTTCTAACGTGTATGAAAAACTTTGCTTAAAGAAAAGAGGGGTAAGGGAGAAAAGAAAATATTATCTTAGCGGAACCATTGTCGCTTTTTTTATTGTTTTTAGCTTCATTTGGTACACTCAAGTTACGAAGATTTCTAATGATTTAGTTAATTTTACCGATGAGACAGTTCAAAATATGGGAAATATTTTTAGCGGAGATGTACGGGCGGAGCAAACATCACCATTTGATCAATTTAATATATTTTATAAACAAGAGGATCCAAATTTGTTATTACAAGATTATTTAAAAGAAATTACTTCCGAATACAGAAATATACCAAGTATTAATCTGTATCCACAGGAGAAACTTAACGATTATAGTGTGGAGCTGGCGCCTTCTGACACGGTATCCTTAAAAAATAATTCTATCTTAACATCAACAGTTTATTATTATGATGCGTTAATCCAAAAACTAGTAAAAATATTCATCATTATTGGCGCGTTCTATATGCTATTTTGGGAGTTAAAAAAACGGGAAATTGATATTGAGTACGTATCGCTAGTTATATTTAGTATTTTAGGTTTAATAGCAGTAATGACGTTGCCGTTTGCCTCGATTGTCTACGATTTAACAAGAACGTATCAGCAATTATTGGTTTTACTATCCCTGCCTGCCGTATTTGGTACATTGATATTATTTAAATTTATTAATAAAAATGTCTCAGTTATATTTATTTCTGTTATTTTTTTATCATATTTCTTATCTTTCTCAGGTTTTACAACGCTAATTACGGGAGGGACAAATGAATTAATGCAATTAACCAATAACAACGATGGTTATGACGAGCTATATACACATGAGTCAGAAGTCAGATCTGCCAATTGGTTACTCTCAAACGAAGACGCGCAAGATTATATTTATGCAGATGAACGGGGATGGTATAAATTGTGGTTATCAAATTATGATAATGAGAATGGTGTTGATGGTAGTGTTTTCCCGTCTACATTAGATACACATGCTTATGTCTATTCAAGTTATACAAATACACTTGAAAAGAAAGCTTATATATATACAAGGGGAGTATTAATTACTTACAAATTTCCAACGACGTTTTTAAATATTAATAAAAATATAATTTATAATAATGGCGAATCAATTATATTTAAATAATATATGTTAAAACCATGAAAATTCTATTCGTGAATAATATTGGTACTATGCACGGAGGTACCGAAATAATGATCGCACAACTTCGTCGTGAGCTTGAAAAAAAAGGTCACATGGTACGAATTCTTGCTGGAGATGAAGCGAGTAATGGTAAAACAATTGCTGATTGGCGTTTCAAAACTTTCTCGGATAATTCTATATTGAAATTTTTATATATCTATAACCCGTTTGCTATATGGAAATTGTGGGTAACACTTCGGCAATTCAGACCAGATATAGTACATATGCACAATGTCTCCAAAGCATCACCGTTAATTTTTCTCGTCGCTAGACGATATCCAACGATTTTGTCTATTCACGACTATACCGCATTTGACCCTACAAGGTTTAAAGATATAACAACTTTAGCTCCTTACGACAAGACACTTTCAGGTTATTTTACAAATACGCCATCACCTAGATTTTATTTAGAAAAAGTACGTTTTTGGTTATATCGTCGATATTGCAAATCAATCGATTTAGTACTCGCATGTAGCGACTTCTATTGTTTATGTGCCAAACAATCAAAATTATTCACGCGAGTTGTAACTTTGCATGACGGTATCGTATTAACAAAAACAAAGCCTATTCAAAAATGGCATCATTTGTTATTTGTCGGCCGCCTTGAGGAAATAAAAGGCGCCGATATATTACTTAGGGCTTTACCAAAGATATTAATTAAAAATCCAAAGTTACATTTATATATTGTTGGTTCAGGACCACAAATGAGTTATCTTAAAAAACTTACAGAGGAACTCAGGATTGGTAATATGGTGAAGTTTCTTGGTTTTCAGTCACACAGGCAAATAATGAGTTTATATTACAAAACAACCCTAGTCGTAATTCCTTCATTGTGCCCCGAATCTTTTGGTTTAGTTGGGATTGAGGCTTTCGGATCGGGAAGACCTGTAATCGCTACACGAGTTGGAGGAATACCCGAATGGCTTGATGATGGTAAGACGGGTTTTTTGGTTGAGCCGGGTAATTCAGAACAAATTGCCGAAAAAGTTACTCAACTACTATCAGATCGAAAACTCCTTCAACAAATGGGTAAAAATGCACGTAAAAAGGCTGAGCAATATTCTATTAAAATACATGCTGACGAAATAGAAAAAAAATACAAATTATTTTTTCATCCATACGTAAAAGGATTTCCAAAATATAAAGAAAAAGATTATAAAAAGCACCATGCCGAGATAGGTATGGAATAGATTAACCGCTAAATCGCTGGATATGTATGCACCGATTATAACAAGAAGGTAAACCCTTAAAATGTTGACAAGATATAATCCGATTGCGGCAGGAATAGCCATACAGATTAACTTCACTTTATTGAATTCCTTGAAGTCCAAAATGGTAATTAGAAGGTAGAGTGAGGAAAAAATAAAGAGCGAGTCCAGTCCCGAACATGCCTGTTCAATACTGACAGCAAATTTATTAACGACAAGCACTCTGGGTTGAATTACCATAACGTTTGACGATGTAAGGGATAGAAGAAAGCGTACGGATTGGAGTACGCCGTCACTAAAGATTGGCCACAACTTCCAGACCTGAAATATGGCTAAGTCATAACCTATTGATATGCCCAGGCATATCAATAGTTCTTTTTGGAAATGTTTGGCAAAAGAAACCAGAAAACTAATTCCAAAAATACCCAGAAGTAAAAGGGTGGGAATTAAGATTAGAACCCCGTGGGTTGCCAAGGATAAAAGTATGTTTGCATTGAAAAATTTTTGCTCAAGTAATGTATTTCCCAAAAGAAAGAATATTGGGATCAAAATAAAAGAGAGAACGATATAAAAAATATTTGTTTTAATCTTTGGAAGTTTTTCCAATTGCTTAAGCCTTTTGCGGATTAAAAGACCAAAAACAATTATCGAGGTAAGTACCATTTTCCCCAAATTTCCGTAAATGAAGAAATTAAACCTGTAAAGAAGTCTGGTTGATACCACCCAAGATCCGGTAATACCGGAGATAAAAATAAACAACACTAAAAAAAGTAAAAAACTAAGTAAAGTTCGCTTAAGTTTTTTCGTCAGTCTAAGCATAAGGCGGTTTAGTTATTGTGTTTCTTTAGGAAAAATAGTATTCCACCCGATGTAAGGGAAGCGACCATCCACGGTATTAACCCAAACTCAGGTACACTAACAATAGATACCGTTGGCGGTTTGGGTGGGGGTGTGGGTTTTGCCGCAAACACAGAGCCTGAAAAAATATGAAAAGACAAGAAAAAAGAAATTAATAGAGAAATTAATGATCTCATTTAGTCCATTTTTTTATACAACTTATAGTTAACTCTGTAAATATGTAAGATGATCTTGTAACTTATTCATATCATTTATATGATAAATGTATGAAAATTATTCGAGCTTTTTCTTTAACATTATTCGTTTTCGGCTTGCTTGGATGGATTTATATAGTTGCGGTTGCTTTGGTACATCCGGAAACGCTGCCTATGCAATTAACCCACTTTGCTTCTTGGCCGAGGGAAGACGTTTTTGGAGAAGTCTCTTTTGTTGTTTCATTTATCTCCTTTTTTGTTTGGAATCTGGTAAAAAACAGCAAATGAATGCAACAGTATTTACTCATTGAAATTTGTTGCAAAGTTGTGTAAATTAAGTCGACGTATATGGAAAATCAAACTCCGGAAATCAAACCGCAAGCCAAGAGGTGGGGAGGGAAGTTATTTAAATCTTTTACCTACGTGCTTGTTTTGGCTCTTGGAATTGCTGGGGGAGTTTTCCTGGCCCAACAAAAGCCCGCTTGGTTTGGACTAAGCCCTGGTGCCGCTGCGGTTCAAGCGCAAGTCGATGCCACTGTTGCCAGAGTAGGGAAGCTTATTGCCCTTCCCACGGATGAAAAGCCGACTGTTGCAACCGTGACGGATGCTTCAAAAGTAAAAGATCAGACCTTTTTCCAAAATGCCAAAAACGGCGATGTAGTCCTAATTTATACCAAAGCCCAAAAAGCAATTTTATATGATCCGTCGGCAAATATAATTGTTGAGGTTGGTGCAGTAAATATTAATAATCAGGTAGTTCCGGCTCTAACTCCGACTCCAAGTTCAAAATAGGCTAAATCAACATTTTTATACCTAGACCTGTTAATTTTTACTTCATAGATTGGCGTATAATTAAGTATGTTGGTTTTAATTCTTTTTTTGATTGTTGGTTCAGTACTTGTATATATATCAAAATTTAATTTCGTTCCGGTTACGGTTAATCTGGGCCTTTATACCTTTTCGAATATTCCTCTCTTTTATGTAATTGTCGCCTCTTTACTCATAGGCTTGATTCTTTCTTATTTGGTTTATCTGATAGGTTCTATTTCTACCTCTTTTGCATTCCACGGCAAAAACAAAGAAATTAAAAAAGAAAAGGATGAAGTACTTGAGTTAACCAAACGGGTACACCAGTTGGAGTTGGAAAACGAAAAACTGAGACACGAGTCCGGCCGTAAATCCGAAGATTCAAACTCTTTGTGAAAAACCTCTTAGCCAAAATCTACAAGGCACTGCATCTTTCCAAAGGTGTTCAACTTGTGATTATGCGTTTTTTTCAGGATAAATTTTTGGTCGGAGTTACCGGTATTATTTTTAATGATAAAAAAGAGATTCTTCTTTTCAAACATACATATAGGTCTCACGCCTGGGCCTTGCCCGGCGGATATTTAAAATCCGGCGAGCATCCGCGTGAAGCTCTGGAGAGGGAAATTAAAGAGGAATCCGCCCTAGTCGTCAGCGTCGATGATTCGCTAAAAACCCGCACAGACCGCGACAGTGCCCGACTGGATATGTGCTACACGGGTATCCTAATCGGCGGCGATTTTGTTCCGTCTCACGAAGTTTCCGAATATGGTTTTTTTGCCCAGGACAAACTTCCTCTTCTTAGGGAAAATCAGGTATTTTTAATTGATGAAGCTTTAAAGCAGCGAAAGAGCACTTGACAAGTACTACAACTAGTTGTAGTATGTGTAGTATGACAACTATTAATAACAAACAACGATTGACTCTCTTTATGAACCCGGCTATTACAAAACATGCAAAAGCCCAGGCTATTGTTGAGGAATTGAGTTTGACAGCTCTTGTAGAAAAAGCCCTGATCAACTATTTACCCAAAGAAACGGTGATTAAGAAACTTCAAATCAAGGAAGACTACGATCCTTAGATTTAAATTGGTAAGGATAGGTATATAGTGAAAGAGGGTGAAAAATATGACAGAAATTGTAAGCGAAAAAGTAACTACACAAAAAGACAATACAGATACGGTTAAGGTTGCTCCCGTTAAAATGGAGGCGACCGCTTCAGAGACAGTTGGATATTTAGTTTATTTCTTTTTTGGGGCCTTGGAAATTCTATTGGCTTTCCGTTTTGTTCTCAAATTGACGGGGGCGAGTCTTGGAAATGCTTTTGTAGGTTTAGTCTACGGCATTACCGGAATTTTTATTCTGCCTTTTCAGGGAATATTCCATAGCGGGCTTGCACAAGGAATAGAAACGACATCGGTTTTTGAATCGTCGACACTGATTGCAATTGTTGTATATGCTGTTGTGGCTTGGGGGATTGTTAAGTTATTGAGTGTTCTCTCCGGCGAAAAACAACAAACTGACTAGTTTAGTAGGTGGGAGGTGAGAAATATGGGTATATTGGACATTATCATTATATTGTTAGTTGTTGGCTGGTTGGGAGGATTTGCTTTTCATATTGGTGGAGGCTTGATCCACTTACTGCTTGTTATTGCAGTTATTGTCTTGGTTGTTCGTCTTTTGGGTTTGTAATAACTGTTAAGATTGGGGAAAATAATATGAGTATTAAAATCTTTGATCAAAGTGACCATTTGGCGGAAGCTCAAACTGTAACCAACAAAAAGAGTGCGGATAAAAGTACAACGGAGGGTTTGGTTAGAAAATCCAAT
This sequence comes from Candidatus Microgenomates bacterium, assembly GCA_049523135.1. Taxonomy (GTDB): domain Bacteria; phylum Patescibacteriota; class Microgenomatia; order UBA8517; family UBA8517; genus JBEKNE01. The sequence continues at coordinate 629,109 of JBEKNE010000001.1, read as the reverse complement.
CGGATACTGGCAACCATATCTACCGTTGGCCTTCCTTTTAAATTATTTCCGGACACGATTAATATTGAGGAAGGCAGAATTACGATTATAACCCGCACTTTTTTCCTGTCTTCAAGAGTTCACAGTGTTGATATCAAGGACGTATCAAATATATTTATAAACGTGGCACCCTTTTTTGCCGAACTGGTTATTGTTTCAAAAACTTTTATGGAAAATGAAATCAGGATAAACGACTTGAGGAAAGACGAAGCCGTTTTTGCCCGGAGGATCATTGAAGGCTTAAGAACTTTTGAAAATAAACAGATAGACACCTCAAATTACACCGTGAAGGAACTTCTGGCCAAACTTAAGGAGTTGAGTACTACAAAAATAGTGACATAAGAGATGCAACTTGATTTGAAAGACAGCGGATCTTGACATGGATCTGTGAAAAGCTCAATAATTAAATGTTACTGATTTGTAATATAAATTGTGGGAAGCTTTATAAGGAAAGGGATACTGGGAAGAATAACGAAATTTTTAACAATACTGCTCATCATCTTGACGCAGTTCTTTTTTGTTGCTCCACAAATAGTATATGCGGCAACATCGCCGGGTCTCGGAAATGCTGCTGGTTTTGCGGTTTTGGCCGGTACTGCAATTACTAACATTCCAACCTCTGTTATTACGGGGGATGTTGGGTTAAGCCCGGCTGCCGGTAGTAATATCACTGGGCTTACCAATGCTGAGGTGTCTGGTACGATATTTGCAGTAGACCCTTCTGGGCCTGCGGGAGGTGCAGGAAATAATCCAACTCTGGTAAATAATGCTAAAACTGACTTAGTCACCGCATATAATGCTCTTGCCACGGGTACGAACGGGACTTGCGACCCCAGCTATCAATTTGGGGGTGGCAACAAGGATTTGTCCGGGGCTTCACTCCCGCCGGGGGTTTATTGTGCGGATACATTTAGTTTAACCGGGACCCTCACTCTTACGGGTTCGGGTGTCTGGGTTTTTAGGTCAGGTGCCACTCTTGTTACCTCGGGTACAGCCAATATTGTTGGCGGCGACCCGTGCAATGTGTGGTGGCAGGTTCCAAGCTCCGCAACGCTTGGTACGAATACATCATTAATAGGAAGCATCTTAGCACTTACATCTATTACAATGAATACGGGTGCGACCCTCCAAGGTCGGGCACAGGCCCGCAACGGGGCCGTTACCTTGCAAAGCAATACTATTAGTCAAACATGTGCGGGCGTTAACCCGAAAGTAGTAGCTCCCACTACTGCCGGTGCACCCCCAGCACCCTATTGTCCACCGCTTAATCCCAATTTGGTTGCGCCAACTATTATAGAATCGAGAAGGGTTAGTCCCACGAGTATTTTTGTAAGCTGGGCGCCTTACTCGGGAACGGATACCTTTAATATCCAATATGGTTTTACAGATGGCAGCTGGCTGTATAGTACTGACGTAACAGGTTTTTCAACCACGATAGGCTCTCTTCCTTCCAATCAACCCATTTGGTTTAGCGTAGCGCCCAGAAGCAGTTGTACCATAGGGAATTACGGTCCGTCAAAACTTGTGGGTGGACCGGGATTACCCAATACAGGGTTTGCTCCTCAGAGTAGCGGTATCATATCATTTGTTGTCGGAGGCTTTTCCGTCCTTTCGTCCTTTCTTCTGAATTTAATTCACATCTGACGCAAAATGGAAAGCAAAATATTTCTTAAAAGGGGGTGAGAATGTATGAATATACTTATATGGTTAGTATTGGGTGTATTGGCAGGGTGGATCGCCGGTCTTCTTACTAAAAGTAAGCACGGAATAGTTGGGGATATCTTTTTGGGTATTATTGGTGCATTTGTTGGTGGATTCATTTTAAGCTTTTTCGGACAATCGGGAGTAAATGGTTTTAATTTTTATAGTTTGGTTGTTGCGGTAATAGGGGCTGTAATCCTTATTATTTTGGGAAGGCTTATTTATAGATAAATGGATAAACAGAATACGGTATCGGTTCTGTCTTGGAAAATAGCCACCGAACCAGAGTTGTATTGGAAATTGGCCCCTAATCCATATTCTCCGCGGGCTCTTCAGATAATCTCTGAAAAATTTGACGATGCAAAAGTCTCTGATGTTGTTAGGGCTGTTGTTTTTGCCGAACCGGAAGGAAAATATGACAGGAATTTTACCTTGCTTTCATTAAGTCAGCAGGAAGAAGAACTTCAAAAACAAAAAGATACCACAGCTGAAATGAACAGACGGCTCGGTCAGTATTTTGCGGAATACGCAAAATATTTAAGACAACTACCAAAAGGAACTCTCTATGAGAGTTTGTCTAAATTCGTTTTTGGAACTCCCGATATAAAAGAAATTGAGAGTAGATTTTCGCAAAATCAAAGAAGGAGTTTCAGATTAAAAATTGTTGATTTTATTGAAGATATCCCCGTATTCGTTCCCAGAAGGCAACCCACGGGTTTGGCTTTGGCAACACTCTCTCTTCTACTGATTTTTTTTGCTACCCAACGACAGTCATTTAGTCCGATCCAAAATCCGAAGGCGACTGCCCAAGTTTTGGCTGCTAGTACCCAAAATAATGTTCGGGGTTTTCCTGTACGTCTGATAATTCCGAGTATTAATGTCAATGCGGCGGTCGAATATGTTGGCGTCACTCCAATTGGAATAATGGGAGTTCCGGTGGATACAGCAGATGTTGGTTGGTTTGACTTTGGACCGCGTCCCGGGGAAAAGGGGAGTGCTGTTATTGCCGGACATTTAGATGGGGTAAATGGAGAGGCTGCGGTTTTTGCTAATTTGAATCAGTTAAAAAAAGGTGACAAATTATATGTGCTAGATGGAAACGGAAATACTACTTCCTTTACTGTTCAGGGAAGCCGTGAATATGATGTCGGTTACGCAGATGAAGTTTTTAGCCGAAATGACGGCAATTATCTTAATCTTATTACTTGCGACGGCGTTTGGGACGGGACTAAAGAAAGTTATAATAAAAGACTGGTTGTTTTTGCGGACGTTGATAATTAAGTTACTATTTTGAATCCCAATAATATGATATTATAAAATATGCTTTCATTAAATTTTCTCTATTATTCTTTAGGAATCGGATTTTTAATATTGGTAGGATTTTTAAGCTATGCCGCATTTTCTCTTTCAAAAACTCTAAAAAGGTTAAACTCAATTCTTATTAAAGTGGATGATGTGGCCTCTGATGCTGAAGAACTCAAGAACTTTTTAAAAAGCGGAATTATATATTTGAAGGATATGTTTGTAAAAAAAGGAGGTGATAAAGATGGCGAATAATAAAAGGATGAATCCGGTTGAGGCCGGAGCAATTGGTGCAGTTGCAGGTGCCGCAGTCGGAGCCGCCGCTGTTATCCTTTCTGAAGAGAAAAACCGTGAGGCAGTAAAAAAGGAAGGCAAAAAAATTTATAATGAAGTAAAAGGTAAAGTGGAAGATATGGCTTCCGGTGTCAAAGGTAAAGCAGAGGAAGTTACTACTCAGGGAGAAAAGAAAGTTGAAGAAGTTAAAGAGGATCTGAAAAAATAAACCTATCAGACTCCTTCTCCTTCAAGTAAGGCTAAGCCATCAACAGCCCCTGCTTAAGTAGCCTTTTTTGTTTTGTTGCGAATTTTTATCAATAACTTTAAAGTCGAGTGGCGGGGCTTCAGTGGTTGGTGATAAGATAAATAGAAAGGTGGTGAAAAATTATGAAGAATGATAATAGTGATTCTCGAGAGAGTGCCGTACATTATATGTCATCCCTGATAGATGTAGCTCATGAACCATTCTTAATTCTTGACGCTGATCTTAAAGTAGTTTCGGCAAACCCGACTTTCTACAAGAACTTTCAAGTTTCAAAGGAGGAAACGGAGGGGAAATTTCTTTTTGACTTAGGCAATGGTCAGTGGAATATCGTTGAATTGAGAAAATTGCTGAAAGATATTTTGCCGGAGAAGAAAATTGTTCTAGATTATGAGGTTGAGCATACTTTTGAATCAATTGGTGAAAAAACAATGCTTCTCAATGCCAAGCAAGTAGATACGGTACAGCTGATTATTCTAGCCATAGATGATATTACTTATAGAAAAGAACTTGACGATCGAGTTGAAGAACTACAGGTTGCAAATAGAAATATGGTGGGGAGAGAATTAAAAATGATCGAGCTTAAAAAAGAAATCGAGAGATTAAAGAAAAAATAACTCTGTGAGCAAAAAAATTATTAAATCCGTCATTGCCTATGCGCTTGCCCTGGTAGGGGTAGGTGTAGCGTTTTTTCTGCGCGTTGTAATTGTACACTTTACGGGATCGGACTTGCCCCTCTATATCACCTTCTTCCCCTTTTTGATATTTGCGGCCGTGTTGGGAGGATTAGGACCCGGCCTCTTGGCTACCGCGGCGTCTGCGCTCATTGTTGATTACTTTTTTTTGACGCCATACGAGCCATTTTGGTTCGGGAGTCTGGCTGATATTGTGGGGATGGCGCTGTTTATTGTCATGGGTGTGTTAATAAGCGTGGTGGTCGAGTTGTACCGCTGGAGACAGCGGAAAGAGACGGACTACACCCGTTCCCTCATCGAAGCGTCGCTCGACCCGTTTGTAACCATCAGCAGTAAAGGCAAGATTACTGATGTCAACGAAGCCACTGTAAAAATTGTCGGCATATCTAGGGACAAACTTATAGGGACCGACTTTTCAAGCTACTTCACAGAACCCGAAAAAGCCCGTGAAGGCTACCAGCAAGTATTTACTAAGGGATTCGTCTCGGGCTATCCGTTAACAATCCGAAGTAATGATGGTAAACAAACGGACGTTCTTTACAATGCCACTGTCTACAAAGACGATAATGGAAATGTTCTTGGCGTCTTCGCTGCAGCAAGAGATATCAGCTGGCTTGAGAAAGAAGTGCGTGACCGGACACAAGATTTGAAAAACGCAAACATCGCTGCCCAAAATGTTCTTGAAGATCTTCATGTCGAGGAAGAAAAACTTGATAATGCCAAAGCCGAAGATGACGCGACGTTGGCGAGTATCGGCAACGGATTGGTAACCACGGATATAAAAGGAAGGATAGTGCTAACGAATAAGGCGTTTGAGGAAATGTTGGGTTGGAAAGAAGTTGAAGTACGGGGAAAATTGCTTACCAAGGCTATCATCATGACCGACGAGAACGGAACAGTGGTGCCCGAATCGAAACGTCCAATTAACATAGTTCTTAAGGAACGCGCTACTACTACTACTACTACTACTACTACTACTAGCTATTATAAACGCAGAGATGGTACCACATTTCCTGTTGTAATTACCACTTCACCCGTTCTTTTAGGAAACAAATTTACCGGTGTGGTAGAAGTATTCCGCGATATTACAAAAGAAGCAGCGGTTGACAAGGCCAAAACGGAATTTGTATCTCTTGCCAGCCACCAACTCCGCACCCCGCTTTCTGTTGTTAATTGGTATACGGAAATGCTTATGACCGGGGATGTGGGGAAATTGAACGCAGAACAGAAAAAGTATTTAGACGAAGTGTACCATGGCAATCAAAGGATGGTAACTTTAGTTAACGCTCTTTTAAATGTTTCCCGTCTTGAGCTCGGAACATTTGTGATTGAACCGAAACCAACCGATATGTCCAAGGCTATCAAGGATACGATTGACGAATACAAGAAGCAGGTTGATGACAAGAAGATAAAATTGTCCTACTCGTTCGGAAAGAATATTCCTATCATACCTGCCGATCCTAAACTCCTGCATATGATAATTGAAAATATCTTATCTAATGCTGTGAAATATACTCCCGAAAGCGGAAAAATTGAGATTTTACTTTCTTTGGATAAACAAAAGAATGTTCTTATGAAAATTTCCGACACGGGTTACGGCATTCCCAAAAATCTGCAAGACAAAATATTTACCAAGCTTTTCAGGGCCGATAATGTCAGGGAAAAAGATACAGAAGGCACCGGCTTAGGTCTTTATATCGTCAAATCTATTATTGATAATTCCGACGGGAAAATCTGGTTTACGTCCGAGGAAAACAAAGGAACAACATTTTTTGTTACAATTCCTATTGCCGGTATGAAGAAAAAGGAAGGAACAAAGACGCTTTCATAATTATGCCAGAAGAACCAAAAACAATTTTAATCGTTGACGATGAACGAACCCTACTATCTGCACTAGTTGATAAGTTTACCCGTGAAGGTTTCGTGGTTTTGGGTGCCAAAAACGGTAAGGAGGGTTTAAGCGTCGCCCTTTCCAATCACCCCGACATTATTCTTCTGGATCTGATCATGCCGGTTATGGACGGCACGACCATGCTTGCGAACTTAAGAAAAGACTCGTGGGGTAAGGATGCCAAAGTGATTGTGTTGACAAACCTGTCCGAAGTAGAAAAAGCGACGTCGCGTCTCCAGGGGGTGTATGATTATTTAATAAAGTCCGATTGGGAGCTTAAGGATGTGGTTAAGAAGGTCAAAGAAGGGCTAGGGATGGTAATATGAAGAAAATACTTATTGTTGAAGATGACGTAGCCTTGCAGGGTGTTTTGGTTCATAAACTCACGCAAGAAGGCTTTGCGGTTATAAGTGCCAAAAACGGCCAAGAAGGTTTAGACCTCGCACTTGCTGATCACCCAGACCTCATTCTTTTGGATATTATTATGCCGGTTATGGACGGGATGACAATGTTCAGGAAGTTAAGAACAGAAAATGAATGGGGTAAAGCCGTCAAAGTGATTATTTTAACAAACCTAAATAGTGACAGCGATCAAATTATTAACGATGTAACCGTCCTTGAGCCATCCTACTATCTGGTAAAGGCCGATTGGAAACTTGAGGATTTGGTGATAAAAGTAAAAGAAGTACTTGTACCACCTGCGGAAGTACAAGCTCAAATTAGCTGACATGACAAAAAAAATTCTTGTAATTGAGGACGATATAGCGCTTGTCAAAGCTTATAAAGAAATGTTTAAACCGGAAGAGATTAGTGTTATAGGGGCTACTACTGCGCAAGAAGGCTTGACACTTGTTAAATCCGAGAAACCCGATCTAATTATTCTTGACATTATGTTACCTGGTGGGAAAAATGGGTTTGACGTATTGGAAGAGCTCAAGAGAAATCCCGCTACACAAAAAATTCCGGTGGTTATCTCAACCAATCTGGACTCGGAAGAAAAAGTTGCCAAAGAAATTGGTGTTTGTAATTACATTGTAAAAGCAAATACTACCAAGGACGAAGTTATGAAATTGGTAATGAATTGTTTAAAATCTTCCCAATCCGCCTAGACTTCAATTCGATATAACCCTCTTTTAAAGCGGGACTCAACTTTTCCCAAAGGATTGTTTGCTCTTCTTGCACTCTAAATCTGTAATTTGTATTATCAAGGTAGAATATGACCGATACAATGAAAGACCGTGAACAACCAGCACCCCGGGTTGAAGTCGGTATCCCCTCGGGAGTTATTGATAAAGTTCTCAATAATGCCCCTATGAGCAGAAGGGAATTTGGGGATTTAGTGAGAGCTGCAGCTCTGGGATTGGGAAGCTTAGCATTTCTTGACGCCTGTGGAAAAGTTGGACTCGTTCCCAGAACAGCTACACCAGGAGCAACCTTAACGAAAGTCTCAACTGCGACTGCAACTCAAGAACCAACAGACACCGCAACCGCAACACAAACTGCAACAGCTACCGAAACGAAAACTTCACCAATAGTGGATAGACTAAAATTAACGGTTGAACAACAGAACTTCTTGATTCAACATCCAATCAATTCTGTTGACGCAAGTCGGAATATGTTTGCGATTACAATTGACGACTTTCCTATTACCCCGGATCAATTAAAAACAATTCTTGATGCTTTAAAAGGAAGGGCAAGAGCGACCTTTTTTCCGATTGGTCATAATCTGGCATGGCTGGCTAAAGGGGAAGCTCGTGGTTGGCAGAACACAGACTTAATCAAAAGAATTGTTGATGAGGGTCACGAAATTGGTTGTCACACTTTTACCCATGGCGATACTCCGTTAACGGCAATGAAGCCTTCTCAGCTTGATAAAGAATTCTCGTTGTGGTTGGAGGCGATGGATTCGATTATTCCGAATTATCAGCCAGCTTTTTTTAGAGCACTGGGAGGAGCTTATGATGATGAAGTTCTTAAAGTCGGTGCCAAGTACGGAATGCAACATGCATTATGGAATTGCGAGAGCGGCGGAATGGATAAAGCAACACTTAACCGAGTTCTAGATGAAGCCAAACCCGGGGGACTTCTTCTTTGTCATATGATGCGGCCTTATGATGTGGCGGATATGGGACAAATTGTTACAAATCTGGTAGGACGCGGTCTTGTGTTGGCTACTCTTTCCGAAGCAATTATTCCGGCTCAAAAGCTGTCTTTTTGAACTTGTAATACCTTTACCTCCACCAAGAACTTTTAGATTAATTGTCGAAAGAGACGAGTTGGGGAAGATTGTTAGTTCGGTTCTTGGCCCTGATGAATTAGGAGTGAATGGGGTGAAAATTATGCTTTACGAAAAGCACAACTATTTGTAAATCGTATTGACTAAACGGTACTTGACATACATAAAAGTATAGACTATTATGTATCTGCTATGTTAATCAGGCATCTTGACCAAGCTCTAAATAGTCATTTTGCTAAATATAGGGAGGTTTTAGTCCTGTTGGGAGCACGTCAGGTTGGTAAAACTACGATTCTTAAAAGGATTTTTCCTAATGCACTTTATTTAACGGTTGATAACGAGCCCGTAAAAATAGCCCTTGAACGATACGATCCGGCAGTTTATAGGCAGCTGTTGAATACAAATAACGGCTTTGTCGTGGTTGACGAGATCCATAAACTAGACGATCCCGGACGTGCTGCCAAGATATTTTTTGATCAACTTCCAGAGTATAAACTTATTATTACAGGGTCATCTGCTTTTAATATTAAAAATAAAGCGTCGGAGAGTCTCGCAGGACGTAAAATCGATTACCACCTTTACCCACTGTCACTGAGTGAATATTTGGTTCAAAACGGTCTGGATAATGATCTGTCATTTGGGCCTATGGAAACCCTAACCAATGGAGAAAAAGCTCGAGAAGTTTTCAAACAATATGATCACAAAGCGATACATAACAACATTTTAGTATATGGGCTTTACCCTGCCATGCAATCTCATCCTAGTGATTCGGCCTATTTGATCAATCTGATTGACAGCGTTGTGTTCAAAGATTTAGTTGAATTATCACTTTTGGAAAATAAATCTGCGGCTCTTTCGTTACTTAAACTTCTGGCATATCAAATTGGTTCTCTGATAAATTATGCCGAATTATCATCCAAGCTGGGCATTTCGGCAAGGACTGTAAAAAGATATATCGAACTGTTCGAGCAAAGCTTTATTATTTTCACCGTTAAACCCTATTCATCAAGGAAAAGAGATGAAATTGCAAAGATGCCTAAGGTGTACTTTTATGATACAGGACTAAGAAATGCTTTGATAAACAATTTTGAGCCAATTGAGAACAGGGGAGACGCCGGTCAGTTGTTTGAAAACTTTATCGTTAGCGAACTTTTGAAATACAATTATTATGGAGGCTTTGGATATAGTTTTAATTACTGGAGAACTAAGAGCGGTTCGGAAGTGGATCTGATTTTAAATAAGCCAAATCACAATACTATTGCGGTGGAAATTAAAAGTAAATCACAGAGAATTAACCAGGCATTTGCATCCCGCTATCCGGAATCAAGGATGGTGATTATTTCTAAAGATAATTACTGGGTTTAATTCAGATGGGAATGGTCTGTGATTTATTTGAGAAGCAATGAATATCTGTGATATAAATTTACCTTTTACTTATTATTTTCCAAATATTGTCGTTGCCCAATCCTTCTTTCATTACTTTTTCATAGGTTGTTAGAATAAATATGACTTCTTCAATATAGAATTCATCTAAACTTTCTTGTATAAAATTTGCCAAACGATTGAGTTTTTGTTGTGTGGGGAAAATAAATATGATTATGGGGAATTTTTTGTTATCGGTGTCATAATTGCTCCAATCTCCCTCTTCATGGAGTTTTATATATTTGTTTACTTTGTATTCAAGTGCATATTGTGGAACGTGGGGATCTATGAGGTTGAGCAAATAAGTTATTGACTTTCCTTTTTTCCCGATCTTTTCAATGAATAAATCAGGAATACAGTTTTTCTTTTCTTGAAAATCCTCATCCTCTTTTTGCATTGTCCATAGTTCAGTTTTTGTTATACATTCATATTGAAAGTTTCTATTTAAATTCTTAAACCTAAGATAAATTTCGCAAATATTCACACAATGGTTTCTGAATATTTCTGATGCGTGTTTATCTTCATAGAATTTTTTTATTTCTGAAACCGAGAGTTGGTTATCATCTCTACGGTATTTCCACCCCATATTTATTTTGCACCAGAGAATACCATTGTTATTGAGATGGTAAACTGCGGGCTTCGTATTTTCCAGAAGTTTATGTGAATAAATTCTTCCCAGGTAGTTTTTCTCAACCAAATCTTTAAGCCATGAGTTAATTCTATGGGCATCTTTATGACCCATGATTTCTTGTATTTGCTTTCTGTTGATAAATCTAAACTTATATACAAGTTCAATAATTGTTTGTTGTTTTTCAGTAATGTCAGAAAGTGTTTTGTATGGCGTAGTAATTTTAAGATGAGCAGAAGCAGTAAACAGGGTAGATTAAAAAAGGCAGAATACGAAAGCGATTATACTACAATTTTGTGCATGAGTGTAGGAAAGAGATCCATTCTATCTATATCATATATAGAGAAGGGTGGACAAAGATTTGCTAATTTAGCTTCAGCTGTTGTAAAAATTTGTACCTAATGTATGTCCTAGCAGGCGATGACAATAGTGGGGTTGTTTATTTTTATTAAGGTACCAAAATAGGAGATATAAAGTAACTGTTTATTTGAATGTTTGGGTGCTAAAATCAAGCCATGTCACAGCTCTCATGCGGGATAGTCTTTTCACTGTCCCACAATTTGATTTTTACTTCAAGGTAGTTCTTCCCAAGGCTAATAAAGAGCGTTTAATCATTGAAAGGAATGAATTGGGGCAAATTATCAAAACTAGTTCCTGATGTTTTGAGTTATAATTAACCAGAAATAAAAATGGATAAAGTTATTGAAAAAGCCCAACAACCAGAAAGATTTCCAAAAACTGATCACATTGTGCCAGGAAGTGATGGGTGGTTATCTCCATCTGGTGAGTTTTTTAAGGCAAATAAAGATCAACATAAAGAAGTAGCCGATTGGATTATGGGGAATCAATCATCAGAACTTCCTTCAACAGAGGTTCTTCGTAACAAAGGTTGGATTTTAATAAACGGGCCGATATTTCGAACAGATAATGCTTTAAATTACACAACCAACCAATTAAATAAATTGTCAGATGCTAATATTCCAATTGTTGGCGCATATGATGGTTCAAAAGAATTTTCATCTCAGGAAACACTCGATTGGACGAAATCGGCAACAAAAAATATTTCTGATTTTTTAGATGGTCAGGACTTGCTAGATTGGTCCGGAAATAAGATTAATCAAGATGAATTCTGGAGAGAGATTGGGGATCGTGGTTACCCAACTCTTGAAGATTTTAGAAAAGACCCTTTTCATACTAGGTTTGCAGATTTTCGTCGTGTAAGATTTATCGATGTTCGAGACGTCTTAACAAGAGGATATCAGGATGAAATCATCTTCGATCATGGGATGGAAACTTACACTCTCCGGTTAGTGAAACTAGACTCGGGTGAGAGAATTTGTGTTGAATATACATTTCATCATCATGATAGAGATTCTGGTAATGAAGAACACATGAATATATATGTTGTAGACAACTTTACGTTTAAGGATAAGATCAAAAAATACATAAGCTCCGGAATTAAACCCCAAATAACGGGAGACTATTTTAAAGAGTTAATTGAAAGTAAATAAGTATGTTAAAATCTAGTCATGGGTCAACTTTCTTGTGGGATCGTAGGTTTACCAAACGTAGGAAAATCTACACTTTTTAATGCGCTTCTTAAAAAGCAGCAGGCGTATGTTGCCAATTTCCCTTTTGCCACAATTGAACCGAATATCGGAGTAGTTCCTGTTCCTGATGAACGTCTAACGAAACTTGCCGAAGTAACAAAAAAGGCTGAGAATATGATAAGTCTGCCTCCCGAAGTTCCTGCAACTGTTGAGTTTGTTGATATTGCAGGTCTCATTGCCGGGGCTTCAAAAGGGGAAGGACTTGGAAATAAATTTTTAAGTCACATTAGGGAAACTTCTGCAGTTTGCCATGTCGTCAGGGCTTTTACCGACCCCGACATTATCAAACAAGGTGTGACAGACCCCAAAACCGATTTTGAAGTAGTGGAAACGGAATTGAAACTTGCTGACTATCAAACTTTGGAGAAGCAAAAGGATCCGGGTAATACTCCCGATAAGGATTTAATCAGATGGTGGGCGGTTGTTACAAAACTCAAAGACGCTCTGCAAAAGGGGATTCCGGCGCGGGAAGCGGGTTTAACCGAAGAGGAAGAAAAAATCTCTAAGAGTTTAAGCCTTCTTACCTTCAAGCCGATTTTGATTGTTTTGAATGTCGATGAAGACACGCTTAAAGATGCATACGATATTGAGTCAAAATACGCTGAGGAATTTAAAGTTAATAAAAACCAGATTGTGGCGATTTGCGCCAAGACCGAGTCGGAACTTTCCGAGCTTTCCAACGAGGACCAGAAAGTTTATATGCAGGACCTTGGTATTAAAAAGTCAGGACTTGAAAGACTTATCCAAAAAGCCTTTGCCACACTTGGCCTAATCACATTTTTGACGGCAGGGGAGAAGGAAGTTCGTGCTTGGACAATTCCGGCAGGAATTAATGCCCAGGAAGCCGCGGGAGTTATCCACACGGATTTTATTAAGAATTTTATTAAAGCCGATATTGTAGCTTTTGATGACTTTGTTTCTCTTGGCGGCTGGAAAGCCGTGCGGGATGCAGGAAAGGTCCGCTCGGAAGGCCGGGACTATATAATGAAAGACGGAGAAGTGGTTGAGTTCAAGATCGGGACTTAAGATAAAAAACTGATTTATCTTGTCATTATGATAGTTCCGTCAGATAAGGTTCCAAGTCTCTTATGACCTCTGTAAATTAAAACAATCTCTCCGCATGGGGAAATTGAAGTCGATGACGGAAGTATTCTTTTAACCTCCTGCTGGGCTTTATCGCACTCAAATCCAGGTGTTTTTCCGGTACCACAGGGCCTTTCGTGACCGGGCCGGACAAACGGACAATGCTCTCTACAATCTAAATCGCTACTCGGTACCCTTTCCATTCTGAAGCAGTTTACTACACCGATTTAAAATATCAAAATTTAGCCCAGCCTCCGATTCCGATTGCCAAAAAGTGATTTCTAATTTATAATAACGAGGCTATGAATAAATATGAACTGACTTTGGTACTAGACGGCAAAGCGGGGGCCGCCAAAAAGAAAAGAATTACCGAGGCGATGGAAAAAACTCTTAAGATTTTTAAGGGAGCAATTAAGGAATCAAAAGAGTGGGGAGTAAAAGAGCTGGCCTATAAAATCGGCAAAAGCGAAACAGGGCTTTACCTCTTTTTTGAGCTTGAACTTGACGGGAAAGGCGTAAAGGCGTTAAATGAAAAATTAAGAACGAACCCGGACCTTATCAGGTACCTCCTGATCAGAAAAGAAAAATAAAAATGGCACGAAGTTTAAATAAAGTAATGCTCATAGGAAACCTCACTAGGGATCCTGAAATGCGCTATACACCTCAAGGAACCGCGGTTTGTACCTTTGGAGTTGCCACGAATAGAAGCTGGACAACCGAAAGCGGCGAGAAAAAGGAAGATGCCGAATTCCATAATATTGTAGCCTGGAATAAATTGGCCGAAATTTGTGCACAGCTTCTTAAAAAAGGCAAAAAAGTTTACGTTGAAGGCAGACTTTCTACCAGAAGCTGGCAAGGGCAGGACGGAACACAAAAACAAAGAACGGAAGTTGTTATAAGCGATATGGTCATACTGGACAAAAAGAGTGATAACCCTGAAGATGGCGGAATTGAAATTCCGGAAGCGGGAATTGAACCACAGGTAGCCCCCGAAGAAATTGCTGAAAAACCGGCTAAGAAATTAAAGAAAGCCGATGAGGAAAAACCGGAAGAGAAAAAAGCTGAGGAACCAAACGAGGAAGATATTCCATTTTAATGGCAAAGAAAAAAGACAATAAAAAAAGAAGAAGAATTATTAAAGAAGAGCCGGTAGCGGTAAATTGTCCTTTTTGCAAAACAGGAACTACCCCTGATTACAAAGAGGTTGATACGTTGTCAAAGTATATGAGTGACCGTGCCAAGGTTTTGGGAAAAGACAGAACCGGACTTTGTGCCAAGCACCAAAGGAGAGTAAGTTTGGCTATTAAGCGTGCAAGACATTTAGGACTTCTTCCGTTTGTTCCTCAAATCTGATGCTTGAGTCAGCCCTTTTCACCGAGTATCATCTTTGATATGCATATTAAAGTGGGTTTTAATAAGGTGCGTAATTTAATTTTAGTTGTAATTTTTGCTGTCGGAATCTTTGCCGGGGGCTACTACCTGGGAGTTAAGGGATATCAGCTGCAAATTACAAAAGCTCTTCAGATTTCCATTAATCAGGCAACTCCTCCGGATGTTAATGCTAATATGGATCTTTTTTGGACTGTCTGGAAAGATTTGTCGGATAAATACTACGACAAAAGTAAACTGGTTCCTTCCCAAATGGTTGACGGTGCAATTGAGGGAATGGTATCGGCCTTGGGGGACCCTTACACAATGTATCTACCGGCCTCCGAAAATAAAATTGTTAACGATAACTTAAGCGGTTCCTTTGAAGGAGTCGGAATTGAAATTGGCATCAAAGATTCGAAGCTTGTTGTCATAGCTCCATTAACCGGTTCTCCTGCAGAAGCGGCAGGAGTTAAGGCGGGAGACTACATTACTCATATTACCGATACACAAAAAGGATTGGATGTTGATACTACGGGACTTGGGATTGATGAGGCGGTTACGGATATTAAGGGACCGGCCGGAACAAAAGTAAGTTTAACTTTAATGAGAGGAACTGATCCCAAACCGATTGTTGCCGAAATAACCCGTGCAAAAATTAATGTTCCGTCAGTTAGCCTAAGTTGGGTTGGGAGCGGATCCGACATTGCCGATATAAAGATAAGTGAATTCGGTGCGGAAACAACAGACGAGTGGAGTAAGACGGTTACGCAGGTTTTGCAAAAAGGGGATGCAAAAGGAATTATTATTGATTTAAGAAATAATCCGGGCGGGTATATGCAGTCGGCAGTTGATATTGCCTCTGATTTTATTTCTTCGGGTACAACCGTTGTGATTCAGCAGGACGGAGACGGAACTAAAACTTCAACACCTTCCGAAGATCTTCATCAGCGCCTGATGAATTATAAAGTTGTGGTTCTTATAAATGGGGGAAGTGCTTCTGCTTCTGAGATTTTATCTGGGGCTCTTCGTGATGATCGGGGAATTAAGCTTGTTGGGGATAAAAGTTTCGGTAAGGGGACTATCCAGGACCCCGAGGATATTCCGGGAGGCGCCGGTCTTCATATTACGATAGCAAAGTGGCTGACTCCGGACGGAACGTGGGTACACGGAAAAGGGTTAACGCCGGATGTGGCTGTTGCCAATAGCGACAATTCAACAGTTGATGATCAATTGAATGCAGCCATCAAACTTTTCCAGTAAATTTTTTAAGGATTTTTTAAGAAAAAAGTGTTAATAAAATAGAGTAATGAAAAAACTTCCGATAAAAAGATTGTTGATTGTAATAGGAATACTTCTTATTGTAGTAATTGGAGTTTCCGCCGGTTTTGTTGCCGATAGATTTTTTGATTTTAAACCTTTGGACAAATTTTTCCCCAAGCCCCCAATTAGTGTTCAGCAAAAAGTTGTCACAGAGGACAGCGACGTTATCGATGTTGTTAAAAATGTCGGGCCGTCGGTTGTAACCGTTTCGGCAACAGCCCCTGTCCAGCAAGTGATTCAGTTTTCTCCATTTGGAGGTTTTACTCAAGGAACTCAGGGAGGTACATCACAAGATATTGGCAGCGGATTTATTGTTTCTTCAGACGGTTTAATTGTTACAAATAAGCATGTTGTTGCCGATACAACTTTGAGTTATAAGGTTTCGACTTCCGACGGCAAAACCTATGAAGTAAAAGAAGTAAGTCGTGATCCGGATAATGATATTGCTGTTTTGAAAGTCGACGCGACAGGTCTTACCCCTGTTGAACTTGGGGATTCGAGCAATCTGCAGGTTGGTCAATTTGTTATTGCGATAGGAACCGCTCTTGGAGAGTTTAGAAATACCGTTACAACAGGAGTCATTTCGGGCTTGGGTAGGGGAATTGATGCGGGAACCAACTATCAGGGCTATGTTGAGCGTCTTGATGATGTAATTCAAACCGATGCGGCAATTAATCCGGGTAATTCCGGTGGGCCTCTTTTAAACTCTGCCGGTCAGGTGATAGGAATCAATGTTGCGGTCGCCCAGGGCGCTAATAACATTGCTTTTTCGATTCCGATAAGTACGGTCAATGATGATTTAAATACTTTTAAAGCAACCGGCAAGTTTCCGGCAAAAGCGTATCTGGGAGTTGAATATCAGATGCTTACTCAGCAGGTTGCGCTTTTAAATCAGGTTCCGCAAGGGGCTTATGTAGTCAGTATTGTATCGGGATCTCCTGCTGAAAAAGCCGGTGTGGCAGTAGGCGACATCATTTACAAAATTGACGGAAATTCTTTGAATAGTACTTCTACAAGTTTGGGAGATCTGGTTTCTGGTAAAAAGCCTGGTGATACCCTGACTCTTGAGATTTGGAGGAATAGCGCTTCAAAGGAAATAAAAGTTACGCTTACCGAATCTCCTCAATAATTTACTGAACGCTCTTGGTCAGTTCGATAACACGATCGAGGTCGCCATCCATAATAGTCTCAAGTTTTCCCCAGCTTTTTCCGATTCTGTGGTCTGTGACCCTATCCTGAGGGAAGTTATAAGTGCGGATTTTTTCTGATCTCATACCCCTACCTATTACTGACCTGTAGCCTGCAACCGTGCGTAACTTTTCGGCTTCCTGACGCTCCCAAAGACGGGACCGGAGGAGCGAGAGCGCTATTTGTCTATTCTGCTCCTGAAACCTCTCCTCGCGGGCTTCTACGACGGTACCGGTGGGTTTATGAACCAACCTGACTGCGGTTGAGACTTTATTAACATTCTGGCCTCCGTGACCTCCTGCACGCGTAAATTGCCACTCAAGATCATTGGGATTAATCTGAACTTCGGTTTCTTTAATTTCGGGAAGTACCACAACTGTAGCCGTAGAAGTCTGAATTCTGCCGCGCTTTTCGGTTACGGGAACCCTCTGAACCCTATGGACGCCCGATTCGTTTTTGAGGCTGTCAAAAACACCGGTACCTGAAATTTTGAGCGTGTTATCGGCAACTTGAGAAACTTTCCAGTTCTTTTTGAGAGAGAAGCGGGAGTACATTCTAAGAAGGTCCTGCCCCCAGAGTTTAGCTTCGTCACCCCCTGTGGCACCCCTGATTTCAAGAAATACTATTTGATTTTCCATCTAAATTACGCTTGCTTACGTAGTTCAGCAAGTGACTCAGGCCTTCCGGCCTCTTCCTGAAGTTTTCTTTCCTTTTTAGCCTTTCTCTTTTCAGTTTTAGATATATGTTTTGTAGCGCCCTTCACCCTAGCCTTGAAAGCATCAACTCTTCCTCCCGTATTAACAAATTTCATTTGTCCGGTATAGAAAGGATGGCAATTGTAGCAAAGTTCAACATGTATTTCGGGCACAGTTGCGCCTACCGTGAAGGTATTTCCACAGGCACAGATTACTTTGGCTTCCGGGTACCACTTTGGATGAATTGCGGTTTTCATATATTGAACGTCAATTATATCGTCTTTTCTTCCATTCGGCAAGAATGACGCCGGAGGCTATGACAACGGCTCCGATAACGAAAAACGGGGTTATTTTTTCTCCCAGCCAGAGTACTGAAAGGGGAGTACCAAAAACGGGATAAAGGTAAGCAACCAGATTCACCTCACTGATTTCAATAGTTTTCTCGGCTTTGTGCCAGAGATAATATCCAAGAGTGCCTGAAATAATAGCCATATAAAAAACTCCAAGATGATAAGAAAGGGGGACCGAAGTTATGTCCTTAAATCCGGAATTTAGAATTTGAGGAAGAGAAAAAGGAAGCATTGTTATAAAACCAACAATGAAGGAAATATTAGTTGCAAAAAGGGCGTCAACATTATCTCTGAGAATTATTTTGGCAATAACGGCAGTGGCGGTAGTTACGATTACTGCGGCAAAAACCAGTAAATTTCCGGTTAATTCTCCAAAGCCAGATTGAGGTGTATATAAAGGTTCAATAATTGTGATTAAAGTTCCGCTTAAGGCTATTAAAATGCCTATACTTTCTCTTTTTGTAATATGCTCCTTAAGAAAGAACACAGCCGCAATAGCAATCATAATGGGGGCTGTTGCAGAAATAATATTTGAGTTTATTGAGGTTGTTTTTGCGGTTCCTAAAAAAAGCAGTCCCAAAGAAACTGTTGTAATTAAAAAACCGTTTAATAGGACTACGCCGAATATTTTCGGATTTTTGGGGAACTTAAAACCGGTAAAGGTAAATATTATCAGTGCGACTATTGTTGAAATAAAGAAACGGTAGGTTAAAAATACGGCAGGAGAAAAGCCCCCCAAGGTATATTTAATGATCGGAGTAGCTATTCCCCAAACAATCGCAATAACAAGAAGTTCGACATAGGCGCGCTTTCGGGCAGGATTCATACAACAATTATCAAGTATCAATTAACAATTTTCAATTAGGGATCAGGGAAGAAGATCTATTATCCGGTCAATTCCGAATGAAAATCCGACAGCGGGAATATCGCGCCCCGCAAAGACGCCAATGAGATTGTCATAGCGCCCTCCGCCGCCTATGGAAAGCCCTCCGGGGGTTTTATTGAGCTTGAGTTCGAAAATAGTTGAGGTGTAATAGTCAAGTCCGCGAGCCAAGTAGGGATTAAAAGTAAAATCTTTCTCTTTTTCAAAACCCCTGGTTGCTAATTCTATAAAGATTTGTGATAGTCTATCTGTTTCCTTGGCCATTTCCAATTCTTCAAACTTTCTTTCGGCCTCTTTCAGGTCAGTAGTTTTGAGAAGCTCGATGACTGCATCCTTACCAATTTTGTCGATTTTATCTATAGCCGTGACTGCCTCTTTTGAAAAACCGATTTTATCAAACAACTTTCGGTCATTAATCTGCATAATTGCGTCCTTTAATCCGATTGCTCGGGCTCCTTCGATGCCTGCGGCTATAACTTTTACATCTTCCGAGACATCATTTGATCCGACAGTATCGAAGTCAAATTGTGTAAATTCACGCTTTCTGCCTTTCTGGGGATTTTCGCCTCTAAAAACCTGTCCGATTTGGTATCTACCGAAAGTCGGTTTAAGAAGTCCAAGATTATTGGTCACAAAGCGGGCCAGAGGAACGGTCAAATCATACCTTAAGGCCAGCTTTCTGCCACCTTTGTCCTCAAATTGATAGACAAGCTTTTCTTCTTCACCGTACTTTCCAAGAAGAGTTTCGGCAAACTCAACAGTAGGAGTTTCGAGAGGAACAAAACCATATTTTTCAAGCACAGGAACAATAGCGTTTATCATAAAACGCCTTTTAGCCGCCTCCTCGGGCATTATGTCTCCGAATCCTTTCGGTGTAACCGGTCCTCTTTGCATATATTTAATATTAACCTTTAACCAACAAAAAAGGAACCTTTCGGTTCCCTTTATTATCGATCTCACTGAGTTTACGCTTTAGCTGCGGCCTCTATTTGGGAGGCTCCATCCCGTCGCGTGACTGACGGTAATAGCGGATTTATTTAACTGTAATTTGTCTAATCCTTAAATCTCAGTTCGTTGCCCACCCAAATAGGTGAGCAAGGAACCAGGGTCTAAGTTTTAAATAGCAAAAAAGTATTTTAGCACTATATTTTTGGTTGTCAAATTTTAAAAAGACTTGCCTGGGATTTTTAGTTTTTAGTTAAAAATCCCAGGCGGTGGGCAAACTTGGGTCAATTAAGGACAAATTTGGTACATCTGAACATCACTCTGTATATTACTTTGGTCGTATATGAAGGAGTTTGATCCATCATCATTCGTCACACCTGGACCAAAAACCACATATGCACCGCGGGGAACAGCAACCGAATAGTTATATCCGGAAAGCTTAATTCCCACAGGGTCTTTGTAGTAGTTAACATATGTATCACCACTATTGTTTAGTGTCTGAATTATGTCGTCCTGTGTGACTGGAACGCAAAGCTTTTCAACCGTGTAGTCTCCGATTTTTTGACCCTGTTCCAGGGTTTCTACGTTTTTAAAATCCGTTGGATCGGGATTACTGACATAGATCCGAAAAACGGTCTGAAAATTGGGAGAGACGGCATCCTTGTCGGTGGCAGCAATTGTGGTATCGTAGGGAGAATCATCTATCGGCCATTTACTGTGGCAGAGACCATATACCTGATCCGGAATCGGGGCGATAAATTCCCAACGCTTCATTTCATCACACATCTGTTGAGGCGTTGGTTCACCCTGACCGAGATGCATTGACGTTGTCGAACTGCTAAAGTATTTTGCACCCGCGGCATCGATCGCTGCTTTTTGATCCGCCCATACTGATTTAACAACTGCATCATTCGGTCCAAATTCCGACGGGGAAGTAATAAGAACACCCGTGACATTTACATAGCCACCTTCCATTCCTTGTACTATGTAGTCTAAGCTTGCCTTCCCGAAAAGCTGCCAGTTCGTGGCATAATCATCCTTCTTTTGAAAACCAGCGGAATACGTATGCTTTTCGGATAGACCGTCAAGGGTGATGGTGTTGGATACAATATCCACATCATCTCCGTAAACGGCCAGACAAATTTGTTTCCCGTCAGCCCAGAAAAGTGAATATTCGTCGTTGGCTTCCAAGACTCGCACTTCATCAGCATTTTCAAGCTCACTAATCTTTATCATCACGTCTTCATTCCCGGTGTCCTTATTGCAATCAATAAGGCTGGTGGGGTAGATGAACGTAGCAGGGGTAGTTGAAGACGCTATCGCCTGGGTCGGAACTACGGTTGGAATCTGAGCCTGAGTAGGCGCAGATGCTTCGCCGCAAGAGACCAAAAAGACCAGCATAAACAAAAACCACAATTTTTTAGACATTTTTCCCTCCTTTGGGAAAATCAAGCATAAAATAGGTTTAATTGACCAAGTTTTTAATGTGCCCGCGCATATTATAAGACATTTTGGGTAAAAGTCAAGTTATAGGATATTAATTAGTTTTGGGAGGCACCGAGATCGAAGATTGAACGCAAGATTGCCGGGGTTCCGGTTTGGTCGGAAACGTAGATAACGGCATCTCCTTTATTAATTGAGGTAAGTTTTATAGTTGTTTCCTTGCCGTTTGCAAAAGATTCAAGGTCGGTGTTTTTATCCGGCGTCAGGGTACTTTGGCTTCCGGTTTTGGTATCGGAAATTGTTATGGATTTTTTGGAAGTGTCGGTTACCTTGGCGAGGGAAACACTAACCTCTGGTTCGGTAACAGGATCCGTTACCAGAATTCTTTGGGCATTTAGTACTTCATTAGCGTTTACATATCCCATGGCGACTATGAAGTCTCCGATGGCAATATCGGTCAGTTTTATTGTTTTGTTGTTTGTTCCTTTTGTATTTAGAGCCGTGATTCCATCTCCTCCTATCGCAATCTGTTCAATTTGACTGTCAAGGGATTTGATTTGAATTGTTGAATCGGCAATATCGGTTACCGTTCCGATATAAGCCTTGGGCTGATTTTGGGCTTGAGCGACTTTTTCACTAACTTTTTCCTGAATTGTTGAAGGAGTTGCCGAAGGGGATGAGGTTTGGAATGACGAAGAATAAACAACCAACACTTTTTGGGAAACCGAGTTTCCTTGAGAATCAAGCGCGGTAACTTTAATTTGATTAACTCCTGCTGCCAAGTCTATATCCTTGGAGAAAATTCCGCCCGTATCGCTTTCCGTGAGATAATCTCCCTTTTCGCCCGAGAAAGCTACCCAAGTTGAAGCTTTTGTTATTCCGGAAACGATAACGGGAGTCGCTACCTCCACGTCATTTTCTGAGGGGTTATTCAGAGTAATGTTAAATTCGGTAACCGGACTTTCGGGGGTTGGTGTGGGTTGGGTGCCTTGGGAGTTGGATTTTGTGGAAAGATTTATTCTCCATACACCGAATGCAATTATCAATCCAAAAAGTATTCCTATAACAATGGCCCAAATCAGTTCTTTTCTCATCGAAACCACAATATAGCCGAAGAGACAGTTTAAGTCAAGGTAAAAAGGTATTGATTAGGGCGGGAGTATTTGCTAGAGTGCAAATACCAATGGACATCACATATTTAGGGCATTCTTCTTTCAAAATTAAAACAAAAACAGCAACCGTGATTACCGATCCTTTTGATTCCGCTATGGTTGGAATTAAATACAGTGGGGTTGAAGGGGATATCGTAACGGTTTCCCACCATCACCACGACCACGATGCTACCGATAAAGTCGGTAATGTTAAAAAGATTGTTGACGGACCGGGTGAATATGAAATAAACGGAGTATCGATAATCGGTTACCCGTCTTTCCATGATAATAAAGGGGGAACCGAAAGAGGGAAAAACACGATTTATGTTTACGAAGCGGACGGTTTAAGACTCGCTCACCTTGGGGATTTGGGTCATAGCCTAAGCGATGACCTGGTTAATGAAATGGGTTCAATAGATATTCTGATGATTCCCGTCGGAGGATTTTTTACAATCGGTCCGAAAGAAGCGGTGGAAGTTTGTTCCAAGATTGACCCCTATTTTATTATCCCGATGCATTATAAAATTCCCGAAATGAAAGGGGACCAGTTTGCGTCATTGGAGCCGAAAGAAACTTTTATAAAAGAAATTGGTATGACAGTAGAAACTCTGCCGAAATTTTCAGTCAAAAAAGAAGATATCGTCGAAGACCAGAGTACTAAAGTTATTATTCTGGAAAGAAAGTAGTTTACATACTGCCTAAAGGGGTTTATATAAGTAAGTTATATGGCAGTACAATCAAACCAACTTAGAGTCCCACCTCATTCCCAGGAAGCAGAAGAAAGTGTTCTTGGAGCGATGCTTATTGATAAGGACGCGGTTATTGCTGTTGCAGAATTTTTGCTTCCTGAAGATTTTTACGATGAACGCCTCAGAGATATTTATAACGCATGCCTTGATCTTTATGAAGAGCGTATCCCAATTGATGTTTTGACTGTTACGGAGAGGCTTAAGAAGATGAAAGCTCTTAAAAGTATCGGGAGTTCGTCGTTTTTAGCAGACCTTGCTAATAAAGTTCCGACTGCGGCTCACGTTGAGCATTACGGAAGAATTGTTAAGGATACTGCCACGAAAAGATCTTTGATGTCGGCAGCATCCCGACTTGTTGAAGTTTCGATGGATGAAGGATTGGGAGCAAGCGAGGCTCTTGATAAAGCCGAAAGTGAAATTTTTTCCTTAAGTCAGAGATCTTCAACTAAGGCTTTTACTTCAGTTCGGGATACCTTGGCAGAAAGTTTTGACAGACTTGATGAGTTGCATAAATCTGGAGCTGGCATGAGGGGTGTCCCGACTGGCTTCCCTGATTTGGATGATGCTTTGGCCGGAATGCAGCAATCAAACCTCTTGGTTTTAGCCGCGCGCCCTGGAGTTGGAAAGTGTGTGGCAGGAGATACGTTAGTAATTGATTCTAGTACGGGTAGAAGGCAAACAATATCAGATATTGTTTCTCATAAGGAAGTTAAAATCTCAACATTGGATAGTAATTTTAAGATTCATGGAGGAATTGACCCCTCAGCCTTTGTGGATGATGGTAAAAAGCCTGTTTATGAGATTAAGACTGCCTTAGGTAATAAACTTGAAGCAACGGCCGTCCATCCATTACTGACAATTAACGGTTGGAAAAAAGTAGAAGAACTTAAAGTTGGGGTAAGAATAGCTATTCCAAGAAAGATGGAATATTTTGGCTATAGAGTTTGGGACAGTTGGAGAGTAAAAATCCTGGCTTATCTATTAGGAGATGGGGGTGTGACATCTTCTTCTCCAAGATTTACTAATAGCAACAATATTATTTTATCTGATTTTTGTGATTCAGTTGAAAAATTTGGTGATGTAACCACCAGGTTGGTAAAGCAAAGCAAGATTAGGTTTAGAACCCCTACAGTTACTGTAATAAAGAAAGATCCGTATAGAAAAGATTTACGAATTAAATTTGCCAAGAGAATCAGCAAAAAAATGACAGAAAACCACTTAACTCATACAAAATTAGCTTTAATCCTTAGTGTAAGTCCTGCACTTGTAGATGCGTGGGTTTCGGGTGTTTCTCTGCCTGGTGTATCTACTTATAAAAAGTTGAGTGAATATTTAGGAGAAGATACAGAAAGGATAGATAGGGAAAACCCTGTTTCCAATTGGTTAACCTCCCTAGGTGTAATGGGAAAACTGTCGATAGAAAAAGAAATACCGAGAGAAGTTTTTGAATTAAATAAGGAAAATCTGAGATTATTTCTTAATAGACTTTTTGCATGTGAAGGAAGCGCAATGCCCTCAAAATCTAGGGGAGTGGGTAGAATCAGTTTTTCTTCTTCATCGTACAAATTAGCAGAAGGAGTAAAACACCTTCTCTTAAGGTTCGGTATTTTGGCCAGACTCAGAGAGAAGAAAGTTAGATATAAAGGGGGTTTTAAAAAATCGTTTGAATTGGAGATTATGGGTGCGACAAACATTCTAATGTTTATTAAGGAAATAGGTATTTTTGGTAAAGAGGACAAAATAAGAAAACTAGAGAAATTGGCAAAAACTGTAAATATCCCAAAAACATGGTCTAAAGATACGATACCAATGGATGCTTGGAAATTGGTTATCAAAGAGAAGGGGGAAATGACATGGAGAGAGGTTTATAGGAAAATGGGTCGAAACTTGACGCACAATATCCGTGTTAATAAAAGACAGTTACGAAGAGAGACTCTTAAGGAAGTTGCTTTAGCAATAAACTCAAGAAAACTATTGTATTTGGCGGAAAGTGATCTTTATTGGGACAAAATAGTAAGCATTAGACGGGTAGGAGTAAAGCGTGTATACGATTTGGCGATTGATAAAACCCACAACTTCATTGCAAATGATATTGTGGTTCATAACACCTCCCTAGCAATGAATATCGCTCAGTATGTTGCAGTTGAGCTGAAACGCCCGGTTGGATTTTTCTCGCTAGAAATGAGTAGGGAAGAGCTTATAGACAGGCTTTTGGTTGCACAAGCCGATATTGATGCGTGGAAACTGAAGACTGGAAAACTTTCGGAGGATGATTTTTCAAAGCTGAGTGATGCAATGGGTATTCTCGCTGAGGCACCTCTATTTATTGATGATACTCCTGCCCTTTCTATCCTTGAAATGCGCACGAAAGCACGTCGTCTTCAGGTAGAAAACGGGCTTGATCTCCTAGTCGTAGACTATCTACAGCTTGCAAGGTCCAGAAACCTGGAAAATCGAGTTCAGGAGGTATCGGAAATTTCTCAAGGCTTAAAAAATCTGGCAAGGGAGCTTAAAATTCCAGTTTTGGCTCTTTCTCAGCTTTCTAGGGCTGTTGAAACTAGAGGGGGGAAGAAGCCGCAGCTTGCTGATCTCAGAGACTCGGGTGGGATTGAACAAGATTCGGACGTTGTCATGTTTCTCTGGCGTGAAGATGATGAAAACCCTGAAAATATTATGCTTGATATTGCCAAACATAGAAACGGTCCTTTAAAAAGCGTTCCTCTTCGCTTCAGAGGGGACAGGATTAAGTTTTTTGGAAGAGAAACAAAACACACAAAGTAATTAATAAGGGATTACTTTATAAATGCTTACACCGTCTTTGGAATAAACTTTTTGCAAGAATGGCTCGGATTCAGGTTTGAAGCCATATGTGATCATCGAATCATTTATACCCAGGAATATATATGTAATTCCGTTTTCCTTTAGGACAAGACTGACGGCAGTGGGATTGTTATTAAGCAGTAAAGTATTAATTAATTGGACTTTTTGTTCAAATGAAACAGTCCAGAATTGATGACCCAGGAAAACTTTCCTACCGGTAATTCCTGGGATAATATTCCCATAAGTCCAATTTGCCAAAATTATGTCATTTGAATTTGTCTGATTCTTCAGCCAATTTAAAGCTTGGATTTCCGGTTTGGAGATAAAGAAATAATCTACCTGAGGTGATTCTTTTGCAATATTTTCAAAATCCCTGACTACAGAGTAAACCGGAGTCAGAGCAAGTATTATCAGTGAGGTTATGATTACTACTTTGGACCACGGTTTTTTTATCATAGAGATTATTTTTATAAGACCGCAGGTTGCCAGAATAGAAATAGGAATATGTAATCCGTTTATCATTCTGCCTTGGAAAGTGAAGGGTAAGTATAAAAGAGCAATGCAGAAAAAAACCCAAATAACAATTAATTTTTCCGATATCCGGTTTTTTTTCATGAACTGCTCTATACCGACCAAGGCTAAGATGATTAAAAGACCATAACCGGCCAAATAGGAAGTTGGGGATGGGGATTGTAGTATGTTTGCCGATTGCCAGAATTTAATGAAGGTATCTTTGTGCATTTCAATTACAAAGTTTACGATTCCGAAAGAGCTGACAAGGAATATCAATACGGATTTAAAGATGGGCAAACCGGATAAAATGCAGGTAAAAAGTATTGTAGGAGCGGTGACCAAAATGCTAAAAGGGTATTCAAATGATAAAAATAGAAAAAGAATTGATGAGCCGACTATATAAATAACTTTTTTCTTTTCGATAAAGTTAAGAAAAAGATAGAAGCCCGACATCATCAGTATTTGGGATAGTATTATATAAGGTGCATCTTCAAGGGTAAGAAAAGTGTTGGATCCCGGCATCCAAAGATCGCTGGATGCGGAAGCAATTTTGTTTAATAGAAAACCGAATCCGGAAGAAGTCAAAACAATGATAAATGCAAGTAATCTTTCGTTAGGTTTATCAAAAAATTTATACAGAAACTTATATATGACAAAGAATAATAATATTGAAAAAATTATTCTTGCTCCCTGGAAGGCTGCAATGGAGGAAATGTTAAAAAGGGCTGCCACACTCCCGATAAGAAGATAAGAAGGCATAAATAGGGAAGGAATTTGAACCTCCGAGGTATATAAATTTGCAAAAAGAATTTTACCTTGTTTTGCCTGTTCGATAAGGGATACGAGTGGATAAGTATCTTCTGGATTAAGCGATCTTCTTCCAAGAAAGACCAGATTGGATTGGTGAAAGACAAAGAAATAGAAAATCGGCAGATTGATAAAAATCAAAACAACCAGGGCGATTAATATCGCAAAAATATTTTCTTTTTTCATCGTATTCTTACAAAATAAGTAGCATTAGTATCAGAAAATTCCACTTTCCAGTTTCCCAAATCTTTTGTGTAATAAAGTTTGTTGGCTATATTCGAATTCGTTTGCACGAATACCCAATCGAAGTCGTATTTATTAAATAGATCATAGTTGTTTTGATAATACATTGAAATAAAGCCGGAAAAAGGCATATATCCTGTCTGCTCCATGGCAAGATTTCGCCCGTCGATATAGATTTTTGCGGGTAAACCCTTTCCGATCAAGTAGCCGCCCCAATCATAAAAATTAAACCCCTTTCCTTTTGGAGGATGGGAAAGCAGATAGTTTACTGCATTAAGCGAACATGACGAAAGGTTATTTGCGAAGTCGGTTTCTGAATAGTGATACAAATCATCTGAGGAATATCTGTTAAAAAAAGCAAACTCGATACAAACGACTATTATTAGGAAAAATGCATAAGAAGTTACTTTGAATTGATCAATATTCCACACTATTTCTTCCAGGATTTGGCAAAGAACCGGCATGGTAACTATAAGAAATATGGGGAGAAGGCGTCTGGTTTGAATGGTAGGTATTAAGAGAATTAAATAAGCGAGTATGTAAGGAATATCATATAAATTCCTTCTTTTTACAAATAAAAGGAGTGTGGTAAAAGAATAAATAGCAAAGATATAGATATGACAATATGGGCAGTTGTCATAGATAGGCAACCACTCGAGAATATTTTTGATATAAGGGCTTCCTATATTTGATAGGACTTCCAGATAAGCGTGATAGCCAAATGGGTTTATGAATGTGACAGCGAAAGACAGAAGAAGTGTAGCACCCAGTGTTAGAAATTTTTCTCTTGAGAATTTCTTTGTTTTCCAGAGATCTATCAGAAAATAACTTCCCAAGAAAAGTCCTGCAATGCCAAGTCCGGCGGCGAAGTCGCCATGAAAGTTTACCCACAGCAAAAAAAGTATTGGTAGGAAGAAAATTACCTTTATATTTTTAAGTGATTTGATAATAATCGACATCAATATGGAGAAGAAAAGAAGACTTAATACCTGCGATCTGAGGCCCTCACCGATTGCTACCTGAGCTATCAATATAAAGAAAAAAGCCAAAATGGCCTTTTTCCAGTACGAAAGTTTGAAGTTTGAAATAAGAATATAAAAAGTCGAAACAAAGACCAGAGCCCCAATTATTGATAGCCCGACATAACCCACCGTTTTAGTCAAAAGGTAGAGAAGGGGATCATATAACCACGAAGGATTAGCCCACTTCATGCCTTGCATAGTCCATGTAAAGATGTCCTGTGTTAGGATTTTCCCCTGCGTAAGCAAATACTCACCATATCTATAGTGCCAGCCCCAGTCTTTATCGCTGTAAGGAAAAATAGAGTAAAGGAAAAGAATTAAGTAAACAAACGAAGATAGTATCCTTTCCTTGTACCTGATGAGCCTGGAAAACATAACAATATAATAGCATGAAGTGGATGCCCCGGGTGCATTTCTATTCAAACACTTTTTACCTTGGATTCACAATTTAATGCTACACTACCAAGATCAAAAAGAACTTGAAATCGACCCATTTACATCCTGGGGCGATCGCTTTTCTGAAGGTTATTATACGAAAAAACTGAGCTAAAAAGATAGAATAAAAGAAATTATGAAAGTTGGCCTATTTTAAGTCTTCTGCTAGCTTAAACCCCCTTTTTACGTAAAAACGGTCAAAAGAAAAAATCGCATCTGCTTTATATTCTTGAGCAACAGCTGCTACAAGACAATCAAAAAGTGTATTTTTCTTGCTTGTGGTAGGACTAAAATATTTAAGGGCAGTTGCTATGGTTTGTTTATTGACTTCAGCTACCTGAGCACCCGCTTCAATCATCAACTGTGCAGTTCCGTAAGCACTTGCGGTGCTATTTAACACTCGTTGCATGTGGGTAGCAGCTTCCGCAATAGCCATTACGGGATAAATAACTTGCGCATTTATTTCAATTAAGTTCTGTGAAATCGCGCTAGCTTTTTGATGATGTATATCATCCGGATTTGTCTGAGCAATAATGGCATCGGCATCAACAATGACAATCGGAGGTTTATTCATCTTTACTCCAATCTTTTCCCCACAAAAGCTCATCAATCCTTACAGAACTATCTTTTGGTCCTTTTAAGCCATACTGCTTGCCCAGACCAGCAAGTTTAAGAAGAATCAGTGCAGAAGCAGTTCCTTGTTGGCCGACTGCATTGATACCTTTCTCTAAGGCAAGACGAATTACTTCCGCCTTGCTTTTGTTTTGGGTTTGAGCAACAAGGTAGATTTTTTGATCCAATTGTTCTGGAAGATATAAGTAAGTCTTTAACATATTGAAAGTACTATAACATGTTGTACCATATGTTGTCAAGAGTTACTCTTCGCCAATTAATTACACCAGAGCGAGTTGAATATTTTTTGAAGCTAATTAACAAAACCGTAGGCCGAGTTTAGTAACAGTACTTATTAGAAAAATTCAAATAGGCTCGACATATCAGTCAATCTGTACGTTTGAGACTGAGGGTATAACACTTGGTGCACCATCTGGGACGATGTTCGAACCTACCTAACCTCAAGGATTGATCCTCAAGAAAAGTCAGTTCTAATAACCGCTATTTCCAGATTTATGAAGGGAGGTGAATTATCATGAACAGTTTTTTACGCTTGTGCGTACAAAAATCACTTCATCTCTCTTCTGATCTGGTGCATTCCAGGCTGTTCGACGATACTACTTTTTATCAGTTTATGAACCATATCTAACATATTCTAGATCCAACTTACTTTGGGTTCTATTATACGTGAATTTGAGTGTTTTTGGAGATATATTCACGTATATTTGACAAAAACGAGTGAAAATGATATAATACTACTATGACAGTTGGATTTACTACAAAAGCCAAAATTGACGAGTTAAAAAGAGAGTTTGATCAATTAAAGCCCGGTAAAGCTTCGCTGCTTGGCTTAATCGATGAAGCGGAAATTGCAGAAAGTGTTTATAACAGTAATGCAATTGAGAACTCAACCCTTACCCTTAAAGAAACCGAGAAAATCTTGATGGAAATGGAGGTTTCCCGCGATGTAAGTTTGAGGGAAGTTTTTGAGGCTAAAAACTTAGCTCGAATTTTTGGGTATCTAAGAAACAAAGAAAAAACTGATTTAAATATTGAATTGATTTTATTTCTTCATAAAATGCTTCTTGATAATATTAACGACAAAATTTCGGGAAGATTCAGAGGAGGACAAGAATATGTCCGTATTGGAACACACATAGGTGCTTCACCCGAAAAAGTTGAGAGTTTGATTAATGATTTGTTAATAGATTATTCAAGTGACCAGACAAAATATTTCTTGGATAAAATTGCTGAGTTTCATCTCGGGTTTGAATCGATTCATCCCTTCAATGATGGAAATGGAAGAATCGGCAGAATTTTAATAAATTTCCAACTTTCAAGTTTAGGTTTTCCAAAAATCATCGTCAAAAATAAAGAAAAGCTTGAATATTACCTCAGCTTTAATGAATTTAACAAAACTAAAAGTACAAAATTGATGACTAAAATAATTAGTAAAGCCCTAACCGAGTCTTTAAATAAACGGATAGCTTATATGAAAGGACTCAAAATAATTACATTGTCTGAATATGTTAAAGTAAATAAATTACAGGGCTCTGGAGTTTTTAATTCTGCCAAAAGACAATCGATTCCAGCTTTTAGAGAAAGGGGTGTTTGGAAAATTGGAGTATAGCAGTTATATCTTAAAAAGTTTGTACTTAACTTCCCCGACTGTATTGTCGCGGATGGGTGTTATCGCCACTCATCAGACGGAAAATGGATAGAACTGAATCACCATCAAAACAAAATTTTCTGTGTGCCGGGGAGAGGAGTCGAACCTCCACGGGGCTTTAAACCCCAATGGTTTTTGAGACCATCCTGTATACCATTTCAGCACCCCGGCTTGTTATAATAGACTTCGTTATTTTAACACAAATGAAGCTAGATTATTTGATTTTTCAGCCAAAGAATGGCTGCTAAAATAACTAAAGCTTGGGTTAGAAGTCCCAAGACCGGTCCCGTATCGCTTTGAACGGACTTTTGGAATGCAATCCACTTTTTAATAAAACCATTCTTCATATGTAGGAAAAAGTATGGTCCCTCCATAACATCGGGAAGTACCGAGGCAAAGCAACAAACTAAAATTGTTATTGCGTGCGGGATATCGGGAAGTGCTTGATAGGCAATAAAAGACCCGGAGGCTAGGGCTAAAGTTGAATCAACTGTAGTAATAAAAGTACTTCTTCTGGTCGGTTGGCCGAATTTTTTGGTTTCGGTATTGAGATGCGGATTCCAATGAGGAACCATTTCAAGAATAAAATGGCTGGCGAAAGCCAACGGGACTGCAATGAGAGGATTGGGGATTGCTACTGCAATCGCAGCGCCGACAAACACATGGGGTGTTTCAAGCATTGTGAAAACATGTTATATAATAACCTTATGCTAGTCAACATTTTGGTTGTTATCTTAGGAATTCTTATATTTCTTTTCATTTTCTGGAAGCGTCTTAAGGAAGATTTTTCATCCGGGATTATTTTCCAGTCGGGTGCAGCAATACTAATTGGTTTAGGAATGGGGTGGATATTGTCCAGAATGTTTTTCCCTAACTGGTTTTTCTGGACATCTTTCTTGGGTGCCGTTATCGGGATGCTTCTGATGCTTTTGAAATTTAAATTGAAATTTTATGAAACTTTGGAGGCACTTACCTTGGCTCTGATGCCCATTCTCGCCTTAATGTTTTTTAGCGACGCAGTGGTAAATTCGTCTTTAATTTCCTTTTTGGCTTTTGCCGCAATGCTTTTAATGCTTTTTCTTTCCTACTGGCTTGATATGCACTATAGAAGTTTTACTTGGTATCGTTCAGGCAAGGTGGGCTTTGCGGGATTATCCACTACGGCGATTATATTTTTGATCAGATCTGTCCTTGCTACTACACAAGTCCCTATGATATCCTTTGTAGGTAAAAGCGAAGCCATCGTCTCAGGGGTAATGGCTTTTATCTGTTTTCTACTGCTTTTTGATTTAGGGAGAATTAAAAAATGAAAGACAAAAAATCAACACCGGCATTTCCGGCAAGTGTCCTGCAGCCCGTTGCCAACTTTTTAACGGCAAGACTCCATACTCTGGAAAAAAGGAGAAAAGAACTTTCAAAAGAAGATCCCTTTGCCGATACAAGTCGTGTAGATGACAATGCGGCTCCGGATACCGAAGCGGATGAGCAATTCGGTCATGCCAGAACCTCGGCTCTTAGAAAAGAACTTACGAGAAGTATTATTGATATCAGAAAAGCTTTAACTCAAATTAAACTTGGAAAATATGGAATTTGTGAAGAATGTGGAAAGATGATTGATACGGAACGCCTTATTGCCAACCCCACGGCAACTCTTTGTGCAAGGGATGCGGCTAAACGAGAAAAATAGCTTCAATAAACAATTCTGCGAATAACCCGATCCTTGATTATTTGGAATTTATTTGTGGCATTTGCATATTTGCTTATTTGGATATTTAATGTCTTTATGGAACCTAAAATTATCTTTCAAGATGACTCTTTCTTTGTTGTCGATAAACCCAGTGGCTGGATTACTAATGATGCGGATACTATCAAAGACCAACCAACCGTCCAGACTTGGATCCGTGAGAATTTTGATTATCTCTTGAAGGGGAATAGTGAATACCGTGACGGAATAGTTCACAGGCTTGATAAAGAAACGAGCGGAATTCTTCTTATTGCCAAAACAAAGGAAGCTTTTGAGAAGCTTCAGCTTGAGTTTAAAAACCGCGAAGTGGAAAAAACCTATATAGCACTTCTTCACGGCAAAGTTGAGCCAACCGAAGGGGAAATTAATGTGACCGTCGGACGCCTTCCTTGGCGGCGCGATAGGTTTGGGGTTTTCGCCGGTGGGCGTGAATCAAAGTCGCTTTATAAAGTTCTTAATTTCTATCCCGGGAATAATGCCGGACACTCCCTAGTTGAATTTTACCCAAAGACAGGTAGAACTCACCAGATTAGAATTCATGCGAAATATATCGGTCACGCGATAGTTGCCGATGAGTTTTACGCGGGAAGAAAGACTGCCAGAAATGACAGAAAATGGTGCCCAAGGCTTTTCTTGCATGCTGCATCAATCAAATTTATTCATCCTGAAACGGGGAAGGGAGTTAAATATTCTTCGGAGCTTCCAAACGATTTACGGTTGGTCTTAGATAAATTGCCTCTAAAATAATTTCTTTCACATCCACTTTACACGAGGATGTATAGATTCTAAACTGAATTTACCATGGAACTAGTTTTGGGACTTTTCTTTGTTGTCGTTGCGGCTTGTCTTGGAGGACTTCTCTCCAAAGCTCTAAAACTCCCGAGTTTGGTTGGCTACATTGTTGTGGGTATTGTGGTTGGAGCCATTCTTCCGCCGTCATTTAAAGAAGTATCCGGCTTGGCACAGATAGGAATAATCTTGCTGCTTTTTTCAGTCGGACTGGAACTGTCTTTTGAAAAACTTTCCAAGTATTTAAGTGTTTCAGTCTTTGGTGCCATCCTCCAGATGGTGCTTTTTAGTTTTGTCGGTTACTTTATTCTTCACGGGTTGGGTTTTTCATCTCTTCCTGCAATAATTCTGTCAATCGGTTTTTCCGTTTCTTCAACAGCGGTTTTGGTAAAAATTTTGGGGGACAAGGGAGAAACCGACACAATTCATGGAGAAATAATGCTTGGCTGGTCTCTGGTTCAGGATCTTGCGGTCATCCCCATAATGGTTGTTTTGCCCATACTTGCGGTTAATTTACCAGTAGGAATAATTGCTCCAATTCTTCTTTCTTTGGCTAAAGCCGCACTGGTAATTGTCGGAACCGTAATTTTGGCAAAAATTGTAGTTCCTTACTTTATTCATCTTCTGGCGGGAACAAACTCCCGAGAACTCCTGCTTTTGGCTTCCATTGCTATGGCGCTAGGAACTGCCACGATAACTTCTCTTTTTGGAATTTCACCGGCTTTGGGAGCATTTCTGGCCGGAATTGTAATTTCCGAAAGTCAAGAAAATCACGCAGTTTTTGCGGAAACGCGTCCTTTGAGAGATCTTTTTGTTGCTCTTTTCTTTGTAACTTTGGGGTTTTTGGTTAGTCCTTCAGTGATTATTTCCAATCTCGGATTAATTATTGTTTTGACCTTGATAGTTATACTTTTGAAGGCGGTAATAGTTTTTATCATAAGTTCGCTTTTTGGATATAAAGGCAGAACTGCAGTTTCCGTCAGTTTTGGTCTTGTTCAGGTCGGGGAATTTGCTTTTGTAATTTTTTCTTCGGCTCTTGCTCTTGGAATTTTGGGAAAAGAAGAAACATCAATCGGTATTTCGGTAACACTTTTGACCTTAATTATTTCTCCGATTCTTTATAATTCTGTTCTTCCTTTTTGGAGAAAAATAAGGAATGTCACCTCGGGTGTTCCGGCCCTTGCACACATTTTTTCGGCGGGTGAGCATCACGAAGCCGGAACGGAGGAACTTAAAGACCACATTATTATTTGTGGTTACGGCAGGATGGGAAAGTGGATAGGAAGAGCTTTTCAAACTTTTGAAATTCCTTTTGTTGTCGTTGACTATAATCAAAATGTTGTACAGGAATTAAAAAGAAACGGAACTCCTGTTTTATATGGTGATCCGACCGAGCCGGAAGTGTTGGAAGCTGTCGGAATCAGGAATTCCAAGGCCATAATTTTGGCAATTCCCGATAGGATTGCTCAAGAAACTTTAATTGCATATGTTCAGACGGTTGCTCCCGCTACAAAAATTATTTCGAGAGCCCATCTGGATAGCGATTGGGATAAATTAAAAGATTTACAGGTTGATAAAGTAGTTCAGCCCGAATTTGAAGCTGCTCTGGCCATAGTCAGAAGTGTTTTGGGTTCGATGGGGAAATCGAATGAAGATATTTCCGCCGTTACCAAAAGTTTGCGTCTTTCGAGGAGTAAATAATTCTTAAATAAATATGAAATCTGCCCGCAGGACTGCTTTTATTGAAAGGAAAAACAAAACCGCAAAAACCGGTTTTCCGTTTTTCAGGATCTTAATCCCTATTGCCATAATTTTGGCAGTCCTCTTATTTTTGAAAGCAAGTACTAAAGTTTGGAATGGTCAGGATAAGACCGCAATTGCATTTAGAGAAGGAAACGGGGATGTCGGGGTAACTGTCCTGGATCCCGGTCTTTCCGAGGTTACCACTTTAATTATTCCGGGTGATACCGAAACGGATGTTGCCAGAAATTACGGCACAATGAGAATTAAAAATCTTTGGCAGCTTGGGATAAATGAAAAAATCGGCGGGGTTCTTCTTCCCGAAACCGTAACTCAGGATTTTCTGTTCCCTTCATTTTTGTGGTGCGATGAGAGTGCGAGTAGTCTTTCTACGGGAAACTTGTCCGGAATCATACATTTTGTTTTTGTACCGGGACTAACTAATATAACTTTTGGCGACAGGCTTTCAATGGGAATTTTTGCTGCCAAGATTCAGGACTTTGGCAGAAGCATAATTAATCTTGGTAAGAGTGATTTTTTGAAAAAAGAAATTTTAACTGATGGACAGTCGGGTTATGTATTATCGGGTCCGATATCCCAGCGTCTTACATCTTATTTTTCGGATGATAGTTTTGGCGACGGAAACTTGAGAGTAAACATTGAGGATGCAACGGGAAGCCCGGGAGTTTCAGATACGGTTGGTCAAATTTTACAGGTGCTTGGAGGCAAGGTTGTTTCGGTTGATAAAAAAACAGTAGCTGAGGATAGTGATTGTACTGCTTATGGGGATAACCCCAAAGTTATGAAAAAGATTTTCGAACTTTTTGGCTGTAAAGACGGCGGAAGGGGGAGTAGCAACTTTGATTTGGATATCCACCTTGGCGCCGCCTTTGCAAAGAGATTTTAATCAGGGGTTTCTTCTCCGGTTTCTGTGATAGGAGGCCTATCATGCACCAACTCCGGCGGAGTAAAGGAAACATATTCGATTTTTTCCGTCGGGAAAGAAGAAATGTCGGTGGCTTTTGGTCCTCTTTCTACCTCCCTGACAAAAATTGTCACTTCTTTT
The DNA here is from genome assembly GCA_049523135.1 of Candidatus Microgenomates bacterium. GTDB lineage: Bacteria > Patescibacteriota > Microgenomatia > UBA8517 > UBA8517 > JBEKNE01. The sequence goes on along the minus strand of JBEKNE010000001.1, from coordinate 592,409 downwards.
GGAGTTACCGACTTTATAAATACCTGATATTTATTTCCTTCTTTTATCAAATTTTTAAGCCTTGCCGCAATATCGTCAGGAAGCCGACCTATGTATTTTCCGTCAATAGTATCAATAGTAACTTTATGGGAGTAGGGGACTAGTTTTACTTCTTCTCCCGGGTCCAAACCGGCAAAGTTTTTGCTTTCCCCTAAGTTTAGAAGCGAAATAAGCTTTGTTTTGCCGGGTTCTTCCAAGAAAGATTCCGGAGAAGTATGATTAATTACGGCGTTTTTACCTGCTTTTGCGGTTTTCAGTTTTTCCAGAAACTTTATGGCAATTGGATTAACCGGATCAAGTGCTAAAACTTTTTTGGTTGTAGTGCGGGCTTGGGGAATTTTTCCGGTTTCCGTGTAGGCTCTGGCAAGTCTGCAAAGGGCTTCGGTATCTTCGGGATTTCCTTTTAGTATTTCAAGATTTGCCTTTATCGCTTCTTCCCAATTTCCCGAAAGAGCAAAACTGATGGCTTTTTGAGCAGGAGAAGTATCCATATTTAACTTCTATTGAGTATAAGTTGGCAGGGGACGTTGTCAAGAGGGTTTAGTTAGGATATAGGTTTGGTTGATTTGTGGCGTCTAATGGGTCTTTGGTAACTACTAAATTAAAATCTTTTTGTATGGTTTTCTTTAAATCCGGGGCGGAAAATATGCCCGTAATTTTAAATCCGGATGTGTATATAACAGTTGCTTGTCCTTCTAGAGTACAGCTTATTGTAGTATTGGGAGTAGGAGCGACATCAGAGTTATATGAAAGTGTACAGGGATCAATTTTCAATCCTTCCGGTGTGCCTGAGAAAGTAGCCGTTAAATTAGTTCTTGCTCCAACTAGCGTAGATTTAATATTAAAGCTGTAATTTTCTCTAAAATAGGACGCCGGAAGGTCCGAAGTGTTAACTATCAATAGGGGGTTGGCGGCGGACTTTCCGCAAGCTATTTGAGTGATTGTATAGTCATAGGTAAGTATCACAACCGTAACTAGCGCAACCACAAAAAATATTCCCAGTGCCCAAAAAATTATTCCACTTCTTTTATTTGTAGCTTCTTCCATTTTGCAGAAATTTTGCTATCTAATTATATAGTAGCATAAATTGAACTGCGAGAATATTTAATTTTGAATGAGGTCTTTAGCCAGAGGCAAACACATTACATCCTTTGCGGGCAATATCGATGATAATTAACGGTTACAGGCAGCATTACATGCATATAAATGGGATTGACAAAAACTACCTTTTGCATCTGTACCTCTATAATCAACTGCCACACCATAACTCTGAGTACTGGAATTGGTAGTACATGATTCAGTACATCGGTAGGGGTAATAAAGTGAATCTCCTTTATATGTTTTCCATTCACCTGCAAGAAGCCAACAAGTGAATTTTGGTTTTTGAGTTGGAGTTGGTTTTGGAGTAGGTTTAGGAGTTGGTTTTGGAGTAGGTTTTGGGGTAGCCAGAAACATAGATGATGCACCGGATCTAAACAGTGCCAATTTGCCCGTACTCAAAAGATAGGAGGCGACAACCAGTCCCAAAAATAGAAAAACTATTAACACTAAACCCAAACCGTTAACTTTAGAAGAATACTTTGCCACAGCAAATTATTATCGATCTTTTTTAATGTGGATGTCAAGTGTTTGGATATTTTTGTGAAAGTTTTTGCTTCCGGCTATATAATATTGCAAGTTATAGCTATTGTTTCGTTCTATCTGATCTACTAATATGGGAGTAGAAATGGAAGTAGATAGTTTGAATTTAGAAAGCACTCAGGTTATTAGCTTTGAAGATAAGCTAAGCCCTGATTTTGTTCACAGATTTGCCAGAGAGCACGGTGTTCCAAGCCTTAATGCTGGCCCGATAGGAAATGAAAAAGAGCTAAGAAGTGCCGCTTCTCAGGTTGAAATAGTAAACTTTGGAGGGAGAACTCTTGGGGATCCGTTCCTTGCGGCAGCAGTAAATTTAGAAGCGGTTACTCAAAATTATTCTCACCTTTTAGCAAAACTGCAAGAATATGCGGAAGGACTAAAAGAAAACTTTCTGGGACTTGCCCGATATCTCCAAACCAAAGAGGGACGTCTTGCCAAAGCAGTTGTTACAGCCGGCCTTGTTGCTACCCTTGCTGCAAGTTGTAATGGAGAAAGAAATACCGGACAAAATTATGAATTTACGGCAACTTCTCCTGCTATCACAGAAGTAACTCATACCCCTATTTCTTCCCCAACGCTTACCCGTACTCCTGAAACTACATTTACCCCAACAAAAACTTTAACTCCAACAGAAACTTCCACTCCAACCGAGAAGCCTCAGGAAACAATTGATCTACCACTAACAGATGGTGGAACTTTTACAGTAGATAAGTTTGATACAACTCAGGAAGCTTTGGACTACATGGCCAAAAATTCTCTCTGGAAGAATATTGACAGGAATAATCTTGAAGGTATGGACGCATGGCTTAAAACTAAAGATGCCTATAGTTACTATGCTGGTGTTAAAAAAATTGTTGGTTGGGCACCAGGTACGGAGATCGATCCTCCTTCATCAGATAAGGATTTCTTTAGTGTTTCTATTGATTATGTGGGTGGCGTCAAAGGTGGAACATTATTAACTTTCGAAACACCCGATAAAAAATACTCCTCTATTTATATTGATGTTGATGCTCAAACTTTTATAAGTGAAAGTCAAGGTTATAATACTGCAACACCAACTTCAGCCCCGACGATTGTAAATCCATAATTAATAGTTGGTATTGTGTTATTCATGATCCTTTTGCATAATGGTATTAGTTTAGATTATGAGGAAAATTTGGTTTAAAGGTAGTTTTACTTTTTTCTTCGTTTTTTTGGGCTTTATCTTTTTGTTTGTTCCTAAAGTAATATACGCAGGTTGTACCGCATATCTTCCTGATACTAAGTGCTATAAAAATGATCCTTCATTTTATTGTTATAGTCTTAACTGTCAAGAACGGTGTATCAATATAACAGGTGGAAGTGCAGGTGTTTCTGTAGATGGGTATGGTAGCGATTCAAAAGGTGATTATTGTTGGTTTCATGTATATTCTTGTACTTCTCGGTGCACAGGTAACGGAAGTACCCAATGTACCCCCCCCGCGGGAGAAAGTAATAATTGTGGTTCACAGAATTGTTGTGATAGTGCGACGTGTTGTTCCTGCGGTTGTAAGAGTACCTCCAATTGTGCGGCGGCTTGTTGTTCGGCCTCCGCAGCCAAAAATTTACTTGTAACTCCGATTTCTTCCACAAATGCTACGGTCACATGGACACCGGGATCTGTGAGTGGCAATCAATATGTTTATGTAGGAACCGATATAAACCAGGTTCTTAATAACTGCTCCAGTTCGAATAGTTGTGTGGTAAATGCGAAACTTTCAAAAACAGCAACTTCTTATACAACCGGTAACGTTCTTACTCCCAATACTCTTTACTATTGGTCGGTTGTTAGCTTTAATAACAATAGTTGCAATAAGTATGCAATGGTTCCTGCCCTTTCCTCTTGCAATATAAGTCCTGCGAGCCTCAATTTGGTGGCCGGGCAATCAGCACAGTTGGAAACCTTAACCGGTGGATTAACAGGTGCAACAGTGACATATGCGGATGAAGGAAACTCAGTTTCTTTCAATCCTGCCGTTACACAAAATTTCAATACTCCAGTATCTCTTGATGCTTCAGCCGACGGTGGAAATAGTTATGGGGGTACCACGGTGAGTACCACTATTTCGACAAGCAATGGTAATGATCTTTTGGTGGCAAGCATATCGACGGATTCAAGTACCAGGACTGTAAGTTCTGTTACGTCATCCGGTCTTAATTGGATCAAACTCAGTGCTCAAACAGCAGGTACGTCGGAAAATCTTGAACTATGGTATGCCTATTCAACAGGGACTCTCTCAAATGAAGTTATTACCGCAACGCTTTCATCAAGCGGGCATGCCGCAATTGGCGTTGTGGCATATTCCAATGCAGCCAGTGTCAATGGAATCCTGAATCTTGTCTCAACGACAGGATCCGGCAAAAGCGTTACCGGAGATGTTACTCCGAGTTATTCAGGTTCTTTAATTGTTGGCAGTTTGGGTGTTGCTCTAAACCCGCATGTTACTTTTGGAAGCGGATTTACCAATGTTGCGTATGCCAATGCAAGGACATCCGGTTTAATAGCGGTTGAAGATAGAAATTCAAACACGGCCGATTCTGAAGTTGGAACAAGTATGAATGTTCCATTTAGTTGGGATGCTAGTAATGTTTATAGTCTTATGACTTATGAAATTTCTCCGGTAATTTCTGCGAGTACGTTAAATGCTACTACGGTCACAGCATATTCCGCAGGTTCCAACAAGATTAGTTCTACTGTGACACAAAACGGTACTTACTTGTGTTCGTCTACAATACCCTATACGACTATTACTGCCGGTCCTCACTGGCAGGCAAAGGATGGGGATGTGACAACAAACGGAGATTTGTTAACAGGTGTTTCAAGTGGAGATTTTTTTGATCTTCCCGGAAATGGGGGATACCCGGGAGTTCCGATGTACGCCGGAAGCACTGATTTAAAAACAACGGATGTATCCACTAATCCGCCGTTTGGTTGGTTGGCAAATTCTCCTTATTCTGCTTCAAGATTATATAACTCAACTTATTTTTTGAATGCGGTCCCGTCTGATGTAGCTACCGTATTAAATGATAATGCGAATGTCACTAACGCATCAGTTGACGGCAGTTTCTTTACAAGCGGGGGAATACTCGATAGGGGTTACTATTATTATGAATATGACGGAACCAAAACAGGACTTCCATTGACCATCTCTTCTAATGTAAGTCTTGGTGACAGGAAAGTTATCTTGATAGTTAACGGGGCAGATTTAAATATTGCCGGAAATATTAATTTTACAAAAGGTGCAGGATTTTTCCTTGGAGTAACCAGTGGAAATATTAATATAGATCCGAGTGTTGGCGGGGGAGCGACGGCAAACCTTGAGGGAGTTTATGTTGCTGATGGAACTTTTAATACGGGAACAGGTGGAACAAAAACTGATTCCGAACTTTGGATAAGAGGGAGTGTGGCAGCTTACGGGGGAGTAAATCTTCAAAGAGAATTGGCCGACAATTCGAACCCTTCCGAACTTTTTGAGTATGCTCCTGATATTGAGCTGATGTTCCCTACAAGTCTCGCCAATAAGCCCTCCGTTTGGCGCGAAGTAGCCCCCTGATTGAGCTTGAGGCTTTTTTCTTAAGGAAAACTTCGATATAATACAACCAAGTATGAGCGGACATTCTCATTACGCCACAATTAAGCGCCAGAAGGCAGTTAATGATGCAGCCAAAGGAAACATGTTCTCCAAGATGGCCCGTGCCATTATGATTGCCGCAAAAGGCGGTCCTGACCCTGACATGAACTTCAAGCTTCGTTTTGAAATTGATAAAGCGCGAGAGGCTAGTATGCCCAAAGAAAATATTGAAAGGGCAATTGCCAAGGCAACAACGGAAGCCGCCAATTTGGAGGAAATTACCTATGAAGGTTTTGGCCCTGGCGGAATTTCAGTGATGGTTGAAGTTATGAGTGATAATAAAAACAGAACCGCTCAGGAAATTAAAAATGTTTTTGAAAGGGAAGGGGGTAACCTTGCCGGTCCCAATGCCGTTGCTTTTAATTTTGAAAGCAAGGGATTTATGATTGTTAAGAAAAATCCCGACCCCGATACTCAGCAACTTGCTCTTATTGATGCCGGAGCGGAGGATATACAGGATGCTGGTGCGGAGTTTGAAGTTTATGTTGCGCCGGACCAGCTTATGCAGATTCAGAAGAAATTAGTTGAACAGGGTTTTGAAGTTTCGGGGGCGGAATTGCAAATGAGACCATTGAATTTACAAACAATTACGGATTCCGCTACTGCCGCAAAAGCAATGAAGTTTTTGGACGAGTTGGAAAGCCATGATGATGTCCAAAACGTTTTCACCAATTTGGATATTCCTGATAGTGTGATAAATCAAATTTCTGCCTAAATATGAGTAAACGCCGGCGTTTTGTAATAATTTCTCTTCTTCTTTGTCTTGGTTTTGTCGGTGTCCAGTTTTTGAACGATCAGAACAGACTTTGGTCTATCGGAATATTGGGAATTTTAACTGCGGTTTTTTTCGGCTGGGCCCTTTTCGAAAGCCTGGGCAGGAACATGACACTTTTGACATTGGCACTGCCGGTTATTTTTACACTTGGCGTCGGATTTTTCTGGTTCCTTCTCCCCGCCAATATTTTTGCAACTATCCCGATTGTTATTTTTTATGGTGTAGGAATTTACGTTTTGTGTTTAACCGCAAATATTTATTCGGTTGCTTCTGTTAGAACTATCGCCCTTTTGCGGGCGGCTAGGGGAGTAGGTTTTGTACTCACCCTTCTGACTTCTTTCCTTGTTTTCGACGCTTTAATATCATTAAAATCTGAGATGTATGTTTTGGTGCCTCTAACCTTTATCATTACCTTCCCGCTTTACCTTCAGGGATTTTGGTCAATGCTATTGGATACAGGTTTTTCTAAGGAACTTTTCATACTTTCCGGAGTCTCTTCTCTTATTACCGCTGAGGTCGCTTTAGCTCTATACTTTTGGCCGATTTCCGTAACCACGGGCTCTTTATTTTTGACAGCCTCTTTTTATATGCTATTAGGCTTGGGTCAGGCCAAGCTTGAAGAGCGGCTTTTTTCCTCGACCGTCAGGGAACACGTTATTGTCGGATCTATTATCTTCATTGCAATGTTTTTTGCAACCCATTGGGGTGGTTGAAACAATTTTCAATTAATAATTATCAATTTTCATTTTTTTGGACAGACACACAGGCAGGGGAGGAGGGCATGATATACCCTATAATTACAATATGTTATTGCCGGAATGGAGGGTGGTTTTCACGAAATATTATGGGTCTTTTCACGAATTGCGACACAAAGCGCCGCTCGAAGAAACACCGAAGCCCAGTTCCGGAGGATTCATATAGTTTGATATAGTTGTCAGCCTTGGTAGTAATGTTTTGCTTCCCTTTATGCATACATTGTGGATAAGTATATATTTTTCTAATATAATTAAATTATATGATCCTACCCCTTGATTATGTTTCTGGTTTGGTTGACGGTGAAGGTTGCTTCTCCTTGAATTTTAGACAGGATTTAAAGAAAAATCGTATAAACTCGCCCATGTATTTTAGATGGCATGCTGTCTTTGCTATCGTGCTTAGGGCTGATGATGCCGACCTTCTGAAAATGATTAAGGATGGGTTGGCCTGTGGAGATATAAGTTATTCAAGCACTTTTGTACGTTATCAAGTTCAGAATACTGATGATCTACTGAATAAAATTATTCCTTTTTTCAGTCTCCATAAATTGTATGGGAAAAAAGCAAAAGACTTTAATTTATGGAAGGAAGCAGTGGAGATAATCGCTAGAAACAAGAAGAAAGGAGTCAATCTTGAGAGGGGTAAGAAAGGATTTGTCAAAGTTGAGTGGAATAGAGATAACATTGAAAGACTTCAAGAGATACGAATGGAGATGAAGTCATATAAGAGTAAAGAGAAGGACTTTAAGTGGAATTAATATTGTTCGTACAATGTAACTTTTGCGACGTTGATTAAAGCTGTGAGAGGGAGACGTGTTTTTCTATTGTTTCACCTGGTTCCCGTATTTTTAATTGTTTTGATGTCGCGTTTTTTTATTTATATACTCTATTTCCAAAATATCTCTAAAAACCCCTTTCCGAATAAAGACCGAAATTCGAATTTTTAACCCTTTTTTGTTACTCCCCTGTTTTTTGTAAGTACTGGTTTTTTCCGAAAACACGGAATTATTAAGATGAATAATGTATCGTCTTTTGAGTTGGACAGGCCTTAAAATCGATTTAGTAAGGCCGTTTTTGAGGCTGGTATGGATTTTAATGCTTTTTTGTGTTAAAAAGGACAATTCATGGAAAGATGTCCTTACCGTCTTGAAAATTTATTTACCGGTGACAAAGAATTATTTGAAAATGTTTTGCAAAACCGGCAAACCGTTTTTGTTTATGACATTGACGGAATTTTGGCAAATTCTGCAAAAGCTGTTTTCGAAAATTTTACAGAAAAAACCGGCATATATGCGAGTCCTGTTGAACTTGATGAACGCGGATATTTAACTAGACTTGCTACCAAGAGCGGACTTGATGAAGAGTCTATTAAACACGCCGAAGACGGATGGTATAAACAGGATATATTATTATCAGCTCACAGATACCTTTATATAAAACCATTGGTTGAAAAGACAATTCGGTACTACGGACCTGAAAGAAATTTTGTTCTTACCTCTCGAAATCCTGGACTTAAAGACTGTACGGTCAACAAATGGTTTCCCCGCGAACTACCAAAATTATTTAGAACTGAAAATATTTTGATCCGTGATGATAGCAATGCAAAAATAGATGGCGTACTTTTCAAAACCGATAGCCTTGCAAGACTTGCCGCCAAAGCTCCTTGGATCGTATTTATAGATGATGACATTAGGTTTGTAAAATCCGCTCTTGAAAATATCACTAACAGCCTTGTTATCAATGTTCTTCAAGGTAAAACTAAATCCGACTTTCGACACAAGCGGTTGGTTGAAATTAAGAGATTTCCTGATGAACTTCAGGCAATGTATCCATTGCTGAATGCAATAGAAAAAGTAATTGGTTAGTCGCACAATCTCATTGACACGTTAAGTTCTCCAATGTAATATCAATTTATAAATGGTTGATACTGCACCAATCAATCAAAGTGAGATAGCCAAAAAAGTAGACCAGTTTTTGGAATATCTTCAAGTTGAAAAAGGCTGCTCTCCCCTAACGATCAGAAACTATCGACATTATCTGACGCGTTTTATTAAATGGATGAGTTCACAGGGTATTCGGGAAGACCTGAAAGATATTAACCCTGAAGTTATCAGAAGTTTTAGAGTTTATCTTTCAAACCTTCCCGGAGAAGGAAAAGCCCTAATGGGCAGGCGGACTCAAAGCTATCACGTTATTGCAATGAGAAGTTTTCTAAAATGGCTTCTCAAAAACGATTATGCGGTAATGGCTCCTGATAAAATTGAACTTCCGAAAATTGAAGAGAGGTCTGTTAAATTTTTAAACGGCGAACAGGTGGACAGACTTCTTAATGCACCCTCACTTGATTCTATTCAGGGAAAGAGAGATAAGGCAATTTTGGAAGTGCTTTTTTCTACTGGACTTCGTGTTTCGGAACTTTGTAAGCTGGACCGTGACAAAATTGATTTGGACAGGCGGGAGTTTGGAATAATCGGAAAAGGGGGAAAGGCCAGGGTTGTGTTTCTATCACAGCGGGCGGCCGATTGGCTTATCAAATATCTCAGTGAACGCGATGATCACTACAAACCGCTTTTTATACATCACAAAGGCAAGGTTGATCCGACAACAAGCGGTGAAAAAATGCGTCTAACTCCCCGATCGGTTCAGAGAATGGTAAAAAAATATTCTCATAAAATGAAACTGCCGATTGAAGTTACACCTCATGTGATGAGGCACTGTTTACATCCTGACACAAGGATCTTCCTCGGAAATGAAATACAATCTGCGAGGGACGCCTACTATGAAGAAAAAGACGAAATATTTGGTGTCGATTTTAAAACCGGCAGAGTTGTAGATTCGAAAGTAATTGGGAAGGAGTATCACATATCGGATTTATATTCGGTTTGGGCGGACGGATATGAATTGGTATGTTCTGGCACACATAGAGTCTTTACATTATCAAACAGCGAAATTAGAGAAATTAAAATATCCAATTTGAAGGTCGGTAATTATATTGTCGGAGTTAAAAAAGTTGATTTTCCCGGAATTAGAATTATGGATCCGGCATTGGCAAGGCTTGTTGGTTATATTTTGGGAGATGGAGTTGTAAGTAAAGTAAGACGGGGTGTAATAATTTATGATAAGGATAGAAAAAACCTTGAATTTTATCAAAGAATTATTATAGAAAAATTTAAAGGTAATGCTAAAATCGAAAAAAATCCCGAAACGAATTCATATAGACTTAACTATTATTCTGAACAGTTTGTAGAATTTTTGCTTGGTTTAGGGATGGGTGTGCATTTAAATCTGAAACGTGTTCCCCATCAGATAATGAATGCTACCAGAGATGAAATAATGGGATTTATTGCTGGTTTTTATGATGCGGAAGGAAATTCCAATGACGCTCCAAGATTTTTTTCATCTTCGAAAGATTTGTTAAAAGATGTTCAAATGTTGTTACTTAGACTTGGGATTGATGCACATCTTATGGTGCGAGACAGGATAGTAAAGCTTCCGCAAGGAAAATATTTTCGTCATAATTTTTATACGTTACAAGTGATTGGTAAAGAGGATCAAAGATCATTTATTAAACTAATTCCAACACTTAAAAAAGGAACATTAAGAGATTCTTCTATTTGGGAAGATGAAAAAATTCCGGTACAGGGTATCTTAAACTCGATTTTTAAGAATTTGGAAAAGAACGGAAGAACTGGTTTTAGATACGCTCTTTCTCATAATGAAAATATCAAATCGAATAGAAACTTAAATGACATGGTGCCTATGAAATCGACGGTTGCAAAATTTATCAGGCAAATCGATAAGTTTGGCTATAACGGTAAAGAATTTAAACTACTTAAAAATATTTATAATGCAGAAAATTTGAAATGGTTAAAAGTCAAAAAAATCAAAAAGTTACCGTTTAATAGATATAGTGTTTTTGATTTTACAGTCTCCCCTGCTCAAAATTTAATAACTGATGGAATAGTAAGTCATAATTCTTTTGCAACCGATCTCCTTATGGCAGGGGCTGATATAAGAAGCGTTCAGGAAATGCTGGGACACAAAAATATTTCAACAACACAGATTTATACACATGTTACAAATAAACAACTTCGTGATGTTCATGAAGCCTTCCATGGAAAAGGGGGAAAGTAATGCTATAATTGACGCCTTATGAGTAGAACTACACATGATGCTGAATGTACAAACTGCGGTTTTGAAGGCAAAGTGCCCGATGAAGCAATAATTTGCTCGGAATGCGGACAATCTATTGAAGGAATGGTACTTACCGGAGACGCTATGGAAGCAATGTGGGAAAAAATTAGACTAAAACACTTGCAGAATCCTGAATATTATTCTTTAAATAAAGAAACTATTGGTTAGTTTTCAATTTCTTCCCAAGGAAAACCTTTACGGCCAAAGTGGCCATATGAAGCGGTTGCTTGATAAATCGGTCTTCTCAAATCTAGTTTTTCGATAATTGCCAAGGGTCTGAAATCGTAATGTTTTTTAACATAAAGCGTTAAATCTTTACCTTTTTCATTTTCGGCATTAATCATTAAAGGATCGGCTTTTCCGATTGCATAGGCTACCGATACAAGAACACTTTTTCCAAGTCCTTTAGCAACCAAATTTTTGGCAACAAATCTGCACATGTAGGCGCCGCTTCTATCTACCTTTGTCGGATCTTTGCCGGAAAAACATCCACCGCCGTGAGGGACAAGCCCACCATATGTGTCAACCATAATTTTTCTGCCGGTTAATCCCGTATCTCCCATAAATCCTCCGACTTCAAATCTACCCGTAGGATTGACCAAAATATTGATACCTTTTGTATCCCCCACCACCCTTTTAATTAATTTATTTGTGATTTCGCGTCGGATGGTTTCTATGGGAATTCCCTTTTTGTGTTGAGTCGAAACCAAAACTGTTTTAATTTTTCCATTTTGCATTGTTATCTGGGCTTTGCCGTCGGGCAGTAACCACTTAATCTTTTTGCTTCTTCGCAGATCTTCCAATCCGCGTGTTAGTTTATGAACCAGGGCTACTGCCCGTGGCAAATATTCCGGAGTTTCATCCGTGGCAAACCCATACATAATTCCCTGGTCCCCTGCTCCACCGGTATCAACCCCCAAGGCAATATCGGGAGACTGTTTGACTACATTTGTAATGATTTTTAGTTTGTCGGTGTGCCCTGTATCCTTGTAAACTTTTGTGGCGATTTTGGCGGCATCGAATTTGGCACGTGTTGTGACTTCTCCACCGATGACAAAAAGTCCGTGACTTCCGAAACTCTCTATAGCAACACGGCTTTTGGGGTCTTGTCTTAAACATTCATCAAGAATTGCATCGGAAACCTGATCGCAGATTTTATCCGGATGACCACTAGTTACGGATTCTACGGTATAATTTTTAAAACTATCTAAGAAGATGTTTTTACTCATATCGTTTTTTAGCTTTGGCACCTTTCGAAGCCTTTACTTCCAGGTTGTCGGCGGATCATCAGGCTAAGTCCTTCCCCGCACTCTTGATATCTGGAGTTATTTTAACTTATGTGCCCCTTATGTCAAGGGTGTTATAATCATTTTGTGGTAACAATAATTTTACCGGGGTATTCTTCCAGCAATAAAAAATGGCTGGAAGAAACAGCTAAAAGGATAAATTCTGATGGTGAAATAAGGCCTATTTACTGGGATCATTGGGAAAATCTGGATAAGAAATTTATAGCTTCTCAAAAAGCCCAACTTATCGATAGTGTCGCAGGAAAAAGAATGGTCGACATTATTGCCAAGTCGATTGGAACTTTGGTTGCCGGTTATATTATTCAAAAAAGTCCGGAAAAAATCAGGAAAGTAATTCTTAACGGGATTTGTCTAAACGACTTAGACGAGAAAGATAAAGAAGTATTAAAGTCGGCTTTAAAATTAATGGCTCCAGAAAATATTGTTTGTTTCCAAAATGAAAACGATCCTCATGGAAATTTTGATCAGGCCAAAAATTTCTTGTCAGGAGTTGATCCAAAAATAATTGTAATTTCTAAACCCAGAGATGATCACGAATATTTCTACATTGAAGAGTTTAAAGAATTTTTAAAATCCTGAATGACTGAGAAGAAAAATTACTTGAGGGAACCATCGAAGTTAACAATTATGTAAACCTTTAGGTTCCCTCAAATTTGCCTCTTTATATAAAGAAAAATTTAAAGATAGATCCATACCGGTGTTCCTACATCAGCCCAATTAAATAACCATTCCGCGTCCGGTGTGTACATATTGACACAGCCGTGGCTCATCGGGTGCCCGAAGTTGTGGTGCCAGTAAGTTCCGTGGAGGCCATATCCTTGGTAAAAATACATGACCCACGGCACATCCGGCAGATAGTACCCGTCGCCACTCATAGTTGCAGATTTGTATTTGACATAAATCTTGTAGCGACCTGTAACTGTTGGATACTGAGGAACCCCAGTGGAAACAATGAAAGTTTTTAACAGGGTTCCGTCTTGGTAAACGTAAACTTCTTGTTGCGACAAGATAACAATTATGAGCTTGCCGTTATCAGTTTTGGGAATTGGAGGCCATATGGGAATAGTTAAAACCTGCCCTGTATAAATCAGATTCGGGTCGGGAATATTATTCTCTTCCGCCAAGTACCCGTAGGGCATTCCAAATTTTGCGGCAATTTTGCCCAGCGTCTCACCCGACTGAACGATATATGTTCCGTTTGGTGTCGGGGTTATGGTCGGGATCGGGGTTGTCGTTACTGTCGGTTCTTGAGTCGGTGTTGCAGTAACTATATTTGGTGTTGCAGTTACTATAGCTGTTATTTGTGACATTGTTGGCAGAACTGTAGCAGAAATATTTTGCGCTGAAGCACATGCTGTCAGTAAGACGGTGGTGATTAATAGAACCACCTTTTTCATTTTGTTCTCCTTTCCTTTTAGTTAAAGTACGATCAAAATAAAGAGGCAAACACATTGTATAACTAAGGAAATTATTTAGCGAATTTCGTAGGAGAGGGAAACGGTGACGTCTATTTCGGTTGTTCCGGATTGGATACTGGGAGGTGTAACTGTTTTTTCGGTTACTCCCCCGCCGGAAGCGGGAAGCATAAGGGGTGTAACATTTGACGGAGTTTCCTCGGAAACATTAATAATATTTCCTAAAGTTATTCCTGCGGCTTTGGCAAGCCCTGTAGCTTTTGTTTTCGCTTCAGTAACTGCTTCATCTCTGGCCTCTTGCAGCTTCTGATTTTTAAGATTGTCGCTTAAATCAAAAGTTACACTACCAATGGTATTTGCACCAGCACTTGTAGAGGTGGACAACAAATCGTTAATTTTGGTAAAGTCGCGGACGGTAACTTCATATTCGGTGGAAACCTGATAACCGGTTATTTCTTGGGTTGGTGCCGTATAGTCATATTGCGGATAAACATTATATAAAATTGTTTGGATATCACTTTCTGCAATTCCCAATTTTTCAATCTGGGTAACCAAATTTTGGGATTTTGTGTTAACGGAATTCTCAACGGTTTTCAGGTCTCCCCCTGTTTCCTGAATTCCCAAATCAACTTTTGCAATGTCAGGTGCGACGAAAGATTTTCCGGTTCCCTGAACCACCAAGGGTTCTCCTTTGGTTTGAGTAATTGAATTAAAGTTTATGGGAGGTCCCCACTTGGCAAAGACAAAAAGAAGAATAAAAATGAAAAATACCAAACCAAAGACCTGACCTATTTGCTGTTTTTTATCTTCTTGCATCAATTTTATTATATATGATGTTTATGAAATAAAAAAAGGGCTATCTTTTGATTAAGAAAAATAGCCCTTATGGGACAAACTGCTCTTATGTATTACTACCGCCAACGGTTGTCTGTTTAAAACCATTACAATAGGTATTGATCTTATTCCACTCTGCCTGGCCTAACCCGTTATACATTTCTTGTTCCTGAATCATTTGATTTGCAGTTTTTGTATCTCCATTTTCTTCGGCATTCAAAAAGTTCTGATAAGCTTCTTCTTCGGAAAGGAAGACACTGTTCATTGCTTTGAACAACTCAGGAGGTTGTAAGGCTTTTGTATCTTGGATTAGTTGCTGCATATCAACTTCATATGTTGAAAGACCGGAGGTGGTGTTATTGCTCTGCGCATAAATTGTTGAAAAACGATCATCAAGTACACCCCAATCATGCACATATTGAACAGCCTCAAAGGTTAAACATTCATTTGGAATATCGGCTTTGGTTGGGACAGTTGTTGGTACAGGCGTAGATGTTGGTTGTAAGGTATTTGTCGGAGTTATGGTCGGCGCTGCAGTTTGAGTTTCGGCAATCGCCTCTTGAATTTGCGCAGCTGACGGAGCACAACCGACAATTATTCCCAAAATCAAAACAAATAATACAATAAACAAACGCTTTGTTTTCATTTTTCCCTCCTTTCAGGGAATAAACTGAACTATCTGACCGCAATTTTGGTCAGTTGGCGGAAGTTAAAGAGCTTTAGACAGAGTTGAAGTTTAGTTTAAAACGTGCTCATTGTCAAAACATAGGTTATGAAGTTTCTTCCTCGTCTTCTCCTCCCTTTTCCAATACGGCGGCGGCGGCAACAGAATCATCTTTATCGGCAAAGCGCATGAGGATAACTCCCTGTGTAGCGCGCCCGAGTTGAGGAAGATTTTTCAAGGGAAGCTTAATCACCTGTCCCATTCTGCTGGTTATTACCACCTGATCGAAATTTTGTGTAACCATAATTGCCAGCTTTAGATTCCCCGTTTTGGGACTGACTACCGCTGCTTTAACTCCTTTGCCTGCCCTTTTTTGAACGGGGAAAAGATGGATTGGTGTACGCTTCCCAAGACCTTTCTCGGCAATTGTAAGAATATCCCTGAAATATTTTCTTCTTTTATCGGCCGGAATTGATTCTTTTCCGGGAAAAACTTCCATACCGATAAGTTCGTCTCCGCTCTCGAGTTTTATTCCGGTTACTCCGGTTGTTGCCCTACCCATTGGCCGTACATTTGCTTCCGGAAATCTTATTGATTTAGCATTTCTGGTTAAAAGGATAATGTGATCGTCTCCCGTAGTCGGATGAACCGAAATAAGCTGGTCATCAGTTCTTAGTTTTATTGCAATAAGTCCCGAAGCTCTTAAATTATCAAATTCGCTTATTGATGTTTTTTTAATTACTCCGGTTTTGGTTGCCATAATCAAGTGTTTAATACCGGATTCTTTGGAAAGAGGAAGAATTGACCTTATCTCTTCATCCTGTTCAAGGTTTAGAAGGTTGACGAGAGCTTGTCCCTTTGCCTGTCGTGAGCTTTCAGGAATTTCCCAAGCTTTAATACCAAAAACACGGCCTTTATTTGTAAAGAATAGGATAGTATCATGAGTTGTGGCGTCGACGAGGTGTTCAATTTCATCTTCTTCTTTGGTGGTCATTCCGATTACCCCTTTGCCTCCCCTCCTCTGGGCCCTGTAAGCGCTTGCGGAAAGTCTTTTGACATAACCCGTCTTGGTTACGGTGATTAAAGTTTCCTCCTTGGCAACCAGATCTTCCTCGCTGAATTCCCCGACAGCATGCTTATAAATTTTGGTTCGGCGCCCGTCCCCATATTTTTCTTTGAGTTCTTTAATTTCAGTAACAATTATATCCAAAACTTTTTTCGGATCTCTTAAAATTGCAGTCAGTTCACTGATCAGCTTTTCTATTTCTTCATATTCCTTTTCTATTTTTTCGCGTTCAAGTGCGGCCAAGCGCCTTAGTTGCATATCAAGTATTGCCGTTGCCTGAATTTCGCTTAAACCAAACCGGCTAATTAAATTTTTCTTGGCATCTTCCTGAGTTCTGCTTTCCCTTATCGTTTTAATAACGGCATCAAGATTGTCGAGTGCAATTTTAAGCCCTTCCAAAATATGGGCTCGCTTCTTGGCTTCGGTTAAATCAAAAATGGTTCTTCTCGTTACAACTTTTTGTCTATGCTTTACATACTCAATTAAAATTTGTTTGAGGTTAAGGGTATGAGGTGTTCCGTCAACAAGTGCGACAAAATTTGCGGGGAAACTGGTTTGAAGTTTTGTATGTTTGAAGATATTGTTTAGAACTGCTTTCGGTTTGGCGTCCCGCTTCAGGTCAACTACAACCCTCATTCCGTCTTTGTCGGACTCATCCCGGAGATCCGAAATACCCACAATCTTTTTGTCTTTGACAAGATCTGCAATTTTAGCCACAAGTTCGGCTTTATTTACTTGATACGGGAGTTCTGTAATTACAATTTGCTGTTTGCCTTTGGCTCCTTCCGTAATTTCGGCAATTCCCCTGACAACAATTTTTCCGCGGCCAGTTGAATAAACTTCGCTTAAAGATGCGGCATTATAAATTGCACCGCCTGTCGGGAAATCCGGACCCGGAATGTATTTAATAAGATCATCGATCGTAATGTCGCTTTCAAAACTGATTTCACTGGGGTTAACTTCTTCCTGAGTTAAAGCTTTCTCGGCGCCCGAGGCAACCAAATTAATCTTTTTAATAATAAAATCAGCGTGTTCTTCATTGGTTTTTATTTCGGTTCCTTCAACCGCCTGATTTTTGGTGACTCTTCCCGCCTCTATCATTGCAACGATAGCGTCCACAACTTCGCTTAAATTATGAGTCGGGATTTTGGTTGCCATTCCGACCGCAATTCCTTCGGAACCCATCAAAAGCAAGTTTGGAAGAAGTGCGGGAAGGTAAACCGGTTCTTTGAGAGTGGCATCAAAATTATCAACAACGTCAACGGTCTCTTTTTCCATATCGGCAAGCATTGCATCGGCGGCTTTTGCCAGCTTAACCTCCGTATAACGCATGGCTGCCGGTGGATCTCCGTCAACGGAGCCGAAATTTCCCTGTCCGTGGACTAAGGGATAGCGCATTGAAAAAGTTTGTGCCAAGCGGACCATTGCATCATAAACTGCCATATCTCCGTGCGGATGGTATTTTCCGAGGACTTCTCCCACGACCTTGGCGCTCTTTGTGGTGCCTGATTGGGAGAAATGGAGCCCCATAAGGTGCATTGCGTAGAGGATGCGTCTGTGGACCGGCTTAAGGCCGTCCCTGACGTCCGGGAGGGCGCGAGCTACGATTACACTCATTGCATAATCCAAGTAAGAAGTTGAGAGTTCCGAGGTTATTTCAGTTGAGAGAACTTTACCGATATCTGTATTCATTTCAAAAAATATTTGAGGCTAATTCAGCCTCAATACATTTTAGTCTTTATGCCCATTAGAAGCAATGGGAAGATGGAAAAACCGAGTTAAATTGGGCTGGCTTTAATAACAGCCCTTTGACTGTCAAAAACTCCCCAACAGGTGTAGATTGTCAGCTCTTCTTTAATTGTTGGTGAAACCAAATCGGTCCTGTCGGGACCGACAAAATATTTTTGTGAGGCAACATAATTATAAATTTTTCCGCTTTTTGTTTTAATAATTATTTTTTGTCCGACGCTTAAGTACGGAAGATTACCAAAAATTGCTTTCAGATTATGTCCGTAAATAACCGTGTTGCCTCTGTTCCCCGGAGCTGCGGAAGTTGAAAGAAAAGTAGCGTTGGCGGCTGAAACTTTCCAAACACCGTTATCGATTTCACCCGGGTCTACCGGCAAATCAATTTTTATGGAAGGAATCATAATCTCAACGGGTATATCAATGTTTTTTGTTGCAGTTTTTACTTCGGGAGGAACCGAGTTGAAAGAAAGCGTCCTGACCCTATAGTAGTTTACCCCGCCGAAGATCGTCACAATTAAACCCAGAGAAATAAAAATTAAGGAATTTCTAAGAAGTATTCTTTTTTTCTTTGACCTTGGCTTTTTGGGGATAAGCTTTTTAAGCTTTACTAAAAGCTTTCTTGAAGTTTTTGATACCGAAAAGTGAAATGATACCACCAAATCCCATTATAGCTAAGAAGATGTTTTGTTCAAAGGTACCTGTCCCTGCCATTGTGGAAGCACCTAAAACTTGTCCGCTGCCTAGTACTCCGGAATCTCCCGGCATACAATCATTAACGGCATTAACTTTAAAGTGATAGGCTGTACCAAGTTTCAAATCGTTAATCGTGTATGAGGTCACATTTCCCGTGTTTGGTACACCATATGGATATTGACCGTTTATTTCTCCGTAAATAATTGAATAGTATGTTGCGTTGGGTACACTTGACCAGGTTAAAATTTCGCTCGTCCCTTTTCTTATCTCACTATAAATAACGGGAGTTCCGGGTTTTGCTGCATTACAACTTGGGGCACTTCCTCCGCCGCCTGATGTTGAAGTCGATGTCGTATTTGACGTCGGAACCGGCGTTGAAGTTGCTTTAGGTGTAGGAGTAGGTAAATTTGGAGGGAGCGGAGGTTCGGGTTTTTTAGGAGGAGTCGGAGGGGTTGGCGGGTTTTGAATAGTTATGTTTAAAGTATTTATTATACTTGCGTTTACTTTTCCAACTAAACCCAATGAAGCAATAAAAAGAAGTGTAAAAACGATAGCTGCTTTATTTATTCTTTTCATTTTCTTCCAACTTTCTTCTGGCAAAAAGTATCAGCAAATAGGCAGCGGCAAGACTAGCCAGAATATAGGGCAAGTATTTATTAATGTCAAGAGTTGGTTTCGAAGTTTCAATTCCCAGGACATTTTCATCTTCATTTATCGGAGATTCAGCAAGAACGGACGGACTGGTGATCTCTGCAATTGCGCCTTTGACTCTGACCCAGAAAGAACTGTTTGAATCCACTGAGACTGCGTCTCCGCTTTCGCTGTCTCCTATTGCTGTTGCTGAAATATTATACTGACCCGCTGGTAAATTGGAGGTAAGGGTAATAGAAAAATTGATTTTGGCTTTTCCACCCGGTCTGAGATCTCCCACTTTCCAATCCATTGGAATTGCCGGCATAGGGTGGTCGTTAGTTAGCTGACCTTTTACTTCAACATTATGTGCTGTAAACGCGCTTTGATTTACTACAGTAATATTTGCAAGAACAGTATCACCGGGATAAACAAACTTCCCCACATTGTTTGTTGTTGTAATTTGTAAATCGGGTGTACGTGTATCGGGTGAAGAATTATCAGTTTGAGCGGAATCTGCCGGAGGATCACTTGCAGGTGGGGTATAGGGGCCTTTGGTTAGGTTTCCCGTCCAATTTCCAAATATATTTATTATTCCAAAGAAAAGGTTTGCGCCGACACCTGTAATATTTGCCAGGGTAAAATTATTTGCAAGAGAAAAAGCATTACCGGTAGTTAAATTAAGACTCTCGCCGGTTTGATTATTACTACCGGTATTGGCATCCGCCGAAACGTTGGTGGAAACATTTGCAGTTTGATTAGAAGTAATATTTGTTGTTCCTGTTTCTCCGTTTGTATTTGATTGTGAACTCTCTGCTAAATTTGTAGTTCCCTGGGGCAAAGTTTGGGTAGATCCCGGAGCGGTCCAACCGATTAGGTTTCCGGTCCAGCTTCCCGAGTTATTTATTACAACATATCCCCAACCTCCGCCGATTTGAACAAGATTGACAAAAGAATTTGAGTTGGAAGTACTTACCGCGGTACCTGTTGTCATTTCTGTGCTGCCGCCGGTTTGATTATTGTTTCCTGAGTTTGCGCCTGCCTCGGTATTTGCATTAACATCCGCGCTTTGGTTGGAATTAACATTAACATTCCCTAGTCCCAGAGAGACTAAAGAAACAGTTTTGCCGTCCGGTAAAATAATATTTCCTGAATAATCTCCCAAGATGTTGATAATAAATAAAACCGCATTTGAACCAACAAGATTAAGATTGGTTGCATTAATTGCTGAGGCAACCGATGTGGCGTCACCCGTTTGCATACCAGCTGAGTCCGAGCTCTGACTATTTTCTCCCGTGTTGCTTTCCGCAACGGTATTGGTGCTAACATTTGCGTTTTGGGTAACGGTTATATTGGTATTTGCCGGAATAAGATTGGGATTTTGGGCAACGGCAGATTCCAGTAATTGGTAAAGATCAACATCATTGTTATTTGAAGTTAAAATATTTTGGACAGTTGTTACCAGGTTGGAGTCGATAGTGGAAAGGTTTGTGACTGTTATGGAACTACTGGAACTTCCAGCATCCCCTGTTGTCATGGTTGCGCTTCCGGAAGCGTTTTCATTTTGTTGGGTATTATTACCGGAATTGGCAATTGAGGCCGTGTTTGTTGTAACTGCTCTGGATTGATCAACGGAGATATCGGATGGTGTTAGAGTTGGGGTGGTTGATGAAGTCGCTTCCGGGTCTAAAGTTGCCGAACCTGTGGCATCAATGACGGATGTCGCCGATTCTGTAGCATCAGGAGTAGAAGTATCTATCGGTGTTGGTTCATCGGTCGGACTTGGTGTGGGTGTAGTAGAAATATCGGAAATATTCGAATCTGTCTGTGAATCTGCCGAGGCTGAAGCGTCTCCGGTAACCATAGTTTGGTCGGGAGTAGAGGTCGGGGTTGATGTTGGTGTATCGGTTGGAGTTGAACTGGAAGTATCATCCTGGGCGTAAACCAAAGAAAGAGAAACAGGACCAAATAAAGCCTGCCAGAGGGCAAGAGTTAAGACCAAAATTTTTAAAAACTTTTTCAAAATATTTCTTTCTAAAGGCAGAATGATTAACTACCAAATGGTGGCGGGTCGCCCGAAGGCGACCGCCCCCAGATGGAATAAATCTTATTCGAGTGTTACTCCGCTAAGATTTATGTTTGCCCATGAATAAACAGTGGAACTACTTCCTGCATCACCTGTATGCATGACGGAGCCAGTTCCGGATTGACCATTTAATCCGGAATTGCTTGCTGCCACAGATAAGACAAGAGTCCCTGTTTTAGTATTGGTTTGGGTGGTTGTACCAACCCCAAGTCCTTTACCGTTTTGATTAGCAACAGATTGTACTCCGCTTACAGCGGCTGTATTTCCGGTTGACATAACCTTGAAACCATTATCTTTCTGAAAGTTGAGTCCGGAATTGCTAACAGCAACTGAACCAACAACGGTTAATGTACCCATGTTATTTTGGGTTGTTATGCTGCGAGCTGCAAAAACTACACCCGCTACACTAAAGAGCAAAGCTCCTGCTGCGACGACACTTAAAACTTTTTTCATTTATATATTCACCCCCTTTCTATTTATGCTTTTGTTTAATGAAACAAAAAAAGGACACTTCAAAAAAGAAATGTCCTTTGTAATTTAATTAAACTAAATGGTAATGTTTTAGTTTGCATTAGAAACTGAACACCAAGGGCAGAGAGCGATTAACTAATAGATTTAAAATACCGATTATGAGATGCTTTGTCAAGAAGTATAAAAAGCCTATTTTTTGGAATAAAAAGATACCGTTTTATTAATATTGAAGACTTAATGATAATTATTGGGATTAAATTTCAGTATTTATATTGATTTATAGTTCTTCGGTATTTTCTGTGCCACGATTATATAGCTTGAATATAAATTTTTGTTCTTTGGCGAAAGCCAGGAGTTTGACAGTGTCTTAAGCTACTGCTTTTTGAGATCTGACTAGGGAGTAAATCACAATTCCGAAGCCTACTATGACAATTGCCCAGTAAAGTAAACCAAACCCTTTAATGGAAATTATAACCGGTGCGGCCAAAAGCGCTACCAAATTCATGACCTTGATCAAAGGATTTAAAGCGGGACCGGCAGTATCTTTTAGAGGATCCCCGACCGTATCACCCACAACCGTGGCTTTATGTTCATCGCTTCCTTTTCCGTTAACTTCCCTTGCCTCAACCATCTTTTTGGCATTGTCCCAGGCTCCGCCCGCGTTGCTCATAAATACGGCCAGGAGCTGACCTGTTAGAATCGCTCCGGCAAGATATCCTCCGAGGGCTTCCGCATGGAGCATAACCCCAACCAAGATCGGGACGACAATTGCAATAAGAGCCGGGGCCGCGAGAGCCGAAAGTGCCGCTTTGGTGGTCATATCCACTACTCTTGCATAATCGGGTTTTTGGGTTCTCTTCATGATACCCGGCATTTCCTTAAATTGTCGCCTTACTTCCTTGATTATCGCGAAACAGGAATCGGAAACGGCCTTAATTGTCAGACTGGAGAAGAGGAACGGCAGAGCACCCCCTATTAGGAATCCTACGAAAACCAGCGGATGGGCAATATTTATTCCGCTTAAGTGAGAACTGTCGAGGTACGATTCAAAAAGCGAAACTGCAGCGATTACGGCTGAAGCAATCGCAAAACCTTTAGTTGTGGCTTTTGTGGTATTTCCTATTGAGTCGAGTTTGTTAAGAATGCCCAGCGCTTTGCCCTTCATTGCGGCAAGCTCCGAAATTCCCTGGGCGTTATCCGAAATTGGTCCGTATGAATCCATGGAAACAATAAGTCCGGTAGTTGTCAGCATCCCCATTCCGGCCAGTGCCACTCCGTAAGCCGCCATTAAAGGATTACTGAAAAGAAGGAAGGAAACAAGAATTGTAACTCCGATGGCCAGAATTGCCCAGACTGTCGAGGAAAATCCGTTTGTAAGTCCTGACAAAATTACAGTAGCCGGACCGGTTTGAGCCTGTCTGACGATTTCTTTAACCGGTTTATGATCACCCGTGGCGTAGTCGGTAAGAAGGAATATGGCAACCGCAAGAATAATACCCAAGGTGGAAGCAGCTGCCAGTCTCCAGTCATGGGTGAAGAGGTAGGAAAGGGCAATAAACCCGGCAATGGAAACAACACTTGCCACACCAAACCCCTTGAGAATTGCATTCATGCCATCCTTAATTGAGTTTTTGTTTTTGGGACTGATGCTAAAAATTCCCAACATTGAGGTTCCGATACCCAGTGCCCTGACGGCCAGAGGGAAAAGAACCCCAGCAATTCCGAAAGTTGCCGTACCCAAAATCATGGCAGCAACAAGAGTTACTTCATATGACTCGAAAATATCCGCGGCCATTCCGGCACAATCCCCGACGTTATCTCCAACCTGATCGGCAATTACCGCCGCGTTTCTGGGATCGTCCTCGGGAATGTCTTTTTCAACTTTTCCCACCAAGTCTGCCCCGACGTCAGCCGCTTTGGTGTAAATTCCTCCGCCTACCCTCATGAAAAGAGCCAGTAAGCTTCCCCCGAAACCGAATCCAATCAGAACCTCCGTTGCCATTCCTCCATAGTGCCAATAGATTAAAGTAGCTCCCAGAAGTCCCAGACCTACAGTTAGCATTCCGGTTGTCGCTCCGGCCTTAAGGGCAAGGGATAGGGCATCTCCGAAGCTTTTGGTAGCAGCTTGGGCAACTTTAACATTTGACCTTGTTGCAATATTCATCCCTATCGTGCCAATGGTTGCCGAGAAGACTGCCCCCATAAGAAATGCCAAGGTTCTGCCCAAGGCGGGAGAACCGGCAGGGGCGCTTATATAAATGAATATCGCCAGAATTACAATTATTGGAGCTATTGTTTTGAACTGTCTTTTGAGGTATGCATTGGCACCTTCCTGGACTGCCTTACTAACTTCTTCCATTTCGGGACTTCCCTTTTCTTTACCGAGAGCGTATTTTGCTAAACCCAAAGCAACCATAATTGCGGCAATTGCTGTGCTTAAGATTATTGTTAAAAATGAGCTTGTCGCGAACATTTTCTGTAAATATAAAGGACTCTTTTCTTGAGTCCTACGCATATTTTAGAAAATGTATATAATTTGTCAATGGCCACGTTAAATGTAATTGGAATGCAACAGGTGCACGAAGTAAAAGTGGTTTGCGTTGGTAAAAAAGATGCGGGACGGATAATTAAAAATTGTGACGGACTTATCACTAACTCACCGGAAGTTATTTTAAAAATCTCAGTTGCCGACTGTTTGCCGATTTTTTTCTATAACCCTTCTACTAATAGTATTGGTTTGGTGCATGCCGGTTGGCGGGGTTTATATAAAGGAATAATCAAAAACGCTATCAACTTGATGAATAAAAAATTTGGTGCAAATCCAGAAGACATCTTTGTTTTTATTGGTCCGCATATTTGTCAAAAACACTACGAAATTAAAAGCGATGTTTACAACAAATTTAAAAATTACCCAAAAGCAATTAAAAAGGTAAAGGAAAAGATCTATCTTGATTTGGGAGAAATTGCCGGAGAACAATTAACTAAATTTGGAGTTAGTGAAAGTAATATTCAGATTGACGAAAATTGCACTTTTGAGGATAAAACTTTATTTTCCCACCGCAGAGGAAATGCGGGCAAGGCCACTTCTTATCTTTTCAGACTCCCCGATTCCTCTTGACATAAAGTTTCGTTTAACACAATACTGGATATGTAAGAAACCGAGGTGATTATAAATGGCAAAAAGAAAAGTAATTAGAAAAGTAAAAAAATCCGCAAAAGTCAGCAGAGTTAGAAAAATTGCAACTACAAAAGTTGATAATAAGTTGAGCATTTTACTTATAATTCTTGCCCTACTTATTTTTGCTCTAGCGGCCCTTTCGATGACCAAAGGAACAGGAAGTCAATCAATGGGACAAAATCAAGTGCAGATAAAAGTTTCACCATCCCCTACCGCCAAACCAGTAGTTAAGACGGTAAAAACTGCAAAGTAATTTTTCTAAGTTAAAATCGTTTTTTGAGATTGTGTCTCTGTTGTGAGGTTAAGAACCTTATTTATTAAATATCCAAGTTTGCCAACTTTGCGTGGGTTTGAATATATTTCTTTCTTGGAGGCACATCTTCCCCCATCAGCATATCAAACATGTTGTTTGCTGTTTCAGTGTCTTCGATTGTAACCCGTTTTAGAGTTCTCGTTTCCGGATTCATTGTTGTTTCCCAAAGTTGAGCCGGGTTAAGTTCTCCCAGACCTTTGTATCTTTGCTGAGAGTATTTCTTATCGCCGAGAGTTGCTATTATCTTATCTTTTTCGGCGTCGTTTAAGGCGTAGTATGTATCCTTCCCGCACTGAATCTTATAAAGAGGAGAAATGGCAATATAGAGATAACCTCTATTAATTATTTCCGGCATATGTCTATAGAAGAAAGTTAGAAACAGGGCACTAATGTGAGAACCGTCGACATCGGCATCGGTCATAATAATTATTCTGTGGTACCGAATTTTGTCGTAATTCAGAGAATCTCCGATTCCGCAGCCTAGAGCAACAATTAAATTTTTAATTTCCTCGGATTTTACAATAGCATCAAGCTGTATTCTTTCGGTATTTAAAATCTTTCCCCTTAAAGGAAGGATTGCCTGATGCCTTCTATCCCTTCCCTGCTTGGCACTGTTGTGGACAAATATTCCGCCAGCGAGGGCAAAATTATGCGTTTTTTCTACTTCAAGGTCATAAACATCAATTCTTTTTTCCAATCGGATAATCTTTTTGATTCTGTGATTATAGTTTGTAACTGCAGTTTGCAACTTTTTACTATCTCCGTCAAAAAACCTCAAAAGAATTGTTTGATATTTTACTAAAGACTTATCGTTTGTTTTCTGTCTTATTTTCTGATACTTATCAATATCTACTTCACCGTAATCTTTGTATATTTGATTTAAAACTCGTAGAGCTTTTATTAGATATATTTTGTTATAAGAAATCTTTCTTGATTTTCGGAACCCATCTGTCCATTGTTCTTTGGTTTTTTTACTTCTCCATTCAAGAAGCTCTGAATTTTGCCATTGTTTTTCGGACAGTTGTTTTAATAACTTCTTTTGTTCAGGATGTGTTTCAAAAAAGTTTTTAACCTTTTCAGACTGTAGACGTCGATTGTCTATATTTGACCAATATTTTTTCTGGGATTTTTTAAGAATTTCTAAACTTTTTTCTCTGTACTCTTCATTATTGTTATAAAACTCTAAAAATTTATCAGCCATATATTTTTTATAATTTGCGTCTAGCCACTGTTTTTTTGCTCTTTCACTAAGGAGCTTTCTTGTTTTTGGCATAAGCATAACCTTTCTCATTTTTTCTCTAAATTCTGGAGTTTTTCTAAGTTTTACAAGTTTTTCCAACACATCAGGTCTTAAAAGATTTTGTTTGATCTTACTTGAGTGGAGCTTCAGGTGTTCTTCTTTTGTAAGTCTTGTTATATTGTCCGGATTATTGTTCAGTTTGTTAAAATCAATATGGTGTCTATATGGCCATTTTAGTTCATCATAGACACTGTTTTCCAAATTGTATTTGTCCGAGAGCATATGAGTAAAAATCCATCTCATATCCTTTGTGTCAAAAACCATCTCATATCCTTCGATTGTTATTCTTCTGCCAATTTTAGAAAATTGTCGTCTAAGAGGCATCAGGGAATCTGTACTTTTGAGATTCACTGCCTTTTTATATGATCCGTCCCTCAGCATAAATAAGTGATTTGGTGTACAAGTGATTTCTTCGTTGTTATCGAGAACTATTTTGATAACTGATGTGTTCTTTTTGGTTATTCGCGGATTCTTTATTAAAGAAATGCCGATATTTCCGTCCTTCCTAATGCTGTAACAATAATTTTTCTTATTTTGGCAATCTTCTTTTACAAGTTCTTTAAAAGTTATATTTCTTCCGTCTGCAAGGGCGATTTTAGTATTTCCTGAAAAACAACCACCGGCAGAGTCACCCTCCACCAGATATAATTCCGAAACTTCAGGATCGGAACTCTGACAATCGGCAAGTTTTCCGGGAAGAGCCGCTCCTTCGAGAGCCCCTTTCCTGAGGACTGCATCTTTTGCGGCGCGTGCGGCTAGTCTGGCACGGGCAGAAAGCATTACTTTTTCTACAATTTTTCTGGCATCTGCCGGATGTTCTTCAAAATAAGTATCAAGTCCTTCTTTAACAACAGTTGCCACAAATC
The DNA here is from genome assembly GCA_049523135.1 of Candidatus Microgenomates bacterium. Lineage (GTDB taxonomy): Bacteria > Patescibacteriota > Microgenomatia > UBA8517 > UBA8517 > JBEKNE01. The sequence continues at coordinate 564,786 of JBEKNE010000001.1, read as the reverse complement.
CCTGAATTTCGGGATTATTTAGCTTAGCTTTTGTCTGGCTTTCAAATTGCAAGGCTTCGGAAGGCATTTTTATATAGACTATGGCGGTTAAACCTTCCTTCATATCATCTCCCGTAAATGTTGTTTCCTCTTTCCCGTTTCCGTTTTGCATTCTTTTGTAGTAATCGGTAATGGAACGGGTCAGGGCAATTCTAAATCCTGTTACATGAGTTCCGCCGTCAGTTGTATAAATTCCGTTAACAAACCCTTTTACATTTTCATTAAATGAATCCGAATACTGAAGTGCCGCTTCGCAGGAAATTACTCCGTTATCTTTTGAGATATAAACGACGTCTGTTAGAACATTTTTGCCTCTATTACTGTGGGCAACAAGGGATTTTATTCCGCCTTCAAAATAGAAAGTTGCTTCATCACCGTCATTTTCATCGATAAAATGGAAAGTCAGTCCGGCAACAAGGTATGCCCTATCGCGAAGAAGATTCTTTGCCTTGTTGTTTTCAAGTTTCAGGTCTCCGAAAATTTCTTTATCGGGTACAAAAGTTGTAATTGTGCCGGTTTGGTTTGCACTGACTTTTATTCCCCAGCTTTCTGGAAACCATTTATTAAGTTGTTCTTGATTGATTTCACTAACCTTTTTGACGGGCTTGCCTTTGTGGTATTCCTGATAATAAGCTTTGTTGTCTCTAAGAACTACGACTCTAAAGTATGAAGAAAGGGCATTAACAACGGATGCTCCCACTCCGTGAAGTCCTCCTGAAACTTTATAAGCTCCTCCGCCAAATTTTCCCCCGGCGTGAAGTTTAGTCATAGTCAACTCCAATGCTGAAATACCCGTCTTTTTTTGTTTTTCGACTGGAATTCCCCTCCCATTATCCCTGACAGTTGCAGATCCGTCTTTATTAAGAGATATCCAAACTGTGTCGCAAACTCCGGCAAAACTTTCATCAACGGAGTTATCAACTATTTCCCTTAAACATTCATGAAGTCCTCTGGCATCAGTTGAACCGATGTACATCCCAGGTCTTTTTCTGACCGGTTCTAACCCTTCCAGGACCTGGATTTGTTCTGCCGTATATTCACTGCCTTTATTTTGTGCCATATTTATTAATTAAAATTAACCACAAGATTTGTCAGTTGTAAATTTACATTGCCGTTACCTTTTAGTCTAGAGAGAGTTTTAACCGCAAGTTCAATTTCCTTTATCCGACTCTTATATTTTAGCGTATTTTCATGGAGACTGCTATGGAGAAAATTGACCATATTTTCGACAAATTCTATTGCTTCGTCACGGTCCTTTATTTTATCAATGTAACTTAATTTTTCACCTGTTGAAAGTTGAATAAATTTCTCCATTTCCTTATTCGAAATTCTGGATTCTTGATTCATGATTCTAATAATTTCGCATCTTGAAACAATTGTCGGCAGTACTTTTCTGGCTGACGGCGTAGTTAGGGCAAAATAAATACTTTCCTGCGGTTCCTCAAGATTTTTAAGAAAAGCATTAAGTGCCTCCTCCCCTGCCTCGTGAATATTTTGACAAACTATTAGAATCGGTTTGTCAAAACTTAATCTGATTAAATTATTTAAACTTCTGACGTCATCGATTTTGACTAGCGGAAAATCCATGATTTTTGCATGAAGTTTTTTCGCCAAGTTTTCAATTGATTTTTGGAAGTTGTCGGTTGTCTGACCTGTCAATAAGAAAGCATGCATATTAAGTAATTATCAATTTACATTTTAAAATCACTAAGTCAAGCCTAAGACTTGTCAGAGACAATAAAATTCGGCATAATGGATTGATATGCCCACTACCCAACCTGTTCAACCCAATGCAAATGGTACCGGAACCACTTTAGCCGATGTTTTGGTTTCCCTCGGTGCTCTCGATGCCAAGCGTGCAGAACAAATAAAACTTGCGGAAATTCAAAGTGGTTCTACACAGGAAGACATAATCAGAAAAAGTGCGATGGTTCCTGAAGCCAAGCTGGTTCAGGCAAGAGCCCAACTTTACAATATTCCTTATGTTGATTTAAGTTCCATTCCGGTAGCCCCGGCCGCTTTATCTTCCCTTCCTTCCGAGGTTGCCACCCGTTTCCGCGTCTTTCCGATAAGCATAGATATAAAAGACAAAAGTATTGTACTGGCAATGGCTGACCCCCTGGACCTTTCCGCAATTGAATTTATTGAACAAAAAACAGGCTTTCATGTAAAGCCCTGTGCTGCGCTTCCGTCCCAGATTGATGATTTTGTTCAAACCCGTTATACAACTTCGTTAACGCAGGAAGTTACGGCGGCCTTGAAAGATGTTGCACCCGAAAAACAGGAAGTTACAACTCTTGAGAATGGAAAGGGAGGATTTATCCGCGAGGAAAAAATTGCCCAGATAGTTTCGCAAATTTTGGACTTTGCTATTAAAAGTAGGGCCAGCGATGTCCACATAGAGCCTGAAGAGCAGTCGACCCGCGTGCGTTACCGCATCGACGGAATTTTGCAGGAAAAGCTTTCGATTCCCAAGGAGCTTCACGATTCCCTTGTTTCCAGAATTAAAATTTTAAGCGGAATGAAAATTGATGAAAAAAGAATTCCTCAGGACGGCCGCTTTAATTTTAAAGGAAGCGATGAGGAAGTTGATCTTCGTATTAGCTCCTTGCCGACAACTTGGGGAGAAAAAATTGTCATGAGGTTACTTAAGAAAAGCGGCGGAGTTCCGGACCTACCCGAACTTGGACTTCGCGGACGCGGCCTTAAAAATCTTCAGGATGCAATTTTAAGACCTCACGGAATAATTCTTATCTGCGGCCCAACCGGAAGCGGTAAAACAACCACTTTGTATTCAATTATTTCTAAGCTTAATACGGCTAAAGTTAACATTGTTACTTTGGAAGATCCTATCGAATATAGAATCCCGGGGGTTAATCAGGTGCAGATTAACCCTGCCGTGGGACTTACTTTTGCGGACGGACTTAGGGCATTCTTGCGGCAGGACCCGAATATTATTCTTGTCGGGGAAATTCGTGACCGCGAAACTGCTGATTTGGCCGTACAGGCGGCACTTACCGGACATCTTGTTTTTTCGACATTGCATACAAATGATGCCTCGGGAGCTCTTCCGAGGCTTCTTGATATGGGAGCAGAACCTTATCTTCTTGCTTCATCTATGACCTGCATTGTTGCCCAGAGGGTTGTCAGAAAGATTCACGATGATTGTAAGGAAGCTTATACCCCTGATCCGAAAGTTGTCGAAAGCATAAAGGTGGAGTTGGGAAATCTTTGGCAGCCCCAGGGGGACGTAAAACTTTACAGAGGTAAAGGAGATCCGGATTGTGGCAACTCCGGTTATTATGGCAGAATCGGTATTTTTGAAGTTATTCCCATTACGGAGAAGATCGGTAAACTTATTTTGGAGCATTCTTCCGCAGCCGCGATTGAAAAAGAGGCTACGGATGAAGGAATGATTAGTCTAGAGCAAGACGGATTCTTGAAAGCGGTTGAAGGAATAACTACTGTGGAAGAGGTACTGAGAGTTGCTCAGGACTAACTAAAAAATTATGGATATAAAACAATTGTTACAAGGAGTGGTTGACGCTAAAGCCAGTGATTTGCATCTTATCACCGGTATTCCCCCCACGCTTAGAATTGACGGAGAGCTTATTCCCCTCCCCGGAACCGGAGTTTTGACTCCGGATATAATCTCGGAACTTCTTAAAGAAATTCTGACAAGTGAACAAATGGAACGACTTAGTGTGAACAGGGAATTGGATTTTTCATTTCCCTTTTCCGAGAAAGGAAGATTCCGGGTTAATGCTTATACACAAAAAGGTTCCTCTGCAGCAGCTTTCAGGTTGATTCCTTTGGAGATACCTTCGATAGAATCGTTGGGTCTTCCTCCCATTCTCCATTCTTTTACGGTTCTTAAACAGGGTTTGGTTCTTATCACGGGTCCAACCGGCCATGGAAAGTCAACTACCTTGGCAGCAATGCTTCAGGAGATTAATAAAAATAGAGCCGCCCACATAGTTACAATTGAGGATCCTGTAGAGTTTGTCTTTAGTCCTATTAAATCTATTATTTCTCAAAGGGAAATGCACAACGATACTCATTCTTGGGAAATTGCTCTAAGGAGCGTTCTTAGGGAAGACCCCGATGTTGTACTGGTTGGTGAAATGCGGGATTATGAAACAATTGCGGCCGCTCTGACAGTTGCGGAAACGGGACATCTTGTGTTTGCAACTTTGCATACAAATTCTGCCGCGCAGTCGGTTGACAGAATTGTTGACGTCTTCCCCGATGAACAGCAAAAGCAGGTACAGCTTCAACTTTCCAATGTTCTTGAAGCTGTATTTTCGCAAAGACTGATTCAAACCACCACCAAAGGACGGGCAGTGGCTTATGAGGTAATGCTGGGTACGACTGCAATTAAAACGGCAATCAGGGACGGTAAAACTCATCAGATCGAAAGCACTCTGGAAACTTCTCAGGAGGCGGGAATGAGTACTTTGGAGAAATCTCTGGCGGATTTGGTCAAAAAAGGAATTGTTACATTAGAAATGGCACAAAGTTGGTCACTTCGTCCGGAAGAGCTTATGAGATTGGTCAGGAGTACCTAAACCTTCTATAAAAAGATAATTGAATGAAACGATTTAACTACAAGGCCAAGGATAAAAACGGAAAGCTTGTTAAGGGCGAAGTCGAGGCAATAAATATAAATGAAGCTGCCAGACTTGTAAAAAGTCGCGGTTATTATGTGATTTCACTTGCTGCCAAAATCGACTCCCCCTTTGCGCTTATCAGAAGATTTCAGGATAGAATTACTTCTTCCGATGTATCCACTTTTACCCGTCAGCTTTCTACAATGATTACTGCAGGCCTTCCCATCACCGAAGGTCTTTTGGTTTTGCGTTCTCAGTCTAAGGGTTCAATGCAAAAAATTGTAGCCCAGCTTTTGGCGGATATAGAAGCCGGTGAATCTTTTTCAAATGCTTTGGGAAGACACCCGAAAGTTTTTAGCAGAACTTACATTGCTCTTGTGAAATCGGGAGAAGTCGGAGGGGTACTGGATGCTGTACTTATAAAACTTGCGGACAGTTTGGAAAAACAGCAGGAGTTTGGCAGTAAAGTTAAGGGAGCTCTTATTTATCCGGTAATAATAATTACCGGAATGGTAATTGTGACTTTCATAATGATGATTTTTGTTATTCCTAAACTTCTTTCTCTTTATGCGGATTTTAACGCTACTCTGCCTCTACCGACATTAATTTTGATTGGCATTTCGAATTTTTTTATTCATTTCTGGTTTTTGATGATTGTTCTGATCGTCGGTGGACTTTATGGATACCGTTTGTATAAGGCAACCCCTGCCGGAAGGAGAAAGATCGATGAACTTATTTTTAAAATTCCTGTTTTTGGCAATTTACAGCGCCAGATAGTTTTGACCGATCTTACCCGCACTCTTTCTTTAATGGTTGGGGCGGGAGTTCCCATTCTTGAAGCCTTAAATATTACTTCAGAGGTTGTGAGCAACACTGTAGTTTCGGATGCTCTGAAAGATGTTTCAGCACAGGTTGAAAAGGGATTTCCTATGGCTTTTGCTTTTGCACGCCATCCCGAAGCCTTTCCTTTTATCTTGAGCCAGATGGTTGCGGTCGGAGAAGAAACGGGAAAAATGGAAGATGTCTTAACCAAGATCAGTCATATTTTTGAAGTTCAAAGTGACGAAGAAGTTAAAGGTTTGACCGCCGCTATAGAACCAATCGTTATGGTAATTTTGGGACTAGGAGTCGGATTTTTGGTTATTGCTGTGATACTCCCTATATACAACTTGACAAGTCAAATTTAAGGGTTAATACTTAATAAAGGAATGAAAAGGATTCTGTCTAAAGGATTTACACTTGTAGAACTTCTAATTGTTATTGCACTTCTTGGTGTCATTGCGACGATGGTCATTGCCGCCATTAATCCTATTGAGCAGGCAAATAAAGCAAGGGACGCCGGCTACAAGAATGACGCGAGTGAGTTGGTTTCTGCAATTCAGAGATATTACGCTAGCACAACTGCTTTTCCCTGGGTTACATCAAATCCAGCATTAACCAGTGATAGCCCATTTGGATGGATTAGTGCTGACGATGTAACTGTTGGTTTGTGTGCGGCTACAGGTGCTTCATGTCAGAATACAAGCGCTTCACCCGCTCCTTTGATTTCTTCTTTTGAACTTGAAACTTCCTTTTTAAGTAAGTCATGGATAGGTGCTACACAAGTAAGTGACAAGCTTTTTATTGGCAAAGCTTCGGGTGCTTCTTCTGGAGTATATGTATGCTGGGTACCGAAGTCGAGTGCAAACCGACAAACATTAATAAATAGTTGTACATCAGGAAGTGCTACAGGTCCGTGCAAAATGACTAATGTTAACGGCGGATTTAGTGCAACCGGTACTCCGGTTTATACCGAAAATTGTGGTACTCCTGGTGCTACAGGTTGGACTACTGCTGCTGGATCACTACCAACCTGTGCCGAGTGTGTTCCGGAGTAAATGATTCTTCCTCATATTCTTATTTTTATTCTCGGTTTAGTTTTTGGATCTTTTGTTGCGGCCTTAACTTGGCGTTATCCTAGACAAATTTCTATTGCCAAAGGTCGGAGTTTTTGCCCGAACTGCAAAAGACAAATCGCTTGGTACGACAATATCCCCCTACTCTCATTTTTGTTTTTGGGTGGAAAATGCAGAAACTGCAGGAAAAAAATTTCTTTCCGCTATCCCCTGATTGAGTTTTCCACCGGTTTAGGATTTTTGATTATTTTTTTAAATTTTTCTTCGTACTATTTTCAATTTATTTATTCCTTAATTCTTTTTTTGATACTAATTTCGATTTTGGTAATTGATTTGGAGGGAAAAATTATTCCCGACTTATTCGTGTTTTGTGGAATCGGACTAGCATTTTTTTATTATATTTTTGTTAATGGAAGTTCTCTTTTCCCGAATCTTTTTACTGGGCTTGCCGCTTCAGTTTTACTTTTAATTATCCATTTAGTTACTAAAGGCCGGGGAATGGGATTGGGAGATGTTAAGTTGGCGGTCTTAGGGGGTTTAATTGTTGGCCCGCGACTGTTTTTGGTTTGGTTATTTTTAGCTTTCTTGACAGGTGCAATCGTGGGAAGCATACTTATTTTAGGTAGAAAAGCAGGATTTAAAAGTCAAATTGCTTTTGGACCATTTTTAGTTTTGGCAATTCCGTTAGCTTTAATTTATGGTGAAAAAATACTTTTCTGGATTCACATTAGTTGAACTTCTTATTGTTGTTGCTTTACTTGCGATTTTGTCGGCTATAACTATCGCCTATTTCACAGGACAAATTTTTAAAGGAAATGACGCAAAAAGAAAGGCAGATGTCAATAGAATTCAGGTTGCAGTTGAAGAATATGAAAAGGACCACAACTGTTATCCTAAGGATATTGATTATTGCGGAGCGAATAGTGGTTCAAGTGAGATATATCCCTATTTGAATAACATTCCTTGTGATCCTGTCAAGAACGTACCGTTTGTTTATATTTACGACACATCTAATCCTGATTGCCCGGGTTGGTACAAAATTTATTCTATTTTACAAAATACACAAGACGGGTCGGTAATTCCCAATATTGGTCCTAATAAAGCCTTTAATTATGTCCAAGGTTCACCAAATGCTCCTATTGATATTGCCGGTATAACTCAGACGACAACCCCGACAGGTACAAGCGGTGGCAATAGTGGTGGTTCGAATTTTTATGGTTGTATAAACGGGAGTTGCCAACCGATCGGATGGGACAGCTCAATACCGGGGCCTGAATGCGATCCTAACTACCAGAACCCGACATGTTATGGCGTATGCGGCGTTTCCGGAAATCAATGTATTGCCGTGCATTAATTATTATGAAATTTTTTACCAAACCCGAAATAATTTCACTCATTGTAATTTTTTTGGTTTTGGCGGCAGTAGCCACCCCAAATTTTATTATTAGTTTAGAAAAAGCCCGCGATCAGGTAAGAAGAGACGATATGGGAGCTCTTAATCACGCGTTTGATCAATATCTTGCAGAGTTTAATAATGCTTTGCCGGCGGCTACACCTGACGGACGCATTATTGATTGTCTTAAACCGGGAGCTAAGCCGATTAAAAATAAATCCGGCGGGTGGGACTATACACCAATCCCCTGCGAATGGGGAACGGATGCATTCACAAACCTTATTACAGGCGAAGTTTATATGCAAAGGCTTCCTCAAGATCCGGATTATAAAAAGGGTGTAAAGTATTTATATCTTACTGACGGGAACAGGTACCAAATTTATGCGTCAATGGAAGCTAAAGATGAAGCTGAAATCGACCCGGGCATAATTGCCAGGGGTCTTTACTGCGGAACCAGAATTTGCAATATCGGACGTTCCTACAACGTGCCGATAAATATTTCAATAAAGGCTTATGATGACTTATTACAGAAACAAAATGGAAAATAAGGGATTTACGTTGGTTGAACTCCTTGTGGTTATAGCCATTTTGGGGATCTTGGCTACTATCGGTCTGGAAACATTTACCAGTGCTCAAATGAGGGGAAGGGATACGGAAAGAAAGTCCGATCTGGGACAAATTTCCAGTGCACTCGAACTTTATTATTCGGATTACGGCAGTTATCCTCCGGCATTAGCTGGTAAAATTCTCGGTTGTCCTTCCCCCGGCGGCAGTTGTTCTTGGGGAACTGGCGATTTTACTGACGGTAAGACCATATATTTCAAGACTTTACCTAAAGATCCCACATATTCTTATAGCTATTTTTATACAACTGTTTTATCGGGTCAGGGTTTTCAGCTTTATGCCCATCTTGAAAATACTCAAGATCCGGAATTAATTTCAACAAGTTATTCTTGTGGTACAAATACTCTCTGTAATTTTGCAATAACAAGCCCAAATACTACCCCACCGCAATAGTATGTAGTAATATAAGTATTAGAATATGTCTGCCCATAATCTATCATCATATAAAAAATCCGGATTTACGCTTATCGAACTTCTTGTTGTTATTTCCATAATAGGAATTTTGGCTACGCTGGTTGCGGCAAATTTAAATTCAGCGAGGTCACGCGCGCGTGATGTGGAAAGAAAATCAGATCTTAAAAATATTCAGACCGCACTCAGGCTTTATTACAATGACAAAGGAAGATATCCATCTAGCAGTAGTAATCAAATGGTGGCTTGTGATCCCAACGGAGGCGGAACAGTTGTTATTTGCACTTGGGGTACCGAGTGGAATATCGGATCAACTATTTATATGCAAACTCTTCCGAAAGATCCTATGTCTCAAGATCCGACCTCTGCAACTCAAAATTATAAATATGTAATGGGTAATGCTTCAGACCCAAGTGATACTGATTCTTACACTCTTTCCGCATGTCTGGAAAACCAAAGTGATACTAGTGGAATTGCTACAAGTGATACAACGTGGTGTTCTACCGGTTGGATGTTTCAAGTAAGTCAACAATGAAAAAAAATATAAAGGGATTTACACTAATTGAACTTCTTGTTGTTATTTCCATTATCGGGATTTTGGTGGCGTTGTTTACGGTTTCTTTTGTTTCGGCTCAAAAACAAGCGAGGGATACTCAAAGAAAATCTGACCTTTCTCAATATAGAAATGCACTTGAATCCTATGCAAATAAGAATAACGGTCTTTATTTTCCTTCTGCAGCCTCTACTATTACGAGTGGTTTATGCTCTGCTCTAGTTAGTTCAGGTTTTTTGACCAACACTTCAGATTGTCCCGAAGATCCGAAATATGCAAACGACAATTCTTATCTTCAATATCATTATCAATCAAACGCTTTAGCTACAGAGTATATCCTTTGGGCTAAACTTGAAAGTGCGACAAATACGTATTGGATTGTATGTTCAACAGGTCAGTCGGGCAAACTTGTTTCGTCAGAAACACCATCCTTTGATGATGCTGCTTGTCCAGCAGGATTAACACAATAATATATGAATTTTGTGAAGAAGGGATTTACACTAATTGAACTTTTGGTTGTTATTTCCATCATTGGAATCCTGCTTGCTCTTTCTGTTTTTGGCCTTCAGGGAGCTCGCCAGTCGGCACGTGATGCCAGAAGGAAATCGGATCTTGAAGAGATCAGAAGCGGACTTGAAATTTACAAGGCCGATTGTGATTCTTATCCTGCAGCTCTATCTAGCCAATTAGTAGGGACTGTCGATGATCCATCATCTGCTTGTTCGACGAAAAATACTTATATAAGCCATGTTCCCACCGATCCTGTCACTTCCGATAGTTATCCATATTATCCGGTTTTGGCGTCGGATGGCGTTACTTATAACAAATATACGCTGTGTGCAACACTGGAACAGCCTCCAGCATCACCTATTCCCACTGGAGACTGCGGGAGTTGCAGTACATGTAATTATGAGGTTATAAATCCATGAAAGGTTACACACTTATAAGAACCATTCGGAAGAATTTTGTCAGTGTGTATGGATACACCCTGATTGAACTTTTGGTTAGTTTGACAATCATAGGAATACTTTTTTCTGTGAGTTATGTTGGTTTCAGGGATTTTTCCAGACGTCAGGCCCTGACAGGAGTAGTAAAACAGGTTCAAGGTGATTTAAGGCTTGCCCAACAGGATGCATTATCAGGTACCAAACCGTCATCCGGTTGTAATTCACTTGATGGAATAAATTTTTCGATAGATTCTTCAACAACTTATTCTATATATTATGTTTGCGATGGTGCGGTTTTACCAGTTCCCGTAAAACCAACAGCTACCCTACCTCCCGAAATTTCCATTTCAAATGATACAAATCCGATTTTTTTTAAAGGTTTGGGTTCGGGGACAAATATTCCGGCCGGAAGTCAGGCAACAATTACTGTTACTCAAATACAAACCGGAAGCCAGGCCAATATTCTTGTCGGTTCCGGAGGAGACGTTAAATGAAATCAAAATTTGAAAGCGGTCAAAGTTTATTTGAGCTTGTTGTGGCAATTGCCATTTCTGCACTTATTATTGTTGCCATAGTTTCATTGACTACTAGTTCAATCCGAAATTCGTCTTATTCCAAAAATGAATCCTTGGCGGCAACTTATGCCCAACAGGCCAATGAATGGCTGAGAGGACAAAGGGACGCCGATCCTGCTGATTTTTTTGTAAACACAACCAAGGGGTCGTATTGTTTAAATAGTTTGGATGATCAAATATGGTCATTTTCAATTGCTTGTACTCTCGGCACGACTATTAACGGAACACCATTTACAAGAAATTTAACTTTTCCCGGTTCCTGCGGTATAAATTCTATAGAAGCAGACGTTACTGTTTCATGGCAGGATGCTCAAGGTTTGCATGAAGTTACAAATGCGACATGTTTGTCCGATTTAAGACAAAAATGAAAAAAACTTTAGTGAAAGGATTTAGTCTTATCGAAATAATGGTTGTTATAACTATTTTTGCCATTCTTGGAATTTTAGTTACCGGTTCCATTATTTTGACTCTCCAAGGGACACAAAAAAGCGAATCTTTAATCCGTGCAAGAGAAAACCTTAATTATTCTTTGGGGGTAATTGAACGAAATATCAGGAATGCAAATTCTATTCCCGATTGCTCGGGAACGGCATCAAATACCATTAGTTATCTGGATGAAAACGGTAATCCCGCTTCGTTTTCCTGCGTAAATACGGGGTCGGACGATTCTTATGTAGCTTCATCTTCTGCAAGATTAACATCAAGTGTCATTAAAATTACGGACTGTTCATTTATTTGTACTCCTCCCGATTCGGATAATCCCCCCTTGGTAACAATTAATTTATCGGTTCAGGACGCATCCGCTTCGGGGATTTTGGGAGCCAGTGTTACGGCCTCCACGCAAATTTATTTGAGGAATTATTAAATTGCAATTAGACAACTGCCTTGCTAAACTGGATTAATGAGACGAAAAAGTGAGTCGGGGCAAGCCCTCGTGCTGGTTCTTCTTTCTTTGGCGGTAGTTTTAACAATTGTTCTTTATATTCTGTCACGTTCAATTACCGATGTTTCCGTTTCCTCAGGCCAAGCGGATTCCGTAAGGGCTTTTTCTGCAGCTGAGGCAGGAATTGAAAATGCCCTGGTTATTGGAACCGGTTCGGGTACTTCTACCGATATTGGCTCCGCCACTTATAAATCTTCCGTTACGGCTCTTGCCAGTACGCAGAATTTTGCTTACCCTGCTCCGCTTCTTTCGGGTGATTCTATGACAACATGGTTTATTGCCCACGATTCTGACGGAAATATGATTTGCGACTCTACCCATCAATGTTTTACGGGAACTTCTATGAATGTTTGTTGGGGGAATTCGGGTACGGTTAGTGATTCGGCAACAACTCCGGCAATCGAAATCAGTATTTATTATGAAACTTCTCCTGGCGTTGTCTCAACTGCCGAAATAGCGCGTGCAGCTTATGACCCCAATTCCATAAGGGCTTCTTCAAACTCCTTTGCTTCTCCTGATTCCGGAGCTTGCTCTTGGGATACAAGTTTTGCATTCCAGAAGACTATAAACTTCTCTGATTTGAAAATTCCTTCTGCTGTTTACACAACTCAAAATGGACTCATTTTTGCTAGGATAAAGCTTCTTTATAATACGGATGTTGCTCATTCTGTCGGAGTTTCTGTAACAGGCTCCGCTCTACCTTCACAGGGAATAAATTACTCTTCAACAGGGAGTTACGGAAACAGCAACCGAAAGATAAATGTTTTCCAAGGCTGGCCGGAATTTCCATTCGGTGGAAATTCCATATTCAGTCCGGCCGGATTAACCAAGTAGCACTTCCTTTGTTTTTATTCTTTGTTGACGTTAGGGATCATTATGTAGTTAAATGTATCTATACACTGCTATGGTCGGAATAGATATAGGAAGTAAGACTATCAAAATTGTAGAAGTTGAGAAGGAAGGTGGAATTTTCTCTCTTACCGCTTCAGGTGTGGTTGGCTATTCGGGAATTACCGTGGACAAGATGATTGATGATAAAGAAATGGCTTCACTCGGACAAGTTATAAAAAAACTCCATGCGGAAGCCGGAATTTCCTCAAAAGATGTTGTAATCTCTATTCCTGAGCCGTTAGTCTTTACAAGAACAATCAGTTTTCCTCTTTTAACCGATACGGAAATCGCCTCTGCCGTTAAATGGGAGGCGGAACAATATATTCCGATTCCTGTTTCCGAAGCAATAATTCAACACACTATTTTGCAGCGGAATGAAACAAGTTCCCCACCGGGGGTTTTGGTGCTTTTGGTTGCGGCTCCAAGGACTGTTGTTGAAAAGTATGTAAAAGTGATTCAATTTGCGGGTTTGACACCGATTGCAATTGAAACCGAATTGGTTGCGCTTGCGCGTTCTTTAGCTCCGTCTGATAAAACGGTTCTTTTGGTAGATATGGGTGCAATTTCCACAAATATAGCGATTGTTAATAAGGGTATGCTTTCATTCTCACGTTCCATTCCGACTGCCGGAGAGGCCCTAACAAGAGCAGTAACTCAGGGGCTGGCAATTAACGCCCAACAGGCGGAGGAATATAAAAAGACATACGGACTTGAGGCAGGACAGCTTGAAGGTAAAATTAAAAACGTACTTGATCCTGTTATGAGATTAATTGCAGACGAGATTAAAAAAGCCGTAAATTATTACCTTCAAGAGGAAAAAGGAGAAACACCGGGTGCGCTTATTGTTTCCGGCGGAACAAGCGGGATGCCCGAGGTGATCTCAACTCTTACAAAGTTACTTGGACTCGAGGTTTTAGTCGGCAATCCTTTTTCCAGAATAAAAGTTGATCCCGAGACAGCCAAAAAGCTAGCCCCTTACGCTCCTCTTTACGGGGTAGCAGCGGGACTTGCTTTAAGAGAATAATTTTTATATGCGAGTCAGTTTTAACCTACTACCAGAAAATCTTTTAATAAGTAAAAGCCTGATCAAATCTTTAAAAACCATTAGGGCTTTGAATGTTATTTCTATTGTCGGATTTTTGGTGTTTGCGGTTGGAATCGGTGCATATTTTGTTTACAGTACGATTACGTTAAACGGTTTAAATAGCAGTGTCGATCAATTGAAGTCTGAAGTTTCGGCCCAAGAATCAAGTGAACAGCAAATTATTCTTCTTAAAGACAGAATTTCAGATATTGAAAGTGCAAAATCCCAAAAAAGCGCCTTGGGAAACATTACCGACGTATATTCTCTTATCGGAAACCTTTCGGGAAATACTTCTATAGGTGAGCTGGACGTCGATTCCGGGAAAGTCAGTTTTACAATGAATATCAAATCAAATGAAGATTTGACCGGTTTTATGCAATCGGTTGAAAGTTCAAATCTTTTTGAATCAGTCGTTCTTACGTCGTTTGGATACAATCCGACGGGAGGATACGTTGTAGGATTAAGTATGGTTGGAAAATAATTTATGGAAGATTTATTTAAATCATTACCGGGAAGTGTCAAGGAGACCTTGAAAGCTATTCTGCCTCTAAGCATAGTTATAATTCTCTTTTTTGTAGTCGGAAACTTCGGTATTTCAAAAATTAACGATTTAAGAAGTCAGATAGCAAGTCAGGAAGTAGTTAAGGCAACATTGACGCAAAAGCTTTCAATTCTGCAGTCTTTTTCGCAAACAACAGATACCATAAGTGCAGCCGCGATTGCGATTCCGGAAACAAATCCTCTGATAATCGCTTCGTCTCAGTTGAAAAGTATCGCGGCCCGCGATGGAGTAAGTTTAACGAATATTAAATCCGGCGGTTCGGCCGCAACATCCGGTTTATCAAATGTAACCACGACTTTCCAGGTGGACGGAACAAGAGATTCTCTTCTGACTTTTCTAAATGATATTGAGACAATTGCACCCATTACGCAGGTAAGTTCGGCCCGTATAAGCGAAACAGGTGGACAGGCAACCGCTAACGTTACAACCAAGACTTATTGGGCTCCTTATCCGAGTGTCATTCCTTCGGTTACCCAGCCGATTACCGATCTAACTTCTTCCGAAAAGCAGGTTTTGACTCAAATCAGCAGTCTGATTCAACCCGTCTTTTCCACTCTTACTCCCTCTGCGTCGGGAGGCAATACTGCCCCTTTTGGTCAATGAAGTTTATTCAACGTTGAGGGAAACTACCGTTTTTTCCAATGTGGCTCTTACTTTAAGGGTATTTCTTAAAGATTTAATCATCCTGCCGCCCTTTCCAATTATAAGACCAACATTTTCCGGATCCGTTTTGATAGTGTAGAGGATTCTTCCGTTATCCTCGGCCTCGACGATCTCAAACTTTTCTTTATCCAGAAGCCCTTTTAGTAAAAATTCGAGTAGTTCTTTCATTCAAGTAGTTTTTTGACGGCAGCGCTTACGGTTGCCCCTTTTTTAATCCAAGCATTTACCTTTTCTTTGTCGATTGACTTAGCCTTTTTGGCAGGATTCCATGTTCCCAGGAATTCTAAAACTCCACCGATTGCTTTCTTTCTGGAATCAACAGCAACAATCCTATAAAAGGGTGCTTTCTTTCTACCGAATCTTGAAAGTCGAATTGTTACCATATGGGCGTTATTTTAACCTTTTTGTGAGCACCTTACAAGCAGCTTTCTGTTCCGCAGAACTTTTACTTTTTCCTTCTCCTTTTCCCCAGGACTCCCCGTTTACCAAAACTTCTATAACAAATTTTTTGTTGTGATCCGGTCCGGATTCTTCAATTACCTGATATTTTGGTGCAGGAAATCCTTTGGCTTGGACGTATTCCTGAAGTCTGCTCTTGGCATCTTTCAGGGGTTGTGACGCTCTTTTTTCAACATCGGTCAGAAGATTTTCTTTTATAAATTTTTCAGCGTCGGTCAGTCCACGGTCAATAAAAATTGCTCCGATTATGGCTTCAACGGTATCGGCAAGAAGTGAAGTATTCGACCTGCCTCCTCCATCTTCCTCGCCTTTTGAAAGGAAAAGAGAGGAACCTAAATCCAATTTTTTGGCGACTTCGGCTAAGGCAACCGTATTTACCAAATTTGACCTGAGGGTGGTTAAGTAACCTTCTTCTTTGTCCTGAAATTCATTATATATTTCTTTTGATGAAACAAATTCCAGAATGGCATCACCCAAAAATTCCATGCGTTCATTTGAACCCCTTGCTCCTTTGTGCTCATTTACCCACGATCGGTGCGTCAAGGCTTGGTCCAGAAGAGCCTCGGATTTAAAATCTTTCCGCAATAAATCTATTTTTTTCATTGGTGTGAAGTTAGTGCCTCAACAAGATCCGAAAAAGTTTCGGTTTCAGTCAGATCTACTCCACTCGTATCGAGATTCATTCTGGTCAATACTTCCATAAAATCAGTTAAATCGGAAGCCTTCATATGTAAATCCTCTTTCAGTAAAAAATCGTCTTCAATATCACCCGAGTCGACTCCCAGAAAACTGGCGAGTTCGTTTTTTACTATTTGTTTGGTTTTATCAAAATCACTGTCCATTATTTTTGTTTTTGGTATCGGTTCCCTCTTCTTTATATATTGTACCCAACACTCCGTTGATAAATGAAGATGAAGATTCGCTGCCAAATTCCTTTGCCAGTTCAACGGCCTCGTCAATTACAACTTTAGGCGGTGTATCTTCATTTTCGAGCTCGTAAATTGCAAGTTCCAGGATTGCCAGATCAATTTTATTTAGCTTATCAACCGGCCATTGAGGCGCAGCAACCGTAATAAGTTTGTCTATCTTTTTCTTTCGTTTAAGAATTTTTTCTACCAGCTCCGGTGGGTGTGGTTGCGTGGTAAAGGTTTCGGCAAAAAGGCTTTTGACAGCTTCGCGGCGCCTTAAATGCCTTGGGTCAGTTGGAGTCTTCATGATTATTTAACTTTTTGGCCATAGAAACCGCAATATGGGCAAGCTCGGTGGGATTCCTTCAGTTTTCCGCAATTGGAACACTTTACCAGATTTCCTAAAGATATTTTAGGTTGTCCGCCTCTTCTTTTTCCGGTTCGGCTCCGTGTGTGCTTTCGTTTAGGTAGTGGTACCATACAAACGTGAATTTTACATCAAACAAGGGCTACTTGGCAATTACCTTTCTTTACGGTGTAAAAAATGGGAAATTATCGTTCTTTTCATCTCTTCCTCTCTGGCAAGTAATCGCAGATTAATGAACTCGTTCTCTCTTGGAAGAGTACCGTTTTCTATCAGTTCTTTCTCTTGGTTTGTGAGGTAAAGCGGATAAATATTCGTTCCTTCCAAATGGGCAGATTTTATTTGTGCAGGAATTGTGTTGACTCTTGTTTTTTTATCCACCATCAAATCAGATACCAGACACATGAGGTCGTTATATTCAGGTGAATAAGGTTTCTCAAATCCGAATTCTTTTGCAAGATCATCGAAAGGAACGGCTCTTAAATCCAGTTTGGCGAGAATATCTTCAATCCACTCTTTCCGTGGTTTGATTGTATATAAAACCTTTATTTCTTTGGTTTTCGGCATGGGTGAGATTATATAAGAGTTTAATATAAGTTGCAATAAAACCTAATTTATTATTTTTGAATCCGTGAGGTTTTCTTTAACTGCAGGGTATTTTTTGGGATTTTTGATGATATCGGTGGCAACATCTCTTGCTTTTTTGATAAGCTCGTAATTATTCCAACTGGCAATCTTCAGTTCGGGAAAGCCGCTTTGTGCGGTGCCGAATATTTCACCCGGGCCTCTTAGTTTTAAGTCAAGTTCCGCAAGTTCAAATCCGGAATTGGATTTTTCCATAGCCTTGAGTCTTTGAAAAGCCGTACCTGAGTGAAAATTGGAGAAGAGCAAACAGTAAGATTTAACGTTTCCCCGGCCAACCCTTCCCCGCAGCTGGTGAAGCTGTGCCAACCCGAATCTCTCTGCCGCCTCAATAACCATTACGGTTGCGTTGGGAATATCAATTCCTACCTCAACTACGGGGGTTGTAACCAAAATATCAATTCTCCTTTTTCTAAAATCGTTTAGAATTTTATCTTTTTCGGTAGGCTTTAACCTTCCATGCAAGAGCCCGAGTTTTTGTCCTGTAAAAATCTTTTTGAGCTTTTCAAATTCTGTAGTAACGGATTTTACGTCTTCAAGAGTTTCCGCATCCGAGTCTTCAATAAGAGGGCAAACGATGAAGATTTGAGAATTGAGTTTCTTGATTTGAGTTTTGAGCCAGTCGTATGCCGACTTTCTCTTTTTCTCGGGCACTACCCATGTAGCTATTTTGATCCGTCCTTTCGGCATTTCCATTAATACGGATAAATCAAGGTCTCCGAATGAAGTTAAGGCAATCGTTCGGGGAATGGGGGTTGCAGTCATCGTCAGAACATGAGGCACGCCGGTTTTTTTGACAAGATATTTCCTCTGTTCAACTCCGAATCTGTGTTGTTCGTCAATAATTACTAAACCAACTTTGTCAAAAATAACTTTATTTTGAATCAGCGAGTGTGTGCCGATAAAAATATCATTTCTGCCAAGATCCGATTTTTTAACGTCCGAAGTGGTCAGAGAAATTCTGACATTGAAAGGAGAAAGAAGTTTTTTAAATGTTTCGTAGTGTTGAGCGGCCAATATTTGGGTGGGAGCCATAATTACGGTTTGGTATCCGTTTATAAATGCCGCAAAAGCGGCGACTGCCGCTATAACAGTTTTTCCGCTACCGACATCCCCCTCCAGAAGCCTATTCATGGGAATATCTTTTTTCATATCCGTCAGAATTTCATTAATTGCCACTCTTTGGGAATTCGTGAGTTCAAAAGGAATTTTTTCAATAAACTCTTTAATTATCGATTGATTAATTTTTAATTTATTGACAACTTTATTTTTCTTCCAGTTGATTTTCCGGTGCATACTGGTCAGTTCAAGTCCCAGAAGTTCATTAAAAGCAAGTCTTTCGCGTCCCGCTTCCGCTTCCTCAAGATTTTTAGGAAAATGTACTTGCTGGATAGCATCGTTTAACGAAACAAATTTATTTTTGGACAAAATTTCCTCTGGAAGAAAATCCTCAATATTATTTGAAACGGAACTGTATGCATCACGCATTTTTGTTCTGATCCATTTTGAAGAAAGCCCCGATGTTTCGGGATAAATTGGTACGAATCGTCCCGTATGAACGGTTTCCTTTTGGTTGTCGGATAAAATTTCATAGTCGGGGGAAGTCAGGCAAAGCTTCCTACTGAAAAACCCAACCTTTCCGGAAAGAGAAACCAGACGACCCGGATAGAGAGTTTTGATCAGAAATGGTTGGTTAAACCAAATAACGGTAATTTTACCGGTCTGGTCTTCCACCGACCCAATTTGCATTTTAAGACCCCTTTTTGAATAAATGTTTTTGATAGAGACGATATCGGCATGAATTGTTGCGGTTTCGCCAGGATGGAGTTTATTAATTGTTGTGACCAGTGAGTAATCCAGATAATGACTTGGAACATGATAAAAAAGATCTTCGACAGTATTTATTCCCAGTTTTTCAAATTTCCGTGCAAAAATCGGTCCGATTTTCGGCAAGTCGGTTATTGGTGAAATTAAATCCATTAAGGCCAATTATACCCTAGTGTGAGTAGAGGATATAGGGAAGCACAGCACCGATTAGAAG
The DNA here is from genome assembly GCA_049523135.1 of Candidatus Microgenomates bacterium. Classification (GTDB taxonomy): domain Bacteria; phylum Patescibacteriota; class Microgenomatia; order UBA8517; family UBA8517; genus JBEKNE01. Next base: position 545,182 of record JBEKNE010000001.1, on the reverse strand, counting down.
CGCCAGACTTGCAATAATAGTTATAATTACAAATATTTTTTTACCTCTTTTGCCAAGCATATTATTTAGTTACTTTTAGAAAAGTTCTATCTCCTACCTTTATTTTATCACCAATTTTGAGTTGAAAGTTAGGGTCGGTAATATTTTTTCCGTTAACATCCACCGCCTTTTGTCTGATGAGTTCCTTGGCACTGCTCATGCTTTGACGTGTTGTGAAAGGAACAATTGTTTTGGCGAGTGAATCCTGCCGTGAAACTTTAATATTAAATTCGGGTGTTCTTTCCTGAAAAGTTAGCTCAAAGTTTTTTTCCGCGGCTTTAGCTTTTTCTTCTCCCCAAAGTAGTTTAATTATCTCGAAGGCCAGATGTTTCTTTTCAGCCATTGGGTTTTCTTTTACCTTTTCTGAAACTCCATCCATAGAGACTTCCGTTAAGATTTCAAATCCCAGTTCGATTACACTATCCGGAAAAGACATTACACCCGCGTAAAAATTCTCCGGAGTTGAATCTAGAAAAAGCGCATTTCCGGTAGTTTTTCCAACCTTTTTACCTTCGGAATCGACTAATAGTTTGGTAGTAAGAACAAACTTTTCCTTGCCTTTTATTGCTTTCATTAAAGTTCTTCCAACCAACATGTTAAATAATTGATCGTTCCCTCCAATTTCCAGATCCACATCCATCATTACAGAATCGTACCCTTGGAATATTGGATATAGAAGCTCATGAAAGTAGATTACTTCATTCTTTTTGATACGTTCCTGATACATATCTCTCTCGATCATCTGTTGATGGGTAAGATTTGAAGATATTTCGATTAATTCTCTTGCAGTTAGTTTATCTAACCACTCCGAGTTGAATTTAATTTTTGCGGCGTTCGGTCCTTCAAAATCAAGAACTTTACTTGCTTGATCCTTCCATGATTTTGCATTTTCCAGAACTTTCTTGCGGGTTAATTTTGGACGGGTTGCTAGTTTATCTGTAGGGTCACCGATCATACCTGTAAAATTCCCCACCAAAAAAATTACTTCATGTCCAAGTTTTTGAAACTGTCGAAGTTTCATTAAACCAACAAGATTTCCGAGATGGAGAGATGGCATGGAAGGATCGAATCCTTGATAAAGTCTAATTTTTCTTTTAGCCATCAAATCATGAAGGTCTTTTTTATCCGGTAGAACTTGTTGCACTCCTCTTGTTAAAACTTCATCAATTTTGTCCATACAGTTTTAATATTAAGCCTGTTTTGATACAATGACAAGGAATATCAATGTGGAGGGACAGAATTAGATACAGGCAGTCGTTAAAGCGTAGTCGCAAGTTGGTTAAATATGCCAAGATCGGTTTTTTTGCTGTAATTGCCTTTTTTATTTTCCTCTTTTTTATTCTGCCCCTGATGGCTTTTAATCTTCCCTCGCCTGATAAAATAGTCAGAACTACGGGATTTTCCACAAAAATACTGGACCGGAACGGGAACCTTCTTTATGATATTTATGCAAATCAAAATAGAACCCCCGTTGATTTATCCGATATACCAACTTATTTAAAAGAGGGAACAATTTCAATTGAGGATAAAAATTTCTATACCCATCAGGGTTTCGATCCTCTCGGAATGCTTAGGGGTTTCCTTAAAATTTTTACAACAGGGAGAGCCGAGGGTGGTTCAACATTAACTCAGCAGCTTGTAAAAAACACCCTTTTGACAAATGACAGAACTATTATCCGCAAAGTTGAAGAGCTTGTTTTGGCAATCCAGATTGAAAAGAAATATACAAAAGACCAAATACTTCAAATGTACCTTAATGAGGTTCCTTATGGGGGAACTTCTTGGGGAGTCGGTGCCGCAGCCGAAACTTATTTTGGTAAAGATGTAAAAGACCTCGATTTGGTTGAATGTGCCATCCTTGCCGGTATGCCGCAGGCCCCTTCAACATATTCACCTTATTCATCAACCCCTACCGCTTATATTCAAAGAACTAAAGATGTGCTTCGCCAGATGCAGGTAAACGGTTATATCACAAAAGATCAGGAAACAGCTGCCGATGCGGAACTTCCCAATGTTCAATTTCAACCCAAAGGAGCAAGCCTTAATGCTCCGCATTTTGTCCAGTATGTTGAGCAAATTCTTGAAAACACTTACGGACAAGCCGCTGTTGAACAAGGAGGATTAACTGTAACAACCTCCTTGGATATCAATCTTCAGAATCAAGCCCAGCAGATAGTTACCGATGAAATTTCAAAAGTTGAGAGTCAGCACATTACAAACGGTGCCGCAATTGTTCTTGATCCGGAAACCGGAGAAATATTGGCAATGGTTGGAAGTAAAGATTTCTTTGCAACCGATTATGACGGCCAGGTTAACGTCACGACTGCCCTAAGACAGCCGGGAAGCTCATTCAAGCCGTTTACCTATGTAACCGCCTTTAAGAAGGGCTATACGGCTGCAACCCTTTTGATGGATGTTTCGACTACTTTCCCCGGAGGGACGGGACAGCCCGATTACACTCCGGTTAATTATGACGGAAAGTTTGTTGGGCCCATCCAAGTTCGCTATGCACTGGCTAATTCCAGAAATGTTCCGGCGGTCAAAATGCTGGCGACGGTTGGAATAAAAGATGTTCTTCAAACGGCATATGATATGGGGATTACAACTCTTCCTCCGACAGATGCCACTCTGAAAAATGTCGGTCTTTCTTTAACCCTTGGAGGCGGTGCTGTGAGACTTATTGATATGGCTGATGCCTATTCCGCTTTTGTAAACGGCGGGGACAGAATTGATCCTGTTGCGATTTTAAAAGTGACTGATGTTAACGGTAAGGTTCTTGAAGACAATACTCCCAAAAAAGGGAAACAGGTTATAACTCCCGATCAGGCATTTTTAATTGACAGCATTCTTTCCGATAACGCCGCCAGAACTCCTGAGTTTGGCGCAAATTCATATTTGAATGTTCCGGGACTAAACGTAATGGTAAAAACAGGAACCACAAACGATAAAAGAGACAACTGGACAATCGGAGGAAACGATAACGCCATGGTTGGAGTTTGGGTTGGCAATAATGACAATTCTCCAATGTTAAATGTTGCATCCGGAATTTCCGGGGCCTCCCCTATTTGGCATCAGATAATTCTTCGGGCGGAGAAAGGAAAACCGGCCGTTAGTTTTACTCCGACTTCAAATATCGTTACCGCGCAAGTTGATTCGGTTTCAGGTTATGCCGCACACGATAATTTTCCAAGCCGCCCTGAATTTTTTATAAAAGGAACGGAACCGGTCGGAGCGGACCCCATCCATGTTCTTTTGCGTCTTTGCAACTCAGACGGAAACCTGGCAAACCCAAGCGATATTGCTTCAAATAATTTTCATACTCAAGAGTTTTTTCAGTTTAAAGAAGAGGATCCGACCGCTGCCTCCGGAGGGGAAAATAAGTGGCAGGAGGGAATTCTTAATTGGTTAAATACCCAGTCTGACCCTAGATATCATCCGCCTACCGGCTATTGCGGCAGTTCAAATCCTCTCGACGTAGAAATTACAAACCCTCATGATCAGGATTCAGGTATATCTACAAATGGCATTACGGCTACTTTTACCGCCAATTCCAACTCGGCAATTACCCAAGCAAGTTTGAAGTTAAACGGGTCGCAGATATCCGGTTGTTTATTTAATAACGGAGCCAATAATTACTCCTGCCCCGTAAGCTTTTCTGGCAATGGAGTTTATACGCTGGAAGCGGATGCAACCGATGCCGGTAATCACCAATCAAGTAAGACTATAACCATTGCCGTCGGAGAATCAATGCCGACTCCAACTCCCACCCCCACCCCTACTCCAGCACCCTCCCCGACTCAAAACCCTTGATTTCGACTTATTATAGTGTAGAATAGTCCGACCGCCCAAAATTAATGGTAGAACGAAAACGGGGCATAAAAGATGGAAATGCTGAAGCAAAAGCTGAAGCTATTGAACTTGAGGGTGTATCTTGGGCTTCATGGAAACCGGTTTTGCAAAATAAACTTGAAACATCAGGTTTGACTTTACCAGATGGGGAAAGTGAGGAATTTCTTCATAATCTTTTTATACTAAGACGTCGTAGAAAGCTTGGTCAGATTACAATTGAGGAAATGCATGGTAAGTTAGATGAGCTTGTTAAAGGTAAAGATGAGCTTTTGGAAAATGATGTAATGGTTGTATCTATAAAATATATAACAGATAAAATAGGGTCGCTTAATCCTTAACAGTTCCTCCAAATTTAGTTTTAATTGAAGTTATTATTTCTTTTCTGATATTTTCAACTTCCTCATTTGTTAATGTCTTTTTCGGATCCTGATACCAAATTCTGAAAGTGTAAGAATTTTGATAAATGATTGTCAATTCAATATTGTTAACAAATTTAATTTGTTTGATCATCTGTATTATCTCTCCGACTCTTGTTCTTTCCGGTAAATTAAGAGTGATATCCTCGATTTGGGTCGGATATTTAGGAATTTCTTTAAATGAGGTTACTCTTGGTGAAAGTTTAAGTAATTTTTCCAGATCAAGTTCATAGTAAATAAATTTTGAATTTTCCGGGTATCCCACATTTCCTATTATCTCTTTCCCCGAAACTATAGCAGCACACTTGCCTGCCTCAAAGCCCTTGAAATCGACCGATTCAAAATTTGCATTTATTTTCAGTTTTTCAATTAATGCTTCTAAAATACCTTTTGCGTCTCTATAAGAATATTCGCTAAAAATTCCGCCAAGTTTTAATTTTTCTTCAGGTAAATCGCCAATTTTTGGCAAATACACATTAGCCATCTCAAAAATATGGAAATTGTCAGTAGTTCCCAGGTTATTTGATGCGGCCGAAATAAGAGATGGCATTAAAGATGTTCTCAAGTATTCAGTCTCTTTCCCTAGTGGATTTTTGAGTTTCAAAGCTTTTTCGGAAACGTCTTCCTTTTTGACTAAAGATAAAGTGTAAACTTCCGTGCCCCCAAAACCTGCAAGAACGTTTTTGATTCTCATTTCAAAAGCAAATTTAGGATCGATTGGCAGGGTTGGAATTTGACCGTCTATAATAATACTCGGTAAATTGTGATACCCATAAATTCTGGCAATTTCTTCCAAAACTCCTTCGGCATTATCAACATCGTTAGCTCTGAATGAAGGAATATCGACAGAAAGTTTATCTCCACTCCATTTGCAGTTAAAACCTAGGGATTCCAAATAATCATTAACGTCTTTTTTGGGAATTACTATTCCGAGTCTTTGGTTTATAAAAGACAGATCGGTAGAAATGGTTTTTATCTTATATGGATTGGGGTAAATATTAAGAATATCTTTCTCCGGTTTTCCGCCGGTCAACTCTTTAAAGAGTTTGACGGCAGAAAGAATCGCAGGCTCAACAAGTTCGGTATCAGTTCCCTTTTCAAAAATTGTAGCAGCCAATGTTCTTTGAGCAAGGGACATCGATGTTTTTCGAATTTTAGCAGGGTCATAAGTCTGAACAAAAAGAAGAACATTTTTTGTATATTCATCAACTGCACTTAAAGAACCACCCATTATTCCGCAGAGGTCGATAAGTCTTCCTTTCCCGTCTTCAATCACAATGTCGCCACCGGGAAGAATGAAGTCTTTTCCGTCAAGAGTTTTTATAATTTCTCCTTTTCGGCTTTCCCGTAAAATCATTTCGGCACCTTTGATTTTGTCATAATCAAAAGTGTGAACAGGCTGACCAAGCTCAAGCATTATATAATTACTGATATCAACAACATTATTTATTACTCTAATTCCGGCCGATTCAAGTCTTTTTTGAATCAGTTCGGGTGATGAACTAATATTTACATTTTTAATAAGAATTGCTGAGAATCTTGGGCAAAGAATTGGATTAACGGTTGCTTTTAGATAATCAACTTTTTTGGCAAAATTAAATTCTTTTATAGGTTTTTCAATTGGTTTTAGTTTTGCTTTGATATCAAATCTGGGTAAAATTGTTGAAGCCTCACGGGCTATGCCGTAAACACCCGCCTCATCGATTCTGTTGGTGGTAATTTCGATATCGTAGATAAAATCTTTACCAAAGTTCTCAATCCTTTCAACAGACGGTCCGCAAAGGGAGAGATATTTGGCAATTTCGCTAGGAGTTGCATCGGTCTCTAAATAGTCTCTAAGCCATGAATTGAGTATTTTAATATCCATATTAGAATTGATTTAGATATCTTAAATCTGTGTTGTATATCATTCTAATGTCGGGGATATTTATACCGTCTTTCATCATTAGTACCCGCTCTACTCCCCAACCGAAAGCGAAACCCGAGTATTTCTTTGAATCAATTTTTCCTGCATTCAGAACGTTTGGATGTACCATTCCTGCCCCCCCCAGCTCTAACCATCCTGCCTTGCAAAGTTTGCAGCCGCGACCATTGCAAACGCCGCAACTGATATCTATTTCAAAAGAAGGTTCGGTAAATTGGAAATGATAAGGCCTAAGTCTTGTTTTTCTATCGGGTCCGAAGAAGGATTTGGCAAAATAATCGAGAGTCCCTTTTAGATTGACGATTGAAACATCTTGATCAATAACCAGCCCTTCAAATTGGTGAAACATTTGTACATGCGAAACATCTGATTGGCGTCTGTAGCATTTGGCAATGTTAATCATCCGGACGGGAGGGGTTTTAACTCTTAACATTTCTCTAACCTGACCGCTGCTGGTATGGGGTGTCAAAATCATTGGACCATATTTTTGACTTGGTGCAGTATCTACAAAAAAAGTTTCCCAATCGTCTCTTGCTGGATGATTTTCAGGGAAATTAAGTGCTTCAAAAGCAAACCAGTCCCATTCAACTTCAGGATATCTGGCTCTCTCAAAACCGATTCTGCCGAAGATCTGAGAAATTTCCTCAATTGTGTTTGTTAGTAAATGAAGATGCCCAACTTTAGGTTTAATTCCGGGGATTGTCGGATCAAACCATTCGCGTACGGATTCTTTTAAATTATTTTTTTGACTTGCGATAAGTTCTTCGATAGTCTTTTTAACTTCGTTTATTGTTTGGCCGATCCCCTTTCTTTCTTCGGCTGGTGCATCCTTAATTTTTTTAATGAGATTTGTCAGTTTTCCGCTTCTTCCGAAATAGTCTATTCTGATTTGCTCCAATTCCGTGGCGTCTTTTGCGGACATAATCTGTGCCAAGGCCTGATTTTTAATGCTTAGTATTTCTTCCTGCATAATCTTATTTTAACATCTAAAAATAAAAAAACCTCCATTTCCTTGGAGGTTTTTGACAGACGATATTTCTCCCAAGTTATTCTTTGGAGGTAAAGCTAAACCCTGCTTCTTTGGCGATTTTCTTGAAAGTTTCGAAATCTTTTATAGCAATTTCTGCAAGTACTTTTCTGTCGATTTCGATTTTTTCTTTTTTGAGACCTGCTATGAAGTGACTGTAGGAAATTCCCAAAGATTTAACTCCCGCATTGATTCTTGTGATCCAAAGAGTTCTCATGTCCCTTTTCCTAAGTTTTCTGCCATGGAACGCATAAGCTCCGGCATGAACCAAGGCCTCTTTGGCAACTTGGATTCTTTTGCTCCTTGCTTGCTTAAAGCCCTTGGCGCGGGCGAGTATTTTTCTGTGACGTCTGGCCGATACCGATTTGATTCTCATTTTTTATTTATTCTTTGTCCCTAATCTTTTTCCTGCAGCTTTCCTGATTTTCTTTGCATAAAAACCTTTCAGTTCAATAACCCTTTTCAGGTTTCTGAGCCGTTTACTCGACTTATTACCCTTAAGATGGCGTCTAAAACTCTGTCTACGCATAACTTTACCGTTTTTGGTAATCTTAAGTCTATTTAGCAGGGATTTTCTGACTTTCATTTTTGGCATGTTTTTTGTTTGCAACAGGTGAAATCACCGTTATTAAATACTTTCCTAAAAATTTTGGCTCCATATCGGTAGTGATTGCGTCCCCCAGAACCCCTTTAATTTTATTTATAACTTCGTACCCTGTGTGCTTAACCCTCATCTGTGGTCCTTTGAAAACTACCACCACCCTAACTTTGTTTTTACCCTCCAGAAACTCTTTAATCCGTTCTATTCTAACCTTAAAATCATTTTCGGCTATAAAAGGCGAAAACCTGATTTCCTTAACTTCGCCGCCCTTAACTTTTTTGGCTTGGGCACGGGCTTTCTTTTCTTCCGCGTATCTAAATTTGCCAAAATCTACTATCTTGGCAACGGGCGGCGTGGCATTCGGGGCAATTTCTACAAGCGTCAAACCCGCATCTTTTGCTTTCTTTACCGCTTCGGTTACCGATAAATCTCCCAAAACCTTTCCATCCGCTCCAATCACCCGAAGAGACTGGGCATGTATCTGGTAATCTGTCCGCCAAAAGAGTTTTTGTTTTCCCAACTTTGCTATGCGTGAATTATATCAGCTTATGATTTTTTCTTCAATCTCTTTTTGTAATGCCTTGATGAAATCCCCTAAATCCTTACTTCCCAAATCTTCCCCACCGCGTTTACGCACGGAAACAGCTTTTTTCTCGGCTTCCCTATCTCCTACGATAAACATATAGGCAACCTTTTCAAGCTGGGCATTACGGATTTTGGCTTGCAATCTTTCATTTCTGTCGTCGAGTTCAACCCTTATTCCGGCTTTGACAAGCTCCTCTTTAACTTTATTTGCGTATTCAAGATGTTTTTCGGAAATAGGCAAAACCTTGACCTGTACCGGCGTCAACCATGTCGGGAAGTTGCCGGCAAAATGCTCAATTAGAACCATCATAAATCTTTCGGGTGAACCCACAATGGCTCTGTGGATCATTACCGGACGCTTTTCCTTGCCGTCGGTGTCTATATAGGTAAGTTTGAACCTTTCGGGTAAGAAGTAATCAATCTGAACGGTAGACAGCTGCCATTCGCGCCCTAAGGAATCTTTGGCAATGAGGTCCATCTTAGGTGCATAAAATGCCGCTTCTCCTGGGCCGTCAAAATACTCAATATGATTTCGTTTCATTGTTTCGACTGCCCTTTTTTCCGTTTTATCCCAAACTTTGGGGTCCCCGATGTATTTTTCAGGATGTTTAAGATCGCGCGTGGAAAGTCTGTATCTGTAAGTTAAACCGAAGGTTTTCATAATTTCTTTAGTCATGGCAAGCGCCATATCAACTTCTTTATCAACCTGATCCTCACGGCAAAAAACATGACAATCGTCCTGAGAAAAAGCACGAACTCTGGCAAGTCCGGAAAGTTCACCCGGCTTTTCGTCTCTATATAACATTGCGAAATCGGTGAGTCTTATCGGCAAATCTTTATAGCTTCTGGCGCGGGAAGCGTAAATTTGCGTATGCTGAGGACAATTCATGGGTTTCAGGAAAAATTCCTCATCGGAATAATTGGAAGTTACTTTAAACATAGAGTCTTTATATTTGTCATAGTGACCCGATGTTTTAAATAAATCGGCTTTGGCAATTTGCGGAGTCCAAACTTGGGTGTAACCTTGTGCGGATTGAACCGATTCGACATATTCATTAATAAGTCTTCTCATTAGAGCGCCTTTGGGGGTATAAAGCGGGAGACCGGCTCCTACCAATTCCGAAAAAGTAAAAAGATCGAGTTCACGCCCCAGTTTTCTGTGGTCTCTTCTTTTGGCTTCTTCCTGAAGAGTCAGATAATCATCCAGTTCTTTTTGTGTCGGGAAGATTGTGCCGTAAACCCTTGTCAGCATTTTATTTTTCTCGTCTCCCCGCCAGTAAGCGCCGGCAACCGAAAGGAGTTTGAAAAATCTAAGATCTTGCGAAGGATTTTTAATATGCCCACCTCTACAAAGATCAGAAAAATCTCCCGACTTGAAGTATGTAATTTGTCCGTCTTTAAGGCCTTTTATGATTTCGGTTTTGTATTTATTGTCTTTGTAGTCTTTGAGGGCTTGTTCTTTTGATACATCAATTTTCTGAAAAGATTTCCAAGTCCCAGCAATCTCGTGCATTTTTTCCTCAATTCTTGGAAAATCCTCCTCGGAAATTTTTACATCACCAAAATCAATATCGTAGTAGAATCCGTCCTCAATTGCGGGACCAAGCGTAAGTTTGGCTTTCGGCCACAGTTCCACGATAGCTGCCGCCATCAAATGAGAACAAGAATGTCTAAGATTTTCTAAAGAAAACTTGTCGTCTTTCATATAAATATTATTCCCTTGAAGACGACTGTGAGGCCGTGGTTCCACTTCAATTACTTCTCTTACTTAATCTTGAAACTTTTCAGATTGGTGAATTCCGAATACAAACGTTTCAAAATCTTCCGTTGTACATACTCTTAATTTAACTTTTTGCCGGATTAAAGTCAATGTTTTGCCAACTTGGCTGCTTTTCTGGCCTCAACTTCGTCAAGAATAATTTTTCTGATGCGGACGGATTTGGGCGTAACTTCGACCATTTCGGTATCATCAATATACTCAAGCGCATCGTCCAGCCCCATTTCCCTAGGAGTATTAAAGTGTTCCATGGTTCCTTCCCCTTTGCTTCTCATGTTGGATAGCTTTTTCTCTTTACAGACGTTTACCCTAAGGTCCCCCGGTCTGGTGTGCTGCCCCACAACCTGTCCTTTGTAAACTTTAACCGCAGGGCCGACGAAAAGTTCTCCCTGATCCTGAATTTGAGTCATTCCATACAACCTTGTTTCTCCGGTTTCATAGGCAACCATTGAACCCCTCTCCCTTTCCCTTTGAAATCCGTCATCGGGAAGAAATTCGAAGAATGCAGCATTCATAATTCCAAGGCCTTTAGTATCCGTAATAAATTCGCTCCTGAAGCCGATGAGTTCCTTTGTGGCAACCGTAAATTCGAGGTAGGTGATTGCCTCAGTTGTTTCCAAATTGTCCAGTTTGGCATGCCTCTGACCCATTTTTTGAATAACAACTCCGGAATAAGCTTCGGGGACTTCGATATAAACCTTTTCGTAAGGCGTCATCACTTTTCCGTTCTCGGTATGAGTTATAACGTGAGGACGGCTTACCTGAAATTCATAGCCTTCGCGCCTGAGCCTTTCAATTAAAATTGCCAAGTGAAGTTCACCGCGCCCGCTAACGGTCCATGTTCCGTCCATATTATCTTCAACTTTAAGAGCAACATCCGTATCAAGCTCTTTATAAAGCCTTGCCCTGATCTGGCTACTTGTCTTGAATTCCCCTTCTTTGCCTCCGAAAGGAGAATTATTGACCATAAAAATCATTTTTACTGTCGGTTGCTCAATATCCAAAAGAGGTAAAGCCACGGGAGTAATGGGGTCGGCAATGGTTTCTCCGATATTGACGTCGGGTATTCCGGTCACGGCAACAATATCGCCGGCCAGTGCTTCCCCTTCCTCAACTTTGCCTAAACCCTTAAAGGTATAAAGAGAAGTTATTTTAAATTTAGTGATTTGTCCGTCTCTATTGATGTGGGCAATGTCGGCACCGTTTTGGATCTTCCCCGAGTGAATTTTTCCGATTGCGATTCTGCCTTTATAATTATCGTAGCCGATGTTACTGACCAGCATTTGAAGAGGTTCCCCCGGATGTGCATCGGGTTCGGGGATGTATTTTAAAATTGCGTCAAAAATGGGCGAAATATCGGTCATTTGGGTTAGTTCCGGAGTTAATCCCGCTTTTCCGTCGCGGCCTGAGGCGTAAACCGTAGGAAAAAGAGCCGTTTCTTCGTTGGCTCCCAGTTCCACAAAAAGATCAAAAGTTTTTCCCTGCACCCATTCGGGGCGGGCACCTTTTTTATCAATTTTGTTGACTACGACTATAATTTTTAATCCGATTTTAAGAGCTTCCCTTAGAACAAATCTGGTTTGAGGCATAGGACCTTCTTTGGCATCAACCAGAAGAAGAGCTCCGTCGGCCATGGAAAGAACACGTTCAACCTCGCCACCAAAGTCTGCGTGGCCGGGGGTATCGATAATATTTATTTTTACTCCTTTATATTGAACAGAGGCATTTTTGGAAAAAATCGTAATTCCACGCTCACGCTCAAGCTCGTTTGAGTCCAAAATAGTATCCTGCTCGGCTACTTCTTTTTTCATCTCGGTATGAGATTGACGCAAAAGGGCGTCGACCAAGGTTGTTTTTCCGTGGTCAACGTGAGCAATGATAGCAACGTTTCGTATTTCCATAATAATTCCTGCTTTAGCTATAGGGTATTCTACTCCAAATGAAGCTAGTTAGCAATCCTTTGGGTGGACTACAGTCCCGAACGCATGTGAGTGGACTCGGCGGGAATTGAACCCGCTACTCTTCCATGCCATGGAAGCGTGTTACCGGTATACCACGAGCCCTCGACCTGATGCGATTGACCTCAAATTATAACACGTTTATACTGAATTTATGAGTTTTTTACATGTTTTTATTCTTTCTTTAATTGAGGGCTTAACGGAGTTTTTGCCCATAAGCTCAACCGGCCATATGATTCTGGTAAGTCGGCTTCTTGGGATTACCGAAACCGATTTTGTTAAAACTTTTGAGATTGTAATTCAGCTTGGGGCAATTATGGCCATCGTTGTGCTTTATCTTAAAAAATTCCTGTCGAGCATTAACCTTATCAAAAAGCTTTTTGTCGCTTTCATTCCGACGGCAATTGTCGGTTTTACTCTTTATCCTCTTATTAAAGGAGTGCTTTTGGGTAGTTCCGCGATTACCTTAAATGCTCTATTTTGGGGAGGTATTGCAATAATCGGAGTCGAATGGTTTTTGAAGCACAAAAAAACGGAAGCCAAAAAAACAAGCGAAGTTACTTATCGTCAGGCGCTTTTAATCGGAACATTTCAGTCCCTTTCGGTAGTCCCCGGAGTTTCTAGGGCGGCGGCGACAATTATCGGCGGGCTTTTGGTAGGGCTGGACCGGCCTACCGCAACTGAATTTTCTTTTCTTCTTGCGGTTCCCACAATGGTTGCGGCAACGGGGCTTGATGTCTGGGAATCGCGCCACATGATTGCGCAAGGCGGGTTTTTAACTTTATTTGTTGGTACTGTCCTTGCGTTTTTGTTTGCGATTCTGGCCGTAAAGTTTTTGATTAACTACATTAAGAAGCATGACTTTACGGCTTTCGGAATCTACCGTATAATCCTTTCCGTCCTCTTCTGGGTTTTTGTAAAATAGTTTCCTAACTAAAAACAACTCCCGTTTGAGCGGGAGTTGTTTGTTTATCCAAGACTTTTTGCTGCTAAATACTCAACTGATAAAAATATATGTTGGTAAGATTAAGTTTGAGCGGCAAAATAGTTTGAAATTTTTAATTGTTAAATTTTTTATTGGCTTACACTTCCTTTAAAAGTGTGCCACATTGTTGTGTTAATGTGTTCTCCTTTCTAACTAATACTAACTATAAATCTTTAATCTGAAGAATCGCTTAATAAGAGGGGCCAATTTGCATTTACTAACCGGAATGTTAAAATAGCCGCAACTATGAATCCGGAAAACCATATCGGTGGCAACGAAAAGCTTTCGAATGAAGAACTGATGGAAACAGCCTTCAGTCTTTTTAAGGATGCTGAACGTTTACTCCATGGAAATAACAGTTTTAAAGATAAAGTAACTAATGATTTTTTGAACGATCCCCAAAGAGTGCAGTGTTTAGACAGACAGGGTACTGTAAAATTCAAGACGCGACATGGAGAATATGAATTATATCTTGAGAAAAAGGATTTTGGGGAAACTCTTGAGTTGAAGTGTGAAACTAGAGACATTGTTGATCAGGCATTTATTGAACTTCACTATAAAAAGGCTTTCCGTAGATTTGGAAAGCTTGTGAAATCACAGAGAGTGGATAGTGCCCGCCTGACTTATCGGAGTACGGACTATTTTAGAGGTAAGAGAACGGATTTATTGGTAAATTCACATCAGGCTGTTGAAAAAATTGTTGCACTTCTCGAAACCCTTGATCCTGATAGTTATACCTCTTGATTACGGCGTATAGAACGAAGCTTAGGTGAAGTTGAAGTTTCTATTTTGAAACTGTGAGTATATCAATTGGAGCTCTGAAGATTCCTCCTGTATACATTTCCCAATCCGGACCAAGTAATTTTGTGAATGTGTCGGCAAATTCTATCGGATCCAGATTTTCAATTTGAGCAAATTTATGTTCCTCTTTAGTTACAACGGATACGCGAAATCTGCCCATGATACGCTGGTCGCGCGTGAGAATGACAACAGGCTGGATATCGCCCTGATTTTCAATGAAAACTTTTGTTAAAAAAGTTCCTAAATTATCTGAATAACGCACAATAGGTTCCAATTCTTTAGGCATGGAGCTATTATACACTGCAGGAAAATGGAAGGTGTTAAAATGTCTCTAAATGAAGAATTTCATTTTATATTCTCTTCTTCTTGTTGTCGCAGGTGAAATTATTACTTTGTCTTTTATGAACAGGAAAAAGCCTGAAGAAAAAGTTTTATCAGAAGCGACGGCCATAGTTACTCCCTCCCCGACTCCTTCTCCATCTCCAAGTCCGACTCCAACTCTTGTCCCAACCCTAAAACCTACAAATAAGCCGACTCCAACTCCAATTCCTCAGCCCACTTTTAATTCCCAGCAGATTAACGGATTTATAGATGAGTATTCGGGACAATACGGAGTTGATCCGAATGTTATCCGTCATATTGCTCTTTGCGAATCAAGTTTTAATCCTTTTGCAAAAGACGGAACTTATTGGGGGCTTTTTCAATTCGGACCGATTACATGGAAGGATTTACGTGCCAAAATGGGGAAAGATACCAATATAAATTTGCGTTACAATGCGGAGGAGGCGGTTCGGACTGCAGCTTATGCAATAAGTCTTGGGGAACGACCTATCTGGCCAAACTGTAATCCCTAGTTTAGAATTCGTCTTTCTTGTTTGCCAAATCTGCGGCTTTGTCAAACATTTCAACGTAAGTCATCTCGCCTTTACTAACAGGACAATCTTCAATTTTTTCCGTTGTCGTGAGAACCATTTTACCGTCAAAATATACCCGCCTATTGTTTTCATCTTGCCGGCATATAGTTCCGAACAACCGACATTTTTCACAAACTCGTTCCATATGTCTGGATTATAGCAAATATTTATTGAAGTGGGAGTAAAATAGGTTTAAATGACAAGACTAAAACTTAAAGAACTTTCCTTACGGTTGAAGGAAGAGGTTGAAAGGGTCGGAAGCGCGGCTTTGAAATCCAAACAGTCCTCAAATGAGGCAAGCAGAGGCTTGGGAGCGTCGTATTCTGCAGCCGGAGACGCCGAGCATTCTCACAATACCGCACTTTTAAGCCAACAGAAGTTTGAACAGTTAAAAAAACTTAAAGATGAAATTGAAAAAGCATTGGATAATGAAACACCCACCAATATTGAAACTGTATGCTTTGTTTCCGTGGAGTTTTCCGACGGAAGAAAATCCGAATTCTATTTTGTTAAAAACTCTATATATCTTTCCAGATTAAACCTGATTTCACCCGATTCTTTAATCGGCAAAGCAATTATGGGCAAAAGTGTAGGTGAAAGCTTTTTCTACACTGCAGGAGATCGTAAGTTTTCGGGTATTATTTCAGAAATTAATTAATAATGGCAATTAAAACTATTGATGTTTATTGTAAAAACGGTCATCTTCTTTTCGGCCGTTATATTAAAATGAAGCCGGGATTTTTAATGAAGTGCTATATCCCAAGAATCGGAAAAGATTATGTTGGTGTTACCGGACTCCCTATCGGAGCAGATGTCTTTTGCCTGCAGTGTAAGATTAAGATCGGACGGATAAAAATTGTTCACGGAATGCCAGCAGTCTTTATTAATCACGGGACAGTAAAGAGAGTTAAGACATAAATCTGTCTAAACTTATTTTTTCTTTTTCTTTTTGCATTCATCGCAGCAGCAGTTGCCTTTGGCGCATTCTTTACAATCACAACCGCAGCACGGGCATTTAAATTTTGTTTTCTTATCCATTATTCTCACCCCCCATCTTTATTTATTTTAACACTAGGGTGTTATAATGCGCGTATATGAAAGAAAAAAATATAAGAGAATACGCAAATCAAATATGCAAGATCGGACGTGAGGAAATAATGGAAGGATATGACGACGAAAGTCCTCTATTGAAAAGGTATGGTCTTAAAGCTCTTACGGGAGGCTTAATTCAGCAAAATCCGTTAAGGGATACAAATTCCCGTGCAGGTATATTTAGTAAAGACTACGAAGAAAAATAATAAAGTAACTTCAAAGTAGTGCTAGAATATCTGCAAATGCTGAATAAGGAAATTGTGGAAGAGATATTTGTTGAATCCCCTGTTCATGACGGTCAGGGAAGAATTTATCCCATTCCCCTTGCGGGGCAAATTATGCTTGAAGCTTTCAGGAAAGACTGGCTTAGGGAAAATCTTCCGCAGGGACAGATTCCTCTGGTTTCAAGCGGGCCCAAAGTCCTTCCCGACGGTACAGAAGGCTACTCAATACGTAAAGAAATTGTATATAAACAAAAGTGTTAAAATAGGCGCCATGATCGAAAGAAATATGTGTTCCGAGTCCTGCTGTAAAGCTTTTTGCTGTTTAAATCCCGATTTTCCTTCGATGGATGTAAGTGAAGAACAAATTTTGACTTGGTGGCCTGATGCCGTAAGAGTCATTTCATTGGAGGTTGCTGATATTTTGCATAAAAGTGGGGTTTTCTACATGGAGGGTGAAGTCAGATATCAAGTTAAAATAAAAGGTTATTGCCCGAATGTTGATGAAAAATTCGGCTGCAGTATAGAAGAACGTAAACCCGAGCTATGCAAGAAGTTTGGTTTGGGACAGGACGATTGTACATCTACCCGGTTGACATATTTTATTCCTCCTTATTGCGAGTGGCTTTATAACCAAAACCGTGAATCTTCAAGGGTGGTAAAATAAGACTTAATGGATAAGAAAAAACTAACGGATTTTTTAATTAACGCCCGTTCAGAAACTTACGCCGGCGGCGGCGGAAAAGTTGCACCGACTTTTCGCGGAGGCACACAGCTCGAATATAGAGTTGGTAACTGGTTATATAGAGATTTTTACAATACGGGTAATGGAATTTTTATCGGTTTGGAAACAGTATATTTCAAAGAAAAACCTGTTTGGTCAAACTGCTACTACGGTAATTACAAAGGAATGACGGAAGAAGAAACCGACAGTATTCTTCGACAGGCTCTAATTGCCAATAAGGACAAGACAAGACTTTGGGAAAAGGTTAAATGGGGAAAGAGCAGCTTTAAATATCTTTGCACACCCGACTTTACCGGAAGTATAGACGAGGTTTCGGGATTGGAAGAGATTTATAAAGGTAAGAAAAAGGTCTATTTTCTCTTTTACGCCGGCGGTTTTATAGGTTAACTCTTATCTAAATCCTCGTGCTAAAATACACGCATGAAAGAAAGAGATCTTTTGGCTTTGGCGGTTATAAATAATGAAATTAATAAAACAGTTGACCCTGTGAGGGGTGAACCAATAACGGCAGAATTCGTTGAGGAAGTAATTAGAGATTATAAAATATCCCAGTATATGTTTTTGAAATGGCTGGATAAAACATTTCTTTCAGAAAGAATTTTATATTCAGGCTCGGGAGACGATAATTTGCCTGGTTTTGTTTTTGGCAACAAAAAAGTTTTTCATACAAACTTGGAAGATTACCAAATTGGAGGGAGAAAATATTTTCCGGAAATTGAAAACGGCATAAAAATTATTGCCGACAATAGAAGTTTGCCATTTCCAAAATCAAGTTTTGATATGGCTTTATTTTTCGGCTTGCCCTCAGACCTTATAAATAATCAATTATCTGAAACCGCAAGAGTGTTGAAGAACGGCGGCTTAATCGTTTGCGACAACACAATTATCAATGACGATGATCTTTCGGAAGTGTTTTCGGACTATTCGGAAGTCGCAATTCATTCCGAATTTCAAAATAAGGGAAAATCGGAAACAAAATTCTTGATATTCAAAAGGTAAAAAAGTAACTTTAAAACTAGTTTTTTACAAACTTAGGTCTTTTTGTGTTCCTCTTGGCCTTCTTCTTTAGAAGTAGTATAGTTTTTTCATATGACGATTAATAAAGAATGGCACTTGGCTCATACGATGCCCAAGAATCCGACTGAAGAAGAAAGAATTACGTGGCATATTGAGCACTCAAAAAATTGTGACTGCCGTCCCCTACCCGAGAAACTTAAAAAATTGATAGCTTCAAGAAACAAATAGGGTGCATTGATTTCTTGCTTGCCTAATGCCGATCTTCCTCTGGATAGATACTTTTCCCTGTTTTACTAAGTTTTTCTAACACGTAATGCAAGTTATTCGGCTCTTCGATTTGATCTTCCTCATTTTTTACAAAGTCCACTATTGACATAAATTGTTTAAAAGTTTCCGGAACGTCTCCGAATGCAATTAAATATGCGTCTAAGTTTGTAGGAGAATAAACGAGCATCCTAACTGCGACCTCAACCCTGTTTTCGGGTGAGATATTGTGTTCCAGATGGTGCTTATCCAATAATGCCAAAAATTCGGGATTCTCAACCAAATTTAGAGAATTTTCTACCATACTGTGGATAGTATAACCTTGAAAACATATCGTCAAGTAAATAGTATAATTACCTCAAATGCCTAAGAAGTGGTCGGGAGAGTAACTAAACATTCCATTGCGTTGGATTTGGAGGAAGGCGTTTTTACCTGGAATAATCCTAAAAAAATTGCGGCTTCACTCAAAAAATCTGCCGGTAATTCATTAAGGCGTAAGGGTTCCTCTTTTCAGTCTGCCATGAGTAGGCTCAATTTTTATATAAATCGCGCTGGAAAAAATCTTCCAAGAGAAAGGTTGGAAATTCTTCAACAAGCAAAGGTTGAGCTTAGAAAAATATTTGAGAAAGAATAATAAAGTCTACTTTATATTTTCCAAAGAGTGAGGAGGTGAAAAATGACAAAAGCCGGCCAGGCAAAGGCCTTAAGGATTCCCCAAAGATAATCATTGACAGTTACCGCATGCTGAAGGAAATAAAAAAGGGCTCCGATAAAACCAAATCCGTAGATGGCTCCCCCGCCTTGATGTCCCCCGTGATGATGGTGGTGATGATGCCAAGTTTCTTTGCAGTCACAGTTCTTGCAATCACAGTGCGTATCTTTTTCTTCATCTTTGATCATACTTCAATTTATCATCAAAGAATTTGCTAGTCAAGAACAGTTAAGTGATATAATAGCTTCCATGAAAGAAACCGAAAAAGAACAGAATCTTTGTCCTAATGTAGTTCCTGTTATAAAGGGTTTGGAACCACAGATTCCTCTTTGTAGAGAGACGGGTCAATCAATCAAAGCTATATATAAATCCCCTACCGGTTTTCAAAAGAGTTCGGGTTGTCGAATGGGCGGACTTGCAGACGCTTATTGCAAGTTGACGGTTGCAAAGGAACAATTGGACGAACTTAAAGAACTTCCTCCTCACTTAAAAGGTTAAGTTAGTCAGATGTGAGTTTATGCATAAACCAGGAAACTATCGAAAGAAGAATTGAGGCAATTAGTGCTGTCCAGAAATTCGCAATTTCAAATCCTGGTACGAGTTTTGAACTTCCCCAAAGAAGAAGAACATTAATTAAAAGTGCCGCAATTCCGAAAGTTAAAATTGAAATCGGAAGAGCAATTAACTGTAAAATCGGCCGAATTAATGTGTTTACAATGCCGATAACAATTGCGGCAACGACTGCGGTTGTCAGGCTTGTCAAGTGAAATCCTGGAACCAAATATTCGACTACAAGAAGAGCGGCAACGTTTATTGCGAACCGGATAATAAGTTTCATGTATTAAGTATTAATTTTTTGAAAGTAAAAGTCAATTATTTCTACAAAAAAACACCCGCATCTTTGCATCCAGAAATTCTGGTAAAACGCAAAAATGCGGGTCCTACTAAGTAACTAAAAAGTGAGCAGCCAAGTGCCCTGGTATTGCACCACCTGCTTTCCGTTGTCTTTTATGACAAGAGCTATAAAAGCAGCTATTTCACTACTATTCATTCCGACAGCAATACCGTAAGGCTTGGGTTTTGTGTTACAAACCAAAAGATTCTGGCCGGCTACCACTACACATACTTGGGAAAAGTCCATCAAATCTTTTAAAGCCTTAAGTGCTGGAACACATTCTTCTGGTTTTTTCCACAAAGATTGTCTGTCTGTGACTCCGCGGCCTTCAAAAAACCAACCGGCACTGGTGTGAGTTAACCCAAACTCTGTTTTGAGTTTTGCTTCGTAGCTCGCGATATTTTGTACAGTTACAGGTTCTCCTTTCGGCATATTAGTAGTAACAATTGCGGGGGCAACCGGCATTGACGGAACCGCCTTGTCTTGAGTGGGCGCACTTATGGGAGGCTGATTTGAATCTTTCCCAAATTCCGTGGTCTCTGCCTTTTTGGAAATGAGCGTACAAATGAGTAACCCAAGAATGGAAAAAAAGAGTCCCAAAAGCCAACCCAAAGCACCGCTTCGGCCTTTCTTTAGCATGACATTACTGGAGGCCGCACCAAAGTAGACATATGAGCACAATCCGAATATAACAGGATTTGCAGATTCTGGATCTTCAATTAGTTGAATAATGAAGATCAGTAATCCCAGCACGCCCACTGCCGCTGTGATGTACATAATAATCTTGTTGGTTTTCATATAATACCTCCTAATGTGGATAGAAAAAATAGATTGTGAATGAGCGATTTTCCGATTTTAACCAAGCAAAATACGGTTAAGTGGAAATTACCGAGGAGTATAGTTCCTGGTGTTCCCAAAGTCAATTTTTCCACAAAAAACCGCCCGGGAGGATTTTAGCCTTCAGGGCGGGTTTTCTAACTATGCAGTTTTTTTGACGATGGTCTTATGATGTGGATTTTGTTTCCCGCAATTGGGACATCTCCAGTCATAAAAATCCCGTCCACACTTTTTGCAGATGAGCATTATGCCGACCAATATGAAATTGGTTCCGTCGCATTCATCGCAGGGAAAGACATGATATCTTTCGTCGCAATTTTCACAAATAACAAAATCTTTTGTACTTATTTTCATTCTTCCCTCCTTTAGGAATTTGGTTTATGGATACTACTCATAACCCAGGTTGTTGATGTTATCAAGATTATCTTTGAGTAGCTTTACACATCGGTTCCAGTTTATTACATTCGAAACAATCCTTTTTCTGATTTCCGTCTTCACAACAGGTTCAGCTTTTCTCGCAGAATCGATGAGTGGTGGTAAACCTTCCAACAGAGCCTTACCGTCGTTTTGAAAGTATGCAATGTCACAAAGTTCAAGATGGGCAAGATATACGCGGTATTTGTTTCCGGTAAGCAATGCCAAAGCGATCCTATTGTTGGCATTTTCTTTTGCCAGACTATATTCTTTTGCTTTCAGAAGCAATTTGGCAAGGCTCTCTGTCGCCTTTAACCTTTCTTTTATGCTTTTTGTTTTGTCAGTTGATACATTGATTAACCCTTGTACTTTTGCTGAAAGATTCGTAACCATATCGGCTCCTTTTTGTCTAGTTTGTAATCAAGAACTTCGGGATCATTAATATCCTTCCGTAAACGCACCAACCATTCTTTCCACATGTCGATTTTCATCGAAATTTCTGCACGTACGTTCGCGTTTGGTTCATTTTCGCATGCCTTCCCGGCTGCATCGATAGCTCTTGCAAGATTAGCCAAAAGCCACGTTCCGTCGCTCATATAATAGGCAATGCCCATGAGGTTGTCCCAACTTGTATATTCCTGGTAGGCAATACCCTTGGTGAATTCCAGTCTCCTTTCTGCGTATTTCCTTGCATTTGTATAATCGTTATCCTCCAAAAGCAATCCAAGCAGAGTGTCAATCTCTTTGAGTTGGAATTCAATGCTTCCGGTATTCTCACAAATGTTCTTGATGAACATCTCTTTCAAAATCTCCCTGTCGGTATACATATTTTCTCCTTTCTTAAATGGAATATGTTAGATTTTTAACTGCATATGTTAAGGTACACTTAACTGCGCGAGTGTAGCATTTTGAGCGTAGGAAATCAAACTATGAGATTATTGGAAAAATTTGATAACCAGATAAATTCCGAGAAGAGCTCCAAGTGTACTGAAAATAAGGGAGGACATGGAGAGGAAACCCGCCCCCCAAATCATGGGAATTAAACCCCCAAGAATCGATCCGCTTATCGCGCCGACATAAACTAAAGTTTTTGACATACTTTATTCTATCACCGTAAATGCAAAAAAATTTGCTTCTTCTGCTATAATTTTTGGCAATGAGAGAAAGATTGGTAATGACTTCCCTCTTAGCGGCCAGCGTGGCGGATGTGGTGACGACAGGAGTTGGTTTGAATGTAGGACTGACGGAAAGCGGATTTGCCGGAAGCCATTTTATTGAATCCGGAAACCCCGATGCCGCATATGTTTCAAGGGTTGCCGTAACAGCACTTCTTATAGGCGTTTATGCTCTTTCCAAAGAATACCCGGGACGCTTCTCGTATTCAATCGATAAAGCTATGAATATACTTAACGTTGTCGCTTGGGGAATTGTGGTTTTAAATACCGCGCAAATAGCCGGACTTATAAAATAAATATTATTTGATTTTGTTTGACATGAAGCCACCTTTAGCCTACACTTGCAGCGTTATGTTACCCGAACAAGAGAGTTTCAAATTAACGGTTTATCCAATGCAGGAGATATTGGATCATGTGGATATGGATAATTGGAAACTTCCGGAAATTTGTAGAAAAAATGAGGATTATTTGAAAACTATAGTTGCTTGGCAAAGTGCACTTGAAATTTCAAAGTTGGGAGATTTGTCCGCTGGTAGGGAACGCACTATTGATGAATCCCGAATAAATGCTAAAGCTATCGAAATGTATTCTTTCTTTCGGAGATTTATGCCGAAGGAATATATAGAAGATTATACCGAAGATGAAGCTTATGGGCATTTTGTTGATGATTGCGCGGAAGCTTTGAGAAATCTTATCAGTACGGGGAGTAATTTTGACAAACCTTTTGAAAGTCGTAAAGCCCGGGTTTTTGAACGGCTTGTGTTGGATATTTATGACAGCAGGGGTTTATAAAAACATATATGAAAGAAAAATGCGGTGAATTGATTGAGCAAAACGGCGGGTTTTATTGCGGCAAGTTGGGGCGCTCTTTGACCTTGATAGAAAGGGCTCAGAAATATCCTCTAATTGCACCGGATTGTCCCTTCAGGGAACAAATGCCCGGGCATAGTTGTATTCCCCTGTTGGAAGAGCAAGAGCTGGAATTTGTACCCGGTCAGACGTGCACGACTTGCCCCAGCAAAGATATATATTCTTCCAATATAAAGGAGATTATGGCTTCGGCCGACCCCAAAACGTACAATGTTAATTTTGTATGCGGTACCTGTGGACAAGAATGGACGGTACCATACGAACGTGTCAAAATATCATAAAGCATATTGACATATAAAGTTCTTTCGGTTATATAATTAATTTAATGAATAAGAAAATATTGATGGCGGTAGGAGGGGTTATCATAATTGCCGTAGGTTTGTATGGTGCCTACAGAGTTTATAAACACTTCAAAAGACTATCTGTACAGAGTACTCCCGTCACTCAGGTAACCAGCGCTCCAACTACCGTTGCAAACCTTAAAGATTTGATCGCAAAAGGTATTACGGAGTCCTGTACTTACAAAACGGATAACAGTTCGGGTTCCATTTACATGAATGGGGGAAAAGTCAGAGCGGATATTACGACTCAAGCGGAAGGACAAAACAGTCCGACAATTTCACACATGATAATAACGGACGGATTTACCTACCTTTGGACGGACGATAGGTCAACGGGAATTAAGATGACATACAATCCAAATGCCACCCCCTCTGCGACAGGAACCACCAACAACTCAAGCGAGGTACTCAATCCGGACTTGAACTTGAATTATGTCTGTAGCCCTTGGGGTGCCGATACCGGCAAATTCACACTTCCTACAAATATAAATTTCATGGAATTTAACGCCCAAGTTCCTGTTCAAACCTCGGGACCCACAGGATCATCTTCACAGTGTTCTTACTGTGACAACCTTAGCGGAACTCAAAAAACGTCGTGCCTCTCGGCTTTGAACTGTCAGTAAACTTCTTTTTCTAATTTGTGGACCCTGCAGGGCTCGAACCTGCGACCTCAATAACGTCAATATTGCGCTCTAGCCAAACTGAGCTAAGGGTCCGTAAGCGTTATTTTACAGAACTTTTGACTTAATTGCACCAACCTTCTTTGTATTGCGATTTTTCCACACCTTACAACACAAACTCCTCTATATGTAGGATATGTTTTAGATTTTACAGTCCTCTTATCTTTATAATAGGTAAAAGATGTTAATGGTAAATTTAATTTTTTCGACCAGAATCTGATCATCTTATTAGAATCCTGATCACTTCTTAGATGAAGTTCACATTTAATTTGACTTTTTGTAATATTGAACAATTTGTGTAGAGAATTTATAAAAAATTTAGTAATAAGCGGATTTGAGCTACCCATAGATGTTGATGATGTTTTGTCACCTTCTCCAAGATAAAGCATGGCAAGAGATAGCTCTAAAATATTTTTATCTTCAACATCTATATTACCTAAAACCTCCGATGCTTCTTTCTCAGCTCTTCTGATTCGTAAAAGTTTTTGTCTGTTGTGCCACTTAACAGCCTGTTTTCTAGCCTTGATAAGTGATATCTGTGATTTGTTATGGAGTGTACGTTTTTGCTTATCTGTTAGAATTATTTTTTTGAACCATCCTGATAATGTTGATCTAGGAATTTTCAGTCTAGATTCAATGTTTTTTATAGAATTACCTCGTCTACGCATTTTTATAGCCTTAGGTTTTAATTCGTTCCACTTAGATACCATAGTACTAGTATATACTCAATAAGACGGACATTAAAAGAAGTTTATCCTGCGGATCTAGAAAGGTAATGGTCGGGAGAAAGAAGGAAACTACTCCCTTTCTTCTTATACATGTTCCAGTAGTTTTTCTTCTCGGCACGCTTATTTGAGCTTTGAAGCCAATTTGCGGCCATGTCAATTTTCATTCTGAAAGACTGCAAAAATTCCAGAACGTTTTGGAAAAATGTAATGTGGTAAATACCCGGTTCAACAGGAGCCATCATCACGGCTATCTTGGTAGCCTCCGCAAGATTTTGAGTGCTTTCGGATACTTTTTGGACTTCCTGCATTAAAGCCTGAAGCTGAATTTTAAGGTCGTTGCTTTTTTCCTGCGAAACTTTTTTCTCACCCTCAGAAAGTTGTCGTTCGAGAGAAATTTGAGCCCTAAGCTTTTTGTTTTCTTCTTCCTTACCGCTTAAAACATCACTCATTTGCATAGACTCACCGGCGCTTAATTCTCCCGATTTTTTGACTTGAGGGTTGGAAAATCCCAGAAGTTCTCTAAAGAAATCTTCGGATGTGTTTTTCAGTAAATCACCCGCTTGATTGGTGGTGCCGCTACCCAAATCTTTGAGGGATTCGAGTACATTTTGTCTGGTTATAGCTGCCTGTGCCTTTTTCTTCTGATCTGTCATACGGCCCGAGTTTAACTCAAGTTAATAAGGAAGTCCAGTGCGCTTCGGCGCTTTAAAATCGATTCCAGAAGGCGCCTTCTGTCCTCAGTTTGCTCGGGTGTCTCTTCGTTTTTTGAAGCCACCTGAGACATACCAAGCGCGGAATCTATTTCTTTGGGATCAATTTTAATAGATTCTTCTTCCGCAATTTTAGTTAATATAAGGTCAAGAGCTATTGCATCCTTTGCCTGATTGGCATAGTCGGCGCGGAGGTCCTTGGCGCTTTTTCCGATTGAAGCCAGATAGCTCTCAAGAGCCAACCCGAGCTTTTCAAGGCGGCTTAAAAGACTTGAAAGCCGCGAATCTGCCTCTTCTTCTATCAAAATTTTAGGGATTGTTATTTTGACATTATCAAGAAGTGCTTTGATGACAAGTTGTTCTTTCTTATCTCTTGAATCTTCTTCTTTTTGGTCCTTACCAGGAACAATTATTGAATCGGCGCGGAGTGCTCCCGCAACAGCCTTTTTATAGTCACCCAAGGTAACAATCGGAAGCTCACAGGTGATTCCTCTTATTTGCCAATTCTCGCCGTCCTTAGCGCTAACTAGTTCAAATTTTGGATAAACTGCAATTTTGAGTTTATTTTCAGTTATGGCTTCGGCCAAAGCTTTGGGCAAGATATGAGTAAGTGAGTGTTCAACAAGCTGACTTTGGGAAATTTTCTCTGCAACTTTGCTGAGGGGAGCCATTCCTTTTCTGAATCCCGGGATTTCGGCATCTTTGGCAAATTCTTTTATAGTTTCCTCTTCAGCTGTCTTAACCATGGAAAAGGGAATTGTAAAAGTTATTTGGATATTACCGTCGGACTCTCGGGCAATAACGGAAGTGATTTTATCAGGCATGTGGCTATTATATACTACTTTCCCCCGGCTGTGCCACCCTTATGTTGAGTATGGAATGTGGCCTGGTTAAATCTGCTTTTGGGGACACCTTTAGGTGCAAAGGATTTCCCTAAAGAGAATGTGGACGTCCTCCCGCCGCCGATATTTAACGTTGGGATTTTGGGTGGTTCTGTTACCTTGATAGTTTTATCAGCTTTGCTGTCAATATTTGCCATTTACAGTTTATTATTATATACTATACACAGAGTTTTCAAGGGAGAGTAAAGCTTCAAGTGATTGAGCTTCGCCTTTGACCGACTTCGAAATAGCAGGGAGGTGAAAATTTAATCTAAAATGCAATCTAAACTTTTTGTAGGAAATTTGGCGTGGGAAGTAACAGCCGATGACCTTAAAGCTCTTTTCGCAGGTGCCGGAACAGTCGTTGACGCCGCCGTTATAAGCGACAAAATGACCGGAAGGTCCCGTGGATTTGGTTTTGTGACCATGTCCAGTGACGAAGAGGCTAAAAAAGCTACCGAAATGTTCAATCAATATGACCTTAAAGGCCGCAAATTGAACGTCAACATAGCTCGCCCGATGGAACCAAGACAGTAATATTTGTCTAAAGTTTCAAAAGATAGGAATAAAAAGCTAGTTTTAGCGGATTTTGAAAGAGTTACTATCTTTAATTACGATTTTCCAGTATTTCTTTAATTCTTGATATTTCTTCAAATATTTGGCGATTAAAGCCCTTAAATTTTGTTGAAGGCCCGGTATTTGTAACAATTTCTATTCCTTTAGGCCGTTCAAACGGTACGCCTTGTTTGAAAGCAGTAACATCCTTGAAGGAGCTTTTTATTTGTACGGGTAATTCCGGCAGGTTAAATTTTTCGTCTAAACTTACCCAGAAGTCTATTCCCTCGTAAACATCATCTAAAGGATCAGCTTCTCTGAAAGATTTAATGGCTTTTAGCCGCTTTGCGTAGTATTTAAATCTTTTTTCCGATTTCATGCGAATCTCGACAATTTTGTCTAGCTCTGCTTCTCTCGCGGCTTTGATTAATTCATCAGGACTGGAATTCCCTTGCCGTATAGAGTCAAAGACGGCGTTCATGCGTGCATTACTGAAAGCATTATGTCTTTCCTTATGCAAAAAATTAGCTTAAGAGGATTTTACTTCGTAACGTGCGAATTGTAAAAGGAGAGGTTGTTTTCGATGGCATCATTCCAGTTTGGCCTCATATTGTGATCGTTACTCGGATATTTAATATAAGCTGCCGAAACTGTTGCTGTTTTTAAATTTTGATTGAGCGTATCGCTAATCCAGTATGGAACTTCGGAATCTGCTGTGCCTTGATTAAGTTGAATTGGAGCTTTGATTTTATCCAAATAATTTGTTAGAGAAAACAAATTTGTGTCATAAGTGTCTTCAAAACCGGCAAGCTGACTTACAAGGTATTTGCCCTGATCATCAGCCTCATAGGCATAATAAAGAATTGATCCCGGAAAAGGCATGCTTACGGGTGCCCAGAGAGCCGTAGGATAGTTTACCCCCGTGATTTCGAGTGTTGTCAGGGCAATTTGCCCTCCATTTGAATGTGCCCAAATGAAAATATTTTTTCTGTCCCACCCCTTTATTGAATTGACCGATTTAAGAACTGTTGCGGCCGTGACATAAGTCTGAAAGCGTGATTCAAAAACATCAGACGATTCCTTATCGCTATCGCCGTAACCCAAAAAGTCGGGTGCAACGGTTATGAAACCATTTTGGGCAAAAACGGTTGCGGCAGGCTGGGTTCCCTCTCCGATTGAATACTGCGTCTGATCGACAAACCCGCGGTACATAACAATTACGGGAAAAGGTCCTGAACCAACCGGAATATTAACAACTCCGGATGTGGTTTTAAAACTGTCCGAAAAATCAGGTGAAAACTTCATGGAAAATTCGTAAGAAGTGAATTTGGGATAAGTTTTAAGCGTTTTTACGATTGTTATTTCTGATGGCGTAAAAGTTTTTTGGGAAAGATTTTCAATAGTGTATTTAAGAAGTGGAGTGGGTTTGATTTGCGAGATCGGATTGGAATTTTTAGGCAAATGATAAGCGGTATTGGCAAACCAGCCGATTAGGATAAAAACAACCGGAATTAGAAAATAAATCAAAATTTTCTTCATTAACTAACTTTAACACATTGGGGCAAAGGAGATGATAATAATAGTACTTGATAACCTCGTTTCACTCAGAGTCGAATGCTATTTGTAATAGAAAGATGTATTGACTTCGTATTTTATTCGGGTTAAAACTAATTATGATCATTGGCGAACCTGTCACGGTTGGATCGGTTAATGGGAATCCGAAATATGTTATCTGGAAAGGCAGAAACTACACAATTACGGGAATTGGTTTGCATCATCACTTTCGTGAAGGTTCAACTCTTTATCATGTTTTTTCGGTTGTGACTGACACACTTTTCCTCAAACTTAAATTAAATACGGATACTTTGGGTTGGAAGCTTGAAGAAATAGAAAATGGAATTTAATACTGCTCCTTCTTATAAAATGCATATCGATATCAATTCCTGTTTTGCTTCTATTGAACAGCAGGCAAATCCTTTCTTGAGAGGCAAGCCTGTAGCGGTTGCGGCTTTTGTAACCGATAAAGGTTGTATTCTGGCGGCTTCTGTCGAAGCCAAAAGACTGGGAATAAAAACCGGAATGAGGGTAATAGACGGAAAAAAGATTTACCCTAAACTTGTGGTGCTTCCTCCTGACCCTTCCAAATACAGAAATGTGCATCTTGGGCTCCGGAAATTAATCTCGGATTATACAAATGATTTTGTCCCCAAAAGTATTGATGAATTTACTCTAAATATGGAAAATTACCCAAAACTAAAATCGGAAAACATGATTGAGGTGGCTAAAGAAATTAAAAGTAGGATAAAAACAGAAATCGGAGACTGGTTGACGGTTTCAATTGGTGTTGCACCCAATAGATATTTGGCCAAAGTTGCAGCCGGACTTTATAAACCGGATGGATTAACCGAAATTAATAGAAACAACTTTTTGGATATTTATTCACACATGGAACTGACGGACCTGACCGGTATAAAAGAAAGAAATGCCGCAAGGCTGGGAAGCGTAGGAATTTATTCTGTACAGGATTTTTATAATGCTCCTATTTGGAAATTGAAAGCCGCTTTCCATTCGATTAATAGCCTCTACTGGCACGAACGCCTTAGAGGTTATGAAGTTGACGGAATTGAGTTTGGCAGGCATAGTTACGGCAATTCCGTAGCTGTAGGGGCAAACCTGTCCAAAATTGAGGGATTGTCCCCAATCCTCGCCAGACTCACGGAGAAGATGTGTAGCAGATTGAGAGGCGCAGGATACCAGGCAGGTGGCATTTCACTTATGCTTGTTTATAAAAACGGCTCGTGGTGGCACAAAGGTAGACTTCTGCCGCGCTTGTGTTTTGATTCAAGGGATTTTTATAAAGCGGCATTCAGGCTTCTAACCGAAGCCAATCCTCAAAATCCTGTTCTTAATATTGCCGTTTCCTGTTTTGGTTTGACGGCAGAAAATTCACTTCAGCTTGATATGTTTGAAGATACCCTGCGGAAAGAGAATCTTGTCCGGTCTCTGGATAGGGTTAATGAAAAATGGGGAGGATTTACGATCGGGAGCGCCAGAAGCTTCGGCGGAGCCAAAATGGTACAGGATAGAATTGCATTCGGAGGAATTAAAGAACTGGAAGAGTTTACCCTAAGTTAAATACCGACGCTGTCGCCTACTTTAATATTGTTTTTATCGGAAAAGCCGGCATTAACTTCCAGAACATAATCGATGGGCTTCCCTGCGGAATATCTTTTCAAATTGTTATCGGGCGTGTTTGGAGAGGGAACCGGGATATTTTTATCAATCCGTATAATTTTGCCGTTTGCAATCCAAATCATATCGAGTGGGATTAGCATTCCCTTCATCCAGAAAGTTGTAACGACGCCTTTGGTATCGAAGATAAAAAGCATACCGGAACTGGCATCGAGGGAGCTTATCCCTGAAAGCCCCTGCTGACGCTTTGCCTCGGTATCGGCAACTTGAACAGTAATGGTCTTAGATCCTATTGTTAGGGTTTTCATCGGTGTGGGTGTCGGCTGAGTGACGGAAAGACTTTTCAGGTTCAAAAATCCCGACTTTTGGGTAAAAACTCCGACTATTATGATAAATGCGACTACGGCCAAAATCGGAAGAAGTATTTGTTTTACCATTTAAGAAATTTTAAAGAGATTAAAAGTGTTGCTATAAAAGCAAGGATGGGAATAGACATAAAAAGCATGTGCTCAAGTGTTGATCTCTGGGATTTATTGAGGTGAATAATACTCGGTTCCATGATTTTATATTAGCATATTAAGCCAAAAAAACACCCTCCTTTCATCTTTTCTGATTACTCAGAGGGTTTTTGATCTTGCGGAAAGAACCTAGGCACTTTTTGCCAGTTCATATAAGTTTGTGACTCCGAGGATGCCGGAAAAGACAATTGTAAACCACAGATACGGTGACACTTCTGTTCCCTGCATTGCCACTGGTATAGCTGTGCAAACAAACAAAAAATAAAATAAGGTTCCCCATGCTTTGTTTATTTTCAAAGTCTTTGGTGGTATCTTATTTGATATGCGTGCTATCCAGTTATAGATCATAAAATACGATGCGAACACAACATTAAACATTAAGGCACAAATTAAAATTACATATACAATTCTGGGCATTTTCTACTCCTCCTTGGGTATGTGAGAATTCTTGTCTGGAAGTAACGCTACATTGTTATTAGGTCTAATTACTTCAAATACTTCTAAGACAATTGAGGCCAGTAGCATAATTAATATGCACCAACCTTTAAATTGTGTAAAAGATTGATTAAAAACTAGCCAAATAAGCAACAGAGAAATCACCATACCTAATAAGTAATGCTGCCACATTCTATAGGTTACTTTTCTTCCAGTATTTGCTTCATAAATTAGTTTTATGAGAAAACCTATAAGAAGAATCAAAACTTGCGTAAGTAAGAAATACATGTTAGACATTTTATCCTCCTTGGAAATGTAGAATTGACGACTTTCCGCAATTTTAATGTACAAACTGACCGATTTTAAAACAAAAAACAAGCTGCATTAGCCTGATAGTTTTAGGAGCTTATAGTATCACAGAAACGTATAAAAGTCAAACTATGGGGCTAATTGTTGACTTGAAAAAACTAAGTGCCGGGGACAGGAGTTGAACCTGCACGCCTTTAAAGGGCACTAGGTCCTAAACCTAGCGTGTATGCCATTTCACCACCCCGGCATATCGATATTATATATCAAAGCCGACAGGTAGCGTGTCTATTTTGGATACAAAATATTTAACCTTGCTTCCCCAGGTACTGGAAGGAGGAGCGTATCTTTTGGCAATTTGCGGGATGGACACGGCACCCTTATCGATGTAGGAATATTTAAGCGTGCTGGAAACAGTCGCTATTGAATCCTGCCATGATCTAAAATCATAGTTTCCATTCACCCATCCGTAGGCGTTGTAGGAATTAAAAGGAATGTTTTTTCCGAATGTGGATTCAACTCCGGAAATTGCAGGCACAAGTCTATAATCCAATCCGTTTGCGTCTGCATAGGCTACAAAATCTTCCGCATAAGGAGCAAGAGGTGAATTATATTTTTCCAAGAATTCCCTGAGGTTTTCCACACGGTAATCATAAGAACTGTTTTGCGTATCTGTTTTAATCGTTGCGGATTGTTCGGAAATACTTTCCGCATAGCAAGTCCTCGCGGTCAAAGAAAGAAACGCGATATTTATAAGAATATATGTAATAATTTTTCTCATACTTGTTATAGTGTTTACCTTTAGGTTAAAAAGAAGGGGGATACCGTTAGGTATCCCCCAAATATAAATTCCAACGCCGTGCTCATGTTTCCATGGCTAAGCCTCGGAATGTGCTTGTACTATAGCATAGTATTATGGGGTTGTCAAGTCTTTGGAGAAGATATCCTTATTTAAGGAATTATTCCATTTCGGTCATGAATTCATTAACTCCGCTGGCCCAGGAGCCGTTACTTTGAGGGGTATATTTGGACATAATTTCTTCGATAGTTGTATAACCTTTGTTTAAATAGTTTTCTCTTAGTCCTTGAGAAACCGTATCGATTCCATCGGAATATGAATCAAAACCAAGACTTCCCACACTTGTAATCCCCCATCCCCAGCAATTGTAAGAATTGGGGGGAATAATCTTGCAAAGATTACTTTCCTGCTGTGCAATAGCCGTAATAAGACGGTAATCAAGCGAATATTTATCAGCTTCCTGAACAATGAAATCCGCATAAGGAGTAAGAGGAGAAGAATATGAAGCCAAATATTGCTTGATGATTTCGGGTCTGGCATCGGCAGATTCTACCGACCCCGAGACCGAAGGAAGATTGGCAGGAAGAGAGGCAAAAACTTTAACTCCGGATTGGGGGGAAATTATTAAGTTCGTCTTGGCAAGAGTTTCCTGGGCAATGTTATTGGATTTTAGAGAAAAAAGCGAAAACAGACTTACCCCTAAAGCTAACGGGGTAACCACAAAGAAGATAACTATAAGTATTAGATTTTTCCAGAAGCTAATATTTTCTTCTCGACTGAAATCTTCACTTTCCATTATTTTCCAGAATGCCATAAGAGGAGATAATCTGTCAAGTTTATGAGTATTTTGATATAATCAACAAGCAAAGTTGCGGAACAGACACGCAGATGTGGCGGAATTGGCAGACGCGCACGCTTCAGGGGCGTGTGGGGCAACCCATAGAGGTTCGAGTCCTCTCACCTGCACTTTACAAGCACCCGTGGCGGAATTGGTATACGCGGTAGCCCAAGGAGCTATGCCGAAAGGCGTGAGAGTTCGAGTCTCTCCGGGTGCACTTGAGGACACTTAGCTCAGTTGGCCAGAGCGCATCGTTTACATCGATGAGGTCGAGGGTTCGAGCCCCCCAGTGTCCACCCGTCTGAAAAACGGTATTGTATTTCGATATACAATAAGTTATGGTTAGTTATGAACTTTAAAATATGTTCTAAATGTGGTATTAAAAAATCTGTTTTTATGTTCTATTTTCGTAAAAAAGGACCGCGGAAAGGTGAATACTATGAAAAATGTAGCGAGTGTATGAAGGAAAGAGGAAGAAAATACTATTACTTAAATCATAAACGACAATTGAGTTTAGCTCTTAAGAGAAGAGCTAAATACAGAAAAGAAATAAGACAATTTTTAGATTTGGTCAAGAGTAAACCTTGCAAAGATTGTGGGGGAGTTTATCCCCCCTGTGCTATGGACTTTGACCATAGGGAGGGCCAAATCAAGGAAAAAGAAATTGCCGGAATGGCAGCAGGAGGGTGGGCAAAAAGTAAAATCCTAAAAGAAATAAAAAAATGTGATTTAGTTTGCGCTAACTGTCATAGGATACGAACGTATAAAAGAATGCTGGGATAGCCAAGGTGGTCACGGCGGAGCTCTGAAGAAGCCCAGATGTGTGTTCGACTCACACTCCCAGCACTAGTAAATTTTACCCAAAAAAATCCCGCACCTTTGCATCCAGAAATTCTGGTAAAACGCAAAAATGCGGGGTAAAACGATCGATCTCTTACTATCCATTGAGACACTCAGTTTGCTCACCAACAATATCCCCGTTGACTACAGGCATTCCTTCTTTGCCAAGAATCCACCCAAAACTGCCGTTTCCGCAAGTTGAATAATCAACCTCATAAAGCGGAAAATCTGTTTCGGACCATCCGGGCTTAAAATACCAATCCATTGGATTGTCCATAAATCCGGGGGTATTACCCTTCTCATCTCCCTTGGCATCAAATGAGCCGATAAAACCACTTGTAGGTTTCATGGGAGAAGACAGTAACATTCCGGTTATTATTCCTATGGATTTGACGATATAACGCCCTTGTATTCCAGCTGCTACGGTACCCGTAAGGCCAGGACTTAGTCCCCCGAATGTTATGAAGTTACCATTGTCATATTCGTAACATTCATATTTCCCGTTACCCAGTGCCCAGAATTTCGCATAAGTATTAAACGTTAAATTAGCCCAGTAACCACCGAGTCCTACACCATTATCAGGCATATTCTTTATTTGCAAAGTAACGTCTATTACCGGTTTACCAGGAGGAAGCGCTGTAGGAAATATAGAACTAAAATCCTCCATTGTGGTGGGAGTTATCGTTGGCGCCGGTGTACTTGTGACTTGTGTTTTTGCAATTCCACAACTGTATATCGGTACAAGTAACACAGCCATAAAGATAATTTGTATTAACTTTCTTATTATCATTATTAATACCCCTTTCGTAGCCTTTAGTCGGAGCCATTCAAAATTGCATTCCAAGTACCTGTATATGGAGAAATTGTCTTATCTGAGTATTCATTTCCATAACAGATATCTATAGAATATGTTCCGCTTATGGAATTATCGTTTAATTTACCCGTAACAATAATGTCCGGTTCTTTAGAATTCCCCCATACATAGACAGAGTATGAAAAAGTACCCTTCGAATCTATGTCCATAAAATACGGGTGACTAAGAGTACAGGTTGTATTGTTTTTAAAAGGAACGGTAATTTTAAAGTTTGTTATTTCCCATAAAATTTCATCAAACGAAACTATTGGGTTAGTCCCTATAAAATGACCGTTTATTACCGGAATTCTTGTTGGAGTTTCGGTCGGACCGAATGTTTTTGTTGCGGACGGTATTACGGTCGCAACGGATGTCCCCGTGGGTACGGGTGTATTTATCGGTAGTGGTGTGTCTGCCGCTTCATGTAATTCTGTTGCGGGAGCTTGTCCACACGAATACAAACTGATAACTGATGTTAATACAAATACAAAAAGCAAAACTTTTATTTTCATTTCACACCTCCTTGATGTGAATAAAATAGATTTTAATGAGCAAAAGTACTTACCGGCCGAGTGTACCTTATAATATGAATATAGTCAAACTGTTCAAATATAGAGTTTCCCGGTCTTTTGTTGTAAAATTAAGCCTGTCGAGAATGTTCTAGTACAGCATCGTTCTCGACATAGTTATTTGTACATTGAAATTTCGAACTTTCGTATTAACATATTATATGTATGTCAATTGTGCGTAATAAACGTTTATACAAAAAGGTTATTGAGTTTAGAAAAAGTGGAAAGAGTTACTCTGAAATCAGCAATAATTTAAACTTAGCTAAGAGTACAATAAGTAATTGATTATCTGATAAAAGTTGGTCCGAGACAATTAAAATTCAATTAATTGCCGAAAATGAAAGAAGAAGTTCTAACTATTTGAGAAAAATCAACAGAATAAAACATCTTCAGACTTTAATAAAATATGAAAATTATAGGTATAGTGCAAAAGATGAATATTTAAAATTAAAAGAAGATAGACTTTTCGTACTAGGCTTGGCAATTTATTGGGGAGAAGGTAATAAAACTGAATGCGGTAGAATTGCTTTTGTTAATTCTGATGTAAGAATGCTAAAAGTGATGATTAGGTTTTATCGTGAAGTACTGAATATACCGGAAGATAAATTGAGAGCGGAGATTTTTATTTATAATGACATAAATGAAAAAAAGGCGTTAGATTTTTGGGCAAAAAGTTTGAATTTGGATAAACGACAATTTATTAAAACCCAAGTCTTACCAAGTAAGAGTGGAATTACGAAACATAAAGTAATAAATGGAATGTGTGATATATACTATTCGAGTGTCGAGGATAATATTAAAATGAAGCAGTGGATAGATTTGTTAGCAACTGAAATGCGGGCGTAGTTTATCGAATAAACGTCTTCTTGCCAAGAAGAAGAGGGTGGGTCTGACTCCCATCGCCCGCTCACGAGGCCCTGTAGCTCAACGGATAGAGCAAGTTCCTTCTAAGAACGAGATGGAAGTTCGATTCTTCCCAGGGTCACAAAAAGAAGATT
Organism: Candidatus Microgenomates bacterium; assembly: GCA_049523135.1. Classification (GTDB taxonomy): domain Bacteria; phylum Patescibacteriota; class Microgenomatia; order UBA8517; family UBA8517; genus JBEKNE01. Next base: position 508,821 of record JBEKNE010000001.1, on the reverse strand, counting down.
TTACTCAGTTAAAATTTTGCAGAGTTTGACAATTTTGGGATCTGCAAGTTTATAGAAAACATTTTTACCCTGTCTTCTGGTTTTGACAAGTCCTGTATATCTTAAGTATGCAAGGTGTTGTGAAGTATTTGATTTTCTAGTTCCGAGTATTTTGGAAAGGTCATTAACGGTAACTTCTTTATCTTTGATTAAATTAAGTACTTCAAGTCTTTTAGCGTTGGACAGAATTTTAAAAAGATCGGCGCTTTTTTCGTAGAATTCTTTGGTATATGCGGATTCATTTTGGATTTTCTTCATTTGCATTTGTTCTTTGCTTCATTACAACTTTGCCAATTTGTTGCTAAAATGTATATTCAGTATGAAAAAGTTTCTTTCAGTAACTCTTTTTATCTTTATATTTTTTACTATAAATTCCTGTGTTTTTGCTGAAAATAATCCCCTTTCTGTTAATAATAATAAAGTAGGAATCCATATTACCGATGAAAGGGATTTAACGAATGCCGTCAACTTGGTAAATTCCAACGGAGGAGATTGGGGTTACGTAACGTTTGTAATTACCGAAGCTGACCGTGATCATGACCGCTGGCAACAAATTTTTGATCAAATGAGAAAACTTCATTTAATTCCGATTGTAAGAATAGCAACGCGCGCAAGTGGTGATACTTGGGATGCTCCTCAGGAAGCGGAAATAAATAATTGGATAGCGTTTTTAAATTCTTTAAATTGGGTTACCGAGAATAGGTATATTGTTATATACAATGAGCCGAATCATGCAACCGAGTGGGGAGGAAAAATTGATCCGGCAGATTATGCAACTTATCTGAATGAATTTGCGGCAAAACTTCACGCGGCTTCTCCTGATTTTTTTGTTTTGCCTGCAGGGCTTGACGCTTCTGCAAAAAATACATCAACAACAATGGATGAAGGGCAATTTATTAAAAAAATGCTTGCCGCGGAGCCTAATCTTTTTGATAATCTGAACGGCTGGACTTCGCATTCCTATCCAAATCCCGGTTTTGCCGGAAAGGCAACGGATACAGGCCGTGGATCGATAGACACTTTTGACTGGGAGCTTACCTACCTTAAATCTCTTGGTATTGAAAAGGATTTACCCGTTTTTATTACGGAGACGGGTTGGTCTAATCAAAGTGTTGACCCAAATGAAATTTCTTCCATGTACTCCTATGCATTTAGTAATGTTTGGAACGATCCAAGAGTTGTTGCGGTAACTCCCTTTATTTTGAATTATCCGGAATCTCCGTTTTCGCAATTTTCGTGGGAAAAAAGGGACGGAACATTTTATCCTTATTATCAAGGACTTCAGGAAATTCCTAAAGTTGCGGGGGCTCCTGTACAAATTGAAAGCGGTCAAATTCTTGGTGCTTTTGCTCAACCGGTAGTTTACCCCGGAAGTAATTATTTTGGTGCGATATTGGCCAAGAACACGGGTCAATCTATTTGGAATTCTAATGAGGTTTCGATTACAAGTGATTCCGGTAATACTAATTTTGAAAATTTAGTGTTTACTGAAATAGATCCAATGAGGGTTGGTTTAATCGTCTTTAAGTCGCCCGCTCCCGATGAAACCGGGATTTTTATAAAATCTATATATTTAAAGGACAAGTTGGGTAAAAGAATTACAAATAGCTTTCCTATTGAAAGTGTAATTGTAGATAAAATGCAACTTAATACCTTTTTTGAGAAAATTGGATCATATTTACAAACTTCACTCAATTTGAAGTTTTAAGTGAGCCGCCTGGGACTCGAACCCAGAACCATCACTTTAAGAGAGTGGTGCTCTACCAGTTGAGCTAGCGGCCCTTTTGGCTAATCAGCTAGTATATTGTATTTGAGAATATGTTTTTATTCAAATTTTTGGTAAATTAGCTGGTCTTACCTATTGTTTTAAGTTATTCCACTTTCTATATATTGCTTTTACTTTCGGATCGAGGTTTTTCCTTAAAAATGAACCCCGTACTTTTTGTCGACATTCGACGTAAAAATGCGGGGTTGATAGCAGAAAATCTTACAAACAACTAATTGCTGTAAACTGCACTCCAGCTACCTGAGTAAACAGGTGTAAATGACCATGTATAAATACCGCTGGGAGCAGGTAAGGGCGTTGGAACAACTCCGCTGATTTCGCAAATATCCAGCGAGTAGTTTCCTTCGGCACTATCTCCACTAATCTTACCGGTAATATAGATGTCAGGTTTTGAAGTATCACTCTGGATCTTAAATGTGTAGAAGAAGGAACCGTCCGAGGCGACAAACAGGTCTTCGAGAGGTCCGATCGTACAGGTCTCGTTCTTGCCGAACGGAACGGTGATCTTCAAATTTTCTACATTTGATGACGTTACGTCAAAACTAACATCCGGGTTTGTCCCAATATAGAGCATTATGGGAACAGGCGTATTGGTGGGTGTATTTGTAGGCATTGGCGTTAATGTAGGAACGGGCGTTTCTGTCGGAACAGGTACCGTAGTCGGTACGGGTGTTGCCGTAGGTGGCGTCTGTAAAGTTCCACATCCAGTCATGCATACAAATAAGATTAGCGATAGAGAAAGCAGCGTAAAACGATTGTTTTTCATAGTTCCCCTCCTTTTCGGGAACATAATAAAAATTGGTTATAGTTAAATCTGTTAACTTCTTTTCGTTTGCACCTACCTTTCTTAATATAAATGAGCGAATTATTTCATGTTTAACCAAGCAAAATATGGTTAATTGAAAATCTTTAAAAGTGTAGTCTCAGGTATGTCAGAAGTCAAAATTTGGAGACTCTCTGCTATTTAGACCATCTTGCCCAAATGCCTGTGGAAAGAAGGCGACCGGCACTTTTCTCTTTTAATGTAAGTTCTCCATTTTCAATATTCCCGCCAAGTGATCCGAAATAGTCATTTAAGGTATTAGCCAAAGTAATAGATGAAGATGAAATTGCATAAGCATTTACCAATACGAATAACGGATTATCAGATAAAATTTGTTTGCAATTGAAAAGAAGTATCGGAAAATCTTTGTTAAAATCCCAAATTTCACCTGCTGGTCCGTGTCCGTAAATGGGAGGATCCATGATGATGGCATCATATTTAATTCCCCTTTTGATTTCCCTCGAGGTAAATTTAATTGCATCATCAATAATCCATCTGATCGGTAAATTTTTGTCGTTAAGTTCTCTATTTTCATTCGCCCATGTAATTGCAGGTTTACTTGCATCAACATGTGTTACTTTTGCACCCGCTTTTGCCGCAAAGAGGCTGGCTATGCCCGTGTACGCAAAAAGATTCAGAACTTTTACCTCATGACTCTCACCTTTTATCTTTTCATAAATATAATCCCATTGTTCGGTTTGCTCAGGGAAAACTCCGGTGTGTTTAAAAGGAGAAAGTTTTGACCAGAATTTAATATCGTTATATTCCAGTTCCCATTTTTCCGGGATATTTGTTTTAACAATCCACCTACCTTTATTCTCGGTTAGTTTTTGAAAGATAGCATCAGCTTTTTGCCAATCGTCTTCAGACAAAGTCTTTTTCCAGATTATTTGAGGATCAGGCCGATCAAGAAGATACTTTCCGTATCTTTCCAAACGTTTTCCGTTTCCGCTGTCAACTAGTTCATAAAATAGTTCCATATTAAAAAAATCGGATTTGCATTCCCTCCTCAACTTTTGTATCGAAAGAAACTTCCTGACCGTCAAATTTTGCGCCCACTCCCCAGATTTTAACAAGTTTGTTTCTTTCCGCAAAGTCCGGTCCGATTTTTAGTGCAACATCTCTTATGGTTTCCGACTGTTTCATAACAATAGGACTTCCGAGTCCGATTTCTTCATTAGGTTTTACTAAATATACAGTAACAAATTTTAAGGCTTTCCACATTTCATTTATTAATTCGTCAATATTGTCTCCCCTATCCGCGCTTATTGCTACATATTCTCCGTCAATCAATTCTTTGTAATTTGGTTCTTCATCAATTTTATTAATAATGAAAATTGCAGGAATATAAACCCTATTTACTGAAAAAGCATCAAAAAGACGGTTTAAACTAACTTTTTCAAGAAGAGTTATTGTGCCATTTTTAATTCCGTATTCACGGGCAATATTCTTAATTGTTTCTTTATCGATTATTTGTTTAATATTTGAGAATACATCAAGTCCTCCTTCGGATTTTCTATCGATTAACACCTTTGGAGGAATTTCATTAATTCTTATTCCAAAGTCGGTCAATTCTTTATACATGCCCGCAAATAGATTTATTCTTTTAGCATCGGTCATGATGATTAATAAATCAGCGGCTCTGGCGACAGACAAAACTTCTTTGCCCCTTCCTTTTCCTTCCTTTGCTCCTTCAATGAGTCCTGGAATATCCAGGATTTGAATGTAGGCCTGCCTATATTTAAGCATTCCCGGAACAACGGTAACCGTGGTAAATTCATAAGGAGCAACTTTACTCTCCGCATTGGTCAGTTGGTTGATAAGAGTGGATTTTCCCGAAGAAGGTGGTCCGACCAAAACAACAGTTGCATCTCCTTGTTTTTTAACCTGGTATCCGCCGCCGCCGCCTTTTCCTTTACTTGCCTTTTCTACCTCTTCATCTCTTAGACGCGCTATCTTTGCTCTCATTGCCCCGATAAATCCGTTTGTGGCTTTATGGTGCGGAGTTTTACTGAGTGTTTCCTCGATTTGGGCGATTTGTTCGTCAATTGTTAGCATATTTGATACAATTATAGCTGAAACTAGCACCTGTAGCTTAACGGATAAAGCAATAGTCTTCGGAACTATTGATGAGGGTTCAATTCCCCCCAGGTGCACAAAAATTTTCCTCTTGACATCTTCTCAAGCGAATGTGATATAAGTAGTTCCAGAGTGAAGTATATTATTGTTTCTGGTGGTGTTCTCTCCGGCCTCGGTAAAGGCATAACCGCCGCCTCCCTCGGACTCCTTCTTCAAAGCAGGGGCTACAAAGTTACCATAATGAAATGTGATATGTACCTTAATATTGACGCGGGTACAATGAATCCAATTGAACACGGGGAAGTTTTTGTTACCAATGACGGAATCGAAACCGATCAGGATCTCGGGCATTATGAAAGATTTCTGGGAGTTAATTTATCCCGCGATAATTACCTAACAAACGGGTTAATTTACAAATTTGTTTTAGATAAAGAGCGGGCGCTCGACTATGAAGGCAAGTGTGTTGAGCCTTATCACCATATCCCTCCGGAGATTATAAAAAGGTGGCAGAAAGCGGGGGAAATAAACAAAGCGGATATAATCATAATAGAGCTTGGGGGCACAGTTGGCGAATATGAAGGACTTTTATTTTTTGAGTCCTACAGAAGACTAAAACTTCAATATCCTAAAGATGTTGTCTTGGTTCATGTAGGTTATCTGCCTGCCCCAGGAAATATTGGGGAACTTAAAAGCAAGCCTCTCCAACAATCGATATCTACTCTTAATTCATTGGGAATTATGCCGGATTTCGTGGTTGGCAGAGCCGAAAGAGTTGTTGACGATAAAAGAAAAGAAAAAATTGCCCTTGCATCTGGTCTTCCTATTGAGAACATTATCAGTAACCCCGATTTGGACTCTGTGTATAAAGTTCCTTTATTTCTCAAAAAAGAAAAATTGGATTTGAAAGTGTTGAAAAAACTTGGATTTAAAGCGGGAAAATCGGATTTGGAAAAATGGATCGAGATGGTAAAGAAAGTTCAAGCCAAGAAACAAAAAACTGTAAAAATCGGAATTGTCGGAAAATACCAAAGAAGCGGGGACTATATTCTGCAAGATGCGTATGTGAGCGTAGTTGAAGCTTTGAGACATGCTTCGGCCAAAACGGGAATAGGAATAAATATAAATTGGGTTGATTCGGAAGATGAAAAAATGGATCTTTCCCAAATGGATGCAATTTTGGTTCCTCAAGGATGGGGAAAACGTGGGATTGAAGGCAAAGTTTCCGCAATAAAATATGCCCGCGAGAATAATATTCCCTATCTTGGACTTTGTTTTGGAATGCAGATGGCAACAATTGAGTTTGCTCGTGATGTTTTGGGTTTGAAAGATGCCAATACGGAAGAGGCAGAAGACGGAACAAAACATCCGGTTATCCATACAATGGATTATCAAAAAGAACTTATAAAAAATAAGCAGTTCGGGGGAACGATCAGACTTGGAGCCTGGCAACTTAAAATTAAAAAAGGAACTTTACTTCATAAAATCTACGGAAAAGATAATGTTTTAAATGAAAGACATAGACACAGATATGAATTCAATAATAAATACAGGGAGAGTTTTGAGAAAGCCGGATTTATAATTAGCGGCACTTCCCCTGATGGAAAATTGGTTGAGGCAATTGAACTAAAAGATCACCCGTTTTTTGTAGGAACACAGTTTCACCCGGAGTATATCAGTCGTCCTCTTTCTCCCCACCCAATTTTTGTTGAGTTTTTGAAAGCTGCAGCTAAAAAATAGCCTTGATTTGTGATAGAATTCAATCGAGCCGAGGTGGCGAAATGGTATACGCAAGGGCCTTAAGAGCCCTCGAGTGCATAACTCATGCGGGTCCGAGTCCCGCCCTCGGCACAGTAAGGGATTTTTTAGAGGCAGAGTCCTCTTTTGTCCTAGAATACGGCATATTCTTGGGTTCGAGCCATAGATCTTCCGTGTGTGAGTTGTCTTGATAGTCCCGGAGGAAAATAAACGCTTTTTTAGCCTCAATTTTAACTTTTCTGTCTAGTAAAATCAGGTCCGAGCCAAGTATTTTTAATACATACTGCCTTGTGTAAATATCTCCAAACTCGAATAATTTATTAACATTAGAGGCGAAATTGATTAAATTGTCTACTACAGATTCCCATTTTTCAGTGGTTTTCACTAATTGTTCCTCCAATAACTCTTTCTCTTCTATTAAGTACGCATTCTTTTTAGTTTGATACTTCTCCTCGTCAACCATTCCATCCATCTTCATTTTCGTAAGTATCTCTTTCTTTGTATCTAGTTCATTTAGTCTTTTAGTAATTATTTCCCTATTTTTACGAGAAAATTCATATTCATATGCATTACGCCTTTTAAGTACTTTCTTAATCCAATCTCCAAATTTTGGGTTGATCTCTAAACTTGATATATATTTATGGATTTGAGGGTCAAAATCTTTAGCATTTAAGTATGGTTGAGAACAATGTCCTTTCTTTTTCGTACACCTATAATACCAAATAACCTGAGTTGTACCATTTTTGTAATGCTTAATTTTCCTTTCCATCGTGATACTCGCCTTGCATTCACCGCACCTAAGCATTCCTTCAAACGCTTTTTGGAATGAATCGTCAATTGTTCCGTTACCTCTTTTACCTTTACTATCGAGAATATGTTGTACTTTAATCCACTCAGTCATTGTAATCATCGGAACATGGCTACCCGGATAAACAATATTGTTAAATTTGAAGTTACCGGTGTAAAAAATATCCCTAAAATACCGGTAAGCTGTTGTTCTTGAGATTGGGTTGCCTCTCAAATTTCGTAATCCTAATCGAGTAATTTCTTCAAGGGAGCCCTCTACTGTGTAAATTCCGGTCAGCATCAAATCCCACCATTTTCGACAAAGATGCCATCTTTCCTTATCATCGTGGACTTCTCTGTGACCCTTTTCTAACTCTGGCGTATTTAAGTATCCCAATGGCACATGGTTTGGATAAACACCCCGGGCAATTTTTCTCTCAAAAGCTCGTTTGACATTGTCGCTAGTACTATCCGAATAATACTGAGCGAGAGCTAATGCTATATTGTAATGAAAAAGGTCTGTCGCAGGGGAATTTTTATGTATAATCAAATTGTCCGATGGGCAATGAATTTCAATTTTTCCTTCTCTTCTAAGTTCCTCAAGAGCGGGTAGACCCACTAAAAAATCTCGAGACAATCTGTCTACCTTGTCACAACATACAGCGATAGTTTCTTTTTGGCTTTTAAGATACGGAATAACTTCATTATTAAATTTTTTTCGGTCTTTTGCTCTATGGGCCGATTCTTCAAAATTAAATTCCCTATCCAAAATCAGTTTATTTGACCGTTTTATATATGCTAAAAGTCTTGCTCTTTGGGCTTCTGGTGAATTTTCTTTTTGTTCGTCTTTGCTAACTCTAGCAATAATTGTCGCTTTCATAGTTCTTAACCAATCTTTAATCCTTTCTTAACACCTTTCAACTATATCTTTTCCCGACATCGGGATTCAGTTCGAACCTTTGTATGAGCTCGAATATTTGGATTAATCTTCTACCTTGATCTTCAGCCTCTGAATTATTAAGATCAAACCCGTATAATTCCTTTACGATTTTTTTAAACTCTTCTACCTCAATCTTTGTTAAGAAGCTGTCAGGTGATTGGGGAGCAGATTTTTTATTTTCCATCTGCTTCCTCCGTTCCAAATATTTTCCGGATATTCTTTTCCAAAAGATCTTCCTTAAAAACACTTTTAGAACCGTCAAACATCAGTCGTACCATTTCCAACGGAGCTTCTCCTCTAAAATCTTCAAATATTAATGCTGCGAGCGAAGAATAACTTGGATCGGAAAAGAATTGATACGGCCTCCATAAGAGCATTGTTCCGAGTAAATCTGTTTTTGTACTACCCCCTCCGTAAATTGAAGAAGAACTTGGTTTTCTTAAAATCGTTACAGATTTTTCAAATATCTTTTCAGGAAGATGGTCTTCAACTGCCTTGGCTATTCCTTCAGGAGTTTCAGTAAAAGTGAGCTCATCCTTTGTATGAATTACAGTAAAACCCAGAACGTTATTATCTCTGCATAAAGTGGTAACTATGGAAACACCTTTTGCCAAATTCTGATATCCCGGTGTCCCGCTTGGAGCTGATTCCTGTAGTTTTGTAAGATTGTCGATCACTATGATTTTTGCACCTGCTTTAATCAGTCTTCTAATTTCTGATTCCAAGCCATCCAAACTTATACCCTGACTACCACGAATATCCGTCGGTCCGGAATATAAAAAACTTGAACGAAATCTGTTTTTATATTCCATATCGTTGTTTGCAGTTAATTCATCTTTTCGCTTGTCAAAGAAATTAGACTGGAGCATGTCGTTGAGATGTTTTTCATCCATCTCGGAATTTATGTAGCCGACAACGAGCGATTTTGACAACCAATGATTTACGAAGCCAACCAACAAACTACTTTTCCCTGACTTTCTAGGCCCGGATAATAGGTAATTGCCCCCGACAGTAAAACCTTTAATAGAATTATCAATTGAAGAGATCCCGCAAGTTATCTTTTCGGAGAGATCTTTTTTTGAAACAATATCGAAAAAGTCAGACATGACCGCCTCCCTTCTCGGAAATTATTTCAGCCCAGCTCCATAATTTTTCTTTTAAGTCGCTGGGCAATGCTTGCGGGGCGGCAGTCAGGGATTCTTTCTGATTCTTATAAGGATGTTGTTTGTTTTTATTTACTTTTTTACTTTGCTGGTTTTTGGTGCCTGCTTGCGGAACACTAATTGAGACGGACGGAACACCTTGGTCGCTATCTACTGTTCCAACACTAAACACTTCCACAGTTCCGCCTCTCCTTATTTCTGTTCCGTGAGTAAACACAAGTCCTAATTTTTTTAATTGTTCAATTACCGGTTTTGTCCATCCGACAGAAAACTTTGATCTATTAGAGATATCGCGGTAGGATAATGCTGCATGAATTTTTCCGTTACCGCAAAAGCTTTTAATTGAAGCGTAGACGAGTAATTGAGATGGTGTTTTACATTTTTCAACTTCACTCTGCTGTAGAATTACAAACCATTCTCTAACTCTCATTTTTAACCTCCAAATCTAAATATCCGTCCTTAATCATGCGGATCAAAGTCTCTCCGACTCTTTCAAAGCCCCTGGTCTCTCGCAGCTCCCATCCTTTTGTTATATCAACCAAACGCTCAGCTAGCTTCTGTCGCTCTCTACAGGCTTTTTGGTAATAGAGTCTTGCGATTTGCTTGTCCTCATTCTTTAATTTCCAACTTTTTATCAACAAATCTTTAGCCAGGTTGTCAGCTTCTTCATAAAGCTCGAGGACTCTTGATATTTCAGGTGTAAATGTTTTAGAAGGTTGTTTCATATTTCTTTCTATCTATCTCTGCGGGGATTAAAATAAAACCTTTACCGTCACAGGCATGACATTTAATTTTCTGGAATGAAACCGTGCCGAAGCCGTTGCACACCGGGCACTTTTGGGCGATAACGTTTGGTTCTGTCTGTGTTACTCTATCTTTCATTTGTTTAGGCATCAAAAAAGCACAGACCGTTCAAGGCCTGTGCTGATCGCTGCATTTCTACAGATCTACACCTATTACCCCAACTTTAGACCGATAGCAGTTTTCGTGTCAAGATTTGTGACTCTCACAACAAAACGAAGCTAAAAAGGTTGAAGTTACAAAAATACCGTGCCTAAATTTTACAAAAAGCATAACTTTTCAAAAAATTGCTCATGTTTTTGAAGTGCCATACGTATGCACGCACAGACAGCCTTCGAGAATACCGGGGGTAGGGGGATGGAGATGAAATTGTCACTGTTCTGTCACTTCACTGTCACTGCGAGATTTCTTCTTCGCTCTCTTTCCTTTCTTATTTCAGCTAGCAATTCCAAAAGTTCCTCTGCACTTTTGCCGTCTAACATTGCATCAAATTTAGTCTTTGGAAGTTCATTGAAATTGATTTGTGTCAGTCTTTGAGGGTGAGTCGTGCCTTCAAGTCCAAGAGCTCTACGCTCCTGTTCCAGGCCTGATGTAACGAGCTTTCTGGCGTCTTCAGCCGTCTCAGGGGATAGTTTATCCAATCTCTCTAATCCAACCCGCTGCATCGTCTTAGCAGCCTCAGCTTGCCTTATTCTGATCTCCACCTCACTTTCAATAATCCTTTCCTTGGATTTTGAGACGATCTGTTCTAAATCGTTTTTTCTTTCTTTAATCCATCCTGAAGCGTTGAGCCTACTGCGTGAGTTGTTTCTGATACCCTTTTCCCGAAAGAAAGTGGCCACACTTAGCCACTTCCCTGTGAGGAATTCCTGCTTCAGGTTGGGCCAGTCATATTTTCTCATAGGGAAATTATAGTCTAGGTAAGCAAACCTGAATAGTTTGTAATAACCCTATATTTTTCAGATTTTTAATAACTAATAGTGTCATCCTCAAATTGATTAGTGACCGGTATCTGATCTTCTCCAAAAACTTTATTCCCGTTTACATCCTCTACAGTATAGCTAAAAGTTGCAGCTCCACCTTTCTCGACAGTATTCGGACAAAGCGAACTGTCTAAATAAAAGACTTTGTATAAATTTGGTTCAAGTTGATCAATCTGTACTTCACTTCCATCTTCAGGCCAGACACTATCAAGTTTATGTAAAGCTACACCAACTTTTCCTGAAAAGTTATTCGGTTCTCCATTTTTAATGTTAAAAAAATATCGACACTGGTCCATATTAATTTTTTTAACTACCAGGTTGGTTACTTTCAAATCCAATTGTTTTACAGGAGTTGGACTGGGCGTCGTTGTAGCCTCGGAACTAGGAGATTGGCCTGTTGCTACTGGGTTTGTCTGACTACTTGTTTGGAAATTGCTAACCACACCTTCAATAACAATCATTAATCCAAAGAAACCGGTTATTCCCCATTTAACCCTTGAATTCCAATTTGTATACTTCCACATCAAGTAAAGACCTATTGGGAAAAAGAGAAGTAGCATTAAAACCACCCCAAAGGGTTTCTTGTACCATTCGTCTTTCTTGGTTGTTTGTGTTTCCATACCCTCACCCTCTTTCGTTACAAGGTGGCCGAAGGAAGACTTTTATATATACAAAATAAAAAGCTCCCGTCGGCGATGCCTTGCGGCACCCACAATTCCTTTCGGAACCGTGACCAGTAACGATGCTCCAACGAGAGCTTTCTGCTCGTTACTGGTTTTCTTTAACCATACCTATTTGAATAGGGTTAGGTCCTAACTACCGCATTATAGCTCATTTTATTGCGATTTTTTCAATCTTTCAGCTTCTAAAAATTCTGCAAATCCTTTAACGGAGGTGGTATATTTCAACGGCATAGTTATATCCCGTTTTCCTTCTGGAATTTGTACAATAATCCAGGGGTCTTCAAGTTTAAAGTCTATTAAAGCTACCACGCAGTCTTCGACAAACTCGAAAAGCGTCCACCATTTACCTTTTAAAAGTTCAGTTATTTCGATGCCGTCAATTTTCGGAAAAACAGCTGCAACTTCACCCGGCCTTGTCTTCATATATTTCGTACCGGGAAGCGACGTACCCTCGTGTTCTATCTCTTGTCTTTGTGAAACAAAAAGTGGCAACCATAGTTTTCTGTCAGCTTCAATCATCTTCAAAAAGTTGGAGTGTTTTTCTTCATTATGTTTTTCCGAAAATTTTCTTGCTCCTGCGAGAAAATCCTTGTCATTCTTAAAAACAAATCCAATTGAATACCCGTAATTCTTGAAGAAGGGGACAAGTAAATCCATTGCACGATTGCCTTTTACAAAAAAGTCTTTAAAATTTTTCTTCAGTTCCTTATCAATCGATTCACTCACCTCGATTACATCATGCTGAAATTTTATAATTGAGCCGTTTTCAACTTTTGCCTTGTGGTTATTAATAATATTAACTACATTTTTAAAAGCATCCTCTGTCTCCTCCATGGTTTCCAGGATCGGATTGTAGAAATTATCGAAAAGTAGGCGTTCTTGATCACTCTTTACCATCTTGTCACGCAAACTAAAAATTTCGAACATAAGTCGAGCATTGAATGGGTCCTCAGATCCTGTGTCTTTAATTTTTTGTAGCGTTCCGTTTAACATTTATCCACATCTATTTTAACATAGGTACATAATCAAAAAGCTCTAATTATAGGCTGTAAATTAATTGGGTTTATGCCTGAGGCGATTGAAAATTAAGTTGTTAGCCTCGAATTTGCGTCGCAAAATGGCGGTTGTACGGCTAATCCGACCGAAACACAAAAACATCTACGCAAATTTAATAATAGAGTTATAATTGTTTCAAATGGGTTGGGTAGTACTTGCTATTTTAGTTATTCTTGTTCTAGCGGTCAGTTCCAAACGAAAGAATAAGGGTATATCAGCATTAGAGACAAAGCCTCTTTTTACGGCCTACAAACAGGTTTCGCCTCGAATCAACTACGTCCCTAAGGAGCCACTCGAGCAAAAACTAGTCAGTAATGTTCCGGGGAAAGAGAGAATTTGGAAGTATCCGCCGGTGTCCTTACTTGACGGTGAGCAAAGTTCATTCTATTCAATTCTGTTAAGTGAACCTATGCGAAAAATTACTTCAAAGTTGGGAGTGGCCTTGGGCTTTGACGCTCTAGGAAATCCCATATCAAGTGATCTCGCAATTACTTCAAACTTATTGATTACTGGAAATGACAATTCAGGTAAGACTTCTTTAATAAAAATATTTTTAGCATCTTTACTATTCAGGGCTTCACCAAGTGAGGTAAAACTCATAATTGTTGATCCATCTAAACTTGGTTTAACCTGTTTTAACGGTATTCCCCATCTTCTATCGCCTGTAATTGTTGAACCGGAAAAAGTAATCTCCGCCCTTAGGTGGTTAATGGCAGAAATGAGTAGGCGGTATAAACTTTTTGTAGAAGCAGGAGCTAAAAATATTGATGTATATAATGAAATGTCTGGCTTCCAAGCACTACCCTACATAGTTACATTTATTGACGATTGTTTAGAAATTGACGCCTTCTCACCAATGGAGTACAGAGACGGACTAGGTAGAATTTTTGAAACTGGACAAAAAACTGGAATTTATGCTGTTTTATCAAGTACAAAGCCAGATAGGGAGTTTGTAAACATGATTCAATCTAGAATTGCGTTTTCATCCGAGGCAAGAAATGAAAATCAATCTACAATAGCACGATCGGTATCATTCCTTGCTCCCCATGATTTCGTGTTCGTTAAAAACAAAGAGATCTTCCCCACTTGTTTACAAAGCCCAAAGTTAATTGATAAAGACCTTATAAGGTTAATTACATTTATAAAAGATCAGGGTATTCCTAGCCAGTATTCAGAAAAGGCAGTAAGTTCAACATCCAGCGGAGTTGACGATCTTTTTCCTGAAGCCGTTAAAACTGTTTGCCAATATGATAGAGCTACAGCCTCGCTTTTACAGAGAAGGCTATCGATAGGCTACGCTCGTGCGGCAAGAATGATGGACCAACTTGTAGCAGCGGGGGTAATTGCAGCGGCTGATGGATCTAGTAAACCCCAGGAGGTTTTGATACAAAATGCTCAAGAATTTTTTGATACTTATGGAAAAAATGAACACGAAGGGACTGCGGCCAAATATCCAAAAGATATTGTAGATAAGGATGTAGCTTTTGAAAGTGAGATATCGCACTTAAGGGACATGAGAAACAGGGGTTTGGAATTTACAAGGGGTAAGTGGCGTAATAAAAACAAATAAAAATATGGAATATAAAAGTTTTTTGGATAAAAACAGAGATGTTATAAACAAGTTTTGTGAAATAACGTCCAGGAAAGTCGGAATCATTGATGAATACGGGCAAGAGGACTGGGAATCTGTTGCGGCCGAAAAGCAAAGATGTATTGAAAAAATTTCTTCGACGCTTGGCATTTCCCAAAGATTTATGGACAATCTTTTTTTAGAAAATGAACGAATGGAAGTCTCGGGAGCACCTAGAGATATCTTGATTTCACAGATGGGTCAATATCTTAGATTTGCACTTTCTAAAACAAATGATGAATATATAGATTTATCCCAGTTTTTTATCAAACTATATTTTGAAGATCTTGATAAAATATTTAAAGATTTTTACAAGACAAAGGGTAAAAATTTGCCTAAAGAGACATCACTTAATGATATGAGTGGAGTAGATTTTGAAGGATTCATTGAACACAATTTAAAAGATTTGGGCTACGATGTTAGGGGAACTCCAAAAACCGGTGATCAGGGAGCAGATGTGATAGCCTCAAAAAATAACAGAAAATATATTATACAAGCGAAGCGTTATACAAAACCGGTTGGCAATAAAGCTGTACAGGAAATTGTAGCAGCTAAAAATTATTATCAAGGTGACTTTGCTATCGTTGTCACAAATTCTACATTTACCAGGTCTGCAAAAGCCCTTGCTCAAAAAAATAATGTTTTGTTAATTGAGGGTGATCAGTTGCCCGAAATTGGAAGTATACTAGAAAGTCTGTCCTAAATACGATATTTAAAACAAGTGTATAATCGTGATTAATGAAAGCTAGAAAAAACATAAAACAACTTACTGAATATGGAGATAAATACTATCATGTGGCAAAACTTACTCTTGAGAATAGTATAAATAGTGAGATTTATACAACTCTATCAGGAAAAAATTGGGAAACTATACAACCGATAGACGTAAGTGATATACCAGAAAATCTTCTTTTTGATGGGTCTAAGGCAAGTAAAAAGGAACGAATAGAAAATACAGTTAAACAATTAAAGACTTCTCTTGCGTTGAGAGAGAAATTTATAAGACTTGAAGAAAAATATAAATATAGTACAGCAGATGAAAAGAGTTTTGTTTATCAAGATTGGGCAGATTATGCACGCTATTTTATAAATTATGCTTGCGATTACTCGTCTCTTGTGCAATGTATTAATGAACTTGATAACACTACCTATAAGGTCCAGCTTAAAGACCCAGGTACCTATTCCATAAAAAAGAGGGAGGCTAAAGAAAAACTTTCAAAGATAAAAGATAATCAATGGAAAATGGAAGAAATTGAAAAAAGATTCCAACAACGACTGATGCAGGCTTAAATTTTCTTTTCTACAATTTTGACCTTTTTCTCTACTACTGTAGCTGGTTTTGTTTTGGGTGGTCTTCCCGGGCCTTTTTTAACTTCAACGATTTCTTCTGTTGGCTTCTGTACTTTTGAAACTTCCATTTCGTCCACCATTTCTTCATGTTTTGCTTCAAGAAACTTTTGTTTTTCAGCTTCTGACAAAACACGAACTTCATCACTAAGGACCTTATCTTCCGAATAGATTGGACCAAGAGTTGTTGGCGTGTCCGCTTCCGGGACAGGAACTATTTCTCTCGGGTCTACAACTTTTACTCCCGAACTTGCAAAATTCTCTAAAATTTTCAGTGCTGTTTGGGTGAGTGTATTCAGTTCGTTCTTGTTTTCACCTTTAATTTCACCCTTACTTTCATTAACCATTTTTATGGAAAATTCTCCAAGCTTTGCTTTGAAGCCGTCATCCCTTTCTACTTCCAAATCTTTTATTGCAAGTTCAAGCGTCTTTTTATTGGGAAGTCCAACATCCTCAACTTTGGCCTTCTTTTTGAAAAAGGTATCTTTTATAGTTTTAAGTTTCATTGCAAAATCTACGAGCTGAATTAAAACCCCACTAGCGGCTTTGGTTGAAGAAATTAAAATACCCCAATCGGGAGAGCCGCTGGTTTGAGAGAGAATCTCAACAGTCTCAAAGTTGTCACCAGTTAGTCTAGTTACGGCACGTATTATTGTGCTCCATCCGGCAGCCGTATCCTTTAGATACCAGAAATTTTTGGTTAGAGAGTTATCGGAGAAACTGATTTCCAATAGTTGCCGGTCCGCTGGGACGTCCTCGGTAAAATTTGTTAAGCCTAAAGTAGCAATCGCCTGGTTCGTCCGGGTCAAGAGTTCGTTTGTGGAATTTTGAAAAACCGTTATTGCCTGTGAGATTTTAAGGGGATTTCCGATGCTATCATTCAAAATCTTATTTAACGCAGTCATGGCACCTGGCCCTATATAGTCTTTAGCCACCATCCGCTCCAGAATGCTTATTTTGGGAGAACTCCAAACCTCAAAATTTACGGAAGCGTGTATTTCAAAAATTTGTTTCTTAACTGTATCTATTTCGTCCTTTAGACCTTCCCCAGATCCCGCAGTTCCTGTTTCTTGTGCTTTACTGTAGTGCCCAGACAGAACGGAATATTTTGCAATCAAATCATTTTTGACAATAAAATCCCGAATAAATGTTAAAACAAAATTAAGTTCGCGAAACATATATACCCAGGCAGAAGATGAGTCGAATGTAGCACAAGGGCTCTAAGAAAACAATACTAATGAACAATCGCAAAACTTTCACCCAGGTGAGCCTTCAAAAGTTCCAACTGTCCGGCCAGAATCCCAGCCTCAGGTGTGGTATCATTGAAGTAGCTGAACAGGTCCGAGTATAACACCGAGTTCGGCACCACGGAGTGTAGCGCAGTTGGTAGCGCGCCACGTTTGGGACGTGGAGGTCCCCGGTTCGAGCCCGGGCACTCCGACAAATTTGATATAATATTACAACTCGCGGGTATGGTTCAATGGTAGAATAGGAGCTTTCCAAGCTTTTGACGGGGGTTCGATTCCCCCTACCCGCTCAAGAAAAATTTTATTATTGCGCTTTTGAAGATCCTACAAAAACCTGTACATCAACTGCGGAAGAAGTTGCCAATGTTTGATTTGAATCCAAAACATAGTTTTTACTCAAGGTCATGGAAAGTTGTGTAAGGAAATCTGCATCAACGGTAGTTTTGGCTTTAATAATTGTTTTTGTGTAGTCATATGTAGCCGCATTTCCGGTTGATCCTACCGTAAACCCCGCAGATGTCAGCAAATCTTTAACTTTACCGGCTTCACCTGCTATTCCGGAACCATTAAAAACGGTAATTGAGTATTTTGTCAGATCAATAGTAGCGGAAGGACTGGCTAAAGGAGCCGGTGTGGCGATAGAGGCTTCCGGTGTAGGAGTATTGGATTCTTCCTGTCCTTTATTTACACCCTTTAAATAAAAAACAACACCTCCAAGAATCGCTCCCAATATAAAAATAAGGGGGATAATTATCCAAAGAGCGAGTGAAGAAGATTTTTTAGGTTGAGTGGGAACAGGCGCTACATTTTCATCAATAATACTTTTTTCTCCGCTTTTATCTTCCTCTTCAAGAACCGTTGATGATACTTTAGCAGCCTCGGGTAATATTTGGGGAGTTGTGGTTGTGGGTTCCTTAACTTCTTCCACAATCATTCTCTTTCTTTCTTTTATTTCCTCTTTATCTGCCATTAAGTAATTATATAGATAATTTCACTTTAATAGCAAGAAGAATGATATAATTTTAATGTGCAAATAAGTATTGAGGCTTGGAAAAAATATCATAGATTTCAGGAAAAACCCGGATTTTGCGGTCCTGCAGTTATTCAAATGGTGCTTCTTGCCTGTGGAATAAATAAAACTCAGGTTGAAATTGCCCGCGATGTATATAAAGATTGGTGGGGTACAACTCAGCAAATAATCCTTGCCTATTTAAGTAAATTTTTTAAGATTGTCAATTACAAACACAATGCCACATTTAAAGACATTTCATCTCATTTAAAAAATGGTCATATCGTAATTCTTGACTGGTGGGATGACGTAGATAAAGAAGATAAGGCAGATGGTCACTACTCTATTGCAGGAGATTACGATCATAAATTGAGGGCTCTTACTCTTGTTGATCCTTCCAATTCCCGGCCCGGAATTTGGACAATTTCAGATAATGAATTTCGTAAAAAATGGTACGACACACTCGATGTTCATGACCGGACATGGGTTGAAGGTTGGATGCTTTGGATCGACCCTTCCTCTAAAATATAATTTCTTCGTGAAGTCGGTTATAAGAAGCTTGTTTTGGCCATAAATATAATGATAAGATGAATCTGTGAAAATACTGCCTAAAAGGCTGAATTTAATTTTTATTTTTCCTGTTGTTGCAGTTCTTCTTGGTCTTGTTTTTATTTTCAATTTTATTAACGTAACAAATGCCGACGCAGTTAGAGGTACCTCCGGTGATTTTTGGGCAGATAAAGTTTTGGGTCAATTAGATTTTACTGAAGGGACAAGAAATGAAAAAACTGCATTTAAAGTAAATAATCCCGGTGGCGCCCTAATGGACAGGGGTACTCACCCCAATACTTTATATGTTTCCGATAGCGCTAATAGTCGAATATTAGTCTACAAATCGTTAGGGGTCTGTCATAACGATGGTTCAACTGCCTGCACATCAGATGATGATTGCCCCGGTTCAACTTGTGATTTGAACACCAATAAAGGTGCCGACCATGTTCTGGGTCAACCCGATTTTACCAGAAGTGCTTGTAACGGGGATTCAGGATATCAAACTTATCCCGCATTTCCCGTTCCTTCAGCCTCCACTCTTTGTGGAATGCCCCCAATTCAAACAAGTCCTCTTGAAGGAGGTTCTTTTCAAAGTTTTGCTGTGGATTCCAATCATAATCTTTATTTTCCAGATTGGTTAAATAACAGAGTCTTAATGTACAGTAATCCTGCCGATGGAAGCTCGGGTCAATCCGCAACCGTGGTTTGGGGACAAGCACTTTTTAGCGATTATCAATGTAACCGCGGTCAGGACGCACCCTCTGATAATACTCTCTGTTTGGGTGTTAATGACTCATACCACGATTCTTTTGGTATGGGTGTCGATGTAGACTCGGCTGGAAATCTTTGGGTAGCGGACTCGCTCAATAACCGTGTTTTACGTTTTCCTTATGATTCAGGGTTAGGACACGCTTCAAGCACTGCAGATCTTGTTCTAGGCCAACAATCAATGGATACGGGGAATGGCGGTCAGGGATCCTGTGACCATTTCAATAATAGTTGTTCGACGGGTTCCGATTGTACACCGTACGGCTCTTGTGTCGGTGGTACAACTGATATTGGCAGATTTTGTATATCGGACGGTGATTGCGATGACGGTACATGTTCTTTAAACCCACCCGTATGTAATATTGACGAAATGTCACATCCTACAGCCGTCAGGGTTGACACGAGCGGTAATGTATACGTAGCTGACACCGGGAATAATAGAATTTTATTTTTTTCTAAGGATAATCTTGTAGATGATGCTGCTGGGACGATTTGGGGATCCGGTGGAATTGGATTTAATAATCCGACAGGTATTGAATTTGATGTACAAATTCCGGGAGATGCAAATAGCGGAGGAATTTGGATTAACGATGAAGGCAATCACATGATAGAACTTTGGGATACTGCAGGAACTACAGTAAAAAAGGTTATTAATGAAGATGAATATAACCCCAGTGATAGAAGTCCAGATTCTCCAAGTTGTTTATCTTCCATTGGTATTTGCTATCAGGATACCGGTGCTTCAATTGGAATAAGCAGCAGTGATGACCTTTTCACTATTTCTGACGGTGGAAATCAGAACGTCATTCGATACCATGCGCCAATTCCTACACCTACATATGGAGAACTTGTACGTGCCGATTATAATCTTTATGGTATTCAAGCAGGTGGATATAATTATCTGTCGGGAAAAGGACTTTTAGGTCCGGATGGAGTTGCTGTGTATGATAATGGGGATACCCATCAGCTTATTGTCGGTGATACCGATAGGATTCTTTATTGGAACAATCCATTGGATGCCGCTAATGGATCTCTAGCTTCTGGTGTTGTTGGTGTAAACGATTTTAACTCAAGTAACCCTCTTTATGGCCGTATAGCGATTGATAAATCAGGACATCTTTATGTTGCACATAACTATGATATTGAAATTTACGACCTTCCTCTTGTTGGCAATAACCAATCCCCGATTGCTACAATTTCCGGAAGATCGCTTAAGGATATCGACGGAGAGGATGTTAATCCTATATCTTTAGACAATATATCGCCAGACGGCCTTTATCCGTCTTCCGACGGAAATTACCTTTGGGTTGCTTATAACTTCAGTAATAGGGTTGTAAGAATAAGGAATCCCATTACCGATCCTCAGGTTGATGTCGTACTTGGCCAAACCAGTATTTCAGGGGTTTTATGCAACCAATCCAGTGATACCCCATCATCATCTGAAGCAACCAACTCAACTTTATGTGCGCCCGGAGCGGTTACCATTGATAATTATGGAAATATATATGTTTCGGATAATTCGCTTGAATTAGAAGGTAATGCCAGACTTTTGGAATACAACGCTTCGGATTTTCCTGCCGATAGCGATACTACCGTTTTTGATGTACCAGCAGACAACATTGTCATAAACGATCGACACGTATTCCAGCCGGCGTTTGATTCTAATAACAATATGGTTGTCGGTTACAACTCGATGGGCGAATATCAAAACAGTAATCATTCACTCGATTACTTTACCGGCGTTCCGGCTCATATAACATATTCCGGAGAATTTAATGATTTTTATGCTATGCCTTATTCAATTACTTTTGACTCATCTAATAACATGTTTGTAGCCGATATTAATAGATGGAAAATAATGATATATAAAGATCCATTGGCTGGAATACCAACACCAACCGAGTCTCCGACAGAGACACCTACTGCAACTCCTGTGCCGACAGAATCTCCAACACCGACTCCCGAAGAGTCAAGTTTAACAACTGATAATAACTCACCTTTCAATTCAAACGTCGGTGCACCAAGTTGCGGGAATACCATCGGGCCGGGAACCCCCGATCTTTATGAAATAATGGCTACCAAAAATAGCGCCACTCTGTATTTTGCTCCACCATATCCCCCATACTCCTCTTTTTATATAAGTTATTCTTCCAAACCTGGTATTTGGCAATATGGTGTTGAATTTCCTCAAGGTTATTCCAATGGTGCAATAAAATACACAATTTACATGCTTCAGCCGGTAACAAAATATTATTTTACCGTTAGATCCGGGAATGGATGTGCTACAGGAAATTGGAGCAACACGGCGGCTGTTACAACCGTTTCAAAATCAAGCAGTAAAAGTATGTTCTATTATGAAAACACGGGCGTTGTGGTTAATCAAATATTAAATTATCTATCTTCAATAATTAAACCCACAGAAATAATCCAACCCACCTCGACAGCGTCACCGACATTCCAACCCGTAACCACAAACACATACGATCAAACACAGACGGAAACAACAGAAGCTCCAAGTTCAACTTCCACACTCCAAAAATTCTGCCTCCTCTGGTGGTGTTTCTAAAGGGAACATTTCTATAATTGGTTATATATCTGCCTAAATGGTAAAATATCGTTGTGACTTGGTGGCTGTAGCTCAATGGTTAGAGCACTAGGTTGTGGACCTAGGGGTTGCGCGTTCGAATCGCGTCAGCCACCCCAAGAGAGACTGTTAGCGCATTTGAAGATAGTATCAAAGGGTTTTTGGGCTTGAATACGGACACTTTTGCCGTCTATGGTAAGGTTCGAGAATACTAATTTCAAAAGTTGCCTTCTTTCTTCCATTTCCGAACTTAGGAATAATTTATAAGCTCGTTTTGACAATTCTAAGATGTAATTAGCCGTGATGTAGTAGTTATCTTGTGCGTTTTGAAGAGCGGTTAGTCGGCTATCAACTTCCACATCTTCTTCCTTCAAGCTTGTACAGAATTTGTCATATATGCTGTCAGTAATGCTTCATTTGTGATAATATCCTCCCAACTTACACTGCGTAGGTTTGAAATATTAAAATCTTACTTTATAGCCAAAAGGAGGCCGAAATGGAAGCTTGGCAATTTCGTAGTCTTATCGAAAAAAATGATGAAACTCACGAAGAAAGGATTTTAGGTGGTGCAATAGATCACCTGTCTGTTGTAACCGCAGAGGGTCAACTCGATGTGTTGGAGATAACCCCCGCAGATATTGATCAAATCAAGGAAGAAAATTGGAACAACCAATATGTATGTCTAAAATTGGCTGACCGTAGGATCTGGTTTGATGAGGAAGAAGTAAAAACGGTAATATCTTTGCTGAAGACTGCCATAAAAGCTGCAAAACAAAATGTGACTACAGCTGTGGTTGGTAAAATAGCAGATGCTCTCCTGTAACAAACGTTCAACAGAAATATAGTAACAAGCCCTCTGGGAATCGGAATCAATTTTCCATCCGGAGGATGTTTTTTTGGGAAAATCGTACACTCAATATAAAATTGTTTGTTGTTTCCTTGGCTATCAAAAGACTTTTTTAACATTTGGTAATCAGACAAATTAGGATTAAAATTAGTTCGAACATTGGTCATTAGTCATCTTTATTATGATTGCCTTTTTACAAAGAAATAAAATCTTTATATTTATAGTTTTAGTAACCTGTATTCTGTGTTTTGGCGGAATAGTTCTTTTTTCCAATTCGGGAAATAACCCAGTAACACCTGTAATTAAAATCGACAGATCCATTCTTGTTCCCCAAGGCGCAAATACTACCTCAGGGATTATAAATGGTCAGTATCTTCCGGCGACTCCTTCAGCAACAATTTCAATTGTTGAGTTTGGAGATTATGAATGCCCTGCCTGCGGTACATACAATCCGATTGTTACAAATGTTTTAACGACCTTTGCCGACAAAGTTAATTTTACTTTTAGAGATTACCCGCTTTCCCAGCATTCAAAAGCAGACATTTCCTCGTATGCCGCGGACGCCGCCGGACTTCAAGGAAAATTTTGGCAAATGCATGACAAGCTTTATGCCAATCAAAATGATTGGGTTAATGCATCCGATACACAAGCCGTATTTGACGGATATGCTAAAGAATTAGGATTAGATGTAGGCAAATTTGATTCGGACATGAACGGAAGCACGGTTAAAGATATTGTTCAAAAGGGGGTTGATGACGGAAACACTGTGGGACTTACGGAAACTCCGACCTTTTATCTTAACGGTCAAAAGATAAATCTTTCCGGTGCCTCCGATCAACTATTGAATGCCGTACAATCGGCTCTAATCGCAAAGTAATTTTTACCTTCTGGATATCGTATAATTAAAAGGATAATACAGAAAAGCTGCAGGAGAATCTTCTACCAAATATCTTTGAAAATCCAAGTAGGTTTGCTTTCTATCCTCAATATTAATTTCACTTCTGCCGTCTTCAAGGAGTTTATCGATTCTGGCATTTGAATAGTGGGTAATATTGGTTGCAACTTGAGTTGAATGCCAAATTGAATATTGGTCAGGGTCATCAGGAATGTCGTAAATAGCAAGCAAAGCCTGATAATCGGTCGGAATTGCCGAAATAACCTGCAAATTAACATTAATACCTACAGCCTGCCAGTCATTGGTTATGCTTTCTGCCTGAGAAAGAAGTAGCGGAGGAGTAGTTAGCGTTAGAGAAACGCTATCGACTTTATTGGTTTTCTCGTAATCACCGATCATTTGTTTGGCCTTGACCGGATCGTAATCGTAAGGCTTTACTTGGGAGTTATAAGCCCATGAGCTTATCGAAATGGGACTAATTGCCCTCTCGCCGCCCAAAGAATCTTTATTAATGGCATAAGATAGTGCTTGGCGTAAATTCTTATCGGAAAGAGATTGTGTATTGAAAAATACAGCCACAAATTCTCCTGTATTTGTAGTTTTATCTATTTTAACTTTAGACCACGAATCAAAAGGGGAAGGATCCAAAATATCGGTTAACTTGTTCACCTCTCCAAGTTCAAAAGCCAGTTTGGTTAGGTCCTCCGTGGGATAAAATTTATACGAAATATTACCTTCATCGCTGGAGGTCATGTCTATTTGTTCAACAATAGATCCGTTTAGTGAAAGGCCCGTAACTTTCCACTTTCCCGTTCCCAAAAGTCCGGATTTAAAAGTAGGTTTTGAAACAACAGACGGAAAAGCCGAATATGCACTTTGCAGTTTAAAAACAATTGTTTTGTCATCAGGCCTGCTGACGGTTACATCCGAAAATTGGTAATTGATGTCCTTACTTATAACTTTTTTACCGTCCTGCCATGTAAGCTCATTTTTAAGTGTGAATATCCAGGTTTTGCCCCCGTCTGTTGTTTCCCAAGAAGACGCAAGGTCGGGAATTACATTTCCATTTTCATCAAGTTTGGTTAATCCGTTCCCAACCATATCTAAAATAGATTGAGGCAAGCTGTCTACCGTATACCTACCGGTAAAACCAATACGTTCCGTTCGCGAGTTATTTATTAGTGGGGTTATAAATTTCAAAAGAAAGAAAGACAGAATCCCGACAAAAAACCCGGCCAATATTAAAATTTTGAACCTTGAGAAAAAGGCTCCAATAAGTCTTACAATGTATCGGAAATTTGGCATTTAAAATTAGAAAAGTAGCTGCAAGATTGCGACAGCTAGGAATAAGAAAGCCGTTATGAAAGTGAGTCGAAAAACAAGTTTTTCCAATCCCCTACGGCTAAAAGAAGTGCTTCCTCCAAATCCGGAAGATCTACCAAATCCCGTTCCTCGGGCCTGAATCAATATCAGTCCCACTAAAATAAGCGAAATAATGATTTGTGCAATCGTCAGAATCTCCTTCATATTCTAAGCTCATTATACTCTAAAAAGACTCTATTTGAGAACCCAGGCAACAATTGAAGATATAAACGAAATCACGAAAGAAAAGGCAATAAATGCAAGTATTCCGCTTAAATAGACGGGTGGAATTATAGCCCAATAAGTGGTAAGACCTTTAAAAGCAAATTCCACAATCTTAAAATCGGGGATAATCAAAGTTACGACATACAAAGCTATTGCAAAACCTACCCATCTAAAAAATCCGAAAGTAACAAGATTTATTGGTAATAATAAAATATTTATTAGAGGGCGGACAATTAAAGTGGTTAAAGTTAAAGCAATTCCTGTTAAAAACAGTGTGATTATGCCGTTCTCAAAACTCATTCCGGAGACTGTAAGGGATACAAGATAAAGTGCAGCAGAATTTATTAGAAAGTGTTTCAAGGATCCTCTTATCATTAAATCAGTATAACATGGAGGAAATTTAGCTTCCAATTAAGGATCTGGTAAAAAGTTTGTGATGATATTCGCGCGCAAACCTGTGTGCTTCGTCACGGATCCTTTGTACAAAGTTAAGCGCACATCCCTTTTTTAGTCTGAACTCGGAAAGATTAATAGTATTTCTGACTTTTGTTGGAATTACCAAAGTCTCAAATTTCTTGGCAAGACCGATAACAAGAATTTCTTCTCCCTGCAATTCTCTAAGAAATACAGAAACTTGCCCTTTCCCGCCGTCTACGATAACAAGATCCGGTCTTCCCCAATCGGTGAAATGTTTTTTGCGTCTTGCGATGACTTCTTTCATGGAAGCATAGTCATCCTGTGACGCGCCTTGCCTGATTCTGAAATGCCGGTAATAGGTTTTATCGGGTTCGCCATTAGTAAAAGTAACCATTGAGGCCGTAGCGTTTGCACCGGCAAGGTGTGCAACATCGAAGCATTCCACCCGTTTAAGCCTTTTGATTCCCAGTTTATATTTATTTAGAATATTGGCTAATTCCCTCAATTCCTTTTTTCGAACATCTTCCAATAAATTGGGGTTTTCCATATAATATTCCGTCGGCATTTGTGACTGTGTTATATATATGAGCTTCTGAATTTGATCACGGACCGTCGCCGCATTTTCAAAGTCTTTTTTATTTGAATATCCTTCCATATCGTGTGTTAAATGTGTTTTAACGGTAAAAATATTTCCGTCCAAAACCGACTTTAAATTGCTAATATTTTTAAGATAGATTTTTCTTTTGCTTTCCTTAAGGCTAACATCAGTCAAAATTTCTATCTCATTCGGACATGGGTTACAAAGACCAATGTGTGAATAAAGACAGGCGCGCTTACCGATTTTATGATCAGAAAAGGGAAAAATATGTCTAAGCATCCTTAAAACCGATGTGATGTTTCTTGTTGAGGGAAAGGGTCCGTAAAAAGCTATATTTTTTTGTTTCTCGGAGATTTTTCTGGCGGTTACAATTCTGGGGTATTTTTCCCTTGTTATTTGAATATAAAGTGGGTGTTTATCGTCTTTTGCAACAATATTATATTTTGGCATGTATGTATGAATTAATTTTGCTTCAAGTAAAAGCGCTTCCAGTTCAGACTCAACTTGAATAAAGGATAGTTCGTCGGCCTCACTGATCATCCTGCCTGTTTTGATCTCTAAATTAATATCAAAATATGAAGAAACCCTTCTTTTAAGATTTATTGCCTTGCCTATATAAATAGGTTTGGAATCTTTGAAAAAGACATAAATTCCTGCTGTTTCCGGCAAAGAAAGGTAAATTTTAGGTGTTAACCCGATCTTGGGGAGGTCTTTTAATAAATTTGTCATGTATTTTTTGCTTTACAGAGGCTATTGTAGCAAAAAACCGGCTAAATGTTATTTTTTTAAGTCTAATCAAAACAACAAATATTATTAGTATCAGGAGAATCGATATAACTAAAAGACTATTTATTATTATTTGATTTTTATTGGTCGGAACTTTTGCAGTAGTTACGCCCACTTCTACAGCAATCACACTTGGAGAATTCTTACCGAGCAGCGAAAACGGAACATTAATCGACATTTGATAATTGGAAAAAGGTGGCAATACTTGAACATAATCGCGGCTTGTTTCTTTTCCGTCGAAGTATACGGTCGGGTAAATTGAATATAAAGCTTCAGGGCCCGGGTTTTGAATAGCAGCCGAATAAATGGAGCTAAAGAAAGGGAGGGTTCTTACGGCAGTAATTGAGACACCGGGAGTACTTGTTCTATCGTTCGGAAGCGTACCAAAAGAAACATAAACATCTTTTTGAGGATTCGGTCCAAGTTTATATGAACCGGGCGGGTAAGGAGTTGTATCGCTTTCACCATGAACCACGAATACAAAATGCCTTAAATCAAGTTTATCAAAATAATCAACTCCTCCGCTGGTTGATGCCCAGGTCGGGTCAATCGGAACCCAAACTTGGTTTTCTTTATCATAGTATTCCGGCCATGAATGAAGAACATCAGCAACAAGGCTAAGAGGTTGTAAATCGGGATTTTCCGTATAGGCATAACCATTGATCTCGCGCGCAGGGATTCCGGCAGCTCTGGCAATAGCTATAAAAAGATCCGTATATTCCATACAAATTGCCTGATCGGGATTCTGAAGCGCTTTAACCGCCCCCATTCTCTGAACATCAGGCTGAACTCTGGCAACATCATATTTAAGAGTTGTAGAAACATAATCATAAATTGCTTTCGGAGTTTTAAGTTGCGCAGCCAAGGCTTTTATTTGAGGATCATTTACTTGCCAATATTCAGTAGGTTTTAGATCATCTGCCAGTTCTTGGGCTGTAGGTTTTGGAAATGATCTGTAACTTGCAAAAATTTGTACGGAACCTAAAGCGTTAACATCCACCCTCTGTCTTGCGGAAAGATTGTATATAGCAATCCAGTTTCCGTCCGGATCAACAGTAACATTTACTGGTTTGGGGTCTATTTTTTGCAAATATACTTTTTGGAAAGCAGTATCGGGTGGAAGTGCAATTTGTGTTTGTGCGCTCTTTGATAAAGCATTTTCTAGGTGGTAGGTTAGATTAAACGAAAAAACCTGGAATTGTCCGAAACCGGCAGTAACTCCGGTTTGAGTAATGTCATTTTTGCTAAATGTATAGATATACTCCTGACCTGTATTTTGAGTATTTTCGGCTTTTGGCGAAATATAAGCTTCCATACCAAATGCCGTGGGTACCTCTAATACAACCTGATAATTTCTAAAGTCACTATTCTGATCAAGTTTTGGTATAGAAATTTCCCATATCTCACCGGTTTTTACTGCAAAACTGTTGTTTTGGTAGGTGATTGTAAAATGCCTTTGGGCACCCTTACCAACAACGGCATCCGAAAAAGTGACATTTATATTTGTCTGGTTGCCGTTTTTTTGAACATCCGTTGTCAGAATATTTCCTGCGGAATCTTTAGCTTGTATATTTTGTGCGTCGATATTTTCCAAATCAAGCGTATAAGTCGTGGCGTAAAGAGTCGAAAAATTATTCTCCAAAGTTACGTTGTGACTTACAAAAGTTGTTCCTGAAGACTGAACATCATAGGTAACGTTTGAATCAACAGAAAAATTATCATCAGCGTGGACAAAACCTGCATTAAATAGAAATAAAAAGATGGTAATTATTAAAACAATTAAAATTCTCCAAAATTTCATAATCTAAGTATAACCTAAAACCTTTTGCGTTCCCATTAGCCTTGACAAAACCTATAGTTTGTGGTAATATCCCCACAGTCGCTTGCACGTTTACATTAAAAAGTCTGTTTGGCGGATATAGCCTGAATACAGACTACAACTATTTGGCGAAATGCCGGGAGGTAAAAATGTTTGAAAGAAGTTATTTCCGATATCTGATAACTGATTTAGTTTATTGGACAATCTTTACTTTGTTCATGTTAGGAAACATGATGGTATCTGTTTTTTTAGAGCATGTGGCGTATCTACCCTTGCTGTCTATAGAAACTATTTGGTTTTTGATTGTGACAATTGTATTTTGTTTCTATGTCTACTATACGTTCTCTGCAGCAAAGAAGTTCATTAAATATATACCAACATGGAAACGTCTTAAACTTACCGATCAAACATTGGTAGAAGCTTCATTATGTCAGGCAGCAAATAATTTTATGCGCCGAATAAAAAGAGGCAATCCGGGGTATGATCAGGCAAGTGAATTAATCAAGAAAATTTACATAGCAATACGCATGGATTATACGACTGAGTCAATTAACTCTATAATCAAGTATGTTGATAATTCCCTATTTTGCTGTGTAGATGAAACCTTTCCAAATGAACCAAGGATAAGACTTTTTTATCTAGCAAAATCAAAATATCCTCTTGATGATTTTTATATAAAGTTGTGCGAATTGCCCAAAAAAGTAAAGTAACATTTGCAAGCGACTAAAGTCCTGGATGGATATAAAGAAATCGAGAAATCGAAATCAATATGTTCATCCAGGCAAGTAATTTTTACTTTAAATATTCTCCTGTATATGAAGTTTTAACCTTTGCAACATCGGAAGGTTTTCCAGTTGCTACAACTTTTCCCCCTGCGTCTCCCCCTTCAGGTCCCAAATCAATAATATAATCACTGTTTCTAATTACGTCTAAGTTGTGCTCAATTACAAAAACCGAGTTACCCTTAGATACGAGTAATTTTAATACTCGCATTAGCCTTTCAACATCGGCAAAGTGAAGGCCGGTTGTCGGTTCATCGAGTATATAAACTGTTCGGCCGGTTTCCCTCCTAGAAAGTTCCGTTGCCAGTTTAACTCTTTGTGCTTCCCCACCGGAAAGTGTTGTTGCCGGTTGTCCCAATTCTATATATCCAAGTCCGACAAGAGATAATGTCTCAAGTTTGCTTTCAATTTGCAGGTGCGCATGGAAAAACTCCAAGGCTTCATCAACAGTCATTCCAAGTACTTCCGCAATATTCTTACCTCTATATGTAATTTCCAAGGTTTGCTCGTTGTAGCGCTTTCCGTGACAGACATCGCATGTAACCCAGATATCGCTCATGAACTGCATTTCAATTTTTATTTGTCCTTGGCCCTCGCAAGCCTCACATCTTCCGCCTCTGACATTAAAAGAAAATCTCCCTTTTTTGAATCCTGCAGCCTTGGCGTCATGAGTTGCTGTAAAAACATCCCGGATCGGATCAAAAAGCCCCGTGTACGTTGCGGGGTTGCTTCTTGGGGTTCTTCCTATCGGACTTTGGTCGATTAGTATGGCTTTATCGATGTTTTCCAGACCTTCAATCTTTTTATAACCGCCCGTTTCACCGCGATAGTTTGGATTAAGCTCTTTTTGCAATGCGGGGAAAAGCGTTTCAACAAGCAGTGTTGATTTACCCGATCCTGAGACTCCCGTTATAGCCACAAGTTTACCAAGAGGAAATCCGACATCGATATTTTTTAAATTATATAAATTTGCGCCAATGAGCTTTAATTTTTGTGTATTCTCAATTTTAAGCTGATTTGAAGGCAATTCGATTTTTTTCTTACCCGATAAATATTTGCCGGTTAACGATTTAGGGTTATTCATAATCTCCCTGGGGGTTCCGACCGCAACGACTTCACCGCCACGTTTGCCTGCACCAGGTCCAAAATCGGCAATCCAATCGCTTTGCTTCATCATTGTCGCATCATGCTCGACCACGATTACGGAATTTCCCAAATCCCGAAGGTTTTTAAGCGTATCGATTAGTTTCTGATCATCTCTGGGGTGAAGACCTATTGTAGGTTCGTCCAAAACATAAAGAACACCGGTTAACCCAGAACCGATCTGACTTGCCAGTCTGATTCTTTGCGCTTCTCCCCCGGAAAGAGAACCTGCAACTCTATTAAGGGTTAAATACTCCAGTCCGACCGATACCAAAAACTTAAGTCTTCCCACCGTTTCTTTAATGATTAGTCTTGCTATTTCTTTTTCTCTTGTATTGGTTATGTTTGTTTGCTCAAGGGATTTTACCCAGTCAATAGCCGTAAGTATGGAAAACGCCGTAACATCTGCGATGGAAAACCCTCCTATCGTTATGGAAAGGGCTTCCTTTTTAAGTCTTAATCCGTTACATTCGGGGCAAAGTTTTTCTCTCATATACTTTCTGATTTCTTCTTTAACCCAATCGCTTTCGGATTCCGAATACCTTCTTTCTAGCTCAGCAACAAATCCGTGGAAATCCTGCCAAATATAGGTCTCACGGCCAAACCTGTTCGTTCCGTAAACATGGTATTTCCGGTCCCCGGTACCATACAATAAAATATTCATTTCTTTTTCCGGCAAATCCTTGATGGCTTTATGCATATTAATTCCGTTATCCTCACACATTTGTTTAATTATTCTTCCGTACCAGGTTTCATGCTCATACATATTGGAAAAAGGTAAAATTCCCCCCTCCATTATTGAAAGTTCGGGTGAAAAAATAAGATCGGGCTCTGCCTTTAAGATTTTCCCAAGTCCCGTACATGTTGGGCATGCGCCTTGTGGTGAGTTAAAGGAAAAAGATCTTGGTTCTATTTCTGGAAGACTGATATTGTCCACTGGACAGGCAAAGCGCTCTGAGAAAAGATGATCTTCAAATTTCTTTGGAGAAACCGGCATTGTAAACTCCTTATCAAGAACATGAGTAAGTTTGGCCACACCTTCTGATAAATTAAGTGCTTGCTGGATTGAATCCGCTAATCTATTCTTAATTTCCGATTTTGAATCCGGCTTCTTAAAACTGTCTAAGGAGAGAACAATCCTGTCGGTTACAGCTTCAATTGTATGTTTATTTGTTTTGATTAAAATAAGGTCTTCCGATAAATCGTGAATATAGCCGTCAATTCTGACTTGTCTGTAGCCTTTGCTTTTTAAATTTTCAAAAAGCTGTGAGAATTCTCCTTTTCGGGCTTCAACCATTGGGGAAAGAACCAAAAACCAGGCTTTTTTATCTTCTTTGGCAGTTTTTTCTATTAAACCGAGTGCTTGATCAACAATCTGATCAAGTGTTTGATGAGAAATTTCTCTTCCACAGATAGGACAATGGGGATGCCCGATTCTGGCAAAAAGAAGCCTTAAATAATCGTAAATTTCGGTAACCGTTCCGACAGTTGAACGTGGATTGTGGGAAGTCGTCTTTTGGTCTATTGAAATTGCCGGAGAAAGCCCCTCAATTGAATCCGCATCGGGCTTTTCCATTATCCCCAAAAATTGACGGGCATATGAAGAAAGAGATTCAACATAACGTCTCTGACCTTCCGCATACAATGTATCGAAAGCCAAAGAGCTTTTTCCACTCCCGGATACGCCCGTTAAAATAACGAGCTTATTTTTTGGAATATCCAAATCAATATTTTTAAGATTGTGCTGTCTGGCCCCGCGTATTTTGATATAGTTCTCCATGCAATGTTCCCGCCGGTTTCATTCGGTGGTTCACAATTATACAACATTCTGAAAATGGTCGAAAATAAGTGTAAGATGCAACCATGTTGGAAAGGTATGATGATAAAAACGAGTATTATGCGCCTAAATGGTGGCACGATGCTATCCGACAAACTATTGACGGAAACAGAATCGATTCATATACCTATATCTCGGACAATGTTCGCCTAACAAAGGATCTATCCTTTTCCTTTGTAAGTGTCTTAAGCACACCCAATTATTACCATTACAAACCCGGAATATATATCCACACAAATATGCCTTATAACGAAAATGCCGATACAGAATATGCAAACGGCAAGATGATACAAAATTATTACACTAATATTTTAAACAGATTTGACAGGACAGTCCCCGTATGCCTTAGTCTTTCCGATCCGTGTCCGGTAATTAATACGGCCAACCTGTTGGTAATAATTAACAGAAGGGTTTCCGGTGAATCGAATATCAAATATCAAATAAAACCCGTTACCCTTTCTTTTTTCTGTCCAATTCCTGCAACAGCATTTTGGACACTTAATAATTTATAAACCCCACTTTTATCCTGTAGTATTTACAAAATACATAAAGGGTGCTACAATATGTGCTCCTATGGAACTTAATCCTAAATATGTTGGTGTAATAAATGAATTACTCGACAAGAAAAACAAGGAAGTTACCTTTTCTACTCACGCTAAGTTGGTGAAAATTGAAAATGAAGAAGGTAAATCACTTTTGGGAATTTTGGTAGATAAATCAATTGCGATCCCCCTTTCCGTCAATAGTGAAAGTGAAGATTCCCTTAAAACACTTGTCCAAACAAACCTACTCGAATTGGAACTAAATCACGGTGAAAACGTTTCACAAAAGGCCTGCCATTTAATAGGTTTGCCATTCAATGGTTTAACTGATGGCTTTTTCAGTGACGGAAGCGCAATAGGCAATGAAACCATTGTGGCTGTGCATATATACCCGGAAGGACACTTTGCAACACAGTAAGAGTTTATGAATACACTTACAGATGTTCTCAACAGAAAAGGATTAAAAATTACTATTGAGGAATCTTTATAATTTTGTTACCCAGGCCAGAATAATATTTGCTTTTCTGATAATTAAAATGTAATATCCGCATATAGTAAATTTGAGATCAATTTTATGTCATAAAAATTAAAATATTTTCAACCCGAACTACAAGACATCATGTTTCCAAATGATGGATTAATAAAAGCAGCTAAACTTGGTCTCAAACATGGAGGTGACATGGCTATTGAAGAATCACAAATTACAAATTTTTCCAAGGATGCGATTCTTTTAAAGAAGGCGTCCTTGTAAAAAAGTTGATTCTAATGACCAAGCAAGATATGCAGCCAGAGGATGGTGTGGATGGGCGCAGGTTGATGGCAAAGCAACAGCAAAAACAGGTTAAATAATCTCCTTAATTTTGTCCCTTATCTCCGCCGCAAGCTCGAAATTGAGATCCTGTGCGGCAAGGCGCATTTCGGTGGTCAAATTTTTAACCAACCTCTTTTTCTCCATCGGAGTCATTGAATCAATTTCAAGATGCGGAAGGCTTTCGTAAACAGGCTCTTTACTGCCAAAAACCCAAGGGGCACGTTTGTCCGTTTCATGCTCAATAAGTTTCTCGCGGATAGGCTTACTTATGCTAACGGGCGTAATGTTGTGATTTTTGTTATATTCTAACTGATAGGCACGACGTCTCTTGACCTCGGAAAGAGCTCTCTCCATCGAGCCGGTTATCTTATCGGCATACATAATTACACGCCCCTCAACGTGTCTGGCGGCCCTACCCATCGTCTGGACAAGGGTTACGTCACTTCGGAGGAAACCCTCTTTATCGGCATCTAGTATGGCTACGAGGCTAACCTCGGGAAGGTCCAAGCCTTCCCTAAGAAGATTAATTCCAACCAAAACATCGTATTTGCCGTTCCTGAGATCATCCAGAATATCGGTTCTATCGAGCGTGGCTATATCTGAGTGTAAATATTGAACTTTCAGACCCTGCTCATTCAAATAGGCGGAAAGGTCTTCGGCAGTACGTTTGGTCATGGTTGTGACCAGAGTCCTCTGGTGTTTGGCCGTGGTTTTTTTGATCTCCTCTATAACATCGGCTACCTGATTTTTAATAGGTCTAATTTCAACTTCCGGATCGGGAATCCCCGTGGGCCTGACCAAAAGCTCCGCAACTTTGCCTCCGCTCATGCTTATTTCCCATTCATTGGGTGTTGCGGAAGACGCAATAAAATTAGGAACTCTTCTCATAAATTCCTCAAATCTCAAAGGCCTGTTATCAAGTGCCGAAGGAAGTCTGAAACCGTAATCGATTAACGTTTGTTTTCTGGACAAGTCGCCATTAAACATTCCCCTTATTTGCGGAAAAGTCATGTGAGATTCATCGACAAGGAGAAGCCATTTGTCTTTGTAGGGCTCGTTAAAATAATCCAGAAGCGAAAAGGGTGCGTCCCCGGGGGAACGACCGTCAAAATATCTGGAATAATTTTCAATTCCTTTGACATACCCCACTTCTTTGATCATTTCCATGTCGTAAGTAACTTTTTGGGCAATCCTATGAGCTTCCAAATCTTTTCCTTCTTTTTTAAGTTGAGAAACACGGCTTTCCAAATCCTTTTTGATTGCATCGAAAGCGTCATCGTAGGTTGTCGGATTAGTCATAAAATGTTTGGCGGGATAAAGTATGAAGTTCGTCGGGTCAAAACCTTCTTTTTTCGGAACGCTATTTCCCGTAACGGGATTTATTAACTCAATTTTTTCAATTTTATCCTCACCGAATTCTACATGGACTCCCTGATCAAGATAGGCAGGATAAATATCAATAGCATTACCCCGAACCCTGAAAGTACCCCTATTAAATCCGAAATCGCTTCGCTCATATTGCAAGTCCACTATTCGATCAATTATTTGTTCACGATTTATCTTCATTCCTTCCGTAAACTCCAAGACAAAATGTCCGTATTCTCGGGGAGAACCTATGTTATATATGCAGGAAACCGAAGCAACGACAATTGTATCGCATCGCGTTAAGAGATTTGTGGTTGCCGCAAGACGGAGTTTATCAATGGTTTCATTAATATCCGCGTCTTTTTCGATATATGTATCGGTTGAAGGAATGTAAGCCTCCGGCTGGTAGTAATCATAATAGGAAACAAAGTAAGAAACCGCATTATTTGGGAAAAAATCCCTAAGCTCCTGATAAAGCTGGGCGGCCAGAGTTTTATTGTGGGAAATAATTAATGTCGGACGCTGGACTTTTTCAATAACTCCAGCCATTGTAAAAGTATTATGCACAAAAATTCCACCAAAACCTGCTAAGAAAGTTTCATTTTTATCAACTGAAAAATCGTAAATGAAAGGAGTAGATGGTCTTACATAACTTATGTTCTTTATGGGTGTCCAAAAGGCTTTTAAAAGTGAATAATATTTATCTAATATTTTAAAGTCGGTTTCATTTTCTAAAATATTTTTAAAAACATCTAATATAGATTTGCAGACTTCTTGCGAAGGTAATCTTTTTCCACTTTCTATCATTGACACAAAGCTTCTCGAACAACTAGATAGATTAGCTAATTTTTCCTGAGAAATATTTGCGTTTTTGCGAAGATTTATAAACTCGGATGGCTTTATTGGTATCAAATCGACATTTGTATTTTCATTGACCCTAAAAGTACCTAAAAGCAAATGCTTTTTTCTCTTTAAATTAAATCCTATATGTTCTCTAAATTTATCTATATTCCCTTGACCCGATATAACCACTTCATAATATAATTGTTTCTTCATATTGCTGTTTGTGGCCCTTTTGAATACCTTTCTACACCTGGCAACAATATCAAAAATACTTAAAGTATACATAAGCTCTGATGCTAATTTCTTGCTTTTAGTAGTTGTACTTACTTCATTCCGACTCACATATCCATCTCCATCAAAATAGGCAGAAATGATTCTTACCATTTGATCTTTACTTAAGTTAAAAAACCAAGGAGGAAGATGCTTATTTACTGAACCATTTCCACATAAAACTTTGAATATTTTTGCAAGAATTAAATTATCTATTTGAAAATCACCTTTACGATTTTTTCTCTCGTGATAACGTAAATTTAAATTCTTAAATGTTCTAAATAGTATTCTTTTTGCTTCAGACTCGTGGATACTTAATAAAAGATAATTATTTGCAACACATCCTTCAGCCAGATAGATTCCTAAAAGATTTAAGTAACTGTTAGTTAAAGGTATATACAAGGTTGTTTTATTTCCGATTCTTGGACTTATTACCAAATCTTTAATTAAATGCAAATTTTCATATCCAATAAGATCTTTCAGAAAAGATATATTAACCCTTTCATGCCTTGTAATTGCACCATTATATTTATTTCCCAAAATACTGACTAATCTATCTTTAGGTATAAATATCCTTTTTGTTAGCTCATCTAAGCTAAAATAAATTTTTCTTTTAATCAAATAATCATTTACCCATATACCATCCATACCATTTGCTATAAATCCTAAATTTCTAGGAATCGGTAAAAAATCGCCTCTATGTACATCTTGGGTTCTAATTAAAGTAAGGTGGCCATCTCTTAATACCCAGAGATTATGATCTTTAGTAATAGTAACTTGCCTACCGCAAGAAGTAGTTATTTTATAGAGTCGTTTAGGCGCTTGATGTCTAATAAGCGCAGTAATTTTTTTATATTCAAACTCTCCACTTATTGGATTTATTGTATAGGTTTCATAGTTATCTTTTAATGAATTTGTATAAACCATTTCGGAATCATGGGTACTTAGATGTACATTGTTTTCAAATATTTTATCTATGAAGTCGCCAATTTCAACCAAATTGAATTTAAATCCATTGCCAATAGTTTTTATTAAAACATAATCATTGTAATCTATACTTTTACCACTCCCTGTCACCCCCAATAATGTTTGGTATTTTTTACTACTCGTAATTCCCTCAGACAATTCTTCAATTGCACGAGCCTGATCGGGAATTGGTTTAAAGTTTGAGTGTAGCTTAAATTGCCCCATTGTTGACAATTTTATCATTATTTGCATTTTGTTATATAATGTCCCCTATGTATAGAGAAAGACCGGTAGGTAGGGCGTTTCTTACAAAACAAGAAAGAGATGAGGAGGGGAATATCTTTACTTGCCGTATGACCAGAAAAGAGGCATTAGTCCGTGAAAACGTTGCACGCAAAGTAGAAGGTGTAGTCTTCTCTTATTATACCGATCCGGAAGAAGACGGTGGATACATAGGCACAACAACCGTTCATGATCAGGAAGCTCTTACAGAATACGCAAGGCAGGTTAATAAATTGCTTACCACTGATAAAGTCCACTCCTAAAGTTCGCTATATGTTTGGGTTTGATATGAAAAGTTCCAGTTGACGACTTCGGGTATTATTTGTATAAAAAGATATGGCTCTGATCGTCTACAAAAGGCAAAAACAAATACTTGGATTTATTAAACAATTTATCCAGTCAAACGGCACAGCTCCGACTCTTAAGCAAATAGCTGACGCAATTGGAGTATCCTCTTTGGCCACTGTTCATGAACACCTTCAATCTCTTGAAGCGAAAGGGCTTATTAAGAAAAAATCAGGCAAAGTCAGGTCAATAGAACTGGTCGAATCGGACGTTAATCTAGGACAGCCAGAGGGTTTTGACGCTCCGATTTTGGGTTTCATTGCGGCAGGGGCACCAATTGAACCCTACACAGATCCAAATGCCTCAATGAATATTCCCGCGACGTTTGCCAGCGGCAGTAAAAGAACTTATATTCTCCAGGTCCGTGGTGAAAGTATGATCGAAGACGGAATAATGGACGGAGATAATGTAATTGTTGAACAAACAGAAAATGCAAATAACGGGGAAGTTGTTGTGGCGCTTCTTGATAACGGCATGGCCACTCTTAAAAGATTTTTTAAAGAAGCCACACGAATCCGTCTTCAGCCCGCAAATGCAGCAATGCAGCCGATTTTTGTTAAAAATGTAAAAATTCAGGGAAGAGTTGTCGGCCTCATCCGAAGATACGGAAAAAACTAGTTAATCTTTTCCTCTTTTAACGTGTTTGTAAATGTAGATAAATACAGCCAGAATTACAAAACCGATTATTACAAACTGGAATTTTCTAAAGAAGGGTTCCACCGCATTCCAGTTTTGACCGAGCTTAAGTCCAATAAATGCCAATGCGGTCGTCCATAAAAACGAGCCTAAAAAGGTAAATATTGCAAATTTTTTAACACTCATATCTGAAATCCCGGCAGGAAGCGAAATAAATGTGCGAACAATCGGCAGAAGTCGGCTGGCGAAAGTAATTCCTTGATCGTACTTATCAAACCATTGTATCGCTCTGTCAAAATCCTTTTCATGCATCAGTAGAAACTTTCCCCATTTTTTAATCGCAATTCTTATCCACTCCTCCCCCATGGCTCTCCCCAACCAAAAGGACAAAAGCGAGCCGGTTAAATTTCCCAATGTTCCGATAAGAATTGCAATCCAAATATTTATTATGCCTATTCCGCAAAGAAAACCGGCAAAAGTCATTGTCACTTCCGAGGGAATTGGAATCAAGGCACTTTCTGCCGTCATAAAAACAAAAATAGCCAAATAGCCGTAGGATGAAATAAATGTAGTTAGAAATATAGCAATACTTTGAGAAAGATGAGACATATTTTTAAAGTATACCGATTAAAGCTTAAATTGTGAATCCAATAAATTATGGCCGGTCATTGTGGAAGGAACCTCCAAATCCATCAGTTTTAAAACAGTTGGTGCGATATCCGCCAAAATTCCTGTCATCAGGGTAACGGGGTTTCCCATAAGTTTTTGAGAAACCACGATAAAAGGTACGGGGTTACTGCTGTGTTCCGTTTCGATTGCTCCCGTCTTTTGGTCAATCATTTCCTCAACATTTCCGTGATCTGCAGTTACAATCATATAGCCGCCATAAGCAAGAACCCAATCGCTAAGTTTGCCTAAACACTCGTCAACGACTTGACATGCTTTAACGGCCGCTCCGATATTTCCGGTGTGGCCGACCATGTCAGGGTTTGCAAAATTAATTAAAACAAATTTGTAATCCGGAGATTCTTTAAGCTTCTGCAAGACTCCCTCGGTTAGTTCTCTTGCACTCATCTCGGGTTTCAAATCATAAGTTGCAACTTTCGGAGAAGGAACTATCAGTCGGTCTTCCCCTTCAAACGCAGCTTCCTGCTGACCGTTAAAATAGAAAGTTACAAATCTTTCCTTTTCACTTTCTGCCGCTCTCAACTGCTTATATCCGGCTTCTGAAATTACCAGACCTAAGGGTAATTTAACAATTTCAGGAGGGTAAGCGACTTTTGCACCGGATTCAACAATAGCTTTTCCATATTCAGTCATTGTGGCAAAATACAGATTATTAATTCTTGGACCCCTTGCGAAGGGTTCCGTAACTTGAGTTGGCTGAGTAGCCAAATGGGATTTTTGATATTTAACCAGATATGGATCAAAACCAACAGTTTGATTTGCCTTGCTAAAATCTTCAAAAACAAAAGCACTTGTCAGTTGTCTTGGTCTGTCTATTCTAAAATTAAAAAAGATTACGGAATCATTTTCTTTAATCAGTGCGAGCGGTTTTCCGTCAGGAGCCGTGATTATGCAAGGCTCTATAAACTCGTCAGTTTTCGCTTCAGCATAAGACGCATCAATTCCTTCCTCGGGTGTTTTAACCAGCCGACCTTCGCCTTTAGTCAATGCAAAATATGCTTTTGCGGTTCTGTCCCAACGTCTATCCCTATCCATCGCCCAATATCTGCCCATTATTGAAGCAATTTGACCAACACCTTCTCTTGCCATAACCTTACGAAGTTCTGAAATATAAATTTTTGCGGCAGTAGGAGGCGAATCGCGCCCGTCCGTAAAAAGATGCAAATAAACTCTGTTAAATTCATGTCTTTTAACAAGTTCGATAAGAGCAAAAAGATGCTCAATATTGCTGTGAACTCCTCCGGCACCGATAAGCCCAATTAAGTGAAGATTACTGTTAAATGAGCGGGCATGATCTATTGCTCCGATAAGTACCGGGTTTTCATAAAAACTGCCTTCAGCAATACTCATATTTATTCTTTGCAAATCCTGATAGACAATTCTGCCAGCACCGATATTAAGATGCCCCGTTTCGGTATTTCCAACCTCACCTCTGGGCAGACCCACAGCTTCTCCAGAAGCCTGCAATTGAGTGTGGGGATATGAGGCCATGAATTTATTCATATTCGGTATATTTGCTTGCGATATTGGATTTCCCGGCCCCGGAGCCGCTATTCCCCAACCGTCCATTACAACCAGTATCACGAGTTTTGAAGGTTCTTCGTTCATTTGTTAATCCTAGATAATTCCGTTTCTATTGTAGAAAGCCTGTTGTATTTGGCAACACGTTCACCGCGGGCCGGAGCACCGAATTTTACATAATCAGCCGCAACTCCCACGCCGAAATCCGCAATGAAGCTGTCGTTTGTTTCACCGGATCTGTGGGAAACAATAACAGTCCATTTTGCGTCTCTTGCCATTTTTATTACATTAAGGGTTTCCGATATTGTTCCTATTTGGTTTGGCTTAATAAGGATTGCGTTGCAGGATTTTTCTTTAATTGCTTTTTCTACACGGTTCGGATTTGTTGCCAAAAGATCATCTCCGACAATAACCACACTTTGAGAAAGTTCACTGGTAAGACTGGCCCAGCTGCTCCACGCATCTTCCTGAAAGGGATCTTCCAAAATTGCAAGTTTATATTGATCACAAAGAGCTTTGTAAAAATCCAAAAGCTGGGAATCACTTAAAGTTGAGGAACGGTCTTTTATTAAATACTCTCCGTTTTTATAAAAACTGTTTGCCGCAACATCCAATCCCAAAAATACATCCCGTCCTAGGGAATATTTGGTCTGGCGGATGGATTCAACAAAGACCTCCAGTGCATCCGCATTGGTAAATAAATTCGGTGCATATCCGCCTTCGTCTCCTACGGAATGAATAGCCCCGCGGTGTGCCAAATTTCTACCGATAGTCAGATAAATTTCAACACCCATCTGCAAACTTTCGGAATATTTCTTTGAAGACCCGGGTATTACCCAAAATTCCTGAAAATCAAGATTCCCCGCACCATGTTTGCCTCCGTTAATCATATTAAAAAGAGGAGTTGGAACTTTGACTGTCTGAGTAATTCCGGCTCTTGAAGCCATTGAAAAAATCCAACCGTAAAGTGATTGTTTTGCGGCTATTGCACCGGCTTTTACGACAACTTCGGAAATTGAAAGAATAGCATTGGCTCCATACTTTGATTTATTTTCCGTTCCGTCCATTTCAATCAATTTTTTGTCAATTTCAGATTGATTGGCCGGATCCATTCCGGTAACGGCAGGTCCAAGAAAAGAATTAACATTGTTCACGGCTTGCAAAACCCCAAACCCGAGATATCTGGGATTATTTTCATCCCTAAGCTCCAGCGCTTCATGTGTTCCTGTTGACGTGCCCGCGGGAACAGATGAAACTGCGACTTGTCCGTTATCAAGCATGCAGGCAGTTTCAACGGTTGGAATAGCCCTTGAATCAAGTATTTCACGAGCCCAAATTTTTTTAATCTTACTCATATGTTTTATATTTCCTTCTCAGCTTCAGCAATAACACCTCTGACTCTATCAATAGAATCGGAGTTTATTGAAACACTGGTTATACCCCATCTTACCAATTTTTTAACTAAATCTTCATACTCGCTGGGAGCCTGTCCGCAAATAGAACTTGTAACACCGACTTCAGCGCACTTTGTTATTACTCGTTTAAGTGCCCATAAAACAGCAGGTGTCCGTTCATTAAATTCCTGTGCAACTTCGGAATTGTCACGGTCGGTTCCTTCAATTAACATAGTCAAATCATTACTTCCGATGGAAACCCCGTCTATTCCGACTTTAATAAAGTCTTCTATTTGAATGACGTTCACAGGAATTTCACACATCATCAAAAACTTAAACGTAGGTTTTTCAAAAAGTCCCGAACTGGCTACAAGTCTTCTTACCTTGCCAAGTTCCTCAGGAGACCTGACAAACGGAATCATTAAATGCAAATTATCATATTTTTCCCTAACAGCTTTAATTGCCTCAAGTTCAAGATTAAAAGCTTCTGGACTTCCGACATAACGGAAGGCACCCCGAAAACCAAGTAGCGGATTGGGTTCAATGGGTTCCCAATATTTTCCTCCGGGAAGGCTCCTATATTCATTTGTTTTAAAATCCGTAGCCCTATAAGTAACCGGTCTGGGATAAAATGCTTTACAAAAGATTTCCAGGTCACTTGCCAATTTTTTAATAAATTTAGCCTGTTCTTTTCTTCTTATAGCTTCTTTGGGGTGAATCCCGATATTGGCAATCATAAATTCGGCTCTAAGAAGTCCAACACCGTCTACATTCAACTTGGCGATTTCTTTAGCCCTCTCCGGTTCAGCTAAATTTACGTAAACCTTTGTAGCAGTTTTAACTTTACTGAATTTCGGTTTTTCGGTAGACTTCAGATTTGAATCCTGAGTTTTAATATTGGCACCCAAGAATATTTCTCCGGCTTCACCGTTGACTGTTACAATTTGACCATCAGTTAATTTCTTGGTTGCATATTGGGTTCCTACTACACAAGGAATTCCGAGTTCTCTGGAAACTATTGCGGCGTGTGAGGTTTGTCCGCCTTCATCGGTAATTATCGCAGCCGATTTTTTCATTGCAGGAACATAGTCAGGCGAGGTCATCGGAGCAACAAGTACATCACCCTTTTGAATTTTATCAATCTCTTTAGGGTTTTTAAGAATTTTGACGGGTCCTGTTCCAATTCCGGGTGAAGCCGGACTTCCTGTCAAAATTGGTGATGTAGCAATTTTAAATTCACCTTTATCGCCTTTTTCAATTTTTGTAGTCTCAGCTATTGTAGTAACCGGCCTGGTCTGAACAAGATATATCTTCCCCTTTTCCTTTGCCCATTCGGCATCCTGCGGAAAGTAATAATGTTTCTGCAGTTTATCCGCAAGGTGGGCAAGTTCAACTATTTCTTTATCTGTAATCTTTTGTTTTTGTCTGATGTTTTTTGGGACTTCGATATGTTTATTTTCCCCATTTTTCATTCTGACAAGCTGAACAGATTGATCGGAAATTTCTTTTGAAAGAATCGCAAAAGTAT
Organism: Candidatus Microgenomates bacterium; assembly: GCA_049523135.1. GTDB lineage: Bacteria > Patescibacteriota > Microgenomatia > UBA8517 > UBA8517 > JBEKNE01. Next base: position 464,889 of record JBEKNE010000001.1, on the reverse strand, counting down.
CTTTCTGTACGACATACGTATCTGGTACAACCTCACCCTGGACTATCATTTCCCCAAGTCCCCAGACGGATTCGATAATAATTCTATCTTTGTCATTTTTTACAGGATCTATCGAAAACATCACTCCGGAAACATCCGATTCAACCATCTTCATAACAATCACACAAATTTTGACTTTTTCATGAGGAATTTTATTAATAACACGGTAATATATTGAACGGCCTGTAAAAAGCGATGCCCAACATTCACGAACAGCATTAAGTACATTCGCTTCGCCTTTAATGTTAAGAGAAGTCCATCCCATTCCGGCAAAGGAATTATCCGGCATATCTTCAGCAGTAGCTGAGGTTCTAACTGCCACAAGAGCACTTTTAAATCTCCCCGAGAGTTTTTTATAAGAATTAATTATTTCTTGAGTTATTTCATCCGGAAATTTGCCTGTGAGGATCATCTTTTGAACTTTTTTCTCCGTATCGGCTAATTGGTCGGGGTTATTAACATCAGTAGCGGCCAAAAGACCATAAATTTTATCAGCTATTCCGTTCCCCTTTAGGAAAGTATCATAAGCTTGAACAGTAATTGCAAAACCTGGAGGAACAGGAAATCCTGCACGGGTCATTTCACCCAAATTTGCCCCCTTACCACCAACAAGAGGGGTGTCGTTTTTATCTATATCCTTGAAGAAAGCAATATTTGGCAGAATGGGCATAAACTAACTATACCATTAATGAACAGGCTACGAAAGAGATTCTTTGAGCTTAATAATCCAAGGTTCAGGACCGGGATCTAACCCATTTAATTCGGATAGGCGAAAAGCTAGCCATGCACAAAAGTGGGGAATTTCCAAGGCCTGTGTTAAAAAATTAGATCCTGAGAGTTTCATTTCACCAAAATTTAACTTTTGTTCGGTAAACAAATCTTCCGAAATTTTAATTCTGGTTTTAATTCTCTCCGGATATAGATCACTTATAAAGAATAAATAATAGATATCTTTATATAAATTCCTAGGAAACATCGTTGCTTCAACAAGATGGTGATCCAGTTCAGGTAGATCAAAAAATGTGGCGAAAGTACGACCAATTTCATTAATAACATTTCTGCCTGCATGAAGAGATCCCAAAAGCGGCCGTGCGGCTATAAGAGCCGGAATTTTTTGACTCATTTTTGAAGCCTCTGACTTAACATCCCAATTTTTTCTGATTTCGATTAGTTCATTGACGGATTTTTCAAATTTTTCGGCAGACAAATTTATTACTCCCAACTTTGACATTAATCCGAGAAGTCCTCCCAAAGAAACTCCAAGTGCAGATTTCGGATAATTAGAAGGATTGGTTGTAGGTATCAGAACTACACCGTAAATTTCACCGGATTTTATCATTTCTCCAATTTTTCCTCCGGTGCTAACTCCGTAAATTTTAATTCCTTTTTCTTTCGCAACATTTATTGCCGAGAGAGTTTCCTCGGTACTGCCAGAATAACTATTGGCAATTAAAGTCCAGGAAGAATCGATATAGGAAGGCATTCCATAATCGTTAAAAACAGAGATTTCAATATCACCTTCTCTTTCATAGAGTGAAGAAATAATTCTTCCGGCAAGAGAAGAACCACCCATTCCGCTTATTATTATTTTTTTGGAAGTAATTTTTGGCAGTTCGAAAGACGCCGCCTGACTCCAAGCCTCTCTCAGTTGGTCCGGAAATAAATTTAAAGCTTCTTCTATTCCGAGGGTATCAGTCATATTTTTTCTTTTCCTCCCAGTGATTTAATCTTTGCTACCAGTTCTTTAATCTTTTCCTCCAAAAGGATTGAATTGTCCGCCTCGACATTTAATCTTAATAGCGGCTCCGTATTGGAAGGTCTGACATTAAACCAATAGTCCTTAAACCATACAGAGACCCCATCAAGCCAGTCTATAGAATCGGCGGAATCTTTGAACTCAGCTTCAATGGACTTCATAACTTTTTCTTTATCATCGACAGTGAAATTTATTTCCTGAGAGCTCTTATATTTATCATATTCATCATAAAGTTCGGACAATTTTTTATTCTTCACTGACATCATCTCTGCAACAAGAAGCGCCGCAATAATAGCCGAATCCGCAAAGAAATTATCCTTAAAGAAATAATGTCCGGAGTGTTCTCCGCAAAATTCAGCATCTTGTTCTCTCATTGCCTTTTTGATTAACGTATAACCAACACGTACGCGAACCGGCTTGCCTCCATTTCGGATTATAACTTCAGGCACTACACGACCCACTATGGCATTGTACATAATTATTGATCCTGGTTTATTCTTAAGAACGTTCTCTGCAACTATCGCAGTCATTATCGTTCCTGAAAGAGCTCTGCCTTTTTCATCAATCATAAATACACGATCACCATCTCCGTCAAACACTAAACCAAAGTCCGCGCTCTCACTCTTAACCTTATTAACACAATCCAACCGATTTTTTTCTTCAATTGGACTCGCAGGATGATTGGGAAATGTTCCGTCCAATTTATAAAAAAGACGTGTTACTTTCCATGGAAGCTTTTCTTCTAATCGAGGCAAATAATACCCAGCCATTCCGTTTCCCGTATCACAAACAACCTTAAATGGTTTCATTTTAGATACGTCAATAAATTTCAAGAGATGATTTACCCATTCTTCTTTAATGTCTCTTTTTTTCAAAACTCCCTTTTTATCAGATTTCGAAGTCAGATCTTCGTTCGAAATAGCAAGATCTCTAATTTGATAAGTCTCGCTAACAGGAAGAGAGCCTTTCTTGGCCATTTTTATTCCGTTATATTCAGGGGGGTTATGCGACGCACTAATTGTTATCGATAAATCTTCATCATAAACACCGGCCGCATAGTAAAGCATGTCCGTAGAAACAAAACCCAAGTCAAAAACATTAATACCAGCATTAATAAATGTTTCAATGAACAATCTGTGGTATAAGGGAGAAGTTATTCGCATATCGTGACCAATTTGAACTTGTTTAGGAGAAAATACTTTGATAATCGCCTGGGCGATACGAACCATTCCTTCTTCATCGACCTGTTTCCCGGCAATGGCTCTGATATCGTAGTCTTTAAAAATTGTAGGGTCTATTATCATTTTTTAGCTTATATTATTCTAATTGTTTAATAATGAGTAGGTCAAGCTCATCAGTTAAATTTGCCTTTGATGATTTAACTTTAATATCAATGTCTGAGAGACAACTGATAAACTGATTCAGCTGTTGAGCCGTAAAATGCGATGCTTGATTTTTTAGTTTTTGAACACGCCACGGAGGCAACTGGACACTTTTTGGGTCCATTTTAATCCAATAAAGATCACGAAACAGTTTAGCAATCAAAGTAATAATAAATTCCGGAGCCTGTTTTTCGATAATTTTATGAAAATCCTTTATACTTTTTACTGAATTTCCTGGAATAAGATTGTCCAAAAAGTTCCAAAGAATCACCGGCAATTTAAATTCCTCAATCTTACTTTCTTTTGGCAATGATTTAAGGAAGGTTATACTGAGAGCTCCTTCGTGATAAATAATCAGAGTTCCGTCCAGGTTTTCATAATTTTTATTCAGCCATTGAACCTCTTTTTTTCCTAGTTTTGAGGTGTCGCTTAAGATAAAAAACCTGTTTTTACTGAAAAGTGATGTGGCGCTTAGTTGCTCCTGAATAGGGCTGACGGATTCATCAAGATAGGCAACTTCCCAACCGCGCTCTTTCGTTACATGTATGAATTTCTGTATACGTTCATAAATTTTTTTCTCGTCGTCACCGTGTAAAATAATGATCTTCATATCTTTCGAGAATCTTCCAAATATCTTGCTACTAAATCGTCAAGCTTGTCCTTAAAACTTCCTTTGCGTCTATGGGTATGTGCCACTAACGCACCCGAAAAGTTTTTTGGGATATGACTTATTTCATGAAGAAGAACTTTATCCTGTTCACGCTGCGGAAGCTTATCAAAATACTTGGAAATTACTTCGATAATGTACGCGGGCTCTACTTTGAGTGCATTCTGCCAAAGCTTTGGCAACCCCCATGTTCTGGCATAAGCCCGTGCTTTAGAACCTTGTGAACGGTAAAAGAACAATCTTTCACCCAAAAGATAATCCAACTGAAGATCTTCCATCAAACGAAGAACCCGTTTTCTTATATCGGGTGCTTCAGCCCACTCAAATTTTGAATACTTCCGTGCCTTCCTTGACCGCTTCATTGACTTTCAATCCTACCACATCCCCTTTCCCTGCGGAATCCTTTTTTTCGTGTTCTATTTGAATGGACTCAACCTTTTCTTTTCCTACATCTTCTCCTCCACGAACAAATTTAATTTCATCCCCCACAGCCAGAGGAGCATCAACCTCAACTATAGCAACTCCGATTTTGTCATAATAATGAGTAACACGACCGACTTTAAACAACTTTATCACCCCCTTTTTCTCCTAATTTAAATGCGTGAGTAAGTGCAATCGCCAAAGCATCGGCGGCATCGTCAAAATGAGTTTTTTTATGCGCCTCGCTTTTTACACGGGAACCTAAAATTTTTCTCAAATGCTCCTGAACTTCCTTTTTCTTGGCACGACCATTTCCAGTAATCATCTTTTTAATAGTTCCTGGTGCATATTCTTCAATATGTACTCCCATTTTACCTGCCGCTAAAAGCATTACACCTTGAGCCTGTCCAACCGCTATTACTGTTTTGGCATTATTGGAGAAAAAAACCTTTTCAAAAACAAACACATCAGGATTATGTTTTTTAATAAGTTTCAATGTTTCTTCAAAAATGAAGTCAAGACGTTTTTCTTTAAGAAGTTTTTTGTCTGTCTCAATAAGTCCCCACTCGATAACTTCGTTACCTTTTTTGGTAAAATTTACCAATCCAAAACCGGTTGTAGCAGTACCGGGATCGATTCCAAGTATTAACATTTTTTGATTGAAAGCACCTCAACGCAATTATATACCATTAAAACGAACACGGGCAGGTATTACTATCACAAAAAATCTCAAAATGTCGAAAAGACATCAAGAAAAATCTCGTGACAGTAGCCTGCCCGCAAAAATCTTTAGGTGTTCTACACTTATTCTGCCGCATATTTTGGCAAGTTTATGTAAAACATCATACACGTAAGAAGAGGCCTCCACGCCCGATTCGCTTCCTTGACCTCTTCTTGCCGCCGCCTTTAGACGCAAACATCTAACCTATATCTGTCTAAAGGACTCGGTATCGGGTACCGAGATTTTTGTAAGCGCGCGCAACCCAGCTGATCATAAAAGATCTTTCACTTCCAGCAGTATTCCATAGCGCTTACCAATCGCAAGTGGGGGGATTCGAACCCACCGATTTAGAGATTACCCTCCTCAAAAGTTTTTGAGTAGTTATATCTCCCGCTCTTCACCTCTGAGCTACACTCGCACAATAAAAAATAAATGTGCAATTATTACAGAGAAAGATCGAGACTCATCTTTCTCTCACATGACACGAGCAACCCTTCGGAGGATGTGGGCATTGCAACCACCGAGCGTTAGTCTCATTATCTCGATACCACAACTGCTACCGATGAATAGGATTTTATCAGCCCTTATATTGTTGTCAAGAAGTTACTTGGATTTCTTACCAGATTTTGTCCAACTTTTTTGGGAAAATATAAAAATATACAAAATGTCTAGAATTCCCATTGTATGGACAAGCAATAAAACTATAAACCAGATTTTACTGCCATTTTTAGCCGCTCTCCAAAGAGCCCAACCCATCCAAAAAAGACTCCAAAGTGTAACCGGAATCAAAAAAGCACTTAACCATCCTGCCATAATCCCAGGAAACATTAACGCTGTAGGATTTCCATAAAAATAACTATTCATTTTTTATCACCACCTTCCTTATATATTCAATTTAGACTATATGAAAATAGTCCGCAACAAGGATTTTAATCCACAATTATAATTCTGGGGGAATTAACCCTTCCGCTAAAGTTCCTGTCAATAATTTTACATCCTTTTTTCACCAAGAAATCTTACCGCGAAGTCTTCCGAAAATTTTCCAAATTTACTTGTTGCTCTTATCGCCACGACTTTTTGTTCTTAAAGCCGCTCTCTTGAAGATCGTTTCTATTTCTGTAAGTGCTTTATTTCTTATATAGTAGAGTTTGGCTCTTTTGACACCTTTTACTCCACTTTTAACAATGGTAATTTTGCTGATAGTGGGTAAGTTGACAGGAAAGATTCTTTCGATACCGATGCCTGCTTCACCCGTCCTTCTAACAAGAAATGTTTTTCCGGGCTCCCTGCCTTTAATACCAATTACCATTCCTTCAAAAATGGCCTCACGGGATTTATCTCCTTCTTTAATTTTCTGGACAACACGCACCCTATCGCCAATTCCAAATTCCGTGTCTTTAATTGTAATTGTTAGTGCCATAGATTGATATTGTACAGGAAAGTAGCTTTAGCTTCAAGAAGATGTATTTTCCAGAATTTCGGATATTTGTTTAGCCAAAGATTCATCCCAAGCTATCTTAAAAGGCAGTGCAACTTTTTTACCTTCATCAAAAATCAAAAACGCCGTGTGCTCGCCTAAATTCTCGGTTAAAAGAGTTTTAAGTCTTTTTAGAGAGTTTACGTCTGTACTTTTGGGGACTTTAATAAAAACTTCCCTTTCTTTTTTCTCACTCAAACTGGAGAGAGTTTCGATTGATTCAACTATAATTCCTGGGGTCTCGTCACGGACATCGACCTTACCGACAAGGAGTAAGGGCTGACCTTCAGCCCAAAAATCACGGGTTTCTTTAAAAATGCTCGGAAATACAACGACTTCAATGGTTCCTGTCCCGTCATCTATCTTGGCAAAAGCCATTTCAGCACCTGATTTTTTAGTCACAATTACCCTGACGGTACTTACAACACCCGCAACCCGCACATGATCCGGGATAACAACCGCAGTTAAAATTTCGTCAATCTTATGAGTTGACTGGAAGCTAAGAGAACCGATTAACTCGCTAACCGGCTTTGCCGAAAGCGAAAGCCCCAAAAGTTGCCTCTCAAGTGATTCCATTTCCTCATCAGAAAATTCCTGAACATTGGAAATATTCACAAATGATGCTGATTCCGTTTTCTTAAGCTCTCCTGTGGCAAACAGCCCTTGTTGATTATCGTCCGACTTTTTTTTAACAACCTTATCCCGAATCGAGTCCATAAGAGATAAAAGAGCCGCTCTTCCGCCAAAAGAAGACATTGCGCCGACTTTTATCAGACTTTCCAATACCTTTTTGTTTGTTTTTCTGGCATCAACCCTGCCCAGAAAATCCGCAAATGATTCAAATTTACCGTCTTTACGGGATAAAAGAATCGCGGAAATTGCAGCCTCTCCAACATTTTTAATAGCCGAAAGACCAAATCTAATCGCCTTGCCCTCAAGTGAATCTTTATCGTTAACAATACTAAAACCTATTTGCGACTCATTAATATCGGGCGGTAATACTTTTACTTTCATTCTTTTGCATTCACTTACAGCGGCTGAAATTTTATCTTTATCGTCGGACTCCGCCGTAAGAAGTGCAGCCATATATTCAACCGGATAATTAGCTTTCATATAGGCTGTTTGATAAGCAATCATGCCGTAAGAAGCTGCATGAGCTTTATTAAAACCATATGATTGGAAAGGCTCAAACAGTTTCCAAAGGTCTTCCGCAAATTTTTCCGTTTGCCCGTGAGCAACAATACCTTTTATGAATTTTTCTTTTTGTGCGGCCATTTCTTCAGGAATCTTTTTACCAACGGCTTTTCTAAATTTATCCGCCTCTTCCCATGTATATCCCGCCAAGTCCAAAGCACAGAAAAGAAGATCATCCTGATAAACAATCAGGCCATAGGATTTACCTAAGAATTTTTCCATTCTCGGATCCAAATATTTAACCAATTTAGGATTATGTTTTCTTTTTATATACTCGGGGATTTGCGATATAGGTCCCGGTCTGTAAAGAGCAACCATAGCCATAAGATCTTCGATTTGAGTAGGTTTAAGCTCCACTAAATATTTAGTCATTCCACCGCTTGCAAACTGAAAAACACCCATTGTCTCTCCTTTTGCCAGCATTTCAAAAGTTTTTTTGTCATCAAGCGGAATTTTATGCAAATCTATTTGCACATTATGAAGACGTTGAACAATATCAACCGCTGCCCCAAGTATGGATAAATTCCTAATTCCAAGAATATCAAATTTTATTAAACCAACATCCTCGCTGGCATGCATTTCGTATTGCGTTATTACTTTTTCTCCGGATGGTTCTTTTTGGACAGGAGAAAAATCGGTTATTTCTGTCGGAGCTACGACAACACCGGCCGCATGGACAGAAACGTGTCTCGCATTTCCTTCAATTTGAATTGCCAAATCCAACACTTTTTTAGTATCGGCATCTGCATTATATAAATTCCGAAGTTCCATAACTTCATCAAGCGCTCTCGGAATAGTTATCGGAAAACCCTGTTTCGGGGGCGGAATTATTTTTGCGATTCTGTCACCGGTTGAATAAGGGTATCCCAAAACTCTGGCAACATCCCTAACGGCAGCCCGGCTTAGCATTCTTCCAAAAGTACAAACCTGGGCCACTCTTTCTTTTCCATAAGTTTTGGTTATATAACCGATTATTTCGTCTCTTCTGTTATCTGCAACGTCAAAATCGATATCGGGAGGGCTCGGCCTATATGGGTTCAGAAACCTCTCAAAAGGCAAGTAATATTTAAGAGGATTAACCGTTGTAATCCCCAAGACATAAGAAACCAAACTACCTGCCGCAGAACCTCTTGTATTAGTAATAATTCCTTGTGATTTTGTCCAATTGGCCAAATCCCTTACAATAAGAAAGTAGGGAGAATATCCTTTTTTGCAAATAATCCCAAGTTCATACTCTAGCCTGTCGTTAGTTTCCTTATCGGGTTTAGGAATTTTTATTATTAAGCCTTCTTTTGCTAGTCTTCTAAGTTGTTCATCTGCCGTAACACCTGCTGGAAGGGGAAACTTCGGAAAACTCCAGCTTCCCAACTTAACCTCAACATTACATTTATCAGCAATTTTAACCGTATTCTCAATCGCATCCGGAATATCACGAAAAAGTCCTATCATTTCATCAGGATTTCTGACATAAAAAGTTTGCGCATCAATATAACGCATTCTTTTAGTATCATTAATAACTTTACCCGTAGAGATACATACCAAAACATCCTGAGCCAGAGCATCACCCGGCTTAATATAATGTGCGTCGTTAGTGGCAACCAGGGGAATTCCCAACTCCCTACTCAACTTTTTAATACCCTCCACCCACTTTCTTTCGTTCTCCGCTAAGTCACGAAGAGAAGTTTTAATTTCCTGATCGTTAGATTTTTCTACCCATTTATCAAATTCGTGCCGCTGAACCTCCAAATAATAATCTTCACCGAATAAATTCTGATACCACTCCGCAGCCTCTTTAGCTTTTTTCGGTTCGTCATTAATAAGAGCCCTGCCGATTTCACCGGATGAACAAGCCGAAGTACAAATTAAACCTTTCGAATACTTTTCCAAAACTTCTCTATCAAACCTGGGTCGATAATAATAACCTTCAAGATGTGCAATTGAAGAAATTTTCATTAAATTCTGATAGCCCTCATGATTTTTTGCCAAAAGTATCAAATGATAATTTTGAAGTTCTCCACGAGCAGGTCTATCGGTTAATTTTCCGGTAGTAATGTAGCCCTCCATGCCAAGTATTGGTTTAACTCCCTGCTTTAAAGCTTCTTTATAAAATTCAATTTCCCCGTACATCACCCCATGGTCGGTAATGGCCACCGAATCCATTCCGTTTTCTTTAATATGAGCTAAGAGCTTTGAAATATTGCTAAGGCCGTCGAGAAGCGAGTACTCGGTGTGAACATGTAGATGAACAAATTTAGACATTATTTATAACTTCTATTGGTGTACCTTTTGGGATCGGTTTTACAATTATAGAACCATTGTGTTCCATAATGTCTTCTCCACCTTGTTGATGATCTACGTACGGGTGAGTAGTATTTACAATTGCGAAACCTCCCGACTTTTCCACTGCATCATGCACAATATCCTCTAAAACTGAGAAAAACCTATTAGAACGCTCTAGTGGATGTTCACCCTCTACATCGCCAAGATCAACAATATGACAGGCTAAATCAATATCTTTCCGGGGCCATTCTTTAGTTACGGCTCCCCCCACAATTTCCAAGACAATTCTATGCTGTAAATCATTCGCTGATTTTTCCATCAATGCCATCAGCTCTTTGACATTTTGTTTTTCTTTTTCAGGAATGCTTAGACTCTCTATTTCCGCTTCTCTGTCACTCATTTTTGTAATTCTTTAAGTAAACCTTCGCGCACCAAGCTGGGGTTACCTTTACCTTTTAGTTTCTTTTGTACCATTCCGATTAAAAATCCTACGACCTCACCTTTTCCCTGTTTATAATCTTCCACAGCTTTTTTCTGCTCTCCCATTACCTCCAAAACCGCAAATTTAGTATCCGAAGGATCGGTATACTCAACACTTGTCAATTCCAATACTTTTCTGACAAATCCCGCAGGTTCAAGAAATTCGGCATCAAATTTCTTGTTTATCATCAGGTCAGCCAACTCTTTAGCTGATATATCAGCTTTCGTTCCTAACTTTACTGCTTCTTCAAAATAGTTTGATCTTTCAGGATCACTTACCAATATCTCTACATAATCCCCTGCAAGTTTATAATCTTTTGCAAACCTTTCTCTTTTTTCTTTAGGAAGTTCCGGCAAAGAACTTTTAATTTTTTCAATTTCTTCATCCGTAAATTTCATTGGAGGAAGATCGGGTTCAGGAAAATATCTGTAATCTTTAGCATCTTCCTTGCTTCTCTGAAGATAGGTAGTTTGTTTTATTTCGTCATAGCCGCGTGTTTCGGGTTCAATCTTACCTCCGGCCGAAAGAATTTCTTCCTGTCTTTTAATTTCAGCGTTGATTGCTTTTTCCAGAAACTTAAAGGAGTTGATGTTTTTAAGTTCGACTTTGTAATTTGGAAGTTTACCGTCGGGTGAAAGAGAAATATTTGCTTCAAGTCTCATGGAGCCTTTCTCCATATCGGCATTACTGATCCCCAAATATCTTGCAATGATTTGTGCCTCTTTTAGAAACTTTATAATTGATTCCGTATCGTGGAAATCGGGTTCCGTTACCATCTCCATAAGGGGAACCGAGCTTCTATTGAAATCAATTAACGAAGATTTAACTCCGTCAACTTTTTCGTGAACAAGCTTTCCTGTATCTTCTTCGAGATGCACCCTTGTTAACCTTTTATCTTCAAAACTTCCTCCAACACAAAGAGGCAAATCGTATTGGGAAATCTGGTAACCTTTGGGTAAATCGGGATAAAAATAGTGCTTGCGGTCGAATTTACTGAATTTATTAATCCTGGAGCCAAATGCCAAACCAAATCTTATTGTATCGGTAATCGCCTCTTTATTCGCAAACGGAAGAGCTCCGGGAAGTCCCAAACATACAGGACAAACCTGAGTGTTTGGTTTTTTCCCAAAATGCTCAGCAGAACAACCGCAAAACATTTTGCTTTTCGTAGAAAGTTCAATATGAACTTCAAGTCCCACCACCGGAATAAAATTTTTCTTCATATTAGTTTCTTTATACAGTATATTTCTTCTCAATTAAACCTTGTCCTCTTTTAAATATATAAATTGCAGCTAAGGTTGCCCCTAGCCCTATTAAGCTTACAAAAGTTCTGGCACCGAATATTTCTGATATTGCACCCGAGAAAAACACCGGAAAGATATTGATAATTGTTATTAAAAATCCTAAATTTCCAAAAACTCTGCCTCTAAACCAACTTGGAGTAATTTCCTGAATAAAAGTAATTGTCGGAATATCTACTCCCATATAACCGAAGCCAACAAAAATAATCACCAGGGGTGTGATAAACGATCGAACAAATTGCGGGGCAAACGGAACCAATACTCCTATAAGAAGCATTGAGATACCGACGAAAGCCAAACAGTATTCAATTATTATCTTCTTTCTTATTCCTTTTTTAAGCATTCTTGTAACAATAACTGAGGCTAAAACTGCTCCGATCCCGGCCGGAACAACAACCGATACACCTGAAAGGTTAAGAGGAATATTAAGAACCTGCGAAGCAATTGCGGGCAAATTAACAACAATCATTGAAAGACATGCCTGTAACCCCAAAAGCAGTATTAAGGGAAGCTCGATAAATTTATTTTTTCTTATAAATTCATACCCTTCCAATATGGATTCATAAATAGTTTTAAGAACATGCTCGAATGAAAAAAACGGTTTGCCTACTATTTTAATATCGGGAAGAAGCCATGTACTGATAAATGCCAAAAATAAAAATATACTACAAAGAAGCAAACTTCCGTTAAAACCAATCACTGATTGTAAAATTCCTGCAAAACCAAAACCAACTACCAAAGAAGTTTGTAAAGTAAAGAAAAAGAGACTATTGGCTTGAGGCAGTTCGAGTTTGGTTACAACATTGGGAAGAGATGCTGCTTCAGCCGGAGAATAAAATTGATTAAATAAAGAATAAATCATAACTACACCATAAAGTATAAAGGTTGTCTGCCCGTGAAACAGAAAATAAGAAAAAATTGTCAGTCCTTGCAAAAAATTTGTAATCATAAGCATTTTTCTCCGATTTACCAAGTCAACTGCCGCGGCCCCTATAGGACCAAAAAAAATAGCCGGAAGAGAATATGCAACCCAAAGCATTGAAGTAGCTATTGTAGAACCTGTAAGAACAAACAATCTCGTCAGAAGCAAAAAATTCATAATATTTATACTCACCTGAGATAAAATTTGTGAAGACCAAAGCTTAAGAAAGCCGGTGTTTTTTAAAATCTTTTTAAATTCGTTTGCCATTTGTTATTAAAATGCGTAACACTTTCATATAATTTACCCAAACCAAAAAGTGAAAGCTCCGAAAATTTCGGGCCGATAAGCTGGAAGCCAAGAGGAAGTCCCTCACGGTTAACCTCAGACGGAATAGCCAAAGCGGGAATACCGGCCAAATTGGCAGAAACAGTCAAAACATCCGACAAATACATTTTTAAAGGATCCGAGGTTTTTTCTCCGAGCTTAAAAGCTGATGTGGGAGATACTGGAGCAATAATTGCATCAACTTCATCAAAAACATTATCAAAATCTTCAATAATTTTAGATCTTACTTTCTGCGCCTTAAGATAATATGCATCATAATATCCCGCCGAAAGTACGTAGGTTCCGAGCATTATTCTTCTTTTCGCTTCGGCTCCAAAAGCGTCTCTGCCGTTCCCATATCTTATTCCGTCAAATCTACCCAAATTAGAAGATACCTCGGCCGGCTGAACGATATAGTAAACCGAAATACCGTACATTGTATTTGGAAGACTCACCTGCTTAAGTTCAATTCCCTGTTTTTCAAAAACTTTTGAGGCTCTTAAAACACTTTCCTCAACTTCTTTATCAAGACCTTCGATAAAATATTCCTTGGGAATTCCAATTTTGATCCTGTCTTTTGGTTTATCATAAGAAGCGTCAGAGATAGTTGAATCGAAACCGTCTTTACCCTTAACTACATTAAAAATCTTTTCCACATCGGAAACTCTCCCCGCAAAAGAACCCATGCAGTCGAGTGAAGAAGCCATAGCAATTACCCCATACCTCGAAACCGCGCCATAAGTCGGTTTAAAACCAACCACGCCTGAAAAGTTTGCAGGCTGACGGATTGAACCTCCCGTATCGGTTCCCGTTGCAACCAAACTAAGTCCAGCTGCAACCGATGCGGCAGAACCGCTGGAAGAACCGCCGGGGACGTATTCTTTATTCCATGGATTTTTTACGGGTCCGAAATCCGAATTTTCCCCGCTTGCTCCATGTGCCCAGGCATCGCAATTTGTTTTTCCGATTGTTATCCCACCGGCTTCCGCCATTCGCTCCACAACCGTTGCGGAATAATCCGGAACGTAATCTTTCAAAACATTTGACGAAGCGGTTGTTCTTATTCCCTTCGTTAAATACAGATCTTTGTGGGCGATAGTTACTCCCAAAAGCGGCTTTTGTTTTAGAATGTCTTTTTGAGGAATCTCACCAATTACCCTATCGACTTCCTTTGCTTGAAAATAAGCCTTATCTGACGAAACGGTTAAAAATGCATTCAAGTCTTTGTTCTTTTCAATTCTGCCAAGATAAGTATCCACAAGTTCTACAGCTGAAAACTTTTTGGCTAGGAGTCCTTCCTGTGTTTCCTCTATATCGGTAGGTAAATCTATATTCATTTGTCACTCCTTTCTTTTAAAATTGCATTAACTTTGAAATATCCGTTATAGACTTTATCGCTACCGCTTAGCGCTTCATCCTCCGTCAATGAACCCGCAAGATTAACATTATCAATCCTTGTTATGTTAGAAAGACCGGTAGTCTGACTTGTTGGCTCAACGTTATTTGTGTCAACTTTTGATAATTCTCCTACAAAATCAACAACCTTTGAAAGCTGTGGCGCAAATTTATCGATTTCTTTCTCAGTTAAATTCAAATTGGCAAGCTTGGCAACATGAAGTACGTCGCTTTTGGATAATTTTGCCATATCTCCAATAATACTATCGTTAGTCCATTTTTTGAAGAGCCTTAATTCTTTCCGAAATCGGTGGGTGAGTATCAAAAAGACCTGAAAACCAACCTACGTTTCCTTGCCCCTTTTTCTTAAAAGGATTTTCTATATAAAGATGTGCTGTGGCCTTATTCGCATTTTTCATTGGTTGAGGGTCGTCGGATATTTTTTCCAATGCAGAAATTAAATCCTGCGGTTGTCTTGTAATTTCCACGGATCCCGCATCGGCCATGAATTCCCTACGTCTGCTTATGGCCAGCTGAATAAGCGTTCCGATAATGGGTGAAAGAATTGCAAAAATTATCCCAAGTACTAAAAATATGGCTCCGGTATTACCCTCTCTATCGCGGCTTCTTCCGCCGGTAAACCACATACTCCGCAAAAACCAATCCCCAAGAAGAGCTATCAGGCCTACCATTACTGCTACAACCGCCATGAGTCTGGTATCAAAATTTTTAACATGTGTAAGTTCATGACCAAATACGCCCTCGAGTTCACTCCGATTTAATTTATCCAAAAGTCCTGATGTAGCACAAATTACGGCATGTTTTGGATCTCGTCCCGTAGCAAAAGCGTTGGGAGACGGGTCATCAATTACGTAAAGAGTTGGTTTAGGAAGTCCCGCACCGATACATAAGTTCTCAACAACCTGTGTAAAAAGTCTATCTTCCTGAGGAGTTGCCCGCCTGGCACCGGATATTCCAAGAATAATTTTATCGGAATAATAATAACTGAAAAAACTTGAAATTCCTGAAACAATAAGCGCAATGCCGACAAGTCCAAAGCCGCCGGGTTGATAACCCCAATAGTATCCCAAAGCGCTGGCGATAATGTACACCACCAAAAAAACAAACACAACAAAGAGCGCAATTATAACTGCGCTCTTAATTTTGTTGGATGTTTGAACTTCGTAAATATTTTGCATTACAAGCTGACCTTGGGTGTTTTCATTTCCTCCGCACTAACCTTCAGTTCGTCTCCATCTACCGGAGTCTCAAGTCCTGCAAGTTTCT
This sequence comes from Candidatus Microgenomates bacterium, assembly GCA_049523135.1. GTDB lineage: Bacteria > Patescibacteriota > Microgenomatia > UBA8517 > UBA8517 > JBEKNE01. The sequence continues at coordinate 449,243 of JBEKNE010000001.1, read as the reverse complement.
CAAAATGAAACAGATTAGCAATCAGATTACTCGGAAATGAAACCAGTTTGACATTATAATCAGCCGTCAAGTCAATTAAAAGACGTCTTGCGTACATCACTTTATCCGAAGTATCCCTAAGTTGATCCATTAAATCTAATATTACGGTTGAACCTTTAATTTCAGGGTTACTTTCTACAACAACCTGAATTTTCGGTAAAACATCTGAAAGCATTTTCCCTGCATCAGACATTCTTTTTAAATTTCCCGAATCAACAGCGGAAGAAATGGCTTTTCTGGCACTGGTTAACTCCGCAAAAATTCCTTTTTCGTGTACGAGATAAGCTTTAGCTGAGGCTTCCAGATTGGGAACAAGTTCCGACTGTCTTTTAAGTTGGTTTCCGATTTCCTGAATCGAAGCGCCAACTCTTGTTTTACTGGATACAAAAAAATTATAAATTGATGCAACCCATAAAACTAAAACCAAAACAATTGCCAATATTATATAAATCATAAATTAATCACCTCCTTTTAGTAATTTCTCAAATTCAATCAATGGCCGAGTATTGATTATATCACGCGCTTCCGCCCAACCCCGTCTGGCAACCGAAACCCCGAAATACATATTATTCAGTCCATCTTTGTGGTGTGCATCTGTGCCGAAAGTTAATTTCACACCACATTTCACGGCTTCCTTAACCAACGTGTCAGGCAAATCAAGTCTCATAGGGTCACAATTTATTTCAATCCATTTGCCATTTTTCAAACAAAATTCAAAAATTTCCGGCCAGTTAAGTTCAACCCCTTCCCTTTCATTTAATTTTCTGGCTGTAGGGTGAGCAAATATTTTTACTTTCGGGTGAGAAAGCGCAGAAAGAACTCTTTTTGTCATTAAATCCCGATTTAAATCAAAACTTGAATGTATTGAAACTAAAGCAAAGTCCAGTATTTGTAATCCTTCTTCCGGGACAGGCAACCTTCCGTCGGGTAAAATATCAATTTCAAGACTATTGAACACTTTTTGTACACTACCTCTATGGCTATTTTTTATTGAGTAATTTAATTTATCAATCTTTTCACGCTTTCTTTTAAGGATTTCCATAATTTGTTTTTCGTTATGTCCCTTTTGACTCGGATTATGTTCAGTAAAAGCCAAATACTCATATTTTAGTTCGTTTCCCTTTTTAACAATCTCCTCCATCGAGCTTTCACCCAAATCGTGAGAAGTTTCTATATCAAAGTCCGAATGAATTTGTAAATCCGCCTTAACATCTTTTAGCTCAACCAGTTTGGGAAGTTTCCCCTGACGGGCAGCTTCAATTTCACCCGTATCTTCCCTAAGTTCTGGTTGAATATAGGTAAGTCCCAAAAATTTATAAAAGCTTACTTCGTCCTTAAACTTTTTAGTCTCGCCTGTAGATTGATTCTTAATACCGTATTCCGATAAAGACAGTTCTTTTTTAAGAGCGTATTCACGAAGTGCGATATTATGGTGTTTTGATCCCGTAAAATGCTGCAAAAGTGCGCCGTACGAATCTACAGATTGAGTCATAAGGTCAACACGTATATCCCCGGGAAGTAAAATTGAGGCCGTGTGGTCTCCCTTTTCAATAGTTTTGCCCGACGTGGGATACTTTACAAAATAATCCAGCACCTTGGAAGGGTCATCCGTAGCTACGGCAATATCAATATCTCCAATAGTTGATGCTTGTCTCCTAAGACTTCCTAAAGGATCTACACGCTTAACAGAAGAACACATAAGCAGGTATTCCATCACTTCATGGGCAACCATAGCCGCATAGGGTAAAAGAAAACGCTTATCTTTCTTTTCTCTGGCTGACACTTGCTTCAGAAGTTTATCTATTTCCGACCTGTTCCCTTCCTTAATTAACTTTAGAGCGGTCTTTATCCCAATTCCCGGAAGTTCCATCAACTTAAACGCCTCCCGTGGAATATCCTTCATAAGCGAATCAAAATGTTTGGACTTTCCGGTCCTGAAAAGTTCATCCAAATGCTCTGCCAGTCCGGGCCCAATTCCCGGCACTTCAGTCAATTTTCCGTCATCCCAAAGGTCTTTAAGCTCGCTTGTTGCGTGTTCTACGGCATCTCCCGCTCTCTCATACGCAATTATTTGGAATTTATACCTCTTAGCATCCTTAAGCTCATAGGCAGCAGCTACATCACGAAGTAATTCTGCAATTTGAAGATTAGATAGTATTTTTCTTGATTCCATACCTAAGGCTAGAATAATCTTATCACAATTGATATAATTAGCTCTATTGCTAGAGGTCGTAGCTCAACGGCTAGAGCGCTTCCCTGTCACGGAAGAGGTTGCGAGTCCGAATCTCGTCGACCTCGCCAATATCCCTCTTGACTTCCTTTCCCTCTTCAATTACATTCAGGCTACTTCTGCCCTTCTGAAAGAAGGTGAAAAAAATTGAAATTTGATTTAAAAAAATTTCTCAAACAAATAAAATTAAACGAAGAAAGCATTAGTATGGTTCTTGGAGTTGTAGTCATAGTTATTGTCGGAATTTTGGTCGTTAACTATTTCAGGGACAAAAATACCGGGAAAATTACGGAGAATTCCATACAAACCATCGCCGAAAAAGTCCATACGGTTACAAAAGGTGAGACTCTTTGGTCGATAGCAGAAGATTCTTATGGTTCCGGATATAATTGGGTTGATATTAAAAGTGCCAATAATCTCAAGACTGAAAATATCGAGGTGGGACAGCAGTTAACAATTCCGGATGTATCACCAAAGCAACCAACGTCAACCAAACAGATAGAAACCGTTACACAAACTGTTTCTTCTGTTACCGGCAATACTTATATTGTTGTACACGGTGATTGTCTTTGGAAAATTGCGGTTAGAGCTTATGGTGATGGCTATCAATGGACAAAGATTGCTAAAACAAACAAACTTGCGAATCCAAATATAATTCATGCGGGGAATGTCTTAATTTTACCGAGGTAACTGATTCCAACTGTGATTTTCTATATCAGGAGAAGTAATTGCTTTAGGTTTTTCTTTACAAGCCACCACGGGTTTTTGCTGAACCGTTTCAGTAGACTTAAGTCTAACTGAAGTTTCTATTCTTACGGGCTCATATAATACTACTGGTGTTTGTAGATTTTCTTTTAACACAACATTCCTAATTTACAGGAAGCAGAAATTAAGTCAATTCTTTTTTAAGAATATACAGGAGAGTATAATTTATACTTAATCACATGCGGGTGTAGTTGATCGGCTCAACGCCACCTTCCCAAGGTAGAAAGGGCGGTTCGACTCCGCTCACCCGCTCACAATTTTTGAGCCTATTGCAATCTGCAAATATTAAGTTTAGAATCTGTCGGTTAGATTAAGAAAATATGAAACAAGAAATACAACATCTGGACAGAAGTTCACAAGCTTATCTAGAATTTGAAGAGTTTGAAGGTTCAGAAGAGACCCCTGTCTATCAAAGGCGCAGCCACTTAGATTGTTCAAATGTACCCGTTGCTTCAGCAAATCCAAATGAACAAATCGGTATTCCTGCTCGGGTAGTTCCTGAAGAATAGCTTCATAGTAAAATCTTCTACAAGAAAGATAGTTCTCTAATTATATTTAAGTTATACTTAAGCCATGATTATTAAAAGAAAAGAAGGATATTACGTTGTCGGCAAAACTTCCAGAAGGCATCTTGGTGGTCCATATAAAAAAAGGGGGGATGCGGTAAGGCGGCTTCAACAGGTTGAATATTTCAAAAGAATCGGGAAGTAAATTTTTTAGTGTTCTTGTGCCCTCTGATGCTATAATTGTGTGTTCTTGGCAACGCGCCGAGGTAGCTCAGTTGGTAGAGCGGCGGTATCGTAAACCGCAGGTCGTGGGTTCGATCCCCACTCTCGGCTCATAAAATTATGAGACAATTTAGATCCAGATTCGTAAATATTGAGGAAAAAAGAAATTTGCGTAATGCAATTTTCTTCATCATTCTCACAATAGCTTTTATATCGTTTGTTTTCTTTGTGGGTATTCCCCTTTTGGGAAAATTTACGGTTTTCGTTTCAAGTCTTCGCGGTGGAAACACCCAAGTTTCCAAAACCGACACAACTCCTCCGGCACATCCAAAATTCAATAATTTCCCTGATTTTACAAACCAACAAACTGCATCAATTTCAGGAACTACAGAGCCCGGTGCAACTGTAAAACTTACTTTTAACGGAAACGATCAGGAGGTTTTATCAGACAATAATGGAAATTTTTCCTTTAACATCCAGCTTCAAAATGGAGCTAATACTTTCTCGGCAATCGCAACCGATACTTCAGGAAATCAGAGCCAGAAATCAGACGATTACACAATTACTTTTAATAATAAGCCCCCGGATCTAACTGTCAGTTCACCGTCAGACGGAGCAAGCTTTTTCGGATCCAATCAAAGACAAATAACAATTCAGGGAAATACCGAAAGCGGATGTCAAGTTACCATCAATGACCGCATAATTTCAGTTGATGACAGCGGAAATTTTCAATACACAACAACATTAAATCAAGGCTCTAATCCTTTTGTTATTAAATCGGTTGATCAAGCAGGAAATACTACTGAGAAAGATATTACATTAAACTTCACTCCGTAAATTAATTGCTACAAGAATAAACATCCATCCGATTACCCAAGGATAAAAAAGTGAATTGGAAAATAGGCTATGAATAAATAACGCAAAAGAAGAGGAGGCCAAAATTATGCTATATTTTTGCCGCATTAGTAACTTTCCAAAATTCCAAATCACATACGTAAAAATTATAAATCCGACAATCCCCGTTGTGACAAGAATAAAAAGCAAACTCGAATCAGAACCGGAACATGAATGTGACTTAAAATCAGCAAAACCTGTAAATTCCGATCTTGCCAGACATAAATTATCGTATCCGACTCCAAAAACAGGCGAACTTCTAAAAATTTGTAATGTCTCTTTATAATTCTCAATTCTTGCAAGCGCGGAGAACTCACGCGTAATGCGTAGAATTGTATTTCCGGAAGTCGGTAAAACCAGTATTAAAACGGCAAGCACTAATGCAAGATATATAATCTTTTTTATCTCACCTTTATAAATTCCGATTACAACTATTCCTCCAATGAAAGCCAGATAACTTGCCCGTGAATAAGTAAAAGCCAGAGAAACAAGAAGAAATAAGCCGGTAATTAAAGCGGTTTTACTTCTTGAATTTAAATACTCATGGATTGATATTAAAAGACCAAAAGTAATAATTATTCCCAAATATGTAGGATCTAAAAAGGTTCCCACAAGACGATATAAATGTTCATCCCATCCCCAAACCATAAATGGTTTAAGGGCTGGAAAATTAAAATACTGAATCCAGCCGAAAATTGCCGACATTATCGAAACAGCAAGAAGGGAATCCAAAAGAAGCTTACCGTTAACCGGACTTTTCCTGACAAAATTATACCCATATATAAAGAATCCAAAATATGCGGCAAGTCTTATTAAATAAAATAATCCGTAAATTAAACCTGAACTTTTAAAAATAAACAAAGAAACAATGTAGGAAAAAGCAGCTACCGATAGAAATTTAATTAAATATACAAAAATCTGAGGTTTTTTGAGATTTGACAATAGAGCATAGATGGCGGCACCTCCGGCAATTATATCAACCGGTTGAAGAGGAATAGATAGTCCGGCAAGATTAAAACTCAGTCTGATTATTTGTCCAAAAGGAAAAGCTACCAGAAATAAAAAGATAAATATACTTTCCGGCGATAGAATTTGATTTAATTTTATTTTCTTTGTAATTCCCATTGTTTTGCCCATCCTAAAAACGAATGAAAAGATTGTAACATGCTAAAGACAAAGCCTCGTCCCTCAAGAAAATTTTGAATGAATTTGGCTTTAGGATAAAAAACAATTTTGAAAAGATTTGAACGTTTTCCCTCTTTCAAATTTTCCTGAGCATGAATCGAAGAATAGCTGTTTAATTTCTCTATATCATCATGGAGGTTTACAGCCGTTTCGTGAATAATATAATTTTTCAAAGTTCCGACTTTCCCTTTTATACACCATGTCTCATGCACGGCACGTATCCACTTACCACAGCCCTTTTTGCCAAGCCTCAATACTTTATCTTCTCCAATAATCTTACCCAAAAAAACAATCTTACGCTTAATAAAAAATCCGTCAAAACCATTCGGGTCGAGATTTTTCAATTCGTCGGAAAGTTCTTTCGAGATCTTTTCGTCGGTATCCAAGAATAAAACCCAATCCGATTTTGCATTTTTCAAAAGGCCATTTCGGGCTTTTGCAAAATCGGTAATATTTGTCTCTTTTAATACCAGTATTTGAAAATTAATCAACTTTTTGGATATATACAGTACCGATATCATAAATTATATATTTCAATTTTGCCGACTGATCAATTTTTCCCCCGTCCTGCATAATAAGAAACTGATAATTTTGGTCATAAGTTTCGGGATAATAATCATACGGTCCGACTCGTGTTAAGACAAAAGGCTTTCCAGCCGCATTCCGCACAATACTTTTTGCAACTCCTTCCTGAATGCCAAGCGGAATGTAATCTATATCATCCGCATGCTCATTGGGCATATTCAGAATGTCGATTACGGCTATTAAAACGATAATAAGAGCCGTGAATACCTTTACGGAAGGTCTTTTCCAATATTTGCAAACAAAAAATGAAAACAAAAGCCCGAAATTCAAAAATACGGGCAAGAAATAATGAACAGGAGGGGTTGTGTGAACAAGAAGCGCCCCAAATTGAACAATTGTTGAAGAAATTAAATAAAAAACAAAAAAGTCTTTAGAAAACCTTTTATAATTTTGCATAAAAAAGGCTACAAATAAAATCAAAAATACAATGCTACCTAAAACCCAAAATCTGCCGTCCCAAAAAAGATTTCTTCCCAAAAATTCATTGAAAGCGGAGATTGTTGATCCTCCTGTCACAATATCCAAATTATTTTTCGGGTATAGCCCTGCGAAGCCCAAAATCCTATATGGAATCCACATAACAAGGTCCTTCACCATGGTAAATCCGCTTTTGGCGTCGTATATAAGAATTGTTATATTGGGAAGAATCAAACCAACAGCAAACTTAAGATAATCGCCAAGTTTTGTTCCTTTTCTTTTAATCCAAAACGCCAACAGCAAAACGCCTAAGATCGGAATCTGACTATAGTGAAAACTGAAAAGAAATCCAAAAGCCAACCCTAACCAGAAAAAATATCTTTTATCCTTGTTCCAGATTTTATAAAGAAAATAAATTACCAGAGGAATTAAGATAAAGAAAAATGTGTGAAGTTTCGAAAGCCGGGTCAGCTGAATCCAAAGAGGAGAAACCGAAACAAAAAATGCCAATATCGCGGTAAACTTTGCATCAACAATTTTTGAAAAAACAAAATATGTAATTAAGATTCCAATGACGGAAACCGCCAATGCTACCCAAAAAAGAATAAATGGAGAAAATCCAAAAATTTTAACAACGGGAATCATTATCCAGTAGTAGGCCGGGCCATAGGTAAGCCATTCATGGGATGTGGCAAGCCCCACAAGCGGAAACCTTCCGGTGGAAATCAACTGACTGATATAGTGGAGTTCCTTGCCTAATTCCCCTGTAAAATAATAATTGGTTCCGATCATATAGATACGGAGGAAGATGCTAAGGGCGGAGATTAAAACAAGCCAAAATAGATTATTTTTCTTCATCCTATTTAAATGAAAAGATCTTTTTAATATTGATTACAACTACCGGCAAACTGCAAATTACAGCAATTATAGTCGAATATCCTGCCCCAACTATTCCAAATTTCGTTACCATCGGGTAAATTGCCGCTCCCATTCCGATAATTCCGAAAAATTCCGAAAGCATTACGATTTTCTGCATCTTTAAAGAAAGGAAAAGCGAATAAGTAGAATTAAGCACCGCCTTAAGAATTCCGAATACTGCCAAAACCTTCAGTACTGGTTCAATTGCAATCCATTTGGGTCCCAAGAAAAGAAGAATTATTGGCTTCGAAAAAAGCAAAACAACTATTCCGAAGACCAACGCCATTGCAAAAATGGTTCCGCAGGCACTGTAAAAGGTTTTTTTAAGGATCTTTATATCATCCGACATCTTTACAAAAACCGGAAACATCACCGCGTTGAAGATATCGCTCACTCCGGTCACCGGCAAGGTTGCAACATTGTATGACTGCTGATAATATCCCAAGTTCATTGTTCCCATCAGTTTTCCGATAGTTACATTATCGATATTCTGAAAAATATAGGCAAAAATGCCGGCTCCCGTAATCCATTTACCGCTATGAATTACTTTCAAAAACTTTTCTTTATCAAGACTCAACTTCGGCCTGTCTTTAAATATTATAAAACTCAATATTACTTCCGTCGTTGCCGCAACAATCATGCTTATAATCATGGCACTTTCGGAATGAGTAAGGAGACCGAGGCTTACCGCAACTCCCGCATCGATAAGGTATAAAAATCCTTGAAATAAAAACTGCTTCATAAAGTTCAGCTCCTTTTGGAAAACAACTTCCATAGGATTAATAAAACCTCTTATGAAGGCAACCGCCGAAACCAAATACAAAAGAGTGATTACTTCAGGAGTCTTAAAAAAGCCGACAACAAATGGCGAAGCCGCAATTATTAAAAGCGAGATCAGAATTCCCCTGATAATTGAAATAACCCAGGCCGAATCCAAATAAGTTTGGATCTTATCCTTTTCCTGAATCAGAAAGACATTGATTCCGGTTTCCGTCAAAACTTCCAAGAATCCAAGTACCAAAAGAGCAATTCCGTAGGAACCGAACTGGGACGGAGATAGGATTCTGGCCAAAACCGCAATTTTGAGTACAGCCACACCCTTGGTTAAAAGTTCCAATGCAGTCATCCAGCTAATACCCCTTAGTGCCGATTTTAGATAGCCCATTAGCCAATTATACCTGAAATGAAGCAAGCAATTACAGCGGGGTCTGAAGATACTTATAGAATGGGACCCTAAAGAAATATCCGGTAGTCCCCAAACTCCGAAAAAACTTTTCAGTAAACCTAAGTTAAATATGTAAAAAATTTAAATTATTAAAGCGGGGAGTGACACAGGATATTTTAAAGATAAAACCAAAAAATAAGACCCGTAAGGTATCCAAATAGAATTAATAAACCTTTAATATTGTGCGACATAATACCTTTCTGTGAAAGACCAATATTTTTGATTACATACCTCCCTTTCATAATTGAAAATTGCTAATTAAAAATTGGAAATTGAAATTAATATCCCCCACTCTACTATTACATCTTTCACGCGTGAAATCTTTGCCTCACTCTTAAATAATTTGTAGTTGACAAACGTATTAACTAACCAAAGTTTTGGAAGAAATAAACATCAGGAGTTAAGCCACTTAATGCAGGCTTTGTAGAGTCTTGGTATTTCGATAAAAACCACAATTCCCAATATCACTACATAAGCCAAAACGGCAAAAGTATAAAAAGGCTGGACTTTGAAATCAATTCCCAGTAAAAATCCGTGCAGTCCCACCAACAAAAATACAATATAGTTAACTACATGCATTTTCTTCCAATTTTTTCTTAACCAAGGAGAAGTATTTTGAAAAACTACAGCAAAAACCGTAACGGTCAAAAGCCAGAAAGAAATCATTCCCAAAGTGTAATAATATCCTATTTGTGTATCGCAAAGCAGGCAGGCATTAATAAAAACCGCGTAGGGGTTCCATCCTGCTCCGGCAAAGTGATTAAAAAACATAAAAAAGACTGGATGTGCAAGTACTAGCAGATAAACAAGTTTTCCCTGAAGTATATGGAAATTAAAAATCCACTCTCCGAATTTATCAATCAATCTCGGCAAAAATGCCCCCATTACAATCTGTTCGAAAAGAAGTATATAGGCGATAAGTCCGGCAAATCTTTGCAGGAAATTCATCAAAGTTACCGGATATTTTGTAACCGCAGCGAGAGGTGTAGTTTGGAAAATAGTTAAAGGGACCAAAACAAGCAAAATGATCCAAATAGTAAAGAAAATATATTTTCTCATGTGGTCGCGCCTGGACTCGAACCAGGGACCTTTGCAATGTGAATGCAACGCTCTAACCGACTGAGCTACGCGACCTCACCCAACAACTAATTTTACCATAAAATAGGCTATTGACAGGAAAATCCACTTTCTCTAAAGTTAGACGTAATGATTCATATCATTACAAAGTATGAATCAGAATTTTCCCCTAGGTCTTTCTTACGATGACGTCCTCCTTATCCCCCAATATTCAGAAATTAAAAGCAGATCCGATGTAGATCTTTCAAGTCAAATCACTCCTCACATAAAACTTATCATACCGTTAATCAGTTCCAATATGAGTAGTATTACCGATGTTAAATTCGCAATTTCCTTAGGAAAACTCGGGGGTTTAGGAATTTTACCACGTTTTATGTCCGTTGAATCTGAAACAAATATGGTTAATGAAGTAAAAAAAGAAAAAGTACTAGTAGGAGCTGCTGTGGGTGTAAAAGAAGATGGATTTGAACGAGCAAAAAATTTAGTTTCTGCAGGAGCCGACCTTTTGGTTTTAGATGTCGCTCATGGCCACATGTTACAAACTATAGAAACAACCAAAAAATTAAAACAATTATTCGGGAGTAAAGTGGACATTGTTTCCGGTAATGTTGCCACTTATGAAGGTGCTAATGACTTGTTTAAAGCCGGAGCTGATTGTGTAAAGGTAGGAATTGGACCGGGGTCGACTTGTATTACCAGAACAGAAACGGGTTGCGGCGTTCCTCAAATATCTGCCGTTTTGGATTGTGTCAAAGCTGCCAGAAAATATAATAGAACCTTAATCTGTGACGGAGGAATGAAAAACTCCGGCGATATTGTCAAAGCCCTGGCTGCAGGTGCCTCGGCAATTATGACAGGTCATCTTTTTGCAGGTCTTAAAGAAACTGCCGGGAAAATAATTATTAAAAACGGCAAAAAATATAAAGAATACAACGGATCAACTTCTTTAATCGAAAAATCAAGACAATCGCCAAACATTGTCAATCATATTGAAGGAGTGGCAAGTTTTGTTCCTTATAAAGGGGATCTTAAACCATATATAGATTTGGTTTTGGAAAATGTGCGCTCGGGTTTTTCCTATTGTGGTGCAAAAAACATACACGAGCTCTGGGAAAAAGCCAAATTTATCAAAATCAGTCCTTTAGGAATAAAGGAAAATGGAGCACATGATGTAATAGTTACATAAAATGGCAGATAGTATAAATCAATCCAAAAATTGCAGAAGCTATATTGAATTCATTGAAAAATTTACCGGTATTCCGGTTAAGTATATTTCTGTCGGTCCTAAGCTCGAGCAGACTATTATTAAGCCTTAAATTTATCCTCTTGTGCAGATTAATGTCAAATCAATATAATGAATTATGTTTAAGCGCTTAGGTACCTTCTTTTTGGATATATTTGAGGTTATTGTATTCGCAGTTGGTGTCTTTTTCTTCATTTATCTACTTATAATGCGTCCGCACAAAATCAGCGGACAGTCTATGATGCCGAATTATCAAGATTCTGAATATTTGCTTACACAAAAGGTATCCTATTATCTCAATAAACCCCAACGCGGAGATGTTGTGGTCTTAGTTCCCCCACCGTCAGTATCCCAAAACGACGAATTTATTAAAAGAATAATAGGACTCCCAGGAGAAACAATAAGGGTATCCGGCGGTCATGTTTACATTAATGGAAAAATTCTAGATGAACCTTATATAGCAAGTAATGTTTACACGGGCGGCGGTACTTTTCTTTCCGAGGATACCGATTTCACGGTTCCTGAGGATGAATACTTTTTGATGGGAGATAATCGTCCAAACTCATCCGATTCAAGATATTGGGGTCCCGTTCCTCTGAATTTGTCTCCTGCTAGTAGTAGCCAAGGTATAAATGGCAAAGTGTGGATTACCTATTGGCCGCCAAATCTCGCAGGAGTCGTACACAATCCAAGTTACACTTATTAAGCAGTAATCGCTTTGTAGATCTTTTGAAGCGTTCCGTCGGTTTCTTCCAATCCGCCTTTAAGAATAAAGACTACTCTTGTTTCTCTGCGGGACCTGATTAGTTTTACGGAATTATTTCTTATTCCGTCAGTTTGAGTAGAATCTTGCAAGGCTTTCTGTAAATCCTCCTGCATTCTATCAATTTCCTCAGAAACAATTCTGACATGTTTATCCGGAGCACGCGTGTCTTGCTGAGACTTGACTTTCATTCTCCTGGCAAGTTCCTCCGCGCGCCTTACTGAACCACTTTCCCTCAAAATTATTTTGTAAGCCTCAATCATTAAATTACTGTCGTCAATTGCGGCAAGGGCTCTTGCGTGGCCTTCAGAGATAAGTCCGGAGAGAAGTCCGTCTTTAAGCGCATCGGGAAGAGACAAAAGTCTTAAGGAATTGCTTACATAGGCAACGCTTTTACCTATCCGTACCGCAATCTCACTCGTAGTTAATCCAAACTCATTCATAAGCCTCTCAAAGCCTTTAGCACGGTCAAGAGGATTAAGATCGACCCTTTGGACATTTTCAACCAAAGCCATCTCCAACATACCCTTAGGTGAAGTTTCTCTAATGATTGCGGGGACATGCGTTAATCCTGCCAACTTTGAAGCCCTCCAGCGACGCTCCCCTGCAATTATTTGATATCCTGCGGGGGTTTTGGCAACAACCAAGGGCTCCAGAATCCCGTGTTCACGAATTGAATCAACTAAATCTACCAAGCTTTCAGGAGTAATTGCACCACGAGGTTGCAAAGGATTCGGTTGGAGTTCATTAATATCTAGTTGTATAACTTCTTCTGCCATTTTATTTTAAAACTACCGAAACAATTTTCTTTCCTTTTCTTGTTCCAAATTTAACAATTCCCTTAGCAATAGCATAAATTGTATGATCACGCCCCGCTGCAACACCTTTTCCTAAACTAACTTTTGTTCCCCTTTGGCGTGTTATTATCATTCCGGGAGAAACCTTTTGTCCATCAGACAACTTAATACCTAATCTTTTCCCTGCTGGACTAACATGTTGTGAAGCTTTTCCTCCTGCTTTATGTGTTGACATATCCTTCGCACAATATAATGTATATTTTCACAGCTGTCAAGAGGTCAGAAGTTTATAGTTTGATATATTAACCTTTCTAAATTCAAAATTATTGCTATAATCTCGAATATGAACCCAGAATACGTGGAAAGATTCAGATTCTCCGACGGTGCTGAAATGAATCCCTGGTGGGTTGTCAATACATTAACCGAAGAAGAATTTGATGTTTGTATCACTATCGCATCAAGCGGAATATTGGGATGTACAGAGACCCTACTAAGAAGGAGACGGGCTAATTTCTCAATTGTTGATAATTTAATCACCGAAGGGATATTGCAAAGAGAAACAAGGTTAGATATTGCAAAGAGGGTGGCAACCAATCCTATAAATATAGATTTTAGAGCCGAACTGGAAAATAAGGGAGGATTTTTATCAGCCAATCGGATTGATAGAAAATTTATTAGATTATTTGATGAAGCTATAAAACTGGCTACTTCACAAAGGACACTTTTTATAAAACCTGACGAAATGGTTTATACCACTGTAGATGACGGACTTCGTGAATATCTCACAATATTTTGATAATATTTTAGCTGATCTTCTCAACCAAGACACGGGTATATTGGGGCCTGAAACCTGTATGTTTTTTATAACGTGATTTGGCCTTGAAATGATAGACATCAATCTTTTCTCCTTTTTCCGTATCGGCCAAAACCTTTAATTTAACTTCAGCATTTTTGAGAACAGGTTTGCCGACGGATACTTTATCTCCACCAGCCAGAAGCAAAACTTCGACATCAACCTTCTTTGGATCTTGAAGTTTATCGATAAGAATCTCCTGCCCCTCTTCAACTTTATATTGCCTTCCGCCAACTCTGATTACTGCGTATTTCATAGGCCATATTTTACCACGAGCGTAGATGTGTGGCAAGCTATGTTTGTTTTTTATGAACCTCAACAAATCCTACGATTTGTTATAGGCTCCTAAAGCAATCCCCAATCCCATCATTGTCGCCAGAAGCGAAGAACCTCCGGCTGAAAAAAGGGGGAAAGGAAGACCCGTAATCGGCAGCATCCCCATATTCATTCCGACATGCACAAAGATTTGAACAAGATAAACAAGGAAAAAGCCTGAAATATAAGCACGGGCGGCGGGAGAAACGGCATTTTCCATAAAGAACGTCAATCTGAAAAGAATTAAAAAACTGGCCAAAAGAACTATTGCGGCCCCCACAAAACCCAGCTCTTCAGCCGTTGCGGCAAAAATAAAATCTGTTTGTTTTTCAGGCAAGAATGCCAACTGTGTTTGTATACCCTTTCCAAGACCTGTACCGAAAAACTTTCCGGAACCTGTTGCAATCGTTGATTGCAAACTGTTATAGCCCGCTCCCAGCGGATCACTTCCCGGATCCAAAAAATTTGAAATACGCTGTCTCTGATAAGGAGCCAAAAGTCTCCAGATAATGGGCGATAGAATGATAATTGCAAGTAAACCCATCAGAAGATATTTTTTATTAAACTTGCTTGCCAAAAGCACACCCACAAATCCAATAACAGTAAGAATTGAAACCCCCAAGGAAGGTTGAATCAGAATCAGAAAAACAGGCAAAGCAAGTAGTCCAATCGCTTTAGAAACCTTTTTTAAATTAACCTCGCTTCTGCCCAAAAAATTTGCAAAAAATATTAAAAGAAACGGTCTGACTATTTCAGCAGGCTGCAAACTGAGAGGTCCGATGGGAATCCAACGAATAGTACCCCTGGTCACTCTACCAATTATGAATGTCAAAAAAAGAAGAAGAACGCTTAATATATAAAAATATTTTGAAAAAACTGAAATTATCTCAAAATCAATTTGAGAAAAGATCCAAAAAACCAACAGTGCCGTAAAAATATAAATAAAATAGAGAGGAAAAAGAGATTTATCTAAAGATTCCAAAATGACAACACTAAAAACCATTAATAATAATGCAGATAGTGTAACCGAAATATCTTTTAGAAAAACACCAAATAGCCAGCGCATATTTAAGAAGACTTGGAAACTTTAAACTTACCTTTCTTCAATTCAGATATCTGGGCTTTCTTTTGCATCCATTGAACAAGTTCTTTATCTTTTGGAGGATTCTCAACAACTACGTTGATTCTCTGAGTAAGATTTAATCCCAATCTTTTTCTTTCACCTTGAATTTTTCTTACCAAATCTCTTACATCCGCTTCTTCTTTCAATTCCGGGGTTATCTTTGTATCAAGTTCAACCCGGTCTGTACCGCCAAGTAGTTGAATTATCTTAATATTCAACTCATCTTGTGTCAAACCCAATATTTCTTTGCCGATCTTTACACTTTGCCCATAAACCTTAACCCTATTGAGAGGTTGTCTCACGGGAATTCCGGACTCTTTCCTTTTTGCGTGAACTTTTTCAATAATTTCTCTAATCTTCTGCATTTCTTCTAAAAGTTTAAAATCGGTTGAAGGAATTTTACCTGTATTACCCAACTGCGGCCAGTCACTAAGATGAACCGAATCCTCTTTTGTTAAATTTGTATACATCAAATCCGTTATAAATGGAGTAAACGGTGCCATTATCTTACAAAGAGTACAAAGAACATAGTAAGTAGTTGAATAAAAAGCATTACTGTCTTTTTCGCTTTCTTTAGCGGGTCCGATTCTGTCACGGGAGCGCCTTACATACCAAAGGGAAAGGTCATCGGTAAATTTCTCAATCTCACCTGAAGCAGACATCGCATCATAATTATCAAGGTACCCTGTTACCAAACCTACTGTTTGGTCAAGTCTTACCAATATCCATTTATCCAAAATATATGACGATTTGGCAGGTCTTCGGAAAGAGCCGGGAACCCAACCGTCCAAATTCGCATATGTAATAAAAAAATTATAAATGTTCCAAAGCTTCAAATGGAACCTTCTTCTTACTTCATCTGCGACCCTGTAACCAAAAGGAAGATTTTCCGCCGGGTTTTGTCTGGCATACATCCATCTCATGACATCTGCCCCTATCGTATCCGCACCTTCATTAAATTCAATCGAATTTCCCCAGCTTTTATGCATAGGTCGTCCGTCTTCTCCGGTTAGAGTTCCGAAACCTAATACAGTTTTAAAAGGATTGGAATCCTCAAGAACCGTACTCATAGCAATCAACGCATAAAACCAGTTTTTAAATTGACCGGGAAAACTCTCGGTAATAAAGTCGGCAGGATACCACTTTTGCCATTCCTTTTTATCCGACAAATACAACGGCTCGGTCTTTGTAACCTCAAGGCCACAAGCTTTGTTATTCTCACTAATTGTAGAAAACGGCACAATACCCGCGTCAAGCCATGGGTTTCCGACAGGTTCAATTCTTGAGGCAATTGCACCGCACTTGGAACATCGTATCTTAACCGAATCTATTTGTGGCTTATGTGGTGACTTACCTGCAAAATCATTCCAACCTTCAACCGCACGCTCTTTCAATTCTTCTTTGGAACCGATTATTTCAAAATTATGGCATTTTTTACATTCCCAGATGGGAAGAGCCAATCCCCAATACCTGTTTTTCTTACTTATTAACCAATCGTGCATATTGGATAACCAATCCATTTCCCTATCAAGTCCAAAGCGGGGCAACCAATCGATTTTCCCTGTAACAACTTTCATTCTCTCTCTTAAAGTTCTTGTATCGGGGGCCAGGCGGGGAGGCTCTTCTTTACTCCAGTCTTCTTCCGTAATTTGGTTCTTGGAATTAACTATCTTGGCGGGTTTATCCATCGCAATATACCACTCATCGGTAACTTTCCACACAAGTTCAGTTTTACATCTCCAGCAAGCAGGATAGCGGTGAGTATAATTTTCGGTTTTATAAAAGAAATGTTTTCCTTCTTCCTCCAGCTTCTTAAGATAATCCAAAATTATTTTTGGATTTTTCTTGGCATTTTTTCCCGTAAGGAAACCCAAATTGGGTAAATATGAAGCATCGTCCTCTATAACCGTAATCATGGGGAGTCCTAACTTTTGCCCCAATTTAAAATCCTCCGCGCCGGAAGAAACGGCTATATGCACCAGCCCTGTTCCCTCTTCAACATTAATCGGAAGAATCAAATCGTCTGTTGCTATGACTGTATGAAACTTATCGTTTTTATCTTTGACTTCCCTAACCTTAGGTAAATCATCAAAAGCGCCAGTATATCTAATACCTGTAAGTTTTGATCCTTTTGTTACCTTAAGCTCTTTTGCTTTTACACTTGCAAAAATCCTATCTTTTGCTCCCCTGGCTACCCAATATTTATTCTTCCCGATTTCTACCAGCGAATAATCCAGATCACCATCAATTGCTACAGCAATATTCGCAGGTACTGTCCACGGAGTCGTTGTCCAAACAAGAAGATATTCATCTTTCTGACCGACTACGGGAAAAGCAAGGTAGACGGCTTCATGAGTTATTTCTTTATAATCTTCAGTCAGCATCTCATGCTGGGAAATTGCAGTCTCGCATCTGGGACACCAAGGAACCGCATCCGCACCTTTATAGATCCAGCCTAAGTTGTAACAAACTTTCAAAAAATGCCAAATCATATAATTATTGTCTTCACTTAGTGTGTAGTAGGAGTTATCCCAATCCATAAAGTATCCAAGCCTTTTACTTTGTTCAGTTTGTATAGAGGAATATTTCTTAACTCTATCGCGGCAAAGTTGCACAAACTTTTCCACCCCAAAAGTTTCAATTTCTTTTTTATTTTTAAACTTAAGTTCTTTTTCTACTTCTACTTCCACCCAAAGTCCTTGGCAATCAAACCCGTTTTGAAATCTTTGACGATAACCTTGCATATTCTTGTACCTTTGCCAAATATCTTTATATGTTCTTCCCCAGGCATGGTGAACTGCCATAGGGTTATTTGCTGTTATCGGACCGTCAAGAAAAGAAAAATATTTTCTGCTTTTATGATTCCTGTTTAGATATTTTTTAACAATTCCTTTTTTATCCCAATATCCAAGAAGCTTGTTTTCAGAAGCTGGAAAATCCGCTTTCATATCCACCGGATCGAAATAGAGCCTTGCCATATGAAGCCATTTTACAACAACCGAAGGTTGGTGCCAAGCTACGCTTACCGCGGTCTTTAGTGGATTTTCCGGAGGAATGCTGGAATCTCAAATTTCTCGCCAAATACATCTTCATCTTTGGAAGATCTATTTGCATCTTCCGAAGGTTCACTCTCATTTTCATGCTCATCCCCATCTTGCTCTTCATTTCTTGTCATAGGTTCACTAACCACCCCTTGAACAACCGGTTTCTGAATTGAAGTTTGACTCATTTGGGCCAATCGGGACCGAGTTTCGTCAAAACCGGTGGCTATAACAGTAATTTTTACCTGATCACTCAAATCGGGTTTTATTACAGCCCCAAAAATAACATTCGCGTCGGGATCGGCAGCAGAAGAAATAATACGGGCCGCTTCATCCACTTCAAACATAGTCAGATCGTTTCCACCGGCAATATTGAAAAGTACCCCGCGGGCTCCCTCAATAGATAAGTCAAGAAGGGGTGATGAAATAGCTGCACGGGCGGCCATTTGTGCTCTATTTTCCCCAACTCCGGTACCTATTCCTAAAAGAGCGCTACCGGCGTTATTCATTATTGTCTTTACGTCAGCAAAATCTACGTTAACCAGCCCCGGAGTAGTAATAATATCGGCAATTCCGCCAACACCTTGTCCGAGAACGGAATCAACAACCTTAAAAGCTTCAAGCAGAGTCATCTTTCTATCTATCACGTCCATCAGTCTTTGATTAGGAATAACAATAAGAGTATCTGTCGCTTCCTTAAGTTTTTCGATTCCCTCTTCAGCGGCAATCATTCTCCTCGCACCTTCAAATGCGAAGGGTTTAGTTACTACTCCAACCGTAAGAGCACCTGCCTCTCTTGCAAGTTGGGCAATAATTGGAGATGCCCCAGTTCCGGTTCCGCCACCCATTCCGGCCGTCACAAAAACCATATCCGTATCAATAAGAAACTCTTTTATTTTTTCCACAGATTCCTCGGCCGCTTGACGACCAATTTCAGGATTTCCACCAACCCCAAGACCCTTAGTAAGTTTTTCACCTATTTGAAGCTTAGTCGGGGCTTTATTATTAAGAAGAACTTGTGCATCCGTATTTATCACAATAAATTCAACTCCATTAATAAGTCCGCCGTCAATCATTGAGGCAATAGCATTTCCACCACCACCACCAACTCCTATAACTTTTATTTTTGCGATTCTTGCAGAATCAGGTTTAACTAGAGCCATATAAATTTCTAAAACACTTGTGGCAGAATTGTACCTTGGGCAGAAGAAAAACTCAAGGCAAAAGATTTTTTACGCTGTCAATCAATTTGCCGAAAATTCCAACTGAAGGTAGTTTCATCTTTTTTGTAAAACTTGTCAAGTTCTCTAAAGGTTTTGCTTTGGCACCGTAAATCAAAAGCCCGACACCCGTAGCAAAAGATGGAGTGATAATATCATCAATTAAACCTCCCACTCCTTTTGGTATCCCGATTCTAACGGGTACAGAAAGTATTCTCTTTGCGGAATCCGTAACACCGGCAGTTTCCGCTCCGCCTCCGGTAATAATTGCTCCCGCAGGAATCCTGTTTGCCATGCCCTCCCTCTCCAATTCGATTTTAACCATAGAAAAAATTTCATTTAATCTCGGCCTAATAATTCCTTCAAGAAGAGTCTTTTTGGAAATTTTTTTAATTTCGGTTACTTCCAGTTCTTCCAAATTCATCTCATCACCCTCATCTTTATCTTTCTTTCTCTTGTCCGAAAGGGCAATTTTAATTTTTTCCGCGGTTTCTAGTGAAACCCGAAGGCCAATTGCCAAATCATTAGTTACATTTTTTGCTCCGATTGGAATTACACCCGAGTAAGCAATGGAGCCGTCTATGTATGCGGCTATCGATGTTGTTCCTCCACCGATATCTATAAGAACACAGCCTAATTCCTTCTCGGTTGAAGAAAGAACCGATTCGGCAGATGCTATTCCGGAAAAAACAATTTCTTCAGTTTGGATTCCCACCTCGTTAACCGCTTTTCTTACATTTTTCAAGGCCGCAGAGGCAGCCGAGACAATATGTGTGTCAACTTCAAGCCTTACCCCACTCATTCCTACCGCATCCCGAACTCCAGCTTCACCATCAACAATAAACTCCCTAGGCACAACAAAAATAACTTCGCGTGATACCGGTAGGGAAACCGCTGACGCAGCCTCAATCGCCCTGTCAACATCACTTTGGGTAATCTCTTCATTCGGATCCGAAACGGCAACCACTCCGTGAGAATTTTGGGAATGTATATGTGCACCTCCCAAAGAAATATAGGCATTATCAAGATTATAGCCGGCCATGCGTTCCGCGGCTTCAACTGAAGTAATTGTTGCTTCAACAGCTTCATCAATATCAACTATTTGTCCTTTTTTAATACCTTTTGACTCTGATTGAGCTGCGCCCACAACGTTCACCGTACTTTCACCGGTAACGGGGTCCACAACAACCTGACTAATCAATGTGGCAATTTTACTAGACCCTATATCAATAGCAGCAATGATTCTGGATTTACTCATCTTTATTGTCTTAATACCGGATTTTTGTATCTCATATCAATTTCTGTATATAAAGTTTTATTTTCTCCACTTTGAATATTTGAGTATATCAAGCTCAAAGAACCCAGTAGTATGTTACGATCGGCACCTACTAATGGAAATATTACTCTTACTGGACCGGGAAGATCAACAAGCAAAGTATCTTCCTGTATCATTCCACTTCTTATCTGATACATTTTATATAAGCCGTCAATCAAATCCAAGGCGAAAAGGTCTTTATCACTAACTTTTTGTCCAACTTTAGGTAAATCTTCACTTACACCAAGCGTAGGCAGTTCGGAACTACCTTCAACTGAAAGTACTGTTCCATCCTTGTCTATTAATGCATACGACTCCGAAGAATCACTTTTGAGGGCAAATAAGGGTTTTTTAACCAGAACGTCTACTTGAATAGTGTTTGGCAGTCTAAATTGAAGTGAGTAAGCTGAAATTAGATAACTGGAACTAAAAACTTTTTTAAGTCCATTTCGTACAAAAAACAATTTTTTACCGTTAAGTGGTGAAATTTCGCTAAGTACATTTTCAGGACAAGCTCCGTATTGGCTACTACAACTAACTTGTGCACTAATAAAAAATTGAGAAAGAATAATTACCAAAAATAATATTCCGATAGAAAGAAAGGCTAAGAATTTTCTCACTTCATGTAAAAGCTAAGTAAAGATACTATCTTTTTCGAAGCTTCTTTGTCCGGACCGTCCTTTGATTTGACTTTATTAACTATTTCGGAATAATGAGTAATTAGGTTTTCTATTTCTTTAAATAATACTTCGGGCGACAGATTACTCTGAGATATGATTTCCGCAATACCCCATTTTTTTGCAATTCTTGCGTTTCTTGTTTGTTCATCCATAAAACTTATTGAAAGCGGAATTAATATTGCCGGACGCTTTACCGTCATTATCTCGGAAACGGTATTTGCCCCCGCCCTTCCTACAACAATATCCGTCTTGGCGTATATCTTGGCAACATCGAGGGGATTAACTCTAATAAACACTTCATAATTATCCCTAAGAGCTTGGGGAAGTTTTTGACAAATATCCGAGAACTTTAAATAGTCCAGTCCCCCTGTCTGATGAATAACTTTATATTTTGAAAGAAGTTTTTTGATGATCTTTTCAACAGCAAAATTAATGCTTTGGGATCCCCTTGAACCGCCGGTTATAAATATTACAGGGGGATTCGATAATTTAAGTTTGGGCTTTACGCTCTCTATTTCGCTCATTACTGGATTTCCCACAACCTCGCATTTTGAATTCGGGAAAAATACAGTACTTTCCTTTCGGGACAAAGCTATCTTTGAAGCAAATCTTGCAGAAAAAATGTTTGCCCTACCCGCAGCAGAAGTTTGCTCGTGAATAATAACAGGGATTCTCAAAAATTTGGCCATAACCACTACCGGAAAAGAAGCAAAACCCCCAAAAGAAAGAACGGCCTTTGGCTTAATTTTAAGTAAATAGTAAACGGATTGTACAAAACCTACGGGAATTTTTAAAATTGAAGGGATTGTCCATAAAGTGAATCTTCTTTGAATTCTTCCTGTTGTCAAAGGTAGGAATTTAACTCCAAGCCGAGGTAAGGCTTCCGATTCCAACGTAACTATTTTTTTTCCCTCTATCGCATTCCTAACTCCAATCCAATAGAGTTTCCAATTCTTACCTTCCGATCTTATTTCTTCCACAACGGCAACTGCAGTAGTTGCCGCATGACCACCCGTTAAAACCAATCTATTTGCGTTCACTTGTGGCATATCTGGATATATTAAGAAGTATACCGCATGCAGAGAGTATCATCACTAAACTGCTACCACCGTAGGAAATAAACGGTAACGGTATACCCGTCAAAGGAACTAATGAAACCATTGATGCGATATTTAGAAACGCCTGTCCGCCTATCCAAGCTGAAATACCAACCGCTAAAACCTGAGCAAATTTATCCGGAGCATCCTTAGCTATTTTTAAACCTTTTATAATCAGAAAAACAAATAAAAGTATTAAAACTCCGGCTCCTATTAAACCCAATTCTTCAGCAATCACCGCAAAAATGGAATCGGTCGATGCTTCGGGTAAAAACAAATATTTCTGTCTCGAAGCTCCCAACCCCACACCAAAAATTCCACCCGAACCTAATGCCAAAAGAATCTGTCGAATATGGTAGGATTTACCAAGTGGATCGGTTGTTGCCTGTAAAAACGTATTAAGCCTGTCTTTCCTGTAAGGAGAAAGCATAACAAGTAGAGCCGTAGCAATTCCCCCAACACCCAGAGCACCAAAAATATAAAACAAATTAACCCCCGAGACAAAAATTTGAGATATACCTATTATCAAAACAACCAGAGTAGTACCTAAATCCGGCTGTAAAATGATTAAACCCGCCACAAGAACTAACGGCACGAAATACGAAAGTGGTCCTTTACCTGAAGATGCAACTTTTGCCAAATAAATACAAATTGTAAATTTTATAAATTCCGACGGTTGAAAATTAATAGGACCCAGACTAATCCAACGCCTGGCGCCAAGAGCTGTAAGACCAAAACGTTCCAAAAGAACTAAAAGCAAAAAAAGCAAAGAAATAAAAAAAAGCGGGGTGGCAACTTTCTCCCAAACGGTATATTTGATTCTGGATAATACAAAAAAGGCAGTAAGACCGATAGCGGCGGATATTGCCTGCTCTTTTAATAAATAAAATTTATCACCATAAGTGTTTAGGGCCTGAGGAGCGGAAACATCGGCAACAGCAATGATTCCAATAATTACAAAAACCAATATTAAAAAAAATAAATTACGATCAAATGATTTATTTTGTTTGGACAGTACCAATTTTCTGTTTTTCACTTGGAAAATTTATATGGTCGCTAGCCAAAGACCAAAAATAGCCAGAAGGAAACCAACAATCCAAGCTCTCATCACAATCTTGGGTTCTTTCCATCCTCGGGCTAAAAACGCGTGGTGAATCGGAGCCAACGGAAAAATAGGTTTTTTTAGTATTTTCCAACCAAGCATCTGAACTAAGGAAGATGTTACCTCAATAACAAAAACTCCTCCAATAATTACCAAGGCAATAATTTTACCGGTTAAAAGGCC
Organism: Candidatus Microgenomates bacterium; assembly: GCA_049523135.1. Lineage (GTDB taxonomy): Bacteria > Patescibacteriota > Microgenomatia > UBA8517 > UBA8517 > JBEKNE01. The sequence goes on along the minus strand of JBEKNE010000001.1, from coordinate 425,448 downwards.
AATAACCGCAAGAGTAGCTCCGAAGGAAAGTGCTCCCGCATCTCCCAAAAAAACTCTTGCCGGCCAAACATTAAAGTAAAGAAACGCAATAAGACAACCGACAAGCAACGAAATGAAGAAGGAAAGTGGAGTATCAAGATTCCCTGCTGCAATTATTTCAAAAGAACATAAGCAAATTATGAGCAGTCCCACGGCAAGTCCGTCAAGGCCGTCGGTAATATTGAAAGCATTAGTAAAAGCAACAATCACAAACGCGGAAAATGGAATATACCAAATCCCAAGGTTGTAAACCTGATGAATAATAGGAATATTTAATATGCTTATACCCAAATACCTATAAATAAAAAATCCAACAAAAAGCGCAAGGATGCATTGCAAAACAAATTTCTGAGAACGTCTTAGCCCAAACCATAAACCCAGTACTCCTTTAGATGGCTTACCGAAAATTTTTAAAAGATCGTCGGATAAACCCAATAGCCCAAAAGATATAAAAGTAAAAAATATTACAAAAAGCTCCCCCCTCAACGAAAAAGAACTTTTAATATATATACCCAAGCGGGAGGCCAAGGGAAAGATGATTAGAAAAAACAAACAAACCAAAACTATTATTAATACCCCTCCACCAACAGGGGTTCCAACTTTAATATCGTGAAGCTTATCAAAAAGCGGAATTTTACCGCTCTTTGGAGCCTCGCGTCTCCTGGTCAAATGCAGTTTATAAAGAAGATCTATGAAAGGAACTATTAGTACCAAACTGACAAGAAAAGAGAAAATAATTAATCCCAAGGTCAAAGTTAAGTAATTTGTCATATGTCCGGTCTATAAAGATTATAGTCTTGCGTGAAATAAGAGGCAATTAGGTAAGCGAATGAACTAACTTATCAAGATAAATTGAACGTGATCCTTTAACAAAAAGTGCCGTATCATGACCAAGTAGTGGCTTAATAATTCCAAGAGCTTCCGACCAGTTTGTTGTCAAAAAACATTTATTTTCGCCAATCACTTTACTTGCTTCTTCTAGAACAAATCTTGTCGCACTACCTACACATATCAAATATTCAAAATCCATTTTACTAATCTTCTTCCCGAGTTCTTTATGAGAAGATTCTTCAAATTTTCCGAGCTCGAGCATATCGCCAATCACTGCAATTTTAGTCTTGGCTCCGGCAAGACAATTAAAAGTATCCAGCGATTCGTTTGCAGCTTTAGGATTACTATTATAAGAATCGTCAAAAATAATCCCGTTTGATACTGTTCTAAAAATATTTAATCTATGGGGAGAAAGTTTAAATATTTGAATCCCTTTTACAATATTTTCAAGATTTACTCCCAACGAAAACGCAGCAGCAGATGAAGCTATAGCATTATTAACAAACTGTTTACCAAAAGCATTCATATGAACATATTTTTTGTTCTTATTGATATACAGAGTAAAAGAAGTACTCAAATCTTGATTCAACTTGACATTTTTAGCATAAATTTCACTTCCCTCACCATACCAACATATCTTAGCTTTCGTATTTTTTGAAAATGATTTTACAAGTGAATCCTCAACATTAAGAACTGCGACCCCGGTTTCACTTAATACTTTTATGAGTTTACTCTTTTCTGCAGCCACGCCTTCTTTTGTCTTTAGAAACTGGGTATGCGTTGTCGCTATATTCGTAATAATTCCAACATCGGGTTTTACCAACCATAAATAATAATTCATCTCATTTAGATATTCGACGGACATTTCAAGAACAAGATATCTTGTTCCCCATGAAGTTCGCAAAATAGTATTGGGGATATTATAAACAGGGTCTATTCCCTCACTGGACCAAACTGTTTTATCTACTGTTTTAAGAATTGATGCCAGAATTTCAGTTGTTGTGGTTTTTCCTGTACTTCCGGTTATGGCAATTACTTTAATATCCGTAAATTTTTGCAGTAATCTCAAATAATGTCTTGCCAATCTTCTTTTTATTGGATGTATTAGCCATTGAGAAAGGAAATTGTGTTTAGCAAAGATATCTTCAGGAGGAAGTTCCGGTGTCACCCACCACCTGACAATTGGGTTAATTTTTTTCATACTATGACTCTTGGCAGAAGTGGATTAATTCTTGAAACCACTTCATAGTTTATTGTACCAATTTTCTTTGCTATTTCATCCGCTGAGATTTTCAGTCCGTCTTTATTTCCCAAAAGAGCAACTTCATCCTCAAGTTTTACATTTTTAATATCAGTAACATCAATCATTATCATATTCATAGCCACCCTACCAACAATTGTGGCATAGTGTCCGTCTATAATAACCCTACCGATATTGGAAAGTTTTCTATCATAGCCTTCCGAATAGCCTACGGGTATAACGGCAATCTTTGTTTTTCTGGCAGCAAACCACGTCTGACCGTAGCCCACAGACTCTCCAACTTCAAGGTATTTAATTTGGGCAACTATGCTTTTCCAGGTTATTACGGGCCTTAGAACTAAATCCCGTTTTTGCGCCAGAAGCGATACCCTTGTTTCAAGTGAAGACCACCATCCGTAGATACCAAATCCGACTCTCACCATCGAAAAGTGCGTTTCAGGGTAAAGCAGGGTTCCGGCGGATGCCGCGCAATGAATCAAAGGGGGATTAAAGCCTTCTTTCTTAACAATTTTTAGCGTCTTTTTAAATTCAATCAGCTGCTTTTTGGCAAAGCTCGGATCAAGTGTATCCTCAATATTTGCAAAATGGGTAGATATGCCTTCCAATATAAAACTGTCTCTGTGCAATTTGATGAATTTAAGAAATTTAAGAAGATCCTTTTTCTGAATCCCCTGTCTATTTAGTCCTGTTTCAATTTTCAAATGAATTTTTGCAGGTTTTTTTGGTTTCAGAGACACAATCTTTTTTAAACTTTCCATGTTGTAAATTACAAATGAAACGTCATTCTCAATGGGTAATGAAAGATTTGCCAAAGTTGTATAGCCAAGAATTAATACCGGAGTGGAAGCATCGATTTGACGAATAATTAGCGCTTCATCAATATTATCTACCGCTAAGAGATCTACTTTGCCTTTCAACAGGGGTACAATTTCTTTCAACCCGTGTCCGTAGGCGTTAGCTTTAACAACAGCGGCTAAATTTACCTTTTTTCCGATACTTTTCCGGAAAACACCAATATTGTGATAAAGTGATTTTTTAGACACCTCAACCCAGGTTTTATATTTATTATTTTTCAATTGCATAGCCGATTATTTTATCCAGCAGTCTTGAATAGGAAACACCTGCTGCTTTCGCAGCCTTGGGAACAAGTGACATTCGAGTTAGCCCAGGAATAGTATTTATTTCCAACACAATTGGCCTATCGTTTTTTAAAATAAAATCCACTCTTCCAAAACCTTTACAACCCACTGCTTTATAAACCTCTATTGCAATTTTTTGTACCTTCTTTGCCAAACTTTTCGAAATCCTGGCAGGAACAATTTCTTCCGAGCCGCTTTCTGTATATTTCGATTCATAATCGAAGAACTTACCTTTCAAGGGTTTTATTTCAATTATAGGAAAAGCAATTGGGTTTTTGTTACCAATAACGACACATGTCAATTCCTTTCCTCTTAAATATTCCTCAAGTAAAACTTTATTCGAATATCTATTGGCTAATTTAATTGCAGATTTCAATTCGCTATAATTAAGAACAATTGATGCACCAACGGATGATCCCTGATCACTCGGTTTAACAAAACAAGGAGGTGTCCTAATGTCCCTTGGCACGTCAATTCTTCCAAACCTCATTAATTTTTTAAAGACAACTTTATCCATTCCTATCGCAGAAGCCAAAACTCCGGAACCTGTATAGGGAATATTTACCTGCTCCAAAAGTCCCTGAATCGATCCATCTTCCCCAAAAGTTCCGTGTAGTGCAATAAAAATAAGGTCTGGTTTTAGTCTTATCAACTTCCCAGTCCACTCGTTGCCGACTTTTGGAACAATTAGTAATTTTGCGTTATATCTACTTTTATCGATATTTGCCAAAACTTCCTTACCGGAAAGAAGTGATATTTCGCGTTCGGAGGATCTTCCACCTGATAGAACTACAACTTTAAGTTTCTTTTTCATTTAATTGGTGGACAGCGTTTTTAAATTGGTCTCCTCTATCCTTATAATTTTTGAACATGTCAAAACTCGCGGCTGCCGGAGAAAGAATAACAACTCCGTCCTTCGGGGTAACTTCTTTTGCTTTTTTGACAATTTCAGACATCGGACTTGTTTCCAAATCTATTATTTCTCCTAAATAATTTGATTTTTTCAAAGCATCTTTTATTAAATTTCTGATAAAACCGATGAGAATAATATTTTGAACATTTTTGTTTCCTGCGATCATGTCACCCAACTCTGTATAATCCAAACCCTTATCGCTCCCTCCCAAAATCAAGGTTTCGGGCTCCGTAAAAGAATTAATGGCGGCAATTGTCGGCTGAGGGCCTGTCGCAAATGAATCGTTATAGAAAGTAACTCCGTCTACCGTGCCAACCAATTCAAGTCTGTGTTCAAGTCCTTTAAAAGATCTGACAGTTTTTAAAATTATATCTTCATTAATTCCAACAACTTTGGCGGTTTCAACTGCTGCGGCGATATTTTCCAGATTATGTTCACCTCTCAAAAGTAAACCTTCTTTATATTCCTGATCAAGCTTTTTCTTGGAAAAGAATACTACTTTCCCTTTTGCAACTTCCGCGAAGCTTTTGGGTGTTTCATATTCTTCATTCAGAAGAGCAAAATCATCAGATTTTTGATGACTTACGATATTCCTTTTCGCATTTACGTACTCCTCACGGTCTTTATGCCAATCCAAATGATCCGTTGTGATATTCAATACCACGGCAATATAGGGAGAAGCATCCATATCAATCAGCTGAAACGAAGACATTTCCATTACAACCCATGAATCTTTTGTAAGTTTTGGCAAAAGCTCCAAATACGGCTTGCCTATATTTCCGCTCAAATAAACATCACGCCCACCAGCTTTTAGGATGTCATAAATCAAAGAAGAAGTAGTACCCTTACCTTTTGTTCCCGTAACGCCGATAATTTTTCCTTTGCATTCATCAAAAAATATTTTAATAGCGGAGGTAATTACCGCTCCTGATTTTTCCGATTCGACAATTTGAGGTAAAAATCTGTAAACACCGGGGGAACGGACAATAATATCAAATTTTGATAAATCATTTAGATAATTCTCGTCTAGCTTTTTATCAAGAATGGTAATTTTGGCACCCTGAGATTTAAAAAATTTTTCGGCGTCCTGTCCCTCAATTCCGTACCCTAAAATCGCTACTCTTTTATTTTTATAATCCATAATTTTAAAAATTAATTAACTGTACCTCCCTCTCCAACTTAATTCCAAACTTTTTGTAAATATCGGTAGTAATCATTTCCGAAAGTTCCAGGACATCTTCGGCTTTTGCTTTTCCGCTTGCATTAATCAAAATTAAAGCGTGTTTGGGAGATACGCCGACACCTTTATGCGTTTTTCCTTTCCATCCGGCTTTCTCAATTAACCATGCGGCTGAAACTTTGAATTTATTTTCAAAAGGAAAGATCTTTATATCAGAGTATTTACTTTGCAGCTTTTCTTTTTGCTCGATATCAATTGTCGGATTTTTAAAAAATGAGCCGGCATTACCAACTTTATTTGGATCCTCCAGCTTCGTTTTTCTAACTTCTAAAACTGCATTACGAACATCAATTAGCGTCGGGTTTTCTTTGACATATCCTTTTAGTGATTCGTAATTAATCTTCAGTTTGGCATTTTTGTTAAATTTTAATGTAACATCAACAATAATGTATTTTTGCCAATGTGACTTTTCCTTAAAAATACTTTCCCTATACCCAAACCTACAATCTTCTTTATTAAACGTTACGGACTTTTCATTCTCAATGTCATAAGCCGTAAGGCTAACAAATGTATCAGCTATTTCCTGACCATAAGCCCCGATATTTTGAACCGGGGAAGCACCCACTGTTCCGGGGATTCCAGATAGACACTCAATTCCTTGAAGATTATTTTCAACCGATAAATCGACTAAATCGTCCCACTTCATCCCGGCTTCTGCAGTTATACAATTATCATCAATATGATATTTTTTCCCAATGTACTTAACAACAAAATCATCAAAATTCATATCCGATGCCAAAACATCGCTACCATCACCGAGAACAAAAATCTTTAATTTTCTTTTTTTAGCCTCTTTGATAGCCCATTTAACTTCATCAGCATTTTCCACTTCTACATAAAATCCAATCTCTCCCCCTAAATGGAACGTGGTAATATCTCTAAAACTATTTTGTGTTATTTTTTTCATTTAATTAATTTTGAAATCTCTCTCGCCCACAAATAACTTTTTCCGGCTCCCATAACCAAGATTATATCGCTTGGCCTAATATCTTTTTGTAATATTGATTTAATTTTTTCGAATGAATCATAACCAACTGAATCGGAATTTTGTGCCTTTTCAGCAACTATCTGAGGTGTCATACCAAAAGTTTCACTATCTCTTGCTTTGAAAATTGGTCCTATCATTAACTTGTCGGCATCCTTGAAAGCATCTTTATATAAAGACAAAAGTGCTTTAGTTCTGGCAAAACCATGGGGTTCGTCGATTGCCAAAATTCGATTTGCCGGATATTTTTCGCGAAGTGCCTGAAGGGTTGCCGCAATAGCCGTCGGGTGGTGAGCGTAATCATCATAAACTTTTATTCCATGTTTATCCGCAATCAACTCCATTCTTCTCCCGATTCCGGGAAAGGATGATAAAGATTTATTAATAATTCTTTCGTTTATATCAAGGAGTTTTCCTAAAGCAACAACTCCAAGTGCGTTTGCTATATTGTGTTTACCAGGAAGAGACAAATCAAAACCCAATTTGTCATTATCCGGAGAATACTCGATTATTTCCAGATCACTTTTATCTATCATTCCTAAAAGCTTCTGGACACCCGGAGAATCTTTATTAACAATCAAAATCTTCATTCCTGTTAAACAGTCAATAAATTTCTTAAAACTTTCAAAAACCGCTTTCTCATCTTTGAAAAAATCCGGATGGTCAAATTCAATATTATTTAAAATTATTATTTCAGGTGAGTAATTTAAAAAATTATTATTAAATTCGTCTGCCTCGACAACAAAATATTCACCTTTGCCAAATCTGGAGTTTCCGTTCCACCACGGCACATTCGCTCCAACGACAACAAGGGGATCAAGGTCGGCATCGGTTAGAAGACTCCCTGCCATTGCGGTTGTTGTAGACTTACCGTGTGTACCTGCTATACAAATCATCTTTTTGCCAACAGCAAGATAATTACCAACAAACTTTTCCCAAGTTGTGGCAATTCCCCTCTTTTCTCCTTCAATAAGTTCCGCATTTTTCTTGTTCTGATAATAAACAGCAGGGGTAACAACAAGAAGATCGATTCCTTTTAGATGTTCAGGCGAGTGGCCTTTGAATATATTCTTCTGATATGCAGTTTGGCTTTCCAAATCACAACCGGTCACCTCATAACCCATCTCTGAAGCTAAATTGGCAACGCCTGACATACCGCTCCCGCCAATTCCCATCATGTGAACTTTCATTTCAATTTTTCCTCCATTATCTTTCTCGCATTTTCAAGCTCCTCGGGGGTATTAACTCCCTGCCACTCAAGAGCATCCGGTAATCTATAAATAGAGATTTTCTTTTTCTGATCTATTGCCATTTTTATTACTTCGTTAACATACAACTCCCCTGTTATTGGATTCTTTTTAACATTTGGTATATTTTTCATTAGAAATTCTTTATCAAAAATATACATTCCGTCATTTATCTCTTTTATTCTCTTCTCATCGGGCGTTGTATCCTTTTCTTCAACTATTGCTACCAAATCTCCATTTGTTCCCCTGACGATCCTTCCTAAGCCCGAAGGATTATCCTTAAGCAGGGTTACAAATGTTAATGTTGCATTTGTTCTCTTGTGGTAATCAATAACTTTATTTATCGTCCCTGGAGAATAAAAAGCGGTATCGTCTCCATACATAACGACCACTGTTCCTATTCCTTCGGAAACAAATCTGACTCCCGCATTTATTGCATCAGCGGTTCCACCCCTGGAATTTTTCTGGAATGCAATCTTGACTTCCCCTCCAATTTCCTTCACAACAATATTCTTTCGGTAAGAAACCACTGTGACAATCTCTCCGATTTTTGCCCTTCTCAAATTTTGTAAAGAATAAGCAATCATCGGACGCCCACAAATAGGATGAAGAACTTTGGGCAGATCTGACTTCATCCTTGTTCCTTTTCCTGCAGCTAAAATTATGGCCGAAATATTCTTCTTTCTATTTAAATAGTTTTCGATTTCCTCTACATCATTCCAAGGATGCTCATATCCTCCATAAGCCATACTCTTTTCGTGTCCTTTTCCCAAAACCACAACCGTATCTCCTCTTCTACAAATTGAAAGCGCATAAGCGATAGCTTCGCCTCTTTCGGCGATTCTAAAGAAATCTTCGTCTTCTTTCCCTCCGGCAGATCGGGCACCGCTTGCCATTTTTGACAAAATCTTGAAAATATTTTCGCTTCTCGGATCTTCCGCAGTAAAAATAGAGATGTCGCTCAATTTTGAAGAAATTTTACCCATCTTAAATCTTTTTCTCGGATCCCTTTCCCCCGCACAACCAAAGACAGATATTAACTTTCCTTCTGTAATACCTTTTAAATAAGAAAGAACCGCCTCAAGGGATTCCGGAGTATGAGCAAAATCAACTATAATTTTTATCCCCAAGTTATTATTTATCTCACTAAGTCTGCCTTCCGGAAGCTTAAATGACTTTATTGACTCGATTGCCTCTTTCCTATCGATTCCGAAAAAGCTAACAGCCATAATTGCAGCTTCGGCATCCAAATTATTAAATTTTCCGGGCAGCAGTTCCAAATTTGTATCGCTCGGGGCAATAACCTTATTCTTACAAGAATTTATAAAAGACATTTTAACTCTTTTATATTCGGTAAAAGTCTTGTGGTAATCCAAATGTTCCGGTGCAATGTTGGTCAAAACTCCGACATCAAATTTCACTCCGGCTATTCTTTTCTGATCAATTCCGTGTGAACTGACTTCGATAACCACATATTCCGATCCCGCGTTTACCATTTCAGACAAAAGTTTATGAAGCGATATAACGTCCGGGCTTGTGACGTGGAATCCGGTATCAATTTCCGTATCCCCTATCTTGGCAGCTATCGAAGTTATCAATCCGGTTTTTCTGCCAAGCTTAGTCAAGATATGGTGAATAAGGTAGCAGGTTGTGGTTTTACCCTTTGTTCCGGTAACACCAACTATCTTGAGCTTACCGGATGGATTACCGTAATATTCCGAAGCCAATTCCCCCAAGGCTTGCCTGGAATCGGTAACTTTATAATAGGCAACAGGCAGTCCCTTTACGGCTTTTTCCCCCACAACCGCTCTTGCTCCTCTATGGACTGCCTCGTTTATATAGTCGTGACCGTCGGACACGTTGCCTTTAACAGCCACAAAAATAAACCCTTCTTCAACTTTTCTAGAATCATCGGTTATACCTTTTGCACCTCTCAAAAGTTTATTAATAGCCTTAGTCATACTTGTATTATACCAAAGGAACGAGGTTTTGGCCTCCAATCAGGAACTCCTAAGAATACTAAGAGCAAGAGCCTCGGGGTTATGCCTCAGAAGGTGGTCCTTTTTTAGATACTCCCCCAATTTTTGTCTGATAATTTTAGCTTTGGGAGCTATCTTTTTACATTCCTTTTCATCGATTTTTACAGCCTCTTTACCTTCGCCTTCATAAAGTTTTACAACTTCTTTATCAAAAACACCTTTATTGGCAATAATAAAATTAAGTCTATTTTTATTTCCTAAATAATATACAAAATTTTTTATGTAATCGGAGGCTTTAAAACTGTCGGTTTCTCCGCTCTTTGTAGTCAGATTCATAATAAAATAAACCTTAGCCTTTGATTTCTGAATAGCTTCAGCCACACCGTCCACCAAAAGATGCGGCAAAATACTTGTAAAAAGATCTCCGGGAGCAAAAACTATCTTATCTGCACTTTTAATGGCTTTAATTACCCTGGGGTTTGTGTCCGCATGAGTTGTAAAAAATATCCTTACTATTCTGTCCTTGGGGTCAAAATCATTTCTTTCTCTTCTGCAGTCAATATTGCCCTCTCCATCTATTTCAATTCCTTTTAACGTATGGCCAATCAAATTTAAATCAGTCATCGTGGCGGGTAAAACCTGCGCCCTAATTCTAAAAAGTGATCTTTCGGCATCGGTTCCTCTGTCCTGTCCGTGAAAAATATGATCAAGCCTGACACCGATTAAATTTCCTATAGAATTGCCTTTAAGAGGTCCCGCAACTTCTTTTAACCTGTCATCAAAAAGCCTCTGAGCAATACGCTGTTGTTCCTCATCTTCCATTAAAGCCAAAAGACAGGCTCTGATATCCCCCGGAGGAAGAACTCCCAATTCGCTTCTTAAAACTCCTGAGTTGCCACCGCTATCCCACGTTCCGACAACAGCGGTAATTAGAGAGGTATCATTATATTTTTTAAGACCGTTGAGAAGCTGAAAATGGCCTGTTTTTCCGCCAAAAGTAACTATCTTTTGTCTATATTTATTTTTTAGTATCATCTATACGGACAATCTCTGCCCCCAGAGATTTCAATCTTTCATCAATATTCTCATATCCCCTGGCTACAACCTCAACATTTTCAATCTCACTTCTGCCTTGCGCAACAAGTGCCGCCAAGATCACGGAAATTCCGGCTCTTATATCCTTGCAGAAAAGCCTGTCGCTCAGAAGCGGTGTCGGACCGCTGACTATAACCCTGTGAGGGTCGGCAATAAATATTTTTGCTCCCATCGAAATCAAATCATCGACAAAAAACATTCTCCACTCATACATCCAATCATGGCAGAGAACGGTTCCTTGGGTTTGTGTAGCCAGGACAATAAAAGGACTCATTAGGTCGGTCGGAAAACCCGGCCACGGTCTTGTTTGAAACTTCGGCCTTGAGGCAACCAATTTTGAAGGCAAAACCGTCAGTGAATTTTCCGAAGCCTTAAAATTAACACCCATATATGAAAGATAATTTAGAATCATCGGGCACTCTTTAGCTTTAAAATCTTCTATTTCAACTTTTCCCCCTGTTATGGACGCAGCGATTGCAAAAGTGCCGCCCTCGATATGGTCCGGGCAAACTCTATGCTCGGTACCGCTAAGTTTTCCGCCGGAAATAGTCAAAACATTTGATCCTATTCCGTCTATTTTTGCTCCCATTTTGGTCAAAAAATTTGCCAAATCAGTTACATGAGGTTCCGTAGCCGCATCGTCAATCTTCATTTTCGAAGGCATTGAGGCAGCCATCATAAGTCCCATTTCCGTTGCTGTCACTGAAGGCTCATCAAGAAAAATATCCGTAGATTTGCGCTTTTTCCAATCCAAAAAATATCTGCCGTCTTCCCGTCTAATCTCAACTCCCATTTTCTGCATCATGGCAAAATGAGTATCAAGTAAACGTTCACCAATTTGATCCCCTCCCGGCGGCGTAACTATAGCTTTACCGAATTTAACAAGTAAGGGTGCTGCTAAAACCACCGAGGCTCTGAACTTTGCCGACAAGTCAGGATCAAGGTCAAATGAATTTAAACCTCTGGGATCAATTGTAACCGTGTGGTCTTTATACTGAACTTTGACTCCAAGCCTACTAATGAGTTCAAGCATTACGGAAACATCGGAAATATCGGGTACATTTGTTAAAATTGAAGGAGAATCGGCCAAAAGTGCTGCGGGGATCAGCTTCAAGGCTGAGTTTTTATTACCTGAAAGGCTAATTTTGCCCTCAAGCTTTTTCCCTCCCGTGATAATAAATTTTGACATCTGATTGTTATTGTACCATTTTTAACTAGATAATTATCAAAAACTGCTGTCGGGCTCAACACCCATATACGGAAACAGATCCTTAGCAATTGCATACCAAAGGGGGGCTGCTGTTTCAGCCGCCCACTGAGAAGATGTGGGGGATTTTAAAGTTACAAGCATGACAAATTTAGGATTATTTGCCGGAGCAAAACCAATAAAAGAGTGGTTTGTATTGGTCGGGTCGTAATGCCCCGCAACGGGAATCTGGGCAGTTCCGGTTTTGCCGGCAACACTAAAACCGGGGATTCTGCACCATTTAGCTTCACCGTAGTTGGCTGCATCAACCATCATTTGTGTAGTCTCCTGAGCCGCCTGCTGGCTTATAATTCTTATTGGGGTATCGGTCTTTACCTCCTCTTGCCAGCCGTCACCGCTCACGGAATCTACAACCCGCGGTGTAACAAGATAACCCCCATTGGCAATTGCGGAAACCGCCCGTACCATCTCAATACCCGTGACGGCAACTCCTTGACCAAAACTTGCCGTAGCCAGATCAACGTCACTCCAGGTTCCTTTATCTCTAAGTTTCGGGGCTACTTCACCCTGCAGGTCAATTCCTGTTTTTTGTCCTATTCCGAATTTAGTCAGGTAGTCATAGAGATTGTCTGCTCCCAATTTCTGGCCAACAAACGACATCCCTACATTGTCCGAGTTGACAATAACATCCGTCATGGAACTGCCCGGATGATAAACATTATTCCAAGTCTCTATTAAATATTTATCAACCTTGAGCGGACCGTTGCAAATATCACACTCCGTATCTGGGGTTACCAGTCCGGCATCAAGAGCCGATACCATTATAATGGGCTTAAATATGGACCCCGGCTCAAATGTATCGGTAATTACAGGGTTTTTGAATAGAGAGTCACTATATTGAGAATAATTTGCAGGATCAAAAGACGGTAAACTTGTCATTGCCAAAACCCTACCGGTTTTTGGATCCATTATTGTTACGCTTCCTCCGGACGCTCCGTATTTCTGAATACCGTTTGCAAGTTCTGTTTCAATCACGTTCTGTATTCTTTTATCGATATTTGTATTAAGGTCCACTCCCGAAACGGCAGAAATCTGTGTTCCTCCACTAAGAAGAATCGGCGAACCCAAAGCATCTTTTTCCCCTCCGACAAAACCGGGCTTACCCATTAGGGGCAGATTGTAATATCCCTCGAGCCCAAAATATCCAATGTCGTTCCCGTCGGCATCTTTTCCGACAAAACCCAAAAGCTGAGCCGCAGAAGAGGCTTCGGGGTAATAGGAAGCTTCTTGGCTATCAAACCCGATCCCCTGAATTCCCAAAGCCTCAATATTTTTCTTAACGCTGTCGGAAACTTTAGACTGAATCGAAACCCAGTTGGCATCCTTAGACAAAAGACCTTGAATTTGCTCTTCCTCCGTCAAAAGTGCTGTCTTATCAGTCGGATCAACCACCAGTAAAGGAGCAAGTTTCGCCGCAATACTTACCGGAGTATCCGTAATTTGATGAGGATTTACATAAATTTGCCACGCTTGGGTCCTTGCAACCCATGGGGTACCGTCTGAAGCTAAAATATTCCCGCGGGGAGCTGATGTAACCGTCGAGGCGGCATACTGATTCTTGGCTTGACTCGAAAGATCACTTCCCATAATCACCTGCCAATAAAACAGTCTAACTATCAAAGCCAAAAACAATATTAAAAAAATTGCCGTAAGTATACGTATCTTTGTGGGCATTTTTAACTAAGGAAGTTTTGCAACCGGCTGAGATTCATCAGCATAAACGAGAACTGTCGGCTTTTCGAACCCGAGTCCGCTGCTTTCTTGTTGAAGTGAATTAACGGAAAGCGACTTTACCAAGGTGTCCTCCAAATCTCTCTTTTGGGAGGATAAATCATTTTCTTTTGTCATTAAACTTGCAACTTCAACACTCGAAGTTGCAGTTTCCAATGTCATAAAAATTGATGAAATTGCCAAAATTCCGCAAACACCAATTAAAATATACTTCTTAATTCCCAAAGAAGTACTATTATTTTTTATATTTTTATTCTTTCTGATTAGGTTTTTCATAAACTTTTTCCAAGACCCGCATCTTTGCGCTTCTTGCCCTTTTATTTATATCCATTTCTTTGTTCCCCGCTTTAATTGGCCTAAATGTTATTATTCTGGCTCCCTCCAACGCCTTCTCTTTGAAAAAATTTTTAACTATTGCATCCTCTCTTGAATGAAAACTTATTACCACAAGCCTTCCTTTCTTATTTAATAAATCGAAAGCTTTTGGTAATACTTCTTCTAAATTGGTCAGTTCGCTGTTGACCGCAATTCTCAGAGCCAAAAAAGGTAAAGTTGCTTCGTTTAACCCGATTTTTCCCGTTTTTAAACCTCTCGAAATCTCCAGCAGATCTCCAACTACCGAAATCGGTTTTTCCGCTCTTGAGTGTATTACTCGCCCGCTAATCCATTTTGCAGCTCCCGGTTCAAGCGTTACCTCAAAAAGGTCTTCAAGTTGGTCTTCCCTTAATACATTTAACAGATCCGACCCTTTCACACCTTGAGAATCCGGATTTATTCTCATATCAAGGAGTGCGTCGGGATTTTCAAAAGAAAAACCTCTTTGTAAATCCTTTAAGTGCAAGTTTGTGACTCCCAGGTCAAAAAGAATTCCGTCTACATTGTCCCAATCGTTTTCGGTAACAAATTTCCCAATCTCAGTAAAGTTGCCGTTAGCCAATCTGAAATTCTTTTCTCCGGCTTCCTTGAGACGTTCTTCAGTAATTTCAAGCATCTTTGGATCCAGATCAATTCCCAGTACACTTCCCCCTCTTCTTAAAATTTCCAAAGCGTGCCCTCCGTTACCTAGAGTTGCATCTACATATTTATGATCTTTTTCAATGTGCAAAGCCTCAATCACTTCTTCTATCAGTACTGATTCGTGCAAATTACCTTCCATTTTTCGTAGCTATTCTTTCTATATAGCTTGCTGCGTCGGCTGCCACTTCAGCTTCTTTCTTCTCCCAAGCTTCTTTATTCCAAATTTCAATCCTGTCCCCGACTCCCAAAAAATAAACCTGCGAACCCAAATTGGCGTATGTGATAAGCCTCTCGGGCAAAACTATCCTTCCCTGATCGTCAGCTTCAACTTCAAAAGCCGAAGCGTATATGAAATGTTCAGTTTGTCTGACCGGTTCAACAATCATCCGCTCTCCTCCTGTTGTTCGTTCTAAAAGTGCATTCCAGCTGTCAGTCCCCACCAGAACAAGACAGCCCTCATACCATCTGGCTAAAATTGCCGATTTTCCTAGTTTCGAACGGAAAACTGAGGGGACAGAGGTTCTCTTTCCTGAAGTCACACTGACTAAATATGTTCCAACAAACATTTTCTTTCATCTGGGCAGATGTGGTAAGAGATGGTTACTACCATTTCTCACCATTAATAACCATTAAAGACTATTTTCACGAGCATGTCAAGTACTTTCACAACAAAAATTGCTTATAAATAAATCGGGTGATACAATCCGATTTGAATATGAATAAAGACAGGGTGGAAGTGAATTTTACGCTCTCCAGTACACTTAGTTCACTTGGTCAAATGTGTACAACGGTCGACAGGCGTGAGTTGGCCAGGAATTTACAAAAAATTGATAAAATTGCCAAAGCTCGTGGGCTAAGGCCTGGAGAACAACCTACTATCAATACCGAAAATCTTCGGGCTGGAAAACTTTTTCTAATAGAGGATTTTATTGGTTCAGCGGATCGTGTTGCAGTACTTTACACTGCATTTAACGATCATAAGGCGCTAAGCTATATTAAATCAAAACTGGAAGATTATAAAAAGGATCACTGAGCTAATTTTCCTGAATGGACTTTACCGTCTGAAGCAAAAACTCCATAGCCATTCTGCCAAACCACTGAAGCTACTGTAGGCTCAAGATAAGTCTTCATTGTTACAAAATAAACATTTTTAGCAATCTTATCCAAGTTATACGTAAAAGTCCCGTCAACAGACGTCAAGGCTGTAACTCCCGTCTGAAGATGAAAATCCGTTGCCAGCTTACCTACGGATTTGCCGTTTGAATCTCGAAAAGTAATCGTCATTGTTCCCTGCTCAACTCCATCATCGTACCTGTATTTTCCGGAGGATTCTGAACCCAGAAGAAGAGGTCTGTCGATATCTCCTCCGGTCAGTTTAACGGTCCCTGGAACCCCTTGTTGGCCTCCGTCGCTGGTGTTATATACCAAAAGGTAATCCATTGAGGTGGCGCCCTGAACGTTGATTTTCTCAACCTTAAAATCCAGCCAATGACCAAGAGACCCCGAAACCGTCGGGTCACTTGTCGGAGTAAGAGAAATGGCTGGCCACTCGCTCTCGGGAAGAAGGGGTGTATTGGCCTCCTCACTTCCCGAACTGGATGAAGAACTCCCCTTGGAACCTCTAATCACAAAGAAGGCCACAACCGCAACAATTATAACTCCTATTCCAATCAAAACAGGTATAAATTTTTTCACTTCAATTTATTTTGGAAATATTCCGTTAATTTGTCAATAGAGATCCTCTCTTGCTTAGCGGTATCTCTATCACGTACCGTCACAGTATTATCATCAAGTGTCTGAAAATCAGCTGTGACACACCACGGAGTTCCTATTTCATCCTGTGCAAAATAGCGTTTGCCGATGTTTCCCCGTTCATCCCAAACTACAACAAAATTTTTCTTCAATTCGTTATAAATCCCTCTGGCTTTTTCTACCAACTCCGGTTTATTTTTCAAAAGCGGAAAAACAGCCACTTTATACGGCGCCAGTTTCGGATCGAGTTTTAAAAGAACTCTTTTTCCCTCTTCCTTATATGCATCAATTAAAAAGAACAGCATTGCCCTATCGACTCCGCCCGAAGTTTCAATAACCCAGGGAATAAATTCTTCTCCCGTCATATCATCGTGGTATTTTAAGCCGTGATTTTTCAAATCATAATCCCCTCTGTGGTGAATTCCTTCCATTTCACTCCATCCGAATGGGGCCTGATATTCAATATCCGTGGCATATCTGGCATAGTGGGCTCTCTTTTCAGGTTCGTGGTCATGGAAATGAAGTTTATCCAGATTCATTCCAAGACTCTTGTACCAATTAATTCTGATTTCCTTAAATTCTTCAAAAGTTTTCTTACTTTCTTTTTCATCCGGTTTAACAAAATATTCAAGTTCCATCTGTTCAAATTCGCGCGAACGGAAAGTTAAATTCCCGGGAGTTATTTCGTTTCTGAATGCTTTTCCGATTTGTGCAATTCCGAAGGGAATTTTGATGCGGGTTGAATCAACTACATTTTTAAAATTTACAAAAACCCCCTGAGTAATTTCCCCCCTAAGATAAGCCTTCTCTTTGGGTTCTGTCGTTCCTAGAAAGACTTCCGTCATCAGATTAAAATTTTTGGGTTCCGTCCAAATATCTTTTTTGCCATCATGAAGCTTCTCATGATCGGCAATCAATTCTTCATTATCTGCCCTTACTCTTTTATGACAAACCTTGCATTCAACCAGTAGGTCAGTCAAAGCCTTAAGGTGGCCCGATTTTTCCCAGGTAATAGGATTCATTACTATCGCCGCATCCATTCCAACGACGTCCTCTCTTTTGTAAACCATTGTTTTCCACCACTCCTTTTTGACATTATTCTTCAGTTCGGTTCCAAGTGGACCGTAATCCCAAAATCCTTGGTATCCTCCGTAAATTTCACTCCCCTGAAAAATAAATCCACGGCGTTTTGCAAGTGAAGCAATTTTCTCCATCAAGTCCATATAAAAAGAATTATATTATCTATCTGTTCAAAATCCAAACGGAGAAGTTAAGAATGGTTGCAAAACTTACCCAAGTAATATAAGGGTAAAGCAGGTAACTTGCAGTTTTATTTATTTTTCCGAAAGCCAAAATTATCTTCAAAATAAAAATCCACATTAAGATTATTACTATTAGCCCAAGAAAAATATTTCGAGCTCCGAAAAATATTGGCGTCCAGATAGCATTGAAGATTAGTTGAATAATAAACAAATAAATTGCATCACGGACTTTTTTAGTTTTCAGGCCTTTTTCCCAAACAAGAGCAACACTTATCCCCATTAAGATATATAGGATTGTCCAAACGGGGCCAAAAAGCCAATTTGGAGGACTAAACGAGGGTTTATTTAAAGTGGCGTACCAAACCGGAATTGAAGAAATTGTGAAAATACTACCCAAACCCCCAACAAATAAAGAAATCCCAATTGATATGACATACTTTAAGAATCTATTCACAATATTATCTTACCTCTACTGTATAATGATATTCAAGTTGAAAAAAATAATATTTTATTTACTTTTAACGGGAACTTTTTTGATTGGATTCGGCGGAACATATCTTGCTCTGACCCTTTCAAAAATTTTTGTTAAAAACCCTTTTGTTTCTCCAACTCCAAATTCTTTCGCTCTCGCTACCCCAAAACCAATTAACGGGGTGGTCCCTCAAAAAGGTGTTTACAATATTCTTTTCTTGGGCTACGGAGGAGCGGGACATGACGGAGCGCTTCTTACCGACAGTATGATAGTAATTCATGTCGATACTAATACCAAAAAGGTGGCTTTTATTTCTGTCCCCCGCGATCTTTGGATAACGGGAGGTCATAAAATTAATTCTGTCGGCTCAACAAACGGCTTCCAAAACGTTGGTCCTACAATTACCTCCGTAACCGGTCTACCAATTAACTATTTTGTTTCTGTAGACTTTGGAGGATTTACGAAGATTATTGACGATCTTGGAGGAGTTACCGTCCAGGTACCCGTTACATTCAGCGATCCTTTTTATCCCATTACGGGTCAGGAAAATAACACCTGCGGGTTTACGGAGGACCAAATTAATGCTCTCAAGGCAAAATATTCCGGATACCAACTGGAAACACAATTCACTTGCCGTTATGAGCAACTTCACTTTGATAAAGGTCCGACAAATCTCGACGGAACTACCGCCCTGAAATTTGTCCGTTCACGCCACGGAGATTCCGACTTCGCCAGAAGTTTACGTCAATTTGCAGTCTTAACCGGAATTGAAAACAAACTTATTTCCCTTCAAGCGGCAAATAAATTTGACGATATAGTAAATACGATTAGCCAAATTGTACAAACAGATTTAAATACAGGGACAATCAAAAGCCTGATTCAGGTCTTTGGAGATCCTAAAGCTTACAGTGTTAAACAAATTCAACTGACAACGGACAATGTTCTAAATGAAAGTACCAGTAGCGACGGACAATATATTCTAATTCCAAAGTCAGGAAATTTTGATTTCTCGGAGATTCAATCTTACATAAAAACTGCTTTAAACAATTAACTTAGCTTATGAAAGAAATAGAAAACCAGGAAAAACCCACAATCGTTCAGATACATAAAGGTACCAACGTCTTAGCTTATTGTGCTGATTGTAAAAGTGAACTTTATCAAAGCAGGGGTTTATCCCAAGTAGAAGACTTGGTTTTAATATCCAGAATAATAGGTCATCTAGAAAGTTTTGAAGAGGAACATAAAGTTGATATTATATATCCTCGTCGAAAATTAAATAGAATAGTAAGTACCGAGGATTTCTTTACCTTTAATATTATTCCACCCTATCAGTCATCCAATACATAAACATCCTGCCTGGTATCGGATACTCCAACCATTTCCCCCTCCCCCTTTAGAATTCTCTCATAAGGCCTACAGGCAAAACAGCTGTTTTTGGGACATTTGAAATGATTAATTTGCCTCGCCAGCTTTATTCTCCTGGCAATTTTATAAACCTTTTCGAAAGACTGCCCAATATCGGGTAACTTTTTCTCAACTATTCCATCATCGCGATCGAGGTACCAATAAGAAGCCCCCGTTACTTTTTTACTCTGAGTATTTGTGGCAAGAAGTAGATAAATGGGTAATTGGAGCGAATCTTCAGGCTCCTCGTTTTTCCCTGTCTTGAAATCAATTATATGAACCGAGTCGGTTTCTTCTTCGTATTTCAGCCAGTCAATTTTGCCGCAAAGAATAATATTATCTTCTTCCGAAAGAAAATAATTTGGGAGATTCATTTTGGACTTAATTTTTATAGCCTTTTCTAAAATCGGGCCAGGGTCTTCCTGTAAGTTTATAAGCATCTTTTCTGCCCTATCCCTATAAATCATTTCTTCGGAGTGAGTTTTAAATCCTCCTCTTTTTCCTGTAATTTTCAGCCAAGCCGGATCCAGTTTTTTAACCAAAGAAATTTTTAATCTTTCATCAACCGGTAAAACCGCTAAAGATTCTATTACTTCATGAACGGCCTGCCCGAGAGCCAAAGGAGGAGACGTAATTGTCATTTTATGTCCTGTTTTCGGATCTTTATATACATTCCTAAGATAATAAGCTCTAGGACATTTTAAAAAGTCTGAAATAGAGGAGTGTGAAACCCAAGTTGCGGAATATTTATCGGAGGCCATATGAGAATTATATCAGTAACGACTAACGTGTTACGACTTTATTTGTTGCCGTGTCCCAACATTCGGAAATCATATCGGTAGGAAAATTCGGATATGAAGAAAGAGAACTGCAGTCAATTTGTCCGTTTCCGTCCCAAACCAGTTTCCAATCTTCCCCTATCTTTGCCGCATACCATATTGCCCCTCCGGCTTGAGCGGAAGCATCTCCCTGAGCATAGTTTCCTTCAATTTTTGAAACCGTAACAACTAAAGACTCTGCATCCTGTCCGTGTTCTGCAACAAGTGCTGCTTTAACTGCCGCTATTAATACTGAATTGACATCGGATGTGGGAGAGGCTGAAGGCAAAGCTGTAGAGGAAGCTATGGTTTCTGTTGATTCCACTGTGACTCCACTTTGGGTTGAAACGGCAGTTTTGGAATACTCCGGAAAAGAAGGAAGACCTTTGTAATAAACGGTTGCTCCAAGAAAAACAATTACTGCGGTCACAAAAATTGCAATAAAATATTTCACTTCTGCCTATTATACGGCTTCTTTACAAAAAACAAAAGTATACCTATCCCAAAAGCAATTATTGCCTCCACAAGCCAAAACCGTAATATTTCCTCTAAAAGCGGCGGAATGGTAACCCCCACAATTGCCCGGGCCAAATCGGCTCCACCAGGTAAGTAATTTGCTAAGCTTGTTCTCAAAATAACCAGTATCTCGGCTCCAATAAAAATCAGTATTCCGGAAAAAAGCAACGTACCACCTATAAAACCAAATCTCTTGCTTTGATCGGTTAACTTATATAAAGCCAACAAGATAAGAATTAAAAGAACTGTTGAAGAGAAAAGTGCAATATTAGTCGCTATACTTAGAACCCTGATATTTTCTATTTGGGAATCCGAAATCAAATTAATGTTCGCTTCTTTTAGAAATTCCTGCAGGCTAATTTCATCACCGGTTTCTTCTGAACTTTTCGGAATTAGAGAACTTGGAACTTCGCTTACCGGAAGATACAACATAATCTGATTATTTTTACCGTTTACAAAACCCAAAAAATTTTCAATATTTTTGTCGACAATATCTTCTAAATTCATGGGCGTTACCAGATCAGTCAATACTTTTACATCGCTGGCTTTGCCCCCTTGGGAAACAACTTGATTTTCCAGATTATCATTAATAACCTGGGAAAGTTTAATGTAGGTACCATTTGCACCAAAAGTATTTAACCAAAAATTTTCATTTAAAAATTGAAATTTAAAAGTTAAAGACAGCGAAAATATTATAAAAAATAAGATAAATAGTAACGACAAAAATATTTTGGCTATAATTTTCATTGCAAGATTAGTATACAATGGATTTAAAGATTGGAGGTGATAAATTATGGCAGGATACAAAGGTAACTTGGAAAAAGACACTATTGCAAATACTTATTTCAGACATGTAATTTTTACGGCCCCGCATTCCCAATTAGTACTCATGTCCCTTAAACCAAGTGAGGAAATAGGAATGGAGGTACACCCAGATAACGACCAGTTCCTGAGATTTGAGGAGGGAGAATGGGAAGCTATAATCTCGGACGAAAAATTCACGGGAGGCGCAGGAGATTGTGTAATTGTCCCGGCAGGCAATTATCACAACATTATAAATACATCAAAAGACAAAGAGCTTAAGCTTTACACGGTTTATTCTCCGGCACACCATCCGGACGGAACAATCCACAAAACCAAAGAGGAAGCTATGGCAGCCGAAGCGGCGGAGAAGTAATTAGAATAAACTGCTTTGTACCGTTGTATTGGCATCTTTCGGATATGAAAAATCCAATTTAATTTCATGGGTTTCATTCCAAAAATCGATATATTTTAAAACTTTGTTTTTCATCGCGTGGTCATAAATATCGCGGGTAATAGCCACATCCATTTCGCAATATTTCTTAAGTTTAGCTAAAGATTCGGGCGTCCCCTCCGCCCAATATTTGATAGCATTGTCTCCACTGTCATTTTTCTTTGTTCCAAGTGTTGCTTTCGCCAGCGAATTAAGAGACATTCTTTTGCCTTCTACTTTTTTAATTTCATTTAAAATATCAAAATGTTTCAATTTCGGCCAATGGGGAGGTAAATACGGGGAAAGAGCCGGTACGTCAAAATTTATTGAGTTAAAACCAATTATTCTGTCCGCTTTCTCAAAAAGTTTAAACATTTCTCCGAAATCTTTTTCCCAGAAGGATTTCATCTTCCCCTCAACTTCATTAAAGTTCTCATCAAGTGTTCTTGAATAGACGGAAGTTATGGAAACACCTAATTTTGAAGCATCGTACCCGGTTATCTCATCAAAAAAACTTTTAGTTTCCGTATCAAAAAATACTTCAAAGAAATTCCTCATAGATGAAATATTATTTTACACTCATTTTCTCCTGAAGATAAAACTAATGACAAAAAACACAACGGCAGTTAGAACTACTGCGGGACCAGAAGCCATATTTAAAAATCTGGCAATTAATATTCCTCCAAGTGATCCGACTCCGCCAAAAAGAATAGACAACAGTTGAAATTCTTTTATACTTCTGGCTAAATTTTTGGCTGTAACTGCAGGAATAATAACCATTGCTCCCGTCAGAAGAGTTCCCAGGAATTTGACTCCGAGTGCAACAACTAACGCCACTAAAAGCAGGTAAACTAGATTAATTTTACTTATATTAATTTTTTGAGACTTTGCCAAATCTTCGGAAACAATTCCCAAAAGAAGTTTTTTGGAAATATAAAAAGTAACAACAAAAATCACAATTGCCCCCACCAAAGTCATAAGGCCGTCCGTTAATCCGATTTTATCTATGCTCCCAAAAAGTGCTTCCAGCAAATCAGGTTCGGGAGTCAAAAGGAGCCCGATTGAAAGACTCGCGGTAAAAAATACACCAACCAAAGCCTCAGGATAAACTTCCGTATGATCGGCCAAGTACCAAACTCCAAAAGTCGCAATGACCAAAGCCGTTAAAGCCCCAAGCATTGGATTAATTCCGAATGTTAAAGCAATGGCAATCCCCGGAAGTGCCACATGGCTAAGAGCATCCCCTACCAAAGACATGCGCTTCAAAACCATAAAACTTCCCAAATAACCCGACGCCGCTCCCGCAAGGATACCTACAAGCAATAAAAATAATAAATTATCACTCATGATGTTTATATAAATGGAAATCCTCACCGTACATTTTAGCTAAGCTTTCCTTATCGATCGCAATATTTGGAGGGCCAAAACAAACTTTCTCCTTATTAAGACACAGAACATTGGCGGCAAATTGATTTACAACTTGAAGTTCGTGAGAAATAAAAATGATAGTCAGATCTTCTCTTGTCTTGTGTTTATTAATCAAACTGTACACGGTTTCTTCTCCTGAAACATCAACCCCTGCTGTAGGTTCATCAAAAAGCAATACATTTGGAGCATCAAGATGTGCATAGGCAATTAAAACCCTCTGTAACTCACCTCCGGAAAGCGCCCCCATCTTGGTATTCAAAACTCTAAAATCATTATGTAAATGCTTACTTTTTTTAAGAAAACCAACCGATTCCATCGCCTCACGGATTTTATCATCATTTTTTTCCTTAAAATGTAAAAATTCATCAACC
This sequence comes from Candidatus Microgenomates bacterium, assembly GCA_049523135.1. GTDB lineage: Bacteria > Patescibacteriota > Microgenomatia > UBA8517 > UBA8517 > JBEKNE01. The sequence continues at coordinate 401,447 of JBEKNE010000001.1, read as the reverse complement.
GTAAGCGGAATATCTTTTGGAATACTTAATTTTTGAGGAACATAACCAATTCTCACATCCTTATCCCAGGTTATTTTTCCTTGATATGGAATGAGGCCTAAAAGTGCCCTAAAAAGCACGGTTTTTCCTGCGCCATTCGGTCCGATTATGGCCAATGTATCACCTCTTTCTACTTCAAAACTAACATCATCCAGGATAACATGATTATTGAATTCTACAGTCAATCCCGAAACTGTAAGTATTTTCATTTGTTTAATTTGTAATTCTATTTTACAATCCAGTTTGCCCTTTGACTACAGGGTTTTAATCCTCAATCATTCTTTTTCCAACTCTCTTTGAATATATTTGCCTCTCAATAATTTCCTCCAACTCTTCATCAGGATTTGGTAATACCTTATTTTCAGGCCAGTAACCTAAAATAGTTATCAAGGTAACTATAAACTCCAAACGAAGTTTTTTAAGAAGTTTTGCGGTTTTCAATTTTTCCAAAGAACCGACCAAAAGCTCATAAACACCCAAATTTCCCTCACCTTCATGGGTAATTTTTCCGATTACCTCCATGAAATAATATGCCAGAGATATCTTTTTAAGACTTTTCCTTACGTCCTTGAAGTCATCAACCACCTCGACTTCGGTCATTATATCGAGTCCCCTACCGGTAACTGCTTGAAATCTGACCTTATTGAATACCTCAATATGCCCTCTTTTCCGACTTCTGGGACGTCTTACCCCTTTGGCTATCAGGGATTTTCTGCCAATATCCTTGCCGAAAATTGAAATTATTCGGTCCGCTTCTCCATAATTTCTTTTCGCAAGAATTATTCCTTCCGAAGTGTAAGCTCGAGGCTTCATTGAGGCATTATACTAAATTCCTATATCAAGTTGCTTATCCGTTTTTAAATAAAATTCATCCGAATATTTGCCAAGATTTACGGTATACAAAAATCCGTCAGTTCCCGGTTGTTTCTGAATAAGAAGTTTATAATCCTTTGATACTTTGAACGGCAATTTATATTGGAACGTAATCTTGGCAACACCTTCAGGACGAAGTTGAAAATAACCCGCAAATACGGTTTTTCCTAAATCTTCATAAGGATCGGCTTTTGCTTCAAGGCCTTCGGAAGTGATTAATGTGCTTCCTTGGGGAACATAAACTCTAACCCAAGTCGGAAGAACCGAGTTAAGCCAGCCATCCTGACCTTGAGGATTCTTATAAGTAATCGTAACCGTCTTTGTAACGCTTCCGTCGCCCGCAACCTGAATATCCTGCTCTACGTCTTCGGTGGCATAGAGATTGGATTTACGTCCTCCAAGATTCGCGTCATTTATATGAAGATAGTCCCTGGTAAAAGTTTGATCGATCGCTCCTCCCACTCCAAAATCCGAAACGGCTTTCTCAACATTCGGATCTATCATATAAAATAGAACATGTTTTTCTATCAAAGATGTAAAAACAGCCTGTACGAGACCGGAGAGTTTATTTTTTGGCTGCCCCAAAGCATTTGCCATAATAGAGTTCATTAAGGGACCTATTATTGCTTTTCTGTTGTTATAGTTTGCAGGCGCGGAAATAATCTTACCAGTTGTAGGACTCCAAATAACAGCACCTTCGACATCGGCAAAAGATTCCAGCTGATAAATAACATCTGCACAATTACATTGGGGGTTAATTGCCGTACTGAAGTTGCCAAATCCGGGTACACCTATTGGGCCTATGACATTCAGCAGGTTTACCAGTAGCTGCGTATCTACAGATATCACGCCGTCAATTTTGGTAACACCAGCCTTTTCCGCCGCCGGAACAACCAGCTCCATTGCGGTGGCAAAATCCGGAGACCAATTCATGTCTCTTAACCTCCACTTCGGAGACAGGGCATACGGACCTTGGATGTAATCAATAATCGGCTGAGGTGCGGTAATGGTCGGGGTATATTTTGCATCAAGTGAATAAATATCGTCACTCGTTACGGGAGTAAATTTAGCTTTATCTACCTTCATAATTGCATAAGCGGTCATAAATCCTCCAGTAGGACGAAGCTCCTTATCGTTTTGGAAAAGAATCATGTAGGTCCTCGGGGAATCCATCCCCAAAAGATACGGGGCCGACTGCAAGAACGGCTTGCCGTTAACAATAAAGGTTGATGCTTCGCTAACCAGACTCTGTACATTCTTTATTTGAGATTTAACCTGAATCCCCTTAAAAGTATCGGGGTATCTGTCCGGATTTACCTGAGAAAGCTCATCATTAATTATTTTTACATCAGCCGAAATTGAATCAATCTTCGGTAAAAGATCCGGAATAGTCTTAACTACAAAATCAATTCTGTCCTGTGTAGTTTGGGTTCCCGTAGCGGCAGCCAAAACGTTTGTAGTTGAATCCTCTTTAAAGCCCAGTAAATCCGCATATGGCTCAATTACCGTCAAAACGGTGTCACCAGCATCTATTCCCGCCTGTCCCGCCTTAATCCCATGCCCCACGTCTGCAATATAAGTTCCCGCAAAGGGTAAGAATTTTTCCCAGCCTACTAATTTATAGATAGAACTTAAGGAATTCAAGGAAACTTTTGTATTATCAATCCCTGTTTTTATTTGGGATAAATCCTGAGATTTAGAAACAGTAACAAGTTGATTTACACTTGCCAAAAGTTTCATTCCTTTTTGATAAAGCAAAAAGAAGGAAATAAGATTGTAAATCAAAAAGACAATAACTACACCGGCAGCTCCGAACCAAATATATTTTTTCTTATCGTTCTTTTTTATTTTTATTGGAGGATCGTTTGAAACCTTTGCAGGCTGGGGAGGTTTTGTCTCTATATCCTCCGGCCTGGTATCAATTTTAGGAACCAGAATGGAAGTATTTTCTTTTCCGGTTTCACTACCGGTATCCAGATTAATTTTGGGCAAAGAGGTATTGTCGTCAGGCATATTATTCATAATACAACAAATTACACGGCTCCGACACCGCTAATCATTGCAATTGGAGTTTTAATGATTATCTTTATATCCACCCATATCGATTTCTTTTTTGCATAATTGGCATCCATTTCTATCCTTTTATCAAAATTAATATTGCTTCTACCCATTACCTGCCAAAACCCGGTAATGCCCGGTTTAACGGTTTGTGTCTCTATTACAAATCTATGAGTTCCGGGGTACCTTTTTTGTTGCTCCTCAATCTCATCAGCATGATAAGGGCGAGGCCCAACAAGGCTCATTTCCCCTTTTAAAACATTAAAAAGCTGTGGCATTTCATCTATGGAATATTTTCTTATAAATCTCCCGAATTTGGTAACACGCGGGTCTTCATGAAGCTTGAAACTGGATCTCTTGTATTCACTGTAAAGTTTTTTAAATCTCGGATCTTTGGTCAAAAGGTAGTCGGCATTAACAGGCATTGATCTAAATTTATAGAGACGGAACACTCTTCCATTTTTCCCAATACGTTTCATATGGATATTTGTCTTTTCAACCAGAACCGGCCCGGGAGATGTAATTTTGATAATAATTGCGGTAAGAAGCATTATCGGAGAAAAAAGAACTATTAAAATTACTGAAAGGACAATATCCATAGCTCTTTTAATAAAGTCGTAAAACATAAAAAATTAGAGAAGGCTTGTTCGCTTGTCCTCTTTCAATTTTTCAACTATCTTCTTTACACTCTGTGCGTGGCTTTTGGAACAAACCAAAAGAGCATCTTTCGTGTCAACTATTACAATATTATCAAGCCCTACTACCGATATCATTCTGCCGTCGGAGTGAATTAAGCTATCCGTAGTATCAAATACCATTACCTCCCCACCCGGTTCATCTCCTGAAATAATAACATTGCTTTTACTGTCTTTTTTAGAATTTGCCCAAACTTCTCTCCAATCACCTATATCGGTCCAAAAGAAATCGCCTGCAACAACATAAAAATTCTTCTCTTTTTCGGAAATGGCATAGTCAACCGAAATCGAGGGCATTTTTTTATATTCCGAGACAAAAAACTTGGCTTCATCGGACTTTCCGAGATGTGGTTTGATTTCCTGAAGATTTTTATAAATTTCCGGCTTATGTACTTTATAGGCATTCAATAAATCGTCGGCCCTCCAAACATACTGTCCTGCATTCCAAAGATATTTTCCGGAAGCGGTATATTTCTTAGCAAGGTCCAAAGGAGGCTTCTCAACAAACTGCTCAAGCTTATAAAAATCAACGTTTTTCTCCAAATTCAACTTAGTTCCTTTTTTAATGTGGCCAAGTCCCGTATGGGGGTATCTTGGTTCAACACCCATTGCAATAAGAACGTGTTTTTCGTAAGCAACTTTGGCAGCAGTTGAAAGAGTTTCAAGATATCTGGAAACCGGCTTAACAAGTCTATCTGCAGACTCGGTCATAATAACTGCGTCAGGATCCTTAGACTCGATAAAAAGAGCTCCGAGTGCGTGAGCGGGACCTGTTTCGCGTCTTGCCGGCTCAACAATAATATTTTCCTTAAGAAACTTTGGAATTTCTTTTATAATTTCACGCTTATAATCTTCCGACACCGTAACAATAAAGATTCTCTCCATCGGAAGAATTTCCGTAAACCGATTAACGGCTACCTGAGTCAGTGTCTGGTTATCAAAAAGCTTTAAAAACTGTTTAGGAGTTTTTTGTCTGGATCTTGGCCAAAGGCGTGTTCCCCCCCCGCCCGCCAGTATTAGAGCATACAAGTGATCTTTGTAACTCGTTTTTGAAAACCTTGAAAGAAAATCTTTCAGCATTGTTAGTTAATATTCTCTCACTAAAATGAATTTTAGCAAAATTTTTGATAGCCTGCATTAAACTTTCAACATCTTGTTTTTCAAAAAATATACCAGTCTTCTTATTAATTACCGTATCGAGAGCTCCACCCTTTTTATATGCGATGACGGGAACTCCGTAACTTTGTGCTTCGATTGATACAATCCCAAAGTCTTCTTCCTGAGGCATTATTAAGGCTTTTGCTCCAAGATAATAATCCTGAAGCTTTTCTTCACTGACCCTGCCGACAAATTTGATATTTTTCTTCGCAAGTTTTTTAAGTTTGCCTTCCTGCCGCCCCGTTCCGACAATAACCAGCGGATAACCAAGTTTATTAAATACCTTAATGGCCAACTCAACTTTCTTATAACCATAATCCAGCCGACTTACAAGTAAATAATACTCTTTTAATTTCAGTTCTTTAGGCAAAGGCTTTATAGACACTGGAGGAAAAATGGTTTTCGATTCTCTACCATAATATTTTTTAATTCTTTTTTTTACCTCCGATGAAATTGCAATAATTTTATCGGGGCGCTCGGCTGCTTTCCTATCCCATCTCCTCAAAGCGGAAACAACTGGCTTTGTAATGGTTTTTAAAAATGGATTCTTAAAGTAATCTTCGTAACCGCTCCATAGATAGCGGGTTGGCGTAAGACAATAACAAATATGGGTAGTTCCTGGTTTTACTCTGATTCCTTTAGCAAATTCCGATGTAACAGAAATTACAAGATCAAAATCAGAAAAATCAAATGACTCAAAAGCCAATGGCATCAGAAATGCAAAAAATTCATGATTAGACTTGGCAAAAGGAATTTTTTGCAAAAATGAAGCTTTTACTTTAGGAAAAACTCTCGCCCAGGTTGCCCCAACGGGATCATAAACTGACGTGTAAAGCGTAGCCTTAGGAAAAATATCATGAAGCGCAAGGAGAACACGTTCCGCTCCTCCCCATTTATTTACCCGATCGTATACTATTGCAACTTTCATATAAATCTAATGTTTGTTTTGCCATTTTAGCCCACGAATATTGTTTTACAAAATCCTTTGCCATATCTATCTTTTTTTCTCTTTCAATTTCATTCATATGCAGCACATTTTCCATGGCATTTTTAATTGAATTCGAATCAAAGGGGTTAAAATAAGCCGCATTGTTTTTATATATTTCTTTAAATACAGGAATATCGGAAGCGAGAACTAAAGACCCTACCGACATTGCTTCCAGTCCCGGCAAGCCAAATCCTTCAGAAATAGATGGAAATACAAACCCAACAGAATTTTTCAATAGCGTAAAAAGTTTATCGTCGGGAACAAAACCAAGAAGCTTGACAAAATTACCGGCTTTCTTACTTCTGATAGTCTTTTCGAGTCTCTGAGTAAAAATTCCCCTCGATGACACAATTGCCAAACTTACAGGTTGAACATTATTTTTATTCAATATAACTATTGCTTCGATTAATCCTTTCAGATTTTTATGCGGATAAGCATTCCCCGTATAAACAAAGTAGGGCTTTTGCATATTATTATTTATTCCGCCTTTAATTTTCACATCCACTCCTTCATAAGTAACCAGAATTTTATTTTCAGGTAATTTATAAAACTTTACTAATTCATTTTTGACCGATTCGCTTGGAACTATAACCTTCAGGGCATGTTTCACGGCATTATCAAATACGAATCTGTAACCCAATCTTTTCAGAAAATATGCTGGGGCCGGAAGAGTTGTGGCATCAAGGCCGATACTTGAATGCATCAGCATGTCGTGAATCGTAACAATATATTTTCCGTGGAAAAAAACAGGAACATTAAAATGAGGAAAATGCACCAAATCAGGTTTTTCTTTTTTGATAATTCCGGGGAGTTTAAGTTGCTCTGCCAAACTATAATGCCGATAGTCAGCCTCAACCTTTTTCCAATTATCGGGAAGCTTTAACTCTCCGAAATATTTTCTTCTAAGAAGAATCACATAACTATTTTTGGAATCCAGTTTTGTTAACTCGCCAACCAGATTAATTAAATATCTGCCAAGACCCGCATTCTCCAATCCATAAAGGCGTGCATCAATTAGTATTTTCATTTGAATTTCCTGTCTTTTGATATATTTTGTCCAAATACTCGCTCATTTTGTACCAACTGAATTTTTCCTCAACCAAGTTCCTTGCATTAACTGCAATCCTTTCCGCGAGCTTGGCATCCCCAAGTACTTCCAAAACCGCTTGTGCCATTTTAGCAGGATCATTCCTGATAATTACTTCTTTCCCGTCATGGGCTTCCAAGCCTTCAGCCCCAACTGATGTGGTTACAAGAGGTAACTTGGCCGCCATAGCCGCCAGATGCTTAAGACGCGTCCCGCCCGGTCCCCTTAGAGGTGAGACAAAAACAGAAGATTCGTAGTAGGCTTTTCTTATTCCTTCCTGATCATCTTCCTTTAGATCGTCAACAATTACACTACTCGATTTATGCCTTAAAATCTCCTCGGGCACATGCTGACCAACAATCCAGACTTTAGCATCTGGTCTTTTCTTATAAATCAACGGGAAAACTTCATCTAGAAGAAGTTCTGCTGCCTCAACGTTTTGCAGCCACTTAAAATTTGCAATGAAAAGTATTTTTGGATCTTTAGAATTCCAACTCTTCTTCTCTTTAAAAAAACTAAGATTTACTCCGTTCGGCACCAAATTAACCTCAAGACCCGGGACCAGCTTTAGCATTTCTTCTTTATCGGATTCGGAAACGGCAACAACCCTATCCGCTTTTTTCCAAAATCTTGTTTCCCACAGACGCAACTTCGCAACATCAATTGAAAATAGCCATTTAACCAAAAAATTCTTTAGTCCCTCTACATAATGCTTGTAAACCAAATATTCAATCGTCTGTTCAACCAAAAGAATAGGAACATTTGTTTTAGGAATATGCGGCATTACGTAAAAAGTTTCCGCATGAATTAAATCGTAATGAACATTATTTATTTCCTCCTGAACGGCATTACTTTCCTGAGGCGAAAGATTGCGTATTACCAAAAAGGGATAAGGTCCAAATCCAGTCAGGAATATATTCCTTAGAGTCCATGGGGATTTTGAGCGTTTAAATACCTCAACCTTTGAACAATATTTAGTCAACTCGGGAATAAATCTTCTTTCCGAATCGTCTTTGATTAAAGAAAAAAGTACAATGTCGTGTTTCTTACTTAAATCCTTTATTAAATTATATGAACGGATTTGCCCACCGGAAGAATCCGGAAAAGGCAAGTACGGAGTAAGCATCAATATTTTCATTTTGTTTTGACAGACAAAGGCTGTAACAGATTAATAATTATAAACTTATCTGTTTTCTCAACCGTTTTGAAGCGTGATTCAATCATTTTTGTGTCACTGCTACCTAAATCAACAGATACATAATAACTGGCGCCTTCCTTAATGATATTATCGATGGAATTATCGAGTGCCGGCCAGCCCCACCGGTCGGTTTGATACAAAAATGCGGTATCTCCATCATAGGGCGCAACAACAAGGGCATTTTTGGGAGTAATCTTGTCAACCTCTTTCCCTGCTTCAATAATCTCAGGGTGATTGATAGCATAGTCTCCCACAATTTGATTCCAACCTGTAATAAGCATTACACCGATAGATATAACAAGAACAATTCTGGTAAGAATCCTATTAAAATTTGTCTGGGTCCAAAGATAAAACGATCCGGCGGCAAGAGCTAAAGAAACTGCCGGAATAATCAATATCTGGTAATAATCGTGCATAACATTTGCATCCGCAACAACAACTACATAAAAAAGCGCTCCTGCCAAAAACCATTGAACAAAAAGATTTTTTACTTTTGTATTAAAAACACCAAAAATAAAAGGTATTAATCCCAAGGATCCCAAAATGAGCTGCCCTAAACGTTCACCAAAAATCCAATACCACCACGAAGGTTTAAAACGAATAAGATCCCCATTAAATGCCCATATATAAAAAGGAATGCCTTCAGGAAATTTGGATTCCCAAGCTCTCCAAAGGAAAAATGGAACAAAGGCCAGAATTAAATAAATCAAAGCTCCGAAAATAAGATTCTTATTTTTAAGAAATGACTTTAGACCATATTTCCTGATAGCCAAATAAATAATCGGAAAAAGATAAAAACCCAAATATGGCTTTATAAGCATCGCCAAACCAAAGAAAATTGCGGAGACATAAGGAAGATATTTTTCATCATGTATGTAAAACTCCAAAAATGCCCAGATAGAAATTACTCCAAACATCACTCCCATGGGATCCGGTAATATAACTCGTGTAAAGTAAATATTGTAAGGAATAAAAAGGTAAAAAAAGGCAGCCATTACCCCAACCCATTTACTAGAAATACTTCTGCCGATTAAATAAAGAAAAAATGAAGTCACAAGTGCGCAAAAAATAGTGATAAGTCTTGCCCAGACTTCAAGGGAAAAAACATGGGATGCATTAAAAAGCAGTGCGTTAAGTGCGTTATAAAAAGGAAATTCCACCATTCTATATCCATTTGGATTAAAAAAACCCGTCTGAACACTGGAAATATCATGATAACGGGGTATTAAAAGATTAATTCCTTGTTGTATATAAACCCTGCTGACGGAAGCAGTATCTGCCTGCCGCCAGGAATGCCAATCGGCAATGGGATTTCCTATCTTATATAACCTAACAGAAAATCCTAAAATTAGGATGAACGATAACAAAATATACTCAAAAATTTTCGAGTTAATAAAATGAGTAAATTTATTTTGCATATTCTTTACTTTTTACCACGCTTACAGCACATCCTAAGAGAAGCCAAAATATTGTGGCAAATTTAGAAGCTTCAAACAAATCAATGAAAGTTGCCATAATAAAAGTCCCTAAAGATGCTCCGATAATTCCCACAATAAAGGCCAGCTCTAAACCTGTAAATTTTGATCGAAATGGAAATGCTTCAGCAATAATCTGTCCGATTCTGAAAAATATTAATGCAAAAGCCAAAGTCCCCAATATCCCCGTCTCCCCCAACATTCTCAAATAATCATTATCTGTTGCCAAACCGATAGAAGAATATCCTGTTCCAAGAAGCGGATTCTTAATAATCGCCCGGGCAGCTCTTGGCCATTCAACATTTAGGCGAATTGCAATTGATACATCGTTGATGATTGATGAGATTGTGGGTGTTGGAGACGGACTGGCAGTACTCTCTGCCAAAGCGATAAAGTGCCCTTGAACATAACTGACAGTCTTACTTACCGAAATACGCTGATATATAACATTTACGGCGCTTTTGAATCTGGTTTCAAGCCCTCCCGAACTTACCATAAAAAGTATACTTATCAGGAGCACTACTGCCAAACCCTTGAATTTACGGAGAAGCAGTAGAGAAACTGAAACCGCCAAAACATATGATATTTGAGCAATCCTTGAAACAGAATTGATTAGAAGCCATAATCCAGTTCCCGACACAATAATAGTGATAAGTTTAATCAGCTTTTCTTTCAAAATAAAATACATCGACAGAAATATCGGGATTGTCATGATCATAAAGCCGGCCAGGTCATATTGGCCAGCAAAAGTTGAGTTGGTATTGCTTCCGGGAATCCAAAAAAGAGCAATTCCTTTTGAATATTCGTCATTTTGAGTAATAATCACCGGAAAATGAAGATAGTGCTCTCCGACCCCGTAGATAAAAGCCAAAAACACATCTATGAGTAAAATTTTCAGAAAGAAGTCCAAATATTCATGGAGTTTATCTTTAGGTATAAGAAAATATGCTGCGAAAAACGGAGTCATGTACTCGATCCTCCTGGCCCAGTGTAAAATTCCCAGGCTTAGCTGCACTGTTTTGGTAACCAAGACTGCTTGAGCTAAAGAGAAAAGTCCTACCCCCAAGAAAATAAGCACAGCGATAACGATAGGATCTCTTATGACTTTTTTAAAATCCAAAATTATTTTGGGTATTAATAAAATTACAAGCAGAAGCACCACAAGGTCCTCAAAACGTATGGCAACATAAGTTCCTGTCACGCTTACCAAAGGAAATTTTGGCAGTAAAGGAACAACAATAAGAACCGCAGCAATCAAATATTTGGAAGCTCTTTCCGAAAAATGCGAAAATTTTTCCAAAGTATTTCTAAACGTATTAATTAGATTTCTCATGTTTTTTGCCTATTAAAGACTTACTCCATGCCTCATAAATAATAATCATAAAGCCGGCAGTTACGACAAATAGCCCCAGTCTAATCCAAACAGAGCTTGGTACGAAGCGAATAATGATTTTTTGCTGCCAATATTTTCCTCCTACATAGAAAATGGGTTTGTTATTATTGCTGGGAGGTTCAAATCCGTTTACATAAATGCTTTCCCTAAACGGGTGTACGAACTCTTGAAGAAAAGTACTACTGGTTTGATCTCTTATTAAAGTTTGTGCATCCTCCGGCGGATAATTTAAAAGCGGCGTCGGGAGTTTTACGTTAATCCCGAAAACTTTAATATGGTCAAATTGATCCCGATACCAAGCCAAAACTTGGGCTCTTGTATAGTTGGTAAAGTAACCGCGTCTCAGAGGGGTTTCCAGGTCGGCAGGTTCCTGCGACTGCAACGAATCAGGAGGAGGAGTTAAGAAATTAAAATTGGGAAGAGACAGATATGCGATAAAGATAATACAAAATAAAACAAACACTATTTTCAAAATTCTATTTACCATTATTGAAAAAGTCTGGCTCGGCCCAATTTATAGTGAAGATCTTTATTTTTTCTCTCACCTATTACCACTGCAGGAACTCCGCCCACAATTTTAAACTCGGGAACATCCTTTGTAACTACAGCTCCGGCCGCTACAACTGCACCTTTTCCGATCTTTACACCCGGCAAAATTATTGCCCTAGGACCGATAAAAACATAGTCCCCAATCTCAACCGGTTCGGTCCTTGCAGAAAAATTTTCCTTCTCCAAATCATGTTCCGAATTATAAATCATCACAGAAGAAGCCATATCCACATGATTACCTATCGTCAGTTTCGCGCGTCCGTCCAAAAAAACATGATCTCCGACTATTGTATCTTCTCCGATAATTATGCCAGCCAGATCAAAAAAATTCGCCCACATATGGACTACCGATCCTTTTCCAATCCTCATACCGGAAACCTTATAAAAAAACTTACGGAATGTATGTGAAGGCACATGGCTTACCCACCTTAGAACCATAAGCTCAAAATCCAACACAATATTGTCAATTCTATTTAAAATTTTCGATCCCGCTTCTATATTTGATAACGATTTTCCTTCTTTATCCTTAAACATATATCAAACTTGAGTTAAAACTTTCATTGTTTCTCTTGCGGTTTTCTCCCAGGAAAACTTTTTAGCTTGAGATAATCCCCTCTCGATGGTTCTATTATATTCTAATTTAGTCATCGAAAGCACCCTTTCAATGCCCTCGGCTATACTATCTATATTCCCAGGGTCAACCAATATTCCGGCATCTTCTGCAACCTCAGGAAGAGAGCCAACATTACTTACAACCACAGGTACACCGCAAGCCATCGCATTAAGCACATCAAGTCCGAATCCTTCCCAAAAAGAAGGCAAGACAAAAACTTTTGCACCTTTTATAAGGGCAGGTTTATCACTCTCAGGCACAAAATCTGTAAAAATTACTGTATCTTCTAATCCCATTTTCTCAACCTTCTTAAAAATTGATTCATACATCCAGCCTTTTTTGCCCGCGATAACCAACTTCAGGTTACTATCTTTAACTTTTAACCTCGAGAAAGCTTCTATAAGCCCCTCAATATTTTTGCTGGGCTTCAAGGTACCCAAATATAATACATAGTCCATAACTATGGAGTATCGGGACCCCACACGTCGCACATCTTTGTCGGATACAGCTAAATTAAACTTCTGACTATCGTAGGCTAACGGAGTAACGTAGACCTTATTCTTTGCAAAAGGATAGTGTCGTACAATGTCCATCTTTGTACTATTTGATATAGCAAAGATGGCTTTTGATATAAAAATACTGATGGCACTCCATACTTTTAACTGCCAAAAGTCTCTTTTTGTAAATTGTCCCGAGAAATTGAGGTAACCAAGATCCATAATTGAGCATACACGCGGCATTGCCGCAAGAGGCGGTGCATAGTGACTTGGAGAAAAGAAAACATTCAGTTTATCTTCATTAAAAATTAATCTGGGCATAAGTTTTGTCAGAATCCACATTCCCCCACCCGGGATAACTATATATTTGAAGTTCGCAGTTTCCTCCGGCATACCGGAAAGGGGCTCTTGTCTTAGGTAAACTATGAGCTTAAGGCTATTCTTCCACTCATCCTGTAGTTTCCAAAGATTTTTGAGAAGTTCGAAGGCATAAGTGTTAACACCCACACGATTTTCAATATTAGCCTCATTACCATCAATTCCGATTATCATATTTTAGCCTCCTTATATACATCAAGCGTCATTTTTGCCGTTTTCTCCCAAGAAAAATCCTTAACATGCTTCAGACCTTTATCTATAAATCCTCTTGGTCCTCTCAAAACTTTTTCTATACCTTCGCTTATTGAATCAACTTGATATGGATCAACAAGCTCTGCCGCTTCTCCCGCCACCTCTGCCATAGAAGAAATATTTGAGGTAACCACCGGAGTCTCACAAGCCATTGCCTCCAATATAGGCAAACCAAATCCTTCATATAAAGAAGGATAAATCAATGCCTTTGCCCCCGAATAAAGACCGATCAAATCTTCTGTGCTTACACCACCTAAAATTCTCAAGTTCCTTGATGGTTTAACTCTCATATATTTCGGCACACCAACAAGAATCAGTTTAAGGTCTTTCCCTGTAGAACTACGTTCAAAAGCTTTTATAATCCGTTCGGTATTTTTTCTTGGATCAAGACCAACCGAAATTACATAATCTCCGTAAATTTTATGCTTACGAAGTATCAGCCTAACTTTCTCTTCGGTCATTTTCTTAAAATCCGGAGAAATTGCTTCGGGAATAACCCGGATAATCTCATTCCTAAAACCTAAGCGGGTAAGATCGTTTTTTGTGGCTGTAGTCGGAACGATAATTCTTTTTGATTCGTCTTTAACCCATGCAAGTTTATATTTATGAGTATCAACAATATTCCTGATGATATCTCTCGGAAAAAGATTGGAATAAAGAAAAGGTGCCAAATCATGCACGGTTGTAACTTTAAAAGCGCTGGATGGCGGCTCAGCCCAATCGGATGAATGAAAAACATCAACTTTGCCGATTAGGTTCTCGATAGGAAAAACGTGAAGCCTGTTCCAGATAACATTCGCCAAAGTAGGCGGAATGGGAAAAACTTTAGCCGACGGATAAAGCGAAAGAATCTCCCCTTTTCTCCTGAGACTGCCGGCAAAAAGAATATATTCATCTTGAGAATCAATCTTTAGAAGATTGTTGACCAGATTCTTGGTGTAAGTTGATACTCCCGTTCCGTAAACTATTTGGCTGATATCAATTGCAATTTTCATTTTTCGTATAAATATACCTGTCCAACTCCGTTAAAAGAGTAACTCGCCTCCTGCCTATATCCCAGAGCCTCTATATTCGATTTTGCACTGTCTTTAGGATCAAAAACACTACTTAGGTAGTCCATCAGCCAAATTTGACTGTAGCCTGCCTTAATGCCTTCCTGCCCTGCAATTTTAGCATCCGGAGCGTAATAAAGGTAGGCTTCCGTATTTCCTCCTCCGGGGAAAATTGTAATCGAATTCGCAGTCTTACTTGATTCCACAAAATTAACTAAATCTCTCCAGTCTTCCCGTTGAAATTTTGGATTAAAAAGATAGTAACCCAAAGTTAACAAATTAAAAACTATAAGAAATATTGCAAAACCCAGTTTAAATTTCCCCAACTTCTCTACCCCATACGCAAGAAGTAAATAAAAAGGTGCAAGACAAAAAAGATAGCGGAAATAAGTTAATGTTGGAACTTTAAAACTGATTATAACGCCCAGAAGTATCGGAAAAATCAGCCACATCCATAAGATTTTTGAAGCTTTGATGGATTTATAAAGTAAAAACCCAAATAGCCCCCCCATAAGGATAACTACTGTAGTATATAAATTTTTATCGTTCAGTCTAACTCTTCCGAACATAAACTTAACAGGAATAAGAGCAATATTCTTAAAAGTCGGAAGCCCTAATATGTTCCACCAACTAGAACCTGCCATGGAAATACCCGAAGCAAGTTGTTTGATGAAAATTGGCAGCCAAATAATAAAACTCAATATAAGCGGAATAAAACTCAAAATGATTTTTTTCCAATATTTCCGATCGATAATAAAAAAGACAGGAATTATAAATAGTGAAACGTAGTCCGTCATCCCGATTAGCATTAAGACAAGTGAAAAGATAATCCACTTTCTTTCCAAAAAAAGATAGAAAGCGGCGGAAACCAAAAATGCCGCCATCATATACATTCTTGCTTCTTGTGAATAATAAATAGCAAGTCCGGAAGTTGCTAGTAATATTGATGTCAAAAGTCCTGTTTTTTCACTAAAAATTTTCTTACCGATAAGATAGATCATGTAGATAGTAGCCAAACCAAAAATTATAGACGGAATCCTTAGGGAAATTTCCGAGTTGCCAAAAATAGCAACCCAGTACTTCATCAAAATGTAGTAAAGCGGCGGATGAAAATCACCCGGAAGAAATTTGGTAAAAATATCAGAAAGGGACATTTTAGAAACCAGTGCAGTTGTAGCCTCATCAAGCCAAAGGGATTGATTAAGTGAGATGAGACGAAGGATTAAACCAATTCCGAGAATTATAAATATCATTTTGCAGATTTCCTCTTAAGAAGAAATTCCAAAATTCCTACAAAAGTTCCAAAATCATATGTAATTTTGAAAATCATAAATCTTAAATCATTATTTATAATTCCCTTATTTATTCCAACAATTAAAGAGATGGGAAGAGAAGATCTCATTAAGGCGACAAAATCACCGAGTATTCCTAATTTGTATTTCCTTTTTCCAACCCATTTGGCATGATCAAAAATCTCACCAAGTGAAGGGGGATTTTTGTGATAAAAGACGGCTCCGGGAGCATTTACTGCTTCATATCCAAGTTTTTTGTATAAACTCCAATCGTCATCATACCCACCCGGGGTAAACCCTCCGACTTTATCAAACTCGCTTTTTAAAATTGCTCTAAAAACCGGTTGATAATCGGGATAGTTTTTGGGGTGCCTGCGCTTTTCCTCCCAACCTTCATTAATATTCCAGCATCTTGCCCAAGGATTATCCCAATTACTGACATATTCTTCCTTACTGAAAGTGCCTTTGGCTTCTCCTTTTTCAATTGGTTCAACTAATTTTTTCAAGAAATCTTTATCAAAGGTCATGTCGGCATCCACAAACACCAGATTTTCTCCTTTTGCGCGCTCTGCTCCTAAATTTCTTGCAGCTCCTGCCCCTTGGTGTTTTTGCTCAAAAAAATGAAAATTACTAATCGTCGATTGTAAATTCCGCAGAATTTCGACAGTTCCATCGGTTGACCCATCATCAACTAAAATAATCTCGAAGTCCTCGAGGGTTTGCTCACCCAAAGATTCTATACAGTCCTCCAAAACTAATTTTTCATTATATGTGGGAATAATAATCGAGATTTTCATTTTGTTAGTTCCTTAAATAAATTATCGTACTTTTCGGCAATTTCATCCCAAGAGAATTTCTCTGCTTGTTTCCTTGGTTTGTTTCCCCAATTTGTATCCAGAGCTTTTTGCAGTGCTTCCGCATATTCCTCCGTATTAGTAGGATCAACCAGAATTCCTGCATCTCCAACTATTTCGTGCCGGATTGGGTCATTTGTTGCAACAACCGGAAGCCCAGTAGCCATTGCTTCAACCATTGCTATTCCAAAAGATTCCCAGGGAACAGTTGGAAAAGCCAAAACATCAGCCTTTTTATAGATCTCCGGCATTTTGTCATGTGTTATACTGACAACTTCAAATCCATCCTTTCCTAACGTCTTTAATCCCAAATCCGTAATTTCTTGTTTCTTGTCCCCTCCTCCTCCGACAATTATCAATTTTGTATTTTCCAATTTTTCCACAGCCCTAATTGTTAAATCATGTCTTTTTGCTACCGTAAAAGCACCAACAGACAAAACGATATTTTCAGGTTTTGATTTTATAACGCTGAATTTTTTCAAATCAACTCCGTTTGATATTGTTACCACTTTTACAAATGGATTTACCTTTTTTGCCCAATTAAATTGATATGTAGTAAGACCAACAAATGCATCGGGAAAAGTATAAAGATTTATTCTGTCGTCAAACCCCAGCCCGGATTGTCCGGAAATAATCACTTTTGCACCCGTTAACCATGCAATTTTTCTGACTATAACAGCCTGAAAACGTCCATTGGTTGGAATTATAAAGTCATATTTTTTCTTGAGGATATTAAAATAATTTATTTCAGATACAACATCGACTTCATGATTTTTCGAAAGTCTTTTCGATAATTCACAGACAAATGTTTCGGCACCCCGAGAGACCTTGTTTTGATACTTATTTAAAAATAATATTTTCATTTATTTGGTATTAAAATTTCCAAATCGTCCACTTTCTGACTAAGTCTGTAATTCTTAGTTATATAATCATAAACTTTCTGAGGAATGTAGGAAGACAATCCCGAATCGGTATAAGGATAATAAACAATAAGCTTCGGGGGGCTTACCGATAGGTCTTTAACTATTTTATCCTGAATCCCAGGAAGATCCATGTACCAGGAAAGTTGAGGCATCCAAGGGTCGGTTGACGGAAGAGTATCCGTTAATGCATAAATATTATCCCACCAGTTAAGAACAAAAATTCTATCCCCACTTTTGGTGCTGTAATTCACAAAACTGACAACATCGGCAACATCCTGCTCGTAAAATCTCGTTCCCTCTCCCCAGTTTTTAATCCAGTAATCAGCAAAAAGAAATACACTTCCAATTAAATAAATGGTAATCAAGATTTTCCACAAACGGCCAATCTTTTTCATATCCGTAAGAACTAAACTTATTGCAATTGCCAAAAAAGGCAAAGACGCCTGAAAATGAAAATATTCAAACCTCGGATAAGCTCCAAGACATCCGGCAAAGGCCCAAAGGAGCAAATTTAAATTCTTCTTGGCATTTTTCCAAATTAAGGGAATAAATATCAAAAACGGAAAAGTTGAAACCGCTAGAGGTTTCAAATCAGGAAATTGGATTTGACCCTCAGCATTAGGAAGAATAAAGATCCCAAAATGGATAGCCCACTGATAAAACGCCGGTAACATCCCAAAAGCCCAGAGACTTAAAACAAAAATAATCAAAATCAGAATAGTTCCTTTTATAAACTCGAACAGGGGTTTAAGGTCTTTATTTGTCAATGTCAAACCGATAGGAATTAAAAACCAAACCGCAGTCTGTTTTGAAATAAAGGCTAGTGCCCAAAAAATTCCAACCCAAAAATATTTTTTCTGTCTGATAAAGTAATATGAAGACAGAGTAAAAACTCCCATAAATAAATCAAACCAAAGTCCGTTTCCGTCAAAAAATAATTGCCAGAATGCAAAGGCTGCAACTGTAATCAAAGCAAATTTCTCATTCCAAAGTTTTTTAACTATTCCAAAAACTAAAAGATCGAGACCGATTATCAAACACCAAGTAAATATTTTTAATTGAAGTATACCAACTCCGAATAGTTTGTAATAAATAGTAAGAATGGCAATTAAAAAAGGTGTGTGGGCAATTGCAATATCACAGTAAGGTAGCCAGCCACTTTTTATCAAATACGGCCAAAGAACCATCTCCGGCCAAGCAGTAAACTTTAGATGAATTAATAAAAATAAATGGACGCCGATTATTCCTAAAAGCAATAAAATTATTTTTTGATGCTTTTTCATAACTAATATCCTTCTTTCCCCCACCAAACTTTTCGTTTGAGTTTTCTAAGAGGTGTTTCAAAAAAGGCTCCAAATTTAAAACCTATCGATATTGTACTCCAAGGACTTATTAAAGCCTCCGGTTTTTCTCTAAAAAATGCTTCTGGGTAATAAAAATCTAATGGAAACGAAATTCCAAATTCATACTTTAATTTTTTTGATCTTTTAATAACCTCCCTATCGTTAATTTTTTCTCCACCCCTAGGCAAAAATGTTGTATGCAGGTAAGGCGCATCAACAAATTTTACCTTTTCAAGATTTCTATCCTGAATCATTCTGTTTTTAGAGTCCGCCCATCCCCAAACACCATGAACTCCTTCCGAATGGAGTCCTGGAATATTTCTTCTGACAGCACGCAAATTATAATGCCCAACATTATTGCCAAATTTATACCTTCCGGCGGACTTTTCCTGATAATGAAAAATATCCCCTACCAGATTTAGCGTGGGAACTACAATTGATTCAATATTTTGTCCTTCACGATTTATTGTCTCTATAACTTTTTTAACGGAATCCTCATACCAAATTTCATCGCCATCGACAACAATAAACCAGTCGGATTTTGTTACGTCAAGCATTTCCTGACGAACCTCGGTAAATTCATCACCACCGCTTATTTTTCTTTCCTTCAACTCAATCTTTTCGGGAAACTTTCGGATTAATTCCTTTTCGATTTCAAGACTTTCATCCGTACTCCCCGTATCCCAAAGAAGAACTTTATCTACATGATCAACAACACTTGCCACCGAATACCAAAGCCACCTTTCCTCATTTTTGACCAAGGTCTGAGCCCAAATATTCATACCCTAATTGTAATCTTTTTATCCTCATATTTCTGCTGTACAATATGCCAAGTTATGTGCGGTATTGCCGGAAAAGCTTACTTCAACAAAAAACATGAAGTTCACCCTAAGGAACTAAAATTAATGTCCAATGCGATTATCCATAGAGGTCCTGATGATGAAGGAATTTATATTTCGAAAAATAGAAGAGTCGGGTTTGCCAGCAGACGTCTGGCAATAATAGATCTATCCCAAAAAGGACACCAACCGATGGAATATGGCGGGAGATACGTAATAACCTTCAACGGAGAAATCTACAACTTCAAAGAAGAAAAAGCAAAGTTAATTAGGCAGGGATATAAATTCAATTCACAAACAGATACGGAAGTTATCCTTGCCCTTTATTCTAAGTATGGCAAATACTGTCTCAAATATCTAAGGGGGATGTTTGCTTTTGCAATTTATGACAACGTTAATGAAACTTTATTTTTAGCACGCGACAGAATCGGTAAGAAACCGCTTAAATACTTTCTTGACGATTCACAATTAATTTTTGCTTCAGAACTTAAAGCAATTCTCACTCAGGACGGATTTAAAAAAAGAGTTGACTATCAAGCGCTACAATTATTTTTAACTTACGGATACTGCCCCTCTCCATTTACTGGCTTTACCGATATTAAAAAATTGGAACCAGGAACATATCTTTACATTAATTTGGATAGAAAAACAATTGAAAAGAAAAGATACTGGCAGCCAAGATTCAAACACAAACTGCACATTAGTGAAAAAGAATGGTGCCAAAAGATATTAGACACACTCGAAGAATCAACACGACTTCGTATGATATCCGACGTTCCCTTGGGAGCTTTTCTTTCAGGTGGAGTTGACAGCAGTGGAGTGGTGGCAACAATGGCGATACTTTCAAAAAAACCTGTAGAAACCTTTACTATAGCTTTTAACGATAAAGATATAGATGAAAGCAAATTTGCCGGTAATATTGTCAAACGCTATAAAACCGACCACCACATTCTGTTCGCAAAACCACAATCGGTAGAAACACTTCCCGATCTGGCAAAACTATACGAAGAGCCGTTTGCCGATGCAAGCAATGTTGTCACCTACATGGTTTCTCAAATTGCTAAAAAATATGTGACAGTAGTTTTAAATGGCGACGGGGGGGATGAAAATTTTGCAGGATATCCGAACCGTTATATGAGGTTGAAACGTGATGTTGATTATGACTATTGGATCCAAAACGTCAGGCCTGTTGCTGCAAAACTTCTCAAATCTTTCCCCAAAGCTAATAACTTCTTCGAAAAAGCAAAACTTCCCTTATATAGAAGGTTTGCTTCATACAACAAAATTTTTGACCCCGATGAACTCATGAATCATTCGAAGGGAGAAATTTTATCGCTAGCCCGAAATAATAATCCTTACCAAATAATAAATAATTGTTTTAGCATGTTTAGCGGTAAGGATTTAAAAGACGCAGGCCTTAAATTCGATCTCCTTTACTTTTTACCCGACCAGCTTCTTACTAAAATGGATATGGCTTCAATGGCAGTATCTCTTGAAACAAGGTCACCGCTTCTTGATCAAAAAATGATTGAGCTGGCTTGTAAAATTCCGTTTAATCTTAAAATCAAAAATGGAAAATCAAAGTACATTTTGAAAAAAGCATTCGAAAAGATAGTGCCTAAAGAAAACCTCTATAGGCCAAAAATGGGTTTCACAATCCCCCTAAATAAGTGGTTTTCAGGAGAACTTAATTCTTACGCAAAAAATATTCTTCTTAATAAAAACTCGCATGTAAAAGAATTTTTTGATATTGATTATTTGAAAAACATGATTGAAAACAATAATGAAAGTCAGGACTTTGGTCCCCGACTTTGGACTTTAATGTCCTTAGAGCTCTGGATGAAAGCATATTTTGCCTAAAGAGCAGTCTTTACTTCTTTTCCCCAATAGTGCTTGATTACAAAAAACCAGCTATAAACTACAAGAATTATATTAGTAAGTCCCAGAGTAATTACCGGACCATAGACCCCGTATTTAGGAATTAAAAACAGATCAAGGAGAAATATTGCTGCCAGCTGGAAAAAAGAAAATGCTCCGATATAAACTGTTTTCTTCATTGAATAAATAATCGCAGAAGTAGATGGGGCTGTAAATAAAAACGGAATCTCCGCGGCCGCTAAAGCCTGAAAAATAGGAACAGATGCTAAATACTTTTTTCCGAATAGAAGCAACATAAAAGGTTTGGCGATAATTATCCAAAATATCACCCCGGCAACGATTGGCAAAAGAGCCAGAAGAGATTTAACTATATATGATTTCTCACTTTCTTTATTTCTAAAACCCGCCAATCTTGGTGCCAGAACTGAAGAAAAACTTCCGGCAAGAACCACAATAAATCCCGCCAACTTGGAAGGAATTGAATATAATCCAGTTGAGACAGCCCCAGCCATTATAATTAGCATCTGAACATCAAGCTTCCCGGATATGGAAGAAATAACTCTATTTACGCCCATCCAACCGGAAAACTTCAGAAGGTTTTTATATTCATCTTTCTGTGGACGAGAGTGCAAAAAGTCAGTTTTAATAAAAATAACTACCAAAACACATTCAACTAAAAATCCTGCTCCGAAAGCCCAAAAAGCCTTTGACATAGTAAGCCCTCCAACTATAAAAAATCCAAGAGCAAACAGAAGTCTGGCAATATAAAAAGCATTATCAATTAAAGTCGAATGAAAAAACTTTTTCTTGGCCTGCAAAATATATGGGAAGAACGCGTCCGGGAAAAGAAAAATAGGCACAACTGCCGACCAAATAGCTATCATTGGGTCCCGTGTTGCCAAAAGAGTTTTTGATACAAATGGAGCAAAAATAGCAACCACTGCTGATATAGCAAGAACAATAAACAGTCTTATCAAAAATGACGCTTTAATATATTCATTCGCCTTTTCGTGCTCCCCGCGGGCTATGTGTTCGGAAACGAAATTTACGGAACCTGTCGAAATTCCTATATCTGCAATTGAAGAAAGAATACTAATAAGATTAATCGCAGCCGAAAAAATACCAAAATCATAAACACTAAAAGCACGGGCGACAAAGAGGGTAAACAAAAAACTCCAAAAAGCAGACAGAACATTTCCGGAAAAAAGAACAAAAGTGTCCTTGATTGTTGCAGAAAACAGGGCAGTCCTGATTAAATCAAAATACTTTTTCACTTAATTATTTTAACACTGTTACAGCCATAATACCTGGTAACTCGCTAAGATATCTGCACAGTTAATTAAATTGCATTTTCCAATTATTCCGCACATCTCTTTCTAGCGTTTACAATTTATTTAATGTATAACAATTATTAGACTTTATAAAATTTTCTGAATAGATGCTTAAAAAAATCCTCTTCTTTTCAGCCCAACTTGTAATATACTTTTTCTTCATCTCTGTCCTCAGTAGCCGTCTTAATACTAACGTTCAAAGAATGGCCGGCTCATGGGACTTACCATATGAAGGAGGTGCTGCTGTTATAGAGTCTTACGCAGACTCACATTTATATCTCGGTTTATCGGTCACTAAAGGGCAGAATTTTATTTATAATGGTCCGGGAAAAGCTCCTCGTCCATATCTTCACACACCACCTGGGGCTGGTTTAACCGTTTGGGCGATGTACCACTTTTTCGGGTATGAAAACCAGCTTACACTGCTGATGCCTCAACTGTTGCCACTAATAATGCAAACCTTAAGTTTTGTTCTTATTACCACCATTTCATTCATGATGACAGATTCATTATTACTTTCATTATTTGCTACTTTAATTTTTACTCTTCTGCCAATGTCATTATATCTTGGCCATATTGATGAAATATCCATATTAACGTTACCTTTTGTTTTGATTTCGCTTATCGCCTATCTTTATTATCTTCGAAAACCCAAGTTAAGGTACTTAATTTTACTATTAGATGCTTCTGCATTTTCTGCCTTTTATTGCTGGACCGGGTTTTTTATATTACCAGTGATAGGCATCCATCAATTAATTCATTCAAAGTTTAAACCCAACAAAAAACAGATACTTTTTATCATTGACTGTTTTTTATGGGAACTTATCTTAATATCCCTTCTTCTTGGACAAATTTACTGGGCTGATAATTTTTCTTTTAACACCCTGAAAGAAGGATTTGATCGACGCGTACTGGGAAATACTTATGTTAAGGTAAGCATTTTTGAATTTTTACAAATTTACCTAGATGGCATTAAAAAATGGTTCACCTTACCAATTTCCTTGACTGCATTATTCTACTTGCTTGTAAATATTAAAAACAAACTGTCGGTTAAAAAAATATCTATAAATGCTCAAATAATTTTCGTCTCTCTCTTTATTGGGTTGGGTCCTGTGTTGTCTATCCCCTATCAAACTATTGGCCCATCTAAAGCTATTGGTAACGAGTATTGGTCTTTCAACCTTATACCATTTTTCACTCTTTCAACCGTAATGGTATTCAAATATTTGTATAATAAATTTTCAAATAAAAGAAGGTATTTTTATGCCATTATGGTAGCGTTTCTTATGGTAGCGTTTCTTTTTGGAAAAGATGTAATTTACAACAATTATACACAAGGCGGAAAGTATCCTCCTGAAAAAGGACATTTTATTGAAATATTTAGTAAGTGGGGTAACAATTATGATTATGGAAATTAAGAAATTAACCATTATCATTCCGGCTTATAACGAAGCGGCAACTATTGAGCAATGTATTAAACGTGTTATCAAAGTAAAATCACCAGGCATTGAAAAGGAAATCATTATTATTAATGATGGTTCAAAAGATAAAACTTTTGATAAACTCTCTACTTTAAAAGATAAGGGGATAAAAATAATCAACAAACACATTAATCAAGGTAAAGGATCAGGAATTAGAGACGCAATTAAAATCGCTACAGGAGATGTTTTTATAATTCAGGATGCGGATTTGGAATATAATCCAACAGAAATCATAAAACTAATAAAGCCCATTAAAGATGGGTTGGCGGATGTCGTATATGGATCAAGGTTTATGGGCGGAGAAGCACATCGTGTACTTCTTTTCTGGCACATGATCGGAAATAAATTCTTAACTCTTCTCTCAAATTCCCTTACCAATCTTGATCTGACTGATATGGAAACTTGTTACAAAATGTTTACCAAGGAAGTAGCCAGGAAATTAGACATTAAAGAAAACAGGTTTGGATTTGAGCCGGAATTTACCGTAAAAATTGCCAGAATGGAAGCAAGAGTTTATGAAATGGGAATAAGTTATTCTGGGAGAAACTATGCTGAAGGAAAGAAAATAAATTGGTCAGATGGTTTGTACGCCGTTTGGTGCCTCATTAAATACGGAATTTTGGAATAAATTTATTTAACAGGAGCGAACCCTTTAGAAATATCTCCGGGAACGATCTCTTTAAAATTATTATTTACTTCAGGTGTACAAGGCAAATCCGAATTTCCACACGATTCAGTGTCTGGCACGTAGACCTTAAAAGCGGGACTCCCGTCCCTGGGAGTTATTAAAACCTGGTTTCTGGCAGAGGATTGATCCCAACGAATAGATTTTAACATTATCTCACCATCGAACCTAGGCGGCCAAGAAATATAAACCGTCAATAATACAGAAAATAATATTAGGAATTTTTCCAATCCAAAATTATTCTTAAATAGACCGGAAAAGAAAAATGATCCCACTGAGGCAAAAAAAATCCAAAAGAATATTCCTCCAAATCTCATGTCGGGCGCACTAAAAATTATATAAAGAATGCTTATAAATGACGCTAATACGCAAGCTGCCATACCTGTATTTTTTGCAATATTATATTTAGTAATAAATTTTAAGAATATTGAACCGATAAGAAGAATAAGCGTCATGACAAAAATTTTTAATTCCACTACATTTATATTTCGTAAAAACCAACCCGGGAACCACTGTACAAACGGTACCTCTACTGCATCGTGCCAATGAATTCCCGGAAGAATTGCCCAAGCCTTAATGACTTCAAATACCTCAGATACCTCTGGGTAAGGAACAGCCCAGGGAATGTTTAGACGAAGGAGGGGCAATGGATATAAGGGCCATCCCGAAAGAATTATGTTTCTAATAATATAAGGAATTAATAAAATTGTCCCTATCAATCCCAAAACAATTAGAATTCGAATAAGTTCAGATTTTTTTGAAACTAATTTATACACTGAAAAAATAATGACTATCAAAGCAAAAGCTATCCCACTCAGTTTGATTGTTAAGAGCATTAGTGAAAGAATAACAGCGATAAAGATTGACTTTTTATCTCCTTTAATTAACTCTACACAAATTGCAAACATTATTATCAAAAGTGCAAAATCATAAGAAAGCGATGACACCTGAACGCTTTTAACAATACCCTCAATAAATATTGGTAACGACAATAAAATAAATGTTTTGATATAATTATTTTTAGATTTTATAAAAACCCAAAAATATTCTACTAATAAAACGGATGTCATCAGCGACAATGCTATGTGGCTGGAACGATTTTTCAGAAAAAGATTATCTATCATTGAAGCAAAAAGAAAAAATGAACTATTAAAACCTAAACGTGTATGGAGATTTGCAAGTCCGGGAACAACCTTATAGAGATTGCTCCATTTCACTGCATTAAGGTGATAACCATAAGTATCCGGCCACCCGCTAGACAGGGATGCAAAATATGAAATTGCAAAAAGGATAAGCCCTGTACAAATTATAAATTTAAAATTTACTTTTGGTAACTTAACGCCCTTCTGTAAAAGAAGTGCGGCAGAAATACACGCTAAAACTACTACAAAGATTAGTGAATAAATATTAACCGGCAAAAAAATTGACCAAATCTGCAATATCGCAAACACAGCCGCCAACCCCATCCAAAAATATTCATACCATTCTGGAATTTCCTTGATGTGTAAATATTGAAGAATTCTCTTACTCAAAAACAAATTACCGATCAGATAAATCATCGCCCCAAAAACCAACCAACAAAAAATTATTGTCAGCATTTATTTTTTAACGAAAAGAAATGACTCCGCATCCTGATTTTCATAATCTCCAACAGCAGGAACCTTATATATTACTTTTAAGACAAACTCTTTTGAAATTTCACCACACCCATCACAAGTCCACTTTGCAGGACTGCCTGGATTATCAAAAATCATTCGCCAGTCCGTCCCCATATAATAATTTGGATCGTCAATAAGGTAGCTTGTCAGATAAATTGCATCAAAAGGAATCTTTCTAGTTGCCGGATCAATGAGCTGTTTTGGTTCAAGGGGAAACCAAACAGTCTTTCGGTTTCCGTACCAGCTTCCCCAAGTGTCCAAATTTGTAATCACAGTTTGATCCGAGCTAGTATTATCTTTTAAAATTTGACTAAGAAGCACATATTCCGGAGGTTTACCGACATTATGTGTACTTGCCTCAAACCTTGAGTCGAGAAGTAGAACTCCAAGTGTTTGTCCGACTCCAAATAGAAGTATCAAAAGCGTGAAAGCGAGAATCAAAAGTTTCTTATTGGAAATTTTTGAACCAACAATTTCTATCAGAGTACCAACTGCAATTATGTAGATAAGAGGAACCACCGGATGGATATACCTGAAAAATGGAATACTCGCGGCAGTTACCAAAAATGTGACCAGTACCATAAATAAACCTGCCGCTTTAAATGAATTCTGCAGTTTATCTTTACCCCACATAAATAGTCCGATAACAAAAATTCCAAAAAGATACGGGCTCATTATCTGGGGCATTAGTTTAAAGAAGTTATAAAGATTGTAAAAAATATTTTTTATGGTTTGAGAAATTCCCTCTGTGGTCCAGACTGCGCCGCGCAGAGCATCAGAAGCAACTCCCGATTGATTAAATGATGAACCAAGCCCCCTGCCGATAATAGAATATAAAAAGTATTTTCCAGAAAGTGGCTCCAAAACAAAATGATCGAATAAAAGCCCGATAATCATTATCCCCACAAAAGAAATTAAAGCTTTTTTTGTTTTGAAATTATTCAGAAGCCAGAAAAGCATAATTCCGACAATATATATAAATGCTTGGGGACGGGTAAGATACATTAATACCAAAAATAAAATTGTTACAGCGCTCGCCCATTTTTTCTTAATCGACGCGAAATAACTAGACGCAACTATTTCAAAAATAAAAGGAGATTCAGAAGCCCCACTCGTAGCATAGTTAATCATATCGTAATTTAGTCCAACAGCCAATGTTGAAAGAGCTCCAACGAGATTACTTTTGAAAATTCTTTTTCCTAAAAGAAAAACAAAAATTAGCGTGAGGATAAAATAAAAGAAAGATGTGGCAATTACTGCAAAATCAGTTACTCCAAATATTTTGAAAAACGTAGCAATAGAATAAGGCATCACGGGCGGAGTTCCCGGATATGAAAAAATTCTCGCCTTAATCAAATCAAATATACTTGGACCCCAAAAAGAGAAGTTACCCCCATAACCCAGACCATTGATTAGATTCTTGGCGATATCTGCGAACTTGGCTGCATCAGAAAAATTTAGAAATAATTGATTAAACATATTACTTTTCTAAACTATATAGTTCGGCTGTGTATCCCGCAAACTTCAATGTTTTGATATAGCTAACATTATAATACTTCCGCAATTTGTTTAGATCTGTATCCCTATCGGAAAACCATGGAAAATGAACATAAACTATTTTATCTGGTTTAGGATTTTGAATTTTAGTTATATCGCTAACGCGGGTCTGAAAGGGGATATTTTTAAAAAAGTATTCGTTGGCGTCATCTCTTATCAAATAATCTCCTTTTGTTTCCTTAATTATCAAATCGGAAAGTTTATCCAAATATGCAAACTGGGCATTATAGACCAACCCATCAGCCATTCCAAAAAAGAGAGAGGAAATATTTTCACTCATATGTTTATTGCCATACAAAACGTTGACGCTTGGATCAATCGCTTTAAATGTTTGTATGACAAACAAAGACGAAACAATTAATAGAATAACTATTCTCCATTTTTTTGATTTGGGAATTAAATAATTCAAGGAGACATACGAAATAATTGAAAAGAAAAACACGTTCTCCACAACATATCTTGAGAATGGCATAACTATATAAATTAAATTGAAGGTAGTAAATATTAACATTACAAAGATAAACATTCTAATAAAATCTTTATTTTCGCCAGACATCTTTTCGAGAATATCCTCACGGAGCAATAAAGATTTAATTAAAGAAGCGAGTACCACCAAGGATAGAAGCCAGCCAAAATTCATTACAAACATTTGGACAAGTCTCGTGTAAATATTGATGGAATTTATTCCGAAACTAAAAACTTCATTATTATTCCAGACGAATGAGGCTGAAGTGGAAATATCCGAAGGTCCCTGGTTGCTCCATAATTTCCAATGGTTGGAAAATAAATATAATACAAACAGAAATACTGGAATAATAAAGACTAAATATTTTTTATAATCAAATTTATTTTTATGAGCAACCAACCTCTTGATTTCACTTATAAGAAGGTACCCTCCGATAAATGATCCGTAAATTAGAAACCCTGTTTCTTTGGAGAAGATTAAAAGTATTGACCAAATTACAAAAGACAAATTTTTCTTATATAAAAATGAATAGACAGCCAGAACTTCAAAAACCAGAACCGGAAAATCGAGATTTAAACTTATTGAGGTCGCGTAAAATAATGGGTTGAAAGCAAATATTGCTGTAGTTAATATGGCTTCCAATTTCCGGTCTTTAAAGAAAAATAAAAATATTTTGTAAAAAGCAAAGATAGCTAATACTGCTAAAATGAGGTTCTCAATATTAAGTAAATAAACATTGTCATTTTGAATGTTTTGACTGATTGCGAGGAGGGTCGTATAACCCATTGAAGGATGGCCTAAAATATTAAAATTTTGAAAAAAATGTACCGAATCCCCAATATGTTTAGAAACGCTCACAATAACGTTGTAATAAAATTCGGCATCCCAATATTGCGAGTAAGACAGAAATTGAATATGACTCAAAATATAAAGGAATATTAGTAAAAGGATACTGTAATTTTTGGTTATAGTGTTTTTAAAATACAATTTAAACTTTGCAAAACCCGAAAGCTTCTCCACAAATGCGACTGCCGAAAAAGTTAATATCGCAGAAGCCGCTAACCAAAATGTCAGAAATATCAAATCACTGAAATAAATAGAAGCTAAATAATTTTCAACTTTTTGGAATAAAAAGACAGAAATAAAATTTTTATTCTGCTTCAGAAAAGATAACGGAAAATTATATATCGCCTGGTACTCCTTTACGGTCTTAGAAAGAGAAATTGAGTTATGCACACTCCCATTAGTCGAGAATATTTTTAATTCATATGTCTTACCTTTTGAATTACTTATAAGCGGAAATCCGAATGTATAAAATTGTCCGGAAGCAATCTTTGCAGTACTGTAGGAATTTTGGTAATACCAATTACCGGATCCTTTTTCCCTAATACCAAAAATTATTACATCCGTATTTGTCCGCTCATTTCCGTCAAATAGAAATTGTGTTTCACCTAAATTGTTATATTTTGCATCAAACTCAAAATCAACTTCCTTACCTTTTAAAATATTGTAAGTTACATTTTTGGGGTACCTGACAGATTGGTGGATATTTGATGGTACAAAATTGTATATTTTGGTCTTTTCTTGAAAAATAATGAAAATCCCAAAAAACAAAAGGATTAGTGTAATCGTCACCGATATCCAAAATGCAATTTTACTTTTCATTTTTTCACGCCCATAATAAAATATCCTCCTGTTAGATCCCGGATTATTGGTATTTCAGAAAACTTGTTAATAGCTGGCGAACAGTGAAAATCAACCAATCCCGATTGGTACTGGATATCTACCCCAAATGATTTTAGAAAATGTCTTACGTCTATCATATTTGTCTCACATATAGCATCATCATCAGCCTGAAAATCATCACGTACTAGTTGTTTCATAAATCGAAACTTCAGGTCTTTTGGACTAAAAATGGTTTGAAGATATTTATAAATATCTATAGCCAGATTTTTAATCGGATTTAATAAACCTTTTGTTCTCCAATGGGTTGCAGAAAAACCAAACACCCTGAGGAAACTGGGTCCTGCGACAATAATACGACCACCTGGTTTTGTTACCCTAACTATTTCGCGTAAAATTTGTACTGGATTTTCAACATGTTCCAAGACGGTGAAGCAACCAACCACATCAAAACTACCATTTTTGAAAGGAATCTTTTTCCCATCAAAAACCCTAAAATTTCCCTTACCTACTTGCGCTTTTTTAACAAAATTTTCTGAGACATCTATTCCGTATGGCTTTATTTTCGAGTCTCCAGACGAAACCAGACGTGCAACTGTGCCAACGCCACAGCCAACATCTAAAAATTTTATCGATTTTTCATTCGAAAAGGAAAAAATTACACTTTGGATATACTTGCTGTATAAATTTGTATCTACCCTGGATAAAAATAATTCGTATTTTTTATTATTTTTATAATAGTTAATTCCATCTTTCATTTTATTTACCAATTAAATTTTTATACGTTTTTAAAGTTTTATTCACAGTAACACACCAAGAAAATTTTTTAACTTGTTCAAAACCAGATTTTACTAGCCTTTTACGAATTTCTTTATCATTCATTATCTTTTCTATTCCCCTTCTAATTGAATTAGTATTCTTGGGGTCTATATACAAGGCGGCTTTCTCACAAACTTCAGGAATAGAACTAATATTACTTGCAACAACTGGACAACCCATCGAAAAAGCTTCTAGTACTGTCATACCAAACCCTTCATATAAGGAAGGAAGTATGTAAATAATGGCATTTTTGTAAATGTAAGCTAGTTCATTATCATTTTCAAAATTAATTTGTTTTATTTGGTTCGTTATATTTAATTTAGAAAATAATGCCTTCTCCTCGGTAGAAAATATTCCACCACCAGTACAGACTAGGAAGAGAGTTCCATTCTCATTGAGAATCGGAGCTATTGATTTAATAAAGAAAACAAAATTTTTGTAACCTTGCCTATTTCCAACAAACAACAGATATCTTTTCGGTAAGTTTTCAACTTTATCAGGAATTGCATTTTCTAAAGGATTGCCTAGATAGATAACACTAATTTTATCCTTTGGAATCTTATACAAACTTACGAGATCTTTTTTAGTATTTTCCGAAATAGTAATTATATGATTTGCTTTAACTATTGTTTCCTTTTTGTATTTTAATGTTTTACCACTTACCCCTTTAAAATCATTAGTAAAAAGTTCAGGAACCATATCGTAAACTGTAATTATATAGGGTTTCCCATTTAGTTTATTAAGAAAATATGGATGAAAATATGTTACATGAAAAATATCAAAGTTACTCTTTTTTAAATTTTTACAATCAAATAAACAATTTAAATAAAACAAAATTATATTTTTATGAGGAAAGTTTATCGCGGGTAATAATTTAATAACATTCTTTTTCAATTTTGCTAAAAAAATATTATTGGAAAATCTTCCATCTATAAAAACACCATTGTTGCTTTTATTAATTCGTCTTATCAACTCATAATAATACCTGGAAATACCACCATATTCCTGAAAACTAAAAATTTGTTGATCATAAAGTATTTTCATTTGTTATTTACAATTAGTAGTTGATCACTAACAGTTTTAGATTTATAAAATCGCTTTACAAAAGGGAAAAGTAATGGCCAAAATATTGAAATAAATATTAAAAACAAATCTGGAATGTAAGTTTTAGAAAAAATATGCAGATTTTTGCCATTCGTGGAAAATCTCATTCCCTTTTTTTGTGCCAATATAGATAAACTTTTCCGTGTATAGAAAGTTATATGTTGACCTCCTTCAGGAACAAAATACCACCAGTCTTTTGACGGATTTCCATTATGAAGCATGGTACTAAAAATCAATAATTTTGGTTCATATGTTTTAATAATCTTATTTATAACCTTGATTGGATCCTTTATATGCTCAAAATATTCAAAAGTTGTTACGACATCATATTTTTTATTATCTTTCGATTCAAACCCTCTAGCTAAAATGTTTTCTGCAAATTTGTCCTGCCAATAGCAATCAACACCAATATCTCTTAATAATCTTGTCATGACTCCATAACCACCAGCATAATCTAGAACTTCTGAGTTTTTAATTGAAAATAATAAAGTTATAATCGAGACAACCTTAGATAATATTATATTTCTTGATATCAACCCTGTATCAGCGTCGATTATTGCCGAAGAGTATGCTTCCTTCAACCAGTATGGTTTTTCTGTTTGTATGAGTCCACAATTTCGACATCGATAATAGGAGACTGTGTATTTCTTCAGTACTTTTTTTCTACAATATAGTAGGGCTTGTGACCCACATATTTTACACTTCATGATTTATTTTCTTAATAAATTTGGCCGGATTTCCACCAACTAATATATATGGAGCAACATCCTTTGTTACAACACTTCCTGCGCCAACAATGGCACCTTCTCCTATTGTGACACCCTTGAGAATAATGGAATTAAAACCAACCCATGCTTTATCTTCAATTACTACAGGCTTATTTATGACATTTTTCCAGTCTTTCTTCCCGACATACCAGTTTTTTACATCATTTTTTCTATATTTCCAAAACACTGAATGGGAATTATGATCCGCAATGGTACAACCCCAAGCAATTAAGACGTCGTCGCCTATGGATACTTTGTGTGAACTAATAATATCTGAGGATCCAATAAAAGTGTTTTTACCTATCTCAATTTTTGCTTTATTTTTTTCAAAAATCAAATTACCTGACACAATTGACCCTTTGCCAATCTTTAATAGATTATTCTTGCAAAGTCTTATTCCAGAGTATTTTATCTTACTAGGTTTTTTAATATCAAATATTCCTCCACATATAAAAAGACCAAATTTATAAAAAATACCTTTAAGAATATATATCGCTATGGTTTTAATCATTTTAAATATTGTTTACCAAGCCGGATAATATCAAATACGCAATAGAAATTAAATTAATATTAAATCCCTTTTTTGATAATTCAACATCTTTTTTTCTATTAATAATAATATCTTTTGAATATCTCAAAGGAAAATGAATTTTATGAGTTTTACTATTTTTTGCAATTGGTAGAGCATTTTTAGTGTGTGTTGCTGTTTTTAAGAAACCAATATTTTTTACTAAATTTACATTGGGAATTATTGTTACTCCCTTATTTTTCCAAATCGAGTATACCCACTGATAATCCCACGTATTTATCATATTGTCATGGGCCTCCTTGAATATAAAGTGCCAATACAATTTATCCATTAACGATAGCGAATAGTTATCTAAGATCACTTTTTCTGTTTTAGATAAATCATTTAAATTTACATCGTAGTATTTCCATGCTCTTTTCCAGGTTGCCCAACCCCAAACTAATGGCGATCTCGAAAAATAATAGCTATCATTCATCAAATCTTCATCACTTATAAGGTTTGTTCCACCTATATGCATAATTTGAGAAGTATTCCTGTATTTCTTCAGCATCTCGGAACAAAATTTAAAAAATGTTATATCTGGTAAACAATCATCTTCTAGGATTATTCCTTCATCCACATTCTCAAAAAACCAGTCTATCGCTCCGCTCACTGCATATTTACAACCAAGATTTTTTTTTCTATAAAGTCTTTTAACTTCACAGGGCCAATCAATATTTTCAATAATCTTTCTTACTTTTTCACACTTATCTTTTTCTCCAATTTTGTTTTTTCTTGGTCCATCTGCAGCAATAAATAATTTTGAGGGTCTAATTTTTTTAATCACCGAAAAAACTTTTTTAGTAGTGTTAGGGCGATCAAAAACAATGAACAATATTGGGACGTCGAAAGATTTTTGTATTTTCATATTTATACCATTTTATTATTTATACTCACATAAACTTACCTGACCGGATTTATATAATACAACACCATTATTGTCACAACTTATCGAGATAGTATATTTGTTGTAGGTTTTGTCTGTAGTTGGCTGAATAATAAAGAAGTTATTATTATATAATGTAATCTCGTTATAATCCGTAGCCAAAGTAGTTCCAGAATTAAGCAACTTTTCCGTTCTAAAAAATACACTAAAAACATCACCTTCGAAATATGTACTTTCCAACACCTGTTGTCTATTCTTACCTATAAAAGAAAAGGGTTTAAAAAAAGGTACTTTTCCGACTGTCGTCATAAAAAATGGGAGCACTGTCGAAAAGATTATTACAGCTTTAACAGAATTAAGCAACAATTTATATTTACCTCGTAAAATTGAATAATAATAAATTATTAAAAATAGCAAAACTAATATAGTCGTGAGTATGTAAAAATTCTGCACCCCTAGTCTATAGAAAGAGACATCTTTATAAGTAGCGATTGTCGATATTAGAATTTTCGTTCCTAGGTAGATTATATTTGAATGAAAAATAATAGATATTATTATAATGGGAAACACTAACCATAATACTTTTTTGCACCGTACCAACACCTTTGTAACCCAATCAACCATATCTTTCATAAAAACGCTTAAAAAGATCAAGGCTAGAAAATACAATAAGCCCGCATACTTCTCACTGCCCCACAGCACTATTGAAATGGGGTTCTTATTTAACGAAAGGGGATCTATGACCACAAAATAATATATAGCCATAAACACGGTAATAACCAACAAAAGGTTATTTTTTATGATTTTCTTTAAATACTTAGCCAACACAAACAAAAATAACCAAAAGGCAAATCCAAAAACCCCTATGTTCGTCAGTAACTGAAATTTTCCTTTTAAATTAACGCTAACTACGTTAACAGTTTGATACAAATTATTATACATGGCAAAAATCTCAATATGTGACGCCACTGGTTTGGTAAGTCCGATTGATTCCAAAAAAATAAACCCAAAGTTTTTCGGAATTTCCATTCCCCCGAACGGCAAACTTATTAAAAATACAAAAACCGTAAAGACCAACTTCTTAGCAAAGTTTTGGCCCGACAATAAAAAATAAATAAACAAAATGATGCATTCGATAATTACACCGTGAAGATTTATAAAAGAGTTTATTCCCAGCAAAACTCCAAATAATAGTAATTTTTTAAAATTGGATGCTCTTTTTATCTTAAGCCGCGAAAGAACTATTAATGAAAATAAGGCAAGAAAATAGATTATTAGTTCTTTAACTGTAAAAATAAGACTTCTTGTGATGTACCATGAAAAAACAAATAAAAGTATTCCTATTGTGGTTGAGAATCTCAAATTCCGGGGGGATTTTTTTATAGTGACACTTTTGATAGCGTATAAATACAAAAACAAAAGCAGAAAATAATAATACATAGCCAAAAAATCGAAGGTAAAATATGTGTATCTCCCGTTTCCTATAAATAAATATATCGAGGAAAGAAGATTTGGTATGCCGGGTTGAATCGCATAATTGTACCGATAGTTTTCCCCTCCGTTAATAAACACCCGCTGTTTGTTCTGCCATTCTAAATTTTTGTTTTCATAAACCGCTTCCGATTGGTTCAGATATAAAGCGCTATCGTTATCAATAATCGGAAAGGCGAAAAGTTGAACCAAATACAAACAAACAGAAAGTATTGTTAAAAGAATAAAAACTTTAGGTTGTTTCCTAATACCATTTTTAAAAATCAGTAAAAAATATGAGTATAGATTCATGACTTTCCGCACAAATTTATAATTAAGTACATAAGAAAAAATGCAAAGCGAAGTCAAAATACTTGAGTAAAAAAGATCTTGTCTCCCCGGAAATAACCAAATTAAAGTATAAAAAATCAATGCAAATATAAACGGACCAATACCATATGAAAATAATATCGGGAGCGCCACTTCCTTCCTTTTCATAGAATTCAATCTAAACAACAATAATAGGATTGAATTGGAAGTTAGAAAAAAATACAAAAAAACAATTATGTAACTCATAATTTATCTTGTGCCAACATTTAATAATCAATACTTAATGCAATCCAGTACAGCGTTAATGGTAAGAGAAACATACTCACCCTTCTTACCGATTCCGGAATATCTTGCCAATTAGGATAATTTATTGAGAAAAACAAAGTTCCTGCAAAAAGGAATGCAAAGAAAAGTAAAGTTATATATAAAAACGTATTGTTACTCTTTTTCCGGTTAACAGCAGTTCTGATGAGAATCATTATGAATAGTAAAAATATTAGTCCCCAAGTCGAAAAGACATTTATATAAAGATAATTAATAACTAATAATATTTTTTCAAAATTAATACTTTTCAAAATAGCCAAATAATTTAAACCCACGGTGTTAGACACGGGTATTGTCGCTCCATAGACATAATCCGTAAAGACTCGCCAAGGTAAATAAAAAGTTAAGATAATGATTAGGTAATACATAAATTCTTTCCACTTTTTATTTTTAACGGCCATAATAAACACTATCAAAAGAGGAACCAACCAAAAAGGTTCCGCAAATCTTACCCAGGAAGATAGTCCAACCAAAACAGCAGATAAGATAAGTGTGAAGTGATTTCTGTTTTTAATCCAATCGTAAAGATAGAAAATCCCTGAACAAAGATAAACCATATAAGGCAGGTTTGTGTAAGCCATTGTGGCTTGTGTAAGTATTTCAGGAACCAAAGACAAAATAAATGTAAAAAGAATTGCTTTATTTTCATTAACCCGTCTTCTCAATGAATAATAAAAGGTGGTAACAAAAGACAAATAGAACAAACTATAAATAAATTTGGGATTAAGTACTCCGGTTTGGTAAACAAAAAGATGTGCAAGAGAAGTTAACAGAGGATATTGAACAAAATAACTATTTGATAGCGCAGCATGAATCAAATTCGTATCAATCAAGAATACGTTTGCCCTAAAATCATATAAAGCTAGAGCGTCCCAATCAGAAATTGGCCAAAATAAGTTTGTCAGCAACGTAAAAGCAAAAACTATCAAGGTAAATCCCCAGAAAATTAATAATTTTGGTTTTATAGTCATCCTTTTAAATTTCATTTCTTTAAACAAATCGATTATTTTATTAAATCGGAGTATGAAACATACGGCACACAAAGAAATTAGAATGATAAATGTATTCGGCAAACTAAAATTTAGATTAGATATGTAGGCGAGAAGAAAAACGACAAATGTTAGAAAACCGATTCCAAGAAGAAACGATAGCGACAATCTTTCGGGTAAACCAACTTTCACGCCAATAAGTATTGTTATTTCCAAACCCAAAAAGATGATTAATATTAGTAAGGATATAAGTAACATAATTATTTTTTAACCTTAATCAAACCCCATTGCCAAGTTACGTTATTGGGATTGTAGATATATTTTATGTTATCAACTCTTTTCGTTGATCCGTTAGAAGGATTCCAATAAATAATGTATTCTCCGTTAACACCAAATTTAGGCCAGAAGTTTGTATATCCGTACTGTGATACGTTTGTTTCACCGTAATCTATTAGTACATAATCAATATAAAATAGACTAACTTTTGAATCTTTTTCATCACCATTTACCAAATTTCTGGGGTATAAAAAGTACCTTAGATATGCAACATTACTGGTTTTATCCCACGGGTAACCCTGAGGAGGAATTAATATTGTTGAATCTTGTTGGGTATTGTTTTTTATAAACATTGCGAAGCTATAAGGAATTTCTCCTACCTTCATTTCCATTTTTTTGTCATAACTCAAATTGATATTTTTTAATATAAAAAATGGCCTGTTGTATCTTACGGTGTCAAAATCCTTTATCACATATTGCCCGAGAACTAATACGATTAGTCCATAACACAAAACGTTAATTATTATTTGGATTTTATTCATTAAAAAAATACCAATTATTATGGTTGTAAGAATATGTATAAATCCCCTCGAAATCAAATCGCTTTTTATAAAGCAATGACTTAATTATCTTTTCGGCGCATAACTTAATGAACTGAAAAGGGGTTGTTATGATTATATTCTCTGAAGAATTAATTAAAGTAGTTTTTGGAGTTCCAAATTTATGATTTAACTCACTCATCTGATATGTTCTTGAAAGTTGATCAGAATCTATTATGACATAATTGTCTTTGGGTAGATTTTGCAGATCCAGAAACTGGACTTTTAAATCATTTCTGTTCCAAAATTCAGAAAGTTGAATTTCTATCTCATATTGATATTCTATCGTATTTTCCCCTTCCGGCATATTGACGAGAATTACTGTATTTTTGGGTAAAGTTGACATTTTATAAAAAGCTTGATAATAGGAAACATTGGCTATTTCACGAGAGACAATTTCTATTCCCCAAATTAAGGCAGTAAACAGACCAATAAAAATTAACAGGAATGAGAATATAGACTTATGACTGCTGATAAATTTATATTTACTCAATAACTCAAAATCAATATACACTTCAATGAAGGAAAATATTATTAAGAAAAGATCGGCCGGCAATAAATATCTGTCAATTGCATATTTCCAGGGAATTTGAATAAGAAATAGGCAAAGAAAAGTTAAGAGAAATAAAAACTCAAATATATCTCGCTTACTATTCAATATTTTTTGTTTTTTGATTATGGAGGTACCAAGCCTTAATAAATAAACAATGATAGCTAGTGGAAAAACGAATAGCGTATTCTTACTTAATTCAACGAAGTAGAAAGACAAATTAGCTATAAACATCTGTATATCAAAAAGGTAATTTGTGCTATATCCACCCCTCCTTAAAAAGGTAATTAAAATTAATACAACGGAGGAAATACAAACAGTAATCCATAAATAATATCCCTGTTTTTTATTTTGAACGATCTTGCTGCGTTTTCCGTAAAAATAATAGAAAAATAATACCGGCAGTAGTGCTACAGAAGTTTCTTTAGTAAACACAGCAAGAACGAGTATCAGACAAGGTAAAAAATTCTTCTTATTTTTGATTATCAAGTAAATCAGAATACTGAAAAACATCGTCAATAGTGGCTCTTGCGGACCTAATCTGAAAATGTTTTCTGAGTTAAGGGGAATCAAAAGATATGTCAGTGAAGCAAAAAATGAAGTCAACTTTGAGTTAGTTAATTCTTTGATAATTAGATAGATGAAGTAGACAGTAATACCAATAACTACCATATGCGCAAAATGGTGGAACTGATAACTATTTCGGCCAACAACCCAAACCAACATGTGATAAATCCAATACACGGGTCTAAATCTACCTCCTGCCTCCAAGAGCTGTGAAACAAAACCAATAATATTAAAGCTAATTAACTTCTCAAAAAGGGTTCTCGCGAAGACAACATCCCCTCCATCATCAACCAACATCCAATAAATATTTAAATTGGGTATTGTTACAATCAGCCATGATAAAAACAGCAACAAAACTACTAGGTTGTTTTTTAGAAATGAAAAAATTTTTTTCATTTTTTGATTTTAACAGGTTCTTACAAAACAAGTGCTATGCAGTAAACAAAAAGTGGGTAGAAAAGCATGGACAATCTTTGGGCAGCATCCCCAATCCTATACCAATCTTCTTCTATCAAACTAAGACCAAAGGTCCCAACAATTAATACAGCCAAAAGTGCATAGGTAATAAAAAAGATTAAGAAGAATTTTTTCTGTGTCTTTAACACAAAAAGTGAGATAGTTACCAGAATATAGACTACAAATATAGCTCCCCATGGCATAACTACATTTTTGAAAAGATAGATGATAATTTGACCCCACTGAGGGAAATCAAATGAAGCTGCCAAAAACTTAGCATATGAGACCCCCCCGGCAGTTGATGCAACCTTCCCCATCAAAGAATTTTGAAACACCTTCCAAACTTCACGGATCGGGAAAAAAACCAATGAATATACGGCAATATTCCAAATTTTCCTGCGATAAATCGAAACGATAAAAACGACAAAAAGAATGGCCATCCAAAAAGGTTCGGTTGATCTTGTCCAGGTAGAAAGACCTACTAATAGAGCTGATAGGATCAGATACCCTTTCTCCTTTTTTTTGTCCCAAAGGTATATACAAATTGCGCCCAGTGAAAGATAAACGGAATAAGGCAAATTTGTTAAAGAAAGTAAAGAATGATAAAAAATTAAACCGGTTGATAAAAGCAAGGTGGTAAAAAGCATGCTTGTTTTCCTAGAAACAAATTCCCTTAAAAGTCCGTAGAAACCCAGACCTAAAGATAAATAAAACAAAGAGTATAAAAACTGGGGATATTTTCCTCCTGCTAAATAAACAATTGTGTGTGCAAGAGAAGTTAAAAGAGGGTAAGAATAATAATATCCATCAATAAATGCCGGACTCATCAACCCTGTACTTGCAAAAACATGCCCTCTGAAATCATAAAGAACCAGAGAATCCCAAATGTGAACCGGCCAGTAAAAAGTATTTACAAAACTTGTAACCGTCAAAAACGCCAAAATACCAAGCATCGTTAATTCAAATTGAGAAAGATTTGAATGCCTAAACATTCTGACCGAATCGATATAAAAATCTTTAATTCGTTTTTCAGCAATAAATATAAGCGGTATTGAGAGAAGCAAAAAAAGTAAAAATTCGTTCAGCAGACTAAATCTAAAACCCAAAAGATTGGACAAAAACATCATCAGGGTAAAAATCCCGATGCCAATTGGGAATGAAAATCCAACCTTAATAAAAAAATTGCTTTTAGGAACAATCACAAGCAGTACCGGTAGTCCTATTCCTAAAATTATTAAAATAATAAAAACAACAGCTAAAATCATTTTTCTAAAGTTCTATAAGACCATACACATATTGGCTTCCGCCCAACTTATAAATTGCATTTGTCTCTGTCTCAATAACACTCGATGAATTCGGATCTTTATAAATAATCTTCTGCACTTTTATATCCTGCCTGGGCCAACCATGGCAACCGGAATCCGGGTTACATTCTTCCTGTCCCCATGCGATCAGAATATAAGTGTTTGGACCAAAGGCTTGTAAATTTGGAATATTTATGGATTCAGGTGTAATTGTCCTTGGATATAAGAATGCCCTAACAAAATTAGGCTCTCCTGTTCCCATAAGCCACGCACCCTCTTCAGGCGGAATAACTATGGTCGCATCCGTAGGAGTATTATTCCTAACAAAAATCATATACTGATAAAAAATTCCCCATTGATAATACATTCTGTCATCATAGGAACTGCCAAGATGAAAAAGAATGTAAGAATCCCGGGAGACAGCCATATTGGTTATATATGGCACATTATCAACCATAAAAAAAGTCACTGCCAAAACTATTGCCGGATATAAAAGTCCCAAACCTTTTATCGATCCCGGAAAGGAAGATTTAAACTTACTGATAAGAAAAACGAAAAGACTAAAAATCACAACATAAACCAAACCATCGAGATGTATATGATAGACATTAAGAATGTAGTTTGTAAAATTGGCCCCTTCAATAAGATTCAAAACAATATAAATTAGCGATATCACCGTAAGGAAAATGGTGTTAGCCTTAAATACAAGTTTCATTAACTTTGAATCCGTATCCAATAAAAGAAGAAGTGTAACTGTTATGGCAAAAAACACCGGTGCGCCAATGAAGAAATGATTCTCTACCGCACCGGGATATTTAACAGTATCTACTATAAGGCAAAAATAGGTAAAGACAATCAAAACAGGCAGCAAAACGGAATTCTGGTATAATCTCTTTAAATTCATAAATTATGAATATCTTTCAAAAATTGTATCACAAAGACCTAGAGAAGGTTTACAAGAGGTTCGACGGAATTATCCTGGATAATGTCATTGGTGATATTCCCGATTTACAAGCTTATTTTGAAGATCTAAGAAAAAATATCTCCCCCAAAAAAGATAAGATTCTAATTTCATACCACAACCCGAGCTGGGAGCCGATTTTGACTCTCGCCTCAAAATTAGGCTTAAGGAAAAAGGTTGGAATTCAAAATTGGCTGGACCAAACCGACTTAAAAAACATTCTGGATTTAAGCGGATTTGAAATAGTAAGTTCCGACAAAAGATTTTTTGGAATTACGACTATTACTATCACAAAACCCAAGAAGCAAATTCCAAGAACCACTAACCAATACTCCGTATCAATAATTATTCCGGCAAAAAACGAGGAAGGAAATATTGGTAAAATTATTCCATCGATTCCAAAATTCGGTAAGTGGCAGGAAATTATATTTGTAGAAGGAAATTCGGCCGACAAAACATGGGGAGAGATTGTCAAAATTACCGATCACAAAATCCGTCCCACACTTAAGCTACGAAGGACAAGGCAAACAGGTAGAGGAAAAGCCGATGCGGTTAAGTTGGGTTTTAAAAAGGCTACAGGTGATATTTTAATGATCTATGACGCAGATAGAACTGTAGCTGCTTCTGATTTACCAAAATTCTACAATGCACTAGCCGGTGGCACAGGACAATTTATTAACGGTAGCAGACTCGTCTATCCGATGGAAAAAGATGCAATGCAATCTTTAAATAAAATAGGTAATAACTTCTTCGGAACTTTATTTACCTGGATTTTAGGAACAAGATTCAAAGACACACTTTGCGGAACAAAAGCGTTATGTCGATGCGATTTTATAAAATACAAAAGAGATTACAATAGATATTTAAAAACCGATCCATTTGGTGACTTCGCCCTCATTTTTACTGCCATAAAACACAATTTGAAAGTTGTTGAAATTCCTGTGAGGTACAAGGAAAGAGTCTACGGATCAACAAATATAAATAGGTTTAAACACGGGCTTCTCCTTTTCAAAATGGCAGCTCAAGCATTTTTGGAATTCAAGATATAACGGCGACGGAATACTCGATGAAAGCGAATTGTCTGAGTGGTTTTCCCAAATATTTATTGGCAAAGTTTGTAATCACTGGAATTTTTACAGGGACTAATAATTTATAATCATGTTTTACGATTTTCATTCCGGATTCTTGAATTATAATTCTTAAATCATCAAACGCTATGCGTTTGTGTGGTCCTTCCGGCATTTTAAGTTTTAATTTCTCAGCCATCATCAATAAAGGTTCCCAAACAGGGTTTGCCATTGTAATAATAAATCTCGATTTCTTATCCATTAATTTCGAAATTTTACTAAAAATTTCTTTCGAGTTTTCAAGGTGCTCTATTACGTCACTCATAAATATATAGTCAAATTTACCTTCCGGCCAAATAGTTGAGAATTTCAATTTATTTTGCAATTTGTGTTTAGATTTGGCAAGATTGATCATTTCACCACTTATATCCATTCCATAGCCTGATTTTGGATTAAGTGAGGCCAAAAGATCCCCTGTTCCACATCCTACCTCAAACACATTTCTGCCTTCCGGAATTAAACTACCAAGAAGCTCTTTGAGATTGGAATAATAATATTTCTGGCGTTCTTTGTAAAAATCGTAATCATTCGCAATTTTATCAAAATGTTTTTTAATTTTTCCCCTCATACTAGTATCCTAAAAATTGCCTGGATTTAATCAATATCTCCCCACTTCCAGAAAAGGTAATATTTTTCGACAAGTTCGGATAGAAAACGTCAAAAAAATTATTTCCAGAAATGGCTGTCTTAACCGTTTCTGTCGGTGACCAAGGAAGGGATGAATCATCAAGTGTATCAATAAATACAATCTTTTTTGACTCAAGACTATTTTCATTTTGTCTAAAATATTGATAAACCCTTTCGGTTATTCCTTCACCCTGCGTTATCCAGTGGGTTTATATGCCAGGTTTAGATTTACTAAAGAAATAGCAAACCATACTCCACAAAATAGACAACCAATAATCTTCTTTTGATAAGAGACTAAATATGATATCAAAATCACCATACCAACCAATGGTAAAGTAAGATAATAGGAAAATTTATGAATCGGTAAAAAAGCCACGGGAAGAAGAGTAATCAAAAACCATAAACCTCCAAAAAGAAGAATAATGTATTTTTTCGAATTTCGAGTTTTAATAAACATATAAATCAGAAGCACGC
The DNA here is from genome assembly GCA_049523135.1 of Candidatus Microgenomates bacterium. Lineage (GTDB taxonomy): Bacteria > Patescibacteriota > Microgenomatia > UBA8517 > UBA8517 > JBEKNE01. The sequence continues at coordinate 356,954 of JBEKNE010000001.1, read as the reverse complement.
ACTCCGAAATAAATAAAATTAAAATCGGAATTACTTGTAGCGACCAGTATAAAAACAAATTCGGATTAACATGAAGCCCCGGTCCGAAAAAATCAACAAACATTTCGGGAATTCCTAAAGACCAAACTCCGTACCAAGTGACTGTATTTGCCAATTTAGCCAGCGAAAAATTCCAAACATAAGAATCCCCCGCTAGAACACCGAAATAATAGAAATGCAAAAACAAATACGCAATAAGAACAAAAACAAATGGAAGAATTTTTATTGCAATTTTTCTAATTGATAAATCAATTCTCTTTGCAGTCAACAAATAAAAATAAATTGCAACAAATGCAAACGGTATCATTACGGCGGTTTCTTTAGACAGTAAGGCAAGAATAAAAAATACGAAGGAATATACGGTCACTATTATTGAACTCTTATTGTCAAGTTCACATCTCACAAAAAAAATAACCGACAAGAGGAAGAAAAAAGTAACGCAAAGTTCCTGAAACATACCAACGTAATATAGCTGACCAAAATGAGTGGCGCTTACGGCATAAAGAAATAATGAAATTACTGCAATCTTATTATTCTTCGTTAAAAGATTTGACAGTTTCCCGACTAAATATATATCGGCAAAAAAGGTAATAAAAGAAATTATACGCAGGGGAAGCGGACTTGAATGGAAAAACATTACCGAAAGAAAATAATATACACGTAGAGTGAGAGGTCTATAAGCTCCAATATTTGCAGTGTCTTTGAATAGATTAAAAAAACTTATGAATCCGGAAAGGCTCGAAACTTTAGCAATCTTCAGAAAAAAGAAGTCGTCATTTGTATAGAACCTGGAAAGCGAAGGAAAAAAAATTACCAGAGAAATAAGACAAATAGATAACAATTGCCAATTTCTCTTGAAAAATTTGGTCATGGACTTATAATTTTAATAGTAGCAACACGCATCAGATTATTAAATTTATGCATGAAAAGTATAAATTTGTTTTTAGTAAATTTTCTAACTATATTATCGTCTTCTTTCAAAGTGTTTTTGTAAGCAATGGAGGAAATATTACCGCTGCTGATTCTGAATCCTGATAAAATTTTTGGGACAACAATAGGCATCGATACATTTGAAAGCTTTAGCCATAAAGAATACTCCATCACAGTTCCATTATTAATCCCGGTAAAAGGTCCATATTTTTGGTACGCACTTTTTGTTAAAAATACCGATGGCTGAGAAAGGTAATTGGTAATAAGAAGATAAAATCTGGAATTTAGAGAAAGAAGAAAATTTTTATATAAAGTTGATGGTTTCGCAATTTCTTTTCCTGATGATTCGATAACTTTTCCCCTACCGGCGAACCAAAGCGAATCAGGATTTTTACTATACATTTTGACAACCTCCGAAAAAGCATTTTGTGTATAGACATCATCCGCATTAATGTAGGTCACAATTTCCCCTTTTGCTTTCTTTAAACCGATATTTATCGCACTTGTTTGACCATTATCCCTTTTTGATTCAATATTAAATATTTTCGGGTACTTCCTGGCATATTTCCTGACTATGTCAAAGGTTCCGTCAGTTGAGCCGCCATCCTGAACAATAATTTCAAAGTTTCTGCAGCTTTGCCGTAAAATTGAATCTAAGGTTATCCCGATAAATTGGGATTTATTATATGAGGGTATAACAATGGAGATAGATGGCTTTTCCATTCATTTCTTCTTCTCTTTCAAAGCTTCTCGTCTAATAAGCTCTTCCAGTTTTTTTTCATTCTTTTTGGTTCTAAGATATGCGCTTGAGACCATGGAAATTACTAAAACAAATCCTCCGATTACCATTAAATCAAATACCCTTGTAACCAAAAATGTGCTAGCAAATTTTCTTAAAATCTCGGGGAAAATAATTATAACTATTGCCGCCCCCCACATAATTGCCCAGGAAATTATCTCGGAACGATCAAGCTCTCCCCTCTTATAATGCAGGACTGCAAAATAAATCATGCTAAAAGCAAAAAGAAGAGCAATTATTTGTATACCGATAATCATTTTATTTAATTATTATCTTCCACTTTATTATCTCACCAAAAACACCAAATGCGTCAAGTATTGTAACACCTTTCACTTTATCGTGATAAATTAATTCCACAGGAACTTCACAAAACGGCAATTTTGCCATCCCGGTTCTCGCAACCATTTCCGTTTCAACCCCGTATCCGATTGAATCCCAACGAACTGATTTATAAGCTTTCTTAGTTAACGCCTTAAAGCCGCAAAGAACATCAGAAATATAAATACCAAAGAGAATACTTAAAACAACGGATGCAATTTTATTCCCTAAAAATCTGACCATAGGAACTCCAAAACTAAAATTTCTTGACCCGAAGACGACATCATATTTACCGGACTCTAAAGCCTTAATAAATTTTGGTAAATCGTTGGCACTATGCTGGCCATCCGCATCCACAAAGACAACTGCATCCGCTCCGTGGGAAAAAGCGTATTCAGCTCCTGTTTTCATTGCCGCCCCTTTCCCTAAATTAACCTTATGCGTCAGGAAGGTAACATTTTTTAATCCTGAATCTATAATCTTTGATCTTGAATTATCCGTTGAACCGTCATCGACTATAATAACCGGAAGTTTATAGAAAGAAAAATCCTTTACAACCTTAAGAATATGTTTTTCTTCATTAAAAAGAGAAATAACAATGAATATTTTCATTTGAAGTTTGCTTTATACCATTCAATGGTCTTTTTGAGACCTTGATCAAAAGAAGTTTGGGCAGAAAAACCGAATTCTTTTTTAGCCAGTGACGTATCCAACATTCTTCTGGGTTGTCCATCAGGTTTTGTCTTATCCCATACAATCTTTCCTTTAAAATCGGTGTGTTTCTTAATTAAATTAGCCAAATCACGGATTTTAATCTCGAAACCCGCCCCTAAATTTACAGGATCGGATTTATCATACTTTTCGGTCGCAAGGATGATTCCCTGCGCAGCATCTTCGACATATAAAAATTCTCTTGATGCCTTGCCTGTTCCCCAGACAACCACGTCTTTTTCGTTATTTCTTTCGGCATCGACAAATTTTTTAATAAGAGCAGGAATTACATGGGAAGATTTCGGTCTGAAATTATCCCCTGGTCCGTAAAGGTTTACCGGAAAAAGACAAATTGAATTGAAGCCATACTGGGCTCTGTACGCTTCCGATTGAACCAGCTGCATCTTCTTGGCAAGGCCATATGGTGCATTGGTTTCCTCGGGATAGCCCATCCAAAGATCTTTTTCCTTAAAAGGAACAGGGGTAAATTTCGGGTATGCACAAATGGTAGCCAGAGCAATATACTTTCCAACTTTGGCAGCCCTTGCCGCCATCATCATGAAAGTTCCCATCAAAATATTATCGTCATATAGAGTGGCTGGAAACTGTCTGTTGTAACCAATTCCTCCGACATTGGCCGCAAGATGGATTATTACATCACCCTTCTTGGCTACTTTCAGACAATCATCATACTTTCTAAAGTCATACTCGGGGTATTTTGGAATAAAGATGCTTTTTGGGTTTTTGGCCTTAATTTTTTCTACCAAGTGTCTACCCAAAAAACCATCGCCTCCAGTAACTACAACTCTTTTGTCACTCCAGTAAATTTTTGCCATTCTAAGTAAGGGTATTATACAACTCAGTGGTTTCTTTCGCTGTTTGGTGCCATGTATAAACTCTTGGTAATTTACTGCCTTTATTCGGGTTCAAAATACCTTTAGCTATATCTTTCGGATCATTCGCACCAACATAGTTAAAATCGTCCCCAAGGATCTCAACCAAACACTGTGTTTTGGTAGCAACAACAGGAGTACCGCAGGCAAGTGCCTCAAGAACCGGTAATCCAAAACCTTCATATAAAGAGGGCTGGACATAGACTGTTGCAAGATTATAAATTTTGATCAAATCTGCATCAGGTACAAAACCAACTCTTATAACGCCTGCCCAATCAACATTCTTAAGGTGTTTCAGCTCGAGATGATTTAAATCCATATTTTCAATTTCTGCAGCTTGTTTTCCGACTATAACTAATGGCATTTTAGCTAACTTGCAGGCTTTAACTAAATTTGGAATATTTTTATTGTAATTAATATCCCCAACATATAAAGCAAAACGGTCCGGCAAATTGTATTGTTTCTTAACTTCTACTTTCCATTCACTTATTTCCAATTTTTTAAAAATCAGACGAGAAGCAAGATAAATCACATGAACCTTTTTAGGATCGAATCTTAAAAACCTACAAATATCTTTTTTGGAAGTTTCGGAGATCGTAATAATGGCATTAATGTTTTTTCTTATCAGGAATTTATTTATATGCCACTTAATCCACCCTCTTATACCAGACGGGTAATGTTTTGGATAAATAAGCGGAATTAAATCATATATTGTCAAAATAAATTTAATATTTCTGGGTTTTGTAAAAGGAACCGAAATAAAAAACGGGTTAAAACGTGTAAATTGCACAATATTATATTTACTTAAATCTGTTTTGGAAACATCAACACCAGCTAAACCCGTTGCCACAAGGAGCTCCCTGGTATAAACTCCCTTTCCCCTGACGGAATCCCCATTTTCGGTAGGACCAATATCAATTGCAACTTTCATAATTTTTTATTACCAGCGGTTAAATACTTAAAATAAGAAATCGCAAAACGGGAAGCGGAAAAAAATGACCACAAAAATCCCTGTACACCGTCCAAAAACCCTTTATGACGGAAAAATAAACTCAAAAAAGTCAATTTTGGCTTAATAATCACGTAAAGAATAAAACTAAAGAAATTTTTGGGAAGCTTCTCTTCTTTATACTCTTTAGCGATCAGGTCGGTATAACGGTTAAGGCGCGACAGGTAGCGCTTTAGAGTCGGAGAATCGTAATGCAAAAGATTCCCTGTTAGCCACGAGACTTGACCGTCAAGCTGAATTTGTTCGTGCACGGATTTTTGAGGAAAATGGGCATATCCTTTTCTAACTAATCTGATTACCCCGTCAGGATAAACTCCAGCATGAACTAATGGTTTACCCAAAAACATATTCAGACGGGGAATAAAATACCCTACAACTTCTCCTGTCTTTTGCCCAATTTGCCCATCACGCTCTTCAATCAGTTTTTGATGTCTTTCAAATAGCTTGTTGATTTTGTATTTGTAAGTTCCGGTTAAAACTTCCTTAATTTCTTTCGACAGTTCAGAGGTTACAACCTCATCCGCATCAAGTTGAAGTATCCAATCCCCTGTCGCTTTTTCCAAAGCCTTTTCTTTAGTTATATGAAAAATATCATGATGGGGTTCCAAAAATACTTTCGCTCCATTTTTTTCGGCAATTTCGCGGGTTTTATCAGTTGAATTTTCATCAACCACAATTATCTCATCGACAATATTTTTGACAGACTCTAAACACCTGCCAATATTTTCTTCTTCATTCCTCGTAGCCAGAATAACTGAGAGTTTAATCATTGTTTTGCTTCTACAATATAAAACGCGTTAGCATCGTTTGGATATTTAATCAAATCTTTAACATCAAATTGACTGATATACCTCAGTCCCCCATAATAGCTTGGTGTCATTATGTACAAAACATCATCGTTTGGATAGCTATCTATTATATTCCAGTTTCCACCGAACTGATATTCTCCAAAGGATACTACTGTGTTATAACTTTTTGACCGGCTGTCGTCATAATGTACTGTATTGAGCAAATCCGGAAGAGGTGTCTTAAAGTAGTACAAGAAAAAGATATACGGCTGCTGTCTAATATTATCCATATACACTTGAATGTAATTTGGGTTAGCTTTTAAATATTCAACAATCTGTTTCATGCCATACTGCCATTCGATCGCATATTTATTCGAGTATTCCGTATAGTAATATTTCAAATACATTCCAAATTCCGTAAAAAGAGGAACTAAAATAATAAGACCAGCAACAACATACCAAATTTTATTCTTAATAAAACTAATAAAACCACTTGCCCCTAAAGCAGCAAGGATATTAACACCACCCATCATAAAACCGGCTCTAATTGCATTTTGTGGACCACCTGCAAAAGCAGCCGCAATAGGAGCCAAGACAAGCCATAATGCCAAAACCAATCCTTCTCTTGGCCTCTTCCAAATAAGATACACAATTCCAGCCAAAACTAAAAATGCATCAACTTTATAAAACTCTCCAAAGTTCTGCACGGCATTCCTAGGATTACTATCCCCCGTGACAAACAAATAACTTGGGTAGAAATATGTTTTATAATGATTCAGAGTAACCTCCACCATAGCCAAATACTGATTGTGAGTTTTTTTGTACAGAACGGTTGCATCAAGTTCACTTTGGGGTATTTGATTTTGCTCGATCCTGGCAAAACCTAAAATCCTTGGGTCATGGATAGTTAAGCCTGTAAAAAGAAGTATTACCAAACCGCTGAAAATAAGTGCTGTTTTGTTTTTAATTATGTCTTTAAAATATAAAACGGACAAAAGAAGAATTGTCGGAGGCACCATAACTTTTGATGAGTGATAAGAGAAAAATGAAATCCCAAAACTGAAACAAGACAGGGGCAGAAGCCAAGATTTCTTTTTAATTCCTAGATAGAAAAGTAGTAGAGCTAAAATATAAAAAAATACAGCAAATGTAATCTCCCAAAGGCCTCTGGAAAATTGCAAGTGATAAGGTGAAATTGCCAGAAAAAGAGCAGAGAGAATACCAGCAAGTTCGTTTTTAAACATCAATTTTATAAGAAAATAAATTGCAACCACTGTCAAAGTTCCAAAAAGAGCACTGGGAAATCTTGTTGTAAATTCATTCAAACCAAAAATCTTTACGAAAAATGCAGTTATATAAATATGGACTGGATGTTTATCGTCCCCAAATGATCTAAAAACAAGAGGAAATTTGTTGCCATACTCATCCTCACCCCAATTGGCAATTGTGAAAGCATTATACCCTGCTGCTACTTCATCCCAGTTAAGAGATGAAGGCACTTGAGTAAGTTTATAGATCCTTAAAAAAGCAGCCCCAATTACTATTAATGTCAGTAGTAGATATTTAATATAATTTTTCATTTAGAATAAACCCAAAAAGCTACGCTTCCGTCCAAATTCCTAATAACTCCCAATGGTGTCGCATTTGTAATCATATCCATAGGCGTAGCAAAAATTAAAGTATTTTTTTGTAAATCAGAATTTTCAACCTTTTTAAATACAAACTTATCAAAACTTTTTACGGTCGAGGCTCCCCAATCGTTTTCCGGGTTATAGACAACGGTTTCCCTGAACAAATCAGGGTTATATTTAAGGTAAAAAAGGGCAAAAATATATGGCTGTCCATCTTGATCGGAGACAACGATGTGGTTGTATCTGCCAAAATCATTTTTATAGCCCGTAAATATTTTCATATAACCATATTGCCAATCACTCGAATAGTTTACGGAATAAGCCCCAAAATATTTAAAAAGATAATTTTCGGTAAAGAGTAAAAACACTAAAGTTGAAATTGTAACAAACCACAATTGGAATTTAAGCTTTTTAGCTAAGTCCAACAACCAGCAAAAACCCAATGTCGAAACAACCTGCCACCCTCCAATTGCAAACATTGTACGCGATGCATGTGGAGCTTCCGTCGCTATTGATGCCGGAATTGGAGCCAGAAAAAACCAGACAAGTAAAAGCCATGACCATTTCTTGTTATTTCTAATTATGTAATAGAAACCAATAGGCAATAATATGGCATCAAACCAGTAAAGTTCCCCTACTGTTTGTATTGAATGTCTTGGGTTGGAATCACCCGAAATAAAAAGGAATTGAGGTGTAAAGTGGAATAAATAATTTTGAGCGACAAGCTGAAGCATGCCTACTTTTTCGTGCTTTGTCAATTTATATAGGTATGTGGACTTAATCTCACTGTCCGGAAAAACTACTTGACCCAAACGACCAATGCCAGATAAGTCGGGCTGAAAAACATTAACTAAGATAAAGCCAAAAAATATCAAGGCACCTATTATTGAATAAAATTTATTCTGAAGTAGATCTTTCCAATAAATAACTACCAAAGCAAAAACAAATAAAGGTATAAAAACCTTTGCAGCATTATAAGTAAAAAGGTCGATCCCAAAAAGCAGAAAAGAAAGAGGGATAAACCATCTTTTCTTTTCCAAACCTTTAAAGAAATAAATTATCCCCAAAAAGAAAAAGAAAAGCCCAAAATTTGTTTCCCAATTAACTCTGGAGAATTGAATCGCCCAAGGGGAAAATGCCATAAGTAAACTTGCCGTAAATGCAACCGTTTTACTCTTCGTCAAAATCCAAACGAGGAAAAATAACAGTACAATATTTATAACTCCAAAAAATGCCGACCCGACTCTAACCGAAAAAGTGCCATATCCGAATATCCACGTAGTCAAAGCCGTAAAATAAATATGGATAGGGTATTTAAATTCACCGAAAGATTGAAAAACAATAGGAAAAATCTTTCCCCACTGGTCTTTGCCGGTTTGTAAAATCGAATAAGCATCGTATCCAACTGAGGCCTCATCCCAATCCAATGAAGGAGGAATACTGGTTATTGCGATAAAACGTATAACGGCTGCAATAACTACGATAACCGACAAAAAAATAATTTCTATTCTTTTCATTTTATATCTGTAATCTGGAAGTCACCTTTTCCATCCAAGAAATTTATTTGTTCCAAAATCGGAGTACCCGCCGGAAAGTCCCCAGGTTTACCTATAAAAAGAATCTTTTTGCCAGGATTTGCTTTAACTATATCCTGATAGTGCGTTCCGGGATCTCCCAAATCGGGAAAATAAAACTTATCAAACTTCAAAACCCATTCCCAATTGTTGGCTATAAAACGGTCCAAGTTCGGATTATTTTGAAATTCAGCAGGATCATATTTGAGATAAAAAAGAGTAAACATATATGGCTCACCATAAGTTCGGGTAAAAACAATCAAATCATACTTACTGTAATTTTTTTGAATATATGAAACCGCCTGTTCATATCCATATTGCCAATCTTCAGAATATTTATATGGATAGACGTCATAAAAAAGATAAAGGTAATGATAAAAATTGTAAGAAGCAAGAATTATTGTTGCCCCCCAGAGAACATAACTTGTTATTTTTTTATCTTTAGCCCACAAGTACACCTCATAAATTCCATATGCAGTTATAAGTTCGTAAAAGGGTTCAGCAATAATAGTTCGCAAAGCATTGGGAATACTATCATCGGTTGTGGCAACAGGAATAAAAGCAATCAAGAGCCAACTTAGTAGAAGCCACCTGAAAGGCACTTTCTTTTTGAAAAGAAAATATAGTCCTACGAGAATAAACGGCGCTTGAAAAAGGTAGAGTTCCCCCATTCCCTGAACATTATGCTGCTTATGCCCAGCACCACTAATAAAAAGAAAGTTTGGCGTAAAATGGGCCAAGTAATTTTCGGTAAAATAGATACTTACATAAGTTACTCTGTTATAGACAAGTTTAGTCAAAAGAGGTGGTAATTTTGAGTTATTCCTGGCCTGATCAATTCGCGGAATAAGACCTGGGTCGTTGGTAATACTAACTAGCTTGTACCGATCGGTTGCCTGACCATTAAGAATAATTGGTATCAGAGGTGCAACCAAAACAAAAAGTAAAATGGTGGCAGCGACAGCATACTTGACGTTTTTAAGAAATTCTTTTCTGTAAATCAATAGAATCGCAAGAAGGAAAAGTGGAGTAAAAACCCTAGCACTATTATATGTATAAACAGAAATCGCAAATGGAATGGCAGAAACTATCCAATACTTGGGTTTTTTAAATCCCAAAATTAAGAGCCAAAGTCCAAGAACTACCCAAAGAACCGAAAATGAAGATTCGAAAGACGCACGTGTGAGCTGAATATGCCAAGCTGAAGTTGCAACCAAAAAAGCGGTAAGTAGAGCAACGCTTTTTTTCTTAAAAAGGGCGTAAGTCAAAAAATATACAGACAGAACCGTTAGTACACCATAAATCACAGGAGTTATTCTCACCGAAAAGTCATTAAGCCCAAATATAGCAATCGCCGGTATTGAGGCATAGATCTGGGTAGGAAGTTTATATTCGCTATATGATTCAAAATTTAAAGGAAGCTTTACTCCCCACTCATCTTTCCCTGTTTTCAGGATTGAATAGGCATTGTATCCGATTGCAACCTCATCCCAATTCAGAGATGGCGGATCGCTGGTGAGTTTGTAGAACCTCAAAAAGAAAGCTAAGACCAAAACCAAACTTAAAAGCGCGGGGTAAATGACTTTTTTCATTCTCATTCAATGGTACCAGCTTCAAAACTGCAAGTAAAATTTTTCCGACAAATTAGTGCAGAACCGAATCTCCAAGTACAAAGAAGCGCCAGATAACAGGATAATGCAGGCTGGAAAGAATTGTTGAGGGTACCATGGGACAAGTCTGACTCTCACAATCAAGTTCGTAAGCATTGTAAATATATTTAACATTCCACCACATTCCTACAACTACCACTCCAACGATAACAATCCGACTCAGAAACTTAAGCCACCTCCTATTAAAGATTGTGTTAAGTAAAGACGGTGCTAAAAGCATCGAAAAAGAAAAGCGAAAGGTATCAGCAGACACATTTGGCCTAAAAGCATTTACTAAAAGCATTCTGCTACCCAGCAAAAATCCTACGCCAAAGAAAGATGCAAAAAAGTCAGCTTTTTCATAAATATATTCAACCCCCCATGCCCCGAGTATTGCAAGGAATGGAAAAGCAGGAAATCTATACCAAGAAAGCAGATCATTTTCACCCCCTGAAAGCATTACAACCACCACCCAATAGATAAAGCTGAGACTAATAAGCTGCTTTACTTTTTCTTTTGGCTGAAAGATAAAGAAAGCAGCTGATACAAGACAAAAAACATACCAAGCACTTCTAAGAATTGTTGTATCTGCACTGGGAGTTATGAAAAACCAAGCAAGACTATTAAAACCAGCAGGTCTAAAACCCTGAGTTAAGACTATACTCTTGAATATTTCAGAATTGAAGTGATTCCCATACCAAATGTATATCAAAACAAATGGAACAGTAGCTAGCACCAAATATAATAAATATTTAACTACCTTGTCCCATTTAATAGGTTTCAGTTTATAAAACTCTGAAAAAACAACATAGATTGCAAGACCTAAAATAAAATAACCAGTTGGTTTGGAAAGTCCAGAAAGTCCTGCAAAAACTGGGATAGGAACAATATACCAAAAACTTTTATTCTTCATAAACTTCAGAAGCAAATAGATCATTAAGCAAAAGAAAAATGCGATAAGAGTCTCGGGCATTGCCGTACGTGATGCAAAAACCATAATTGGTTCAGTTCCGTAGATAAGCATTGTCAAAATACCCGTCCAAAATCCGCTAACTTCCATGGCTATCAAAAAAATCAGTATTGAGGTAAAAGCAGAAATTATAACTATCGGAAATCTGATATATGAAGAGGGTATCCAACCGGTTCTGTCTACATGGAATATATGCGCTGACTCCCCTACCAAAAGAGAGAACAGAGGTGGCTCATCAAGCCAGGGTCTGAAAAGTGTCACGTAAGCTGATGGTTGTCCTCCTTTATAAGTTAAAAGTCCAGAAAAGACTTCAGCACTTTTGGGATAATTTAAGGTTGACCAGGAAACCGGTGTCCCGGTTTCTACCAAATAAATCCCGGAAAGTGCATATAACTGTTCATCGAGATGGTTAGAAGTTGGTGTTCTTTCATAATTATGAGCACGAAGGATAAAAGTAAAGACAAAGACCAACGCAAATACAAAAATTTTAAACCATTTTGATTTTACAAATATCTTCAATTTTTTGAGATTATTTGTCAGTAATTGTAACATTGCCATAAACTTTAGGAAATTTGCCCGACTGGGCAATAACTTCCCGCGGATCTAGTTTCGCATAAACTTCATATGCATATTCAATATTATCTACTTTTGTTACATTTAAGGTTACTTTTTGTCCCGATTTTTGAGCCTGGATAGCTTTCAAAGCAACCGATTCCGCATCCGCCGACCAAAACGATACAAACTTTGCAGGGGCAATATTGTAAATATGTACTAATATATAAATTAGTTGAATTGCAATAAGAGCGATTGCAACATAAGTAAACTTTCTTGATATCTTTGTAAAAGCGTAGGAAATAATTACAAGCAGTGGTGGTATCATCAAATCATTTCTCAGTGCATGCGGATTCATAAAAAACATTGTTGCTAAAGGGGTAATTAAAATCCAAGCCAAAAGAAGAGTAAATTTTTTTCTTTCATCTTTCCAAAGAAGAACCAAACCTGCAATCAAGAGCGGAAAATCAATTAAATAAAGCATTCCCATTTCTCCCGGATTGTCGCGTGGTTGTCCATCACCCCTCAAAAATAGAAAATCCGGAGAAAGATTGGCTACATAATTATCAAGAAGAAGCCTTCCATATTCAATTTCTCTATTTATAAATATATCCTTAAAAACTATTGGCAATGTCGCAAAATTCCTGTCATTGTCAACAGTCTGAATAATGTTGTTTTTTATGGTTTCATCAGAAAAAATATTTAGTGAGAAAAATCTTTGCTCGCTTCCCGCAAAAAACGTTTGATAACCGATTATTAATCCGAAAACTGCAAGAACAACAATTCCTATCCAAAAAATTTTATCCTTAACAATATCTTTAATTCCTTTCCAAAAAACTAGAAAAATTAACATTAAAGGAAGAGTTAATTTAAAGGTTGGATACGTAAAAATGGTGAGTCCCCATGCAATTGCCCACCCAATATATTTTTTATCAAGAAAAAATACTACTCCCAAAAGCGCCAAAAATAAAGCAAAATGCGCCTCAAAACCGGCCCGACTTAGATAAATGTCCCAAGGACAAACAGCAGTAAGAAGAGATGCTATTATCCCAACTTTTTCGTTAAAAAGTTTTTTACCCAAGAAATACATCAGGACTATAATCCCAAGACCTGAAAGTAGGGATAGTGTTCTTTCTCCCCAAAGCGTGGGTCCGAAAACTGCAACAAATGGAACAGAAAAATAAATATACCCACCAGGTCGTCCTGCTCCCATCTTGAAAGTTAAGGGAAATTTTTGACCTGTTGCATCCATTCCGGTTTTAAGAATGGAGTATTCATCATAAACCATCGTCAACTCGTCACCATACATAGGAAGGGATTGAATTTTGTAAACCCTTATAACAAACCCCAGAGTTACAATTCCGAGAAGAATTAGCCACAACTTCTTTGCCATATGCTACTATTATATATAATTTATATATGGAAGAAATACTAATGAGTGGAATTGCTGCATTTGCCACATTAACACTTATCTCCTATCTTTTAATATTAATTCACGGATTATATCTTATTATCCCAATTGTAATTATCGGGGTAATACTGGCAGCAAAGTCATTCATTAAAATAGTTAAATCTATTAGGGTCAAATTTGATTTAACCGCCATCATTACAATTTTGGTCTTTGTTGTTGGTATTGCGGGACAATTAGCGGTGATTTCCCCAAGTGGAACTTTTGATAAAGCAGGAGACTTACTTTTTTGGAGTTCTAATGGACACGACGGAAGCTGGCATATTGCCCTTATGAATGAAATAAAAAGAGGCTGGCCTTTCCAAAATCCTGTTCTTGCCGGAGAAAAACTCGTCAACTATCATTTCTTCAGTGATATATTGCCAGCGGTTGTAAGTAAATATACACCGGTTAACAACATTGATTTATATTTTCGCATATTTCCTTTTATTTACTCTCTGTTCTTTGGTGTATCTGCATACTTTCTGATAAAAAAAGCTGATGGGGAAAAATCAGCTGCTATCTGGTCAACAATTTTTTCCTATTTCGCCGGAAGTTTTGGATTTATCGTTACTTATCTAAAAAATAGAACCATCGGCGGAGAAAGTATTTTCTGGGCCAGCCAGCCACAAAGTGCAAGCGGAAATTCTCCTCAAATAGCATCGGATTTTCTGATTTTTACCGCTTTATATTTTTTGATAAGTTTAGAGCGGGAAAAAGATAAAAAGAAAAGAAATATCTTATTTATAATTTGTATAATCCTTTTTGGAACCCTAGTCAGTTTTAAAGTTTATGCCGGAATTATAGCTCTAATTTCCCTCGGCATTTATAGTCTATGGAAGTTTTTTAGGAAAAAGGATATAACACTTATATTCCTGACCATCATAAGTGGAGCTTTATCTGTATTCCTATATTTTCCAAACGCCTCCAATTCAACCTCGTTTCTAATTTTCCAACCTTGGTGGTATATACGGACAATGGTGGTAGAACCTTCTAGGCTTAATTGGCTAGACTTGGAACTCAGAAGGGAATTTTACGTAGCCCATGGAGGAATCAAATCTATTTTAAGAGTAATTGAGTACGAAGGTATTGCCTTCTTGATTTTCTTTTTCGGTAACCTGGGTATGAGATTCCTGGGGCTACGTCAGTATTTGAAAACACACTTATTTATTAAGGTTGCAATTGCACTATCGATTATCTTTCCTCTCCTATTCCTGCAGAATGGTATAGCTAGTAACACCATTCAATTTTTACAATACTTTTTGCTCTTTTTCGGAATTCTGGCAGGTATAGAAGTTTCCAAGCTTACTTCTAAATACAAACTACTTATACCTATGATCATTCTCTTAATGATTCCGACTCAAGTTGGCCTACTTTATGAATTTTATTCCCGACCGGCTTACGCAATGATAAGCGCACAGGAACTGCAAGCAATAAATTTCTTAAAGAAAGATACTCCACAAAATTCGGTAATACTAACTCCTCCATACAATCCATATCTTAATCTCGGAGGAGATACTCCAAATATTTGGGATTGGTTTGATACATCTTACCTCGCCGCATTTTCGGATAGAAGAACTTTCATGGACGACTACGAACAAGTGGATATCATGGGCTATAATTGGAAACCAAGGTTGGATATAAAAACTACCGTATTTTCGGATAAAAATATCAATGAAGTGAAATCGGCTTTTGAAAAATCCAGTGCAAATATTCTTTACTACCCCAAAGCAATGAAACCCGTCGTTGACCCGTCAAAGATAGGGCTTAAATTGATTTTTGAGAATGAAGATGTAGAAATCTGGAAATGAAATCGGAATAGATACTCTTAATCAAACCAATCTTACTTACAGGTTGGTGAAAAGTTACAAACGAAAGCCCTCCGACCACATTCTTACCGTTAAATTGCATCTGACCTATCCACGAAGGCTTGTCATCCGTGTAAAAAAGTTCAAATAAATCTTCAGGATAGGAGGACGGAGACATTATGGTAAACGAATATCTCTGATTCAGGGAATCTATAATAGGACTAAATTGGAATTTAACGAAAGCTCCATCGCCAATATTTAGTCCATTTAGTTTTGAAGTCCTAACCAGCTGCCCATTCTGATCGTACAAAGAAAGAGTTATATCATTTTGATCTTTAAGATTTGGGTTTTTGATGGACATACCAATATCTGTAAGATTTGGTAAAAGACTGGTAAATTCCTGAGATATGTAGAGATCCTGATAAACATCTTGTGTATATTGAAGGGGTGGTTGAACATCAGAAGGAATTATCTTAATTCCTAACACCATAATTGCGGGGACTATAAATATTAAAACTAAAATAAAAATACTGGTAAACCAAATAAGCTTTTTCATGATTTTACTTTAAATAGTCTATATATCATAACCAGTGTGCCACCTGCCATCATAGAATGTAAAATGCTCTGCAAATTATAAGGGTCAAACACTCTTTGTATAACCACAAACGGTGTTGGCAACATATCGTAATAAAGACTAAAGGTACGCAAAAGCCCCATCGTCATAAAACGATCTTCGTACAAAAGAGGGATCGCAACTGCCATTACTGAAACTGAAGAAATTAACAAGGTAAGGTCGCTATCCTCCGCCAAAATTATTGTTATAAACGGTGCAACCCACAAAAGCCACTGAATATGGAAATGGGAAAAAGAAAAGATGATCATCAAAAGCGCTATCCAATAAATTAAAACGTTGGGTTTTTTATTTATCAGCATTTCATAGAAAAAAAGAACCGTCATTCCGACCAAACCCACAATTATTGATTCGCCGAATCCAACGCTAAAACTCGGGCTAAAGGTTCCTGTTGTAAGACCGGAGATTAACGCCGATTGAACAAAAGCTCCAGACAAAAATGGAACACATATTGCCCCGAATATTAAAAAGGGAATTGCCACCAACCAAATTTTTTCCTTAGTATTTTTGCCGGCAAGAGCCAAAAAAGGCACCAAAAGCAGAGGATAAAGCTTAAAACCCGCAGCCAGTCCCAAGATGGCTACCGCAGACTTCAGCTTGTCTTTTTTAATAAGCAGGAGGGAAAAAACAGTAAGAACAACCGGAAAAATATCAATATTCCCATAAACATAAATAAGTATTATTGTGATGGGATTAAAGAGCCAAATTAGAAATGCTTTTTGAGCCTTCTTCCTATCCTCAATAAACTTCAAAAGCATGTATGCCACCAGAATATCCAAAACCAAATATGGCAATTTTAAGGCCAACATATATCCGAAGATATTCGGATTGGTAACCATAGTGGCGGAGTCAGGATTTCCTAACCAACTATCAAATCCCCTACCCAATATTGGCGAGATGGCGGCTTGATATCCACCAAGGGTAAAATATGTTAGAGGAAAATAAACGAAATTATCCTTCAGAGGCAAACGCGCTTTATTGTCAACTAAATAAGAATAGATATTAAAAACCCCTTGTTTTAAAAATGAAGCTTGGTAGTTAAAAGTTTTAATATCCGGATGGAAAAAAAATGCTGCCACCAAAACTCGCAATACAATTGCCAAAATTAATAATTTTTTCACAGATTAATTATTTTTATCGCCTTTTCTCCAGACACATAATGGACCTTTATACAAAACAAAGACAAGACAACCCAGAATAGATATAACGGAAATAATATTAGCTGCTTCCCTAAGCGGAGTATTACCCAAATAAAGAGAAATTTTATAATTTCCTTCCGGTACCGAAAATCTGATGATTCCAAGGTCCGACGGATCCATTAAAGAAATTTTCTTCCCGTTTAGTTCGGCTACCCATCCTGGAAAATATGTCAAAGGAACATCAATTACTGAATTCTTTTCAACATTTATGTTAAAGGTTGCGGAGTTGCTCCTTGCGGAATAATCCGAAGCATTCGCTTGGCCGCTGACTATCTGCGGTTGAGTTATCTTTGGAGATGTTATTTTTTTCACCCAAATAGGCAAGTAATCTTTGGGAAGTTTATCGTCAATCGAAAGGGTTTGCTGGGAAATATAACCAGCATCGGTTGCATCATCATAATAACTTTCGGGTCTGAAATAGTTATAAGTAAAAGCAATACAAGAGATCACCACCAAAGTTAATATTGCATATTTATACTTGGGTAGTAATTTCGCCAAACTTCCGGCAAAAACCGCAACAAAGAAAACTGTTATTGCCAGAAATCTCCACGGAAACTGGACATATTGAAGCATGGGTACCGCAAGCCAAATAAAAGTTGATCTGTTATGTTGCATAAATAGGGAGAAAAGAAATGATGCAAAAACCACCACGAGAAGATATATTGTCCGATCTTTTATAATCTGCTTTCTTTTTATAAATGCAAAAACAAGAGTCAACCCAATCGTCACCCATTGGACTACCCCAACCTGGAAAGACATGCCGTCTTCCGGACCCCAAACCGAGGCGCCATATCCCCAGAAAGTTGAAAAGAATTGCTTAAGTTCCACAAAATGTCCTCTGAAATCAAAATATCCTCCCGTCAAGTGCTGCGTCTGAATATACGATCTTTCAAAAAATGCCGGTAGAAGAAAGCTTGCTGCGACACCTGCGGCCAAAACTGAAGAAAATACCAGAGGATAAATCAGACTAAATTTCTTTCTATCCCAAACTAAATAAAGTATCCAAAGCGCAAAAAACGGAGCAAAAAGCATGGTCATCACATTATGCGTAAAGAAAAGTCCGGCTAAAGATATTGCGAGAAGAAAAATATTTTTGCCGTTAACCTTTTTTGACAATCTCAAAGCCGCCCAAAAACAAAGCGGGAAAAATACAAATACCCAGCTCTCCGAAATATCTCCCCTAACAAAAATATCCACCGCCCGGTAGGGAGCATAAAGATAAACAAAGCCGGATATCAATCCCCCCGCCTTTCCCCAAAGTTCTTTTCCAAGAATGTACATTGTACCAAACGAAAGAATCAATCCCAGTGCATAGAGAATCTTGGAGGTATCAAGAAAACTGAAATTGAAAGTGTGAATTACAGATCCCAAATAATAAGGAAGTGGCGCATAATAATTAAAAAGCGGTTCACCGTAGCGAAAATCCGGAACCCACCTTACCGGAAATTGCCCATCTTTGAGAGATTTATCCATCTCATAAATCCGGGCAACATATATATAATCCTGAGTCGGGAAAAAGCCTTTGTGAATTAACCTGTTGAAAGAAGGAATTAAACACAGCAAAATCAAAACCCACCAAAATTTACTTAAAGCTTTTATAATTTTTGAAAAGTTCTTCATTTCTTTCTTTTAAAAATATAAAGTCCGCCAACGGCAACTAACGAAACAATTGATAAATAATTGCCAACCCTCCGCACCAGCGTATCTGTTAATTCTACTTCAATTTTATGTTCTCCACTAGGTACTTCAAAAGTAATAAGCCCCAAGCAAAATTCCTCACCCTGACAATTATTGTTAACATGGGCAACAACATTTCCGTCAATTTTTGCAACCATCCCTGGGAAGTCAAAAAGCGGAAGCCTTATTAGCGCTCCATTTTTACCGGTATTGATAATTCCCCTTTGGAAATCGCTGCCTTTTGTATAATTTGAAAACGTCGCCATTCCCTCAAGAACCTCGGGAGTAGCGGGAGCGGCGGTTATCGGCGGAAGTTTAGCATATATCGGCAAGTAATCAAAAATGCTGATTGTAAGCTCCTTTTGCCACGAAACTCCTGAGAACTTGTCAGCATCAGTAATATTCTCCCAAGCCTTCGGTATAAAATAACCGACGTTAAGCACGAAAGCTATTAAGATAATTGCTAACCCAACCCAAACTTTAAATTTTGGTATAAGATAAACCCCAATTCCGGCTAAAATTGCCAAAAGGAAAATACTGATAGCCAAAAACCGCCACGGAAATTGCAGCCAGGAAAGAATTGGGATAGCATTCCAAATAAAACTGGACTTTACATGAATCATAAAAAGAGTAAAAAGCTCAAGTGCACCCAAAGTGAGAACAAGGTAAAGATGCTCTTTCTTTTTCTTAAGTAATATATAAAGACTTGCAATTCCGATTGTAATAAGCCCAAATATCCACTGAATCAACCCCGTCGAAAGATTTAACTTCTCATTAGGAAAGCCAGAAGACCCATACCCCCATTCTCTGGAAATAAACAATTTATAAAGGTTCACAAAATGCTGTTGATAACCGAAATAGCCTTCAGTAAGTGTCTCCGTGTGGGCATATTGCCTCTCAAGAATTACTGGTAAAACATAAAATGCCGCAAAACCAAACCCCAAGGCAACCCCGGCAATAACTCTATAAATTCGTTTGAACTTCTTTTCTTTAATTAACCAATAGAGAGTCCACACGGCTGCCGACAAAGAAAAAATCATAGACATGAGAAGGTGCGTCATAAAAAGCAGTCCCAGAGAAACGGCGAGCAAAGCTATATACCTCCACTTTGCTGTCCTAATAATTTTATAAACGGCCCAAAAAACCAACGGGTAAAATACCATTGACCAAAATTCACTCATGTCACCTCTTACATAAACATCAACAGCTTTATAGGGAACGTACGTATAGATAAGAGCGGACACAAATCCTGGAAAATTCCCCAGAATATCGCTAACCAAAAGGAACATTGCAAGTGCAGACAGAACAAAACCTAATGCAAAGAGTATTTTTACTGAATCAATAAATTGAAATCCCACTTTATGGATGGCTTCTCCCACGTAGTAAACACTCGGAGGATAATAGTTAAATTGCGGGTAACCATATTCATATCCGGCATCTGGAACCCAACGACAGGGAATTTGAAAATCCTGCCAGCATTTATCCATCTCATAAATCCTAAAAGCCTGAAGGTCATCCTGCATCGGAAAGTAGCCTGCTCTGCACATGCTCCAAAATGTCGGAATAGTTAAGAGTGTAATAATGATTACCCAAAATATTTTATTATTAATAAGATTTTTAAACATCTTTACTTTACCTTGAAAATTGTTACATCACTGTTTTTAAATATAGGCATGAGACTCAAATTAACATCAGGTATTTTTGCATGCTGACCCGTAATCCAGTAAACATATGATATATCGTTTTCCTTGAGAAAAGATTGGGCCGTAAAAGTATTTGCCATATTTAAGAAGTCTTCAACGGAAGCTCTTCTCTCCTGCCAGGGATATTGCATAATATCTAAATTTATCTGATCCTCTAAAAAGGTTGTCTTTCCGGAAAAAGCAGAAACATAAGCTGTGGACGTATAGAGATATAAAGGTCTTGGGGGTTTTGCCGCCAGAGCTTTATCCGCATCAAACGGATAAGTTAAAACTACTCCATCAGGTTGGGTCGAGAGAAATTTCAAAGCCTCAACCTCACTAGTTGGAAGCATTGATTGAGGCTTAACCGGGAAATAATTATCCATTGAGGCAATAGTGGTCGGAATTGTAATCAATACAAAAACAATTATTATTAAACTCTTTTTGAACAAAGATAAATTATTAACCCAACTATCTATTTCTATCCCTGCCACTATTCCTGCAAAAATCAGCGAGTAATATAAAAACTGGATCGTATTCCATGCTGTTCCTTTTTGAGTAAAAAGCATGGGTACAGTTATACCTGCCGCAATAAGAGTAAAAATGAAGATTTCGATAGGGCCTGCCAATAATAACTTTTTAGGTTTTTTGAATAATGATTTTAGAGCGATAATCCTGGTACCGAAATTACCAAGAATAAAAATTATAAATGCCAAGCCATAAGCAAGCACTGCTTTTATCCAAATATGTCCGCTTGCATAAGTTGTCATTGCCGAATATAGCTTTTGCCAATCCAGCCGATCCGCCGCAATAAGCATTGTTTGTAAAAACCAGAAAGGATTAAAGGAAATTAAATTGGCAGACGATTTATTAAACGGCAAAAATAAGAGTAGAGATATTATCCCGGATACTAAAGTTATCCCAAGCAAAGAATAATTCTTCTTTTTGATAACTTGCCAGATAGAAGCAACCAAAATTGATATTAACACCAAAAGACCTGCATAAACTTTAATAAAAATCGATATGCCGAAAAAGAAAACCGTAAGACAAAAATTTAACAACAATTTCTTTTCCAAATATTTTTTCAGATAAATTAATCCGGCAAGAATTATTATTAAAGAAAGTGCAAAAGGGGGATTAATAAGGGTGGAGATTGACTGCTGAGACCAGAACATGCTTTCCCCTCCCCAACCCTGATTGCTGATCAGTGAGATAAGCCATCCAAAACTTCCACCGAAATACACGAAAAATACTGCGAGAAGTGACTGACCTTCAGACTTTCTCCAAAGATAAACAAATTTATACGTCAGAAAACCTATAAAAAGAGCGAGCAGTGGAGGAACTATCTGAAAATACAGGAAAGATGGGGAGATTTTGGTAAACCTGACTATATATGAAAGAAGTAAATCAAAGCCGATATGGTAATTTTGTATTCCCCAACCGGAAAAAATTGGCATTTGGAAATTTCCCTTAGCCAAACTTTTAATTAGTGCAATATGCCAAATTCCATCGTGCCCGTTTGCTCCCCAAAAGCCTATTCCAAAAGAATAAGTTAAGCCACTTCTGACCATGGTTAAAGACCATGTGATCGACCCAACCAAAATCAAAAGCCACTTTTTCCAATTAAGCTTCATTTTTGTGAATTATTAATCCGACAACTCTCTTAACGTCTGTAACTATCGACATCCCGACAAGAGCAAAAATTGAAGCAAAATAAGTCACCATTCCCACTATAGTCAATATAAATATTGAGTAAAGATTAACAGGTAAAAATCTTCTCAAAACGAACAAGGTTACTCCCATTACAAATGAAGCTAAAAGCGGTTTAAGAGTACTTTCCGATAGAGAAAAATCAACATATCTTTTCGCTATTGCTATTGCCACAACCGAAGATGCTCCAACAATCGCATAACCTAACGAGGCTCCATTTACTCCATATTTCACCCCTAAATAGGGAACAAGAATCCAAGTTAAAGCAGTCCACATTATCATGAGGCCTGAAGTTATTTTGATCTTACCCACTGCATTGAGAAGATTGGTTAATTGTGTCGTAACCGCGGCAAAAAGAACATTCACCGCAAGAAAAGTAAGAGGGATAACTGCAGGCATCCACTGCTGGAATTTAGGTATCGTCTGAAAAACAATAGGGGCCAAAATAACAATTCCGGTAACCGCAGGGAAAACTAAAAAGGTAATAAAAAAGATAGAACTTGTTACGCTCTTTTTTAATTCATCGGTTTTATCCTGCATTCTGGAAAAGGCAGGGAAAGTAACTCTGGTTACATTATCAAGAATTACTCTCAGGGGCATTTGAATCCATCCTTGGGCCCAGGAAAGAATTCCAAGAGGTCCCAATCCTATTACTCTACCCAAAATTAGAGTTAATCCATCATCTTTAACAACGGCAATAAACGTGTTTATTTGATAAGGAATTCCAAAAACAAGAAGTTTTTTAAGTGACGGTCTGGATATCTGGAGCACCGGTCTCCATGGCTGAAACAAATACAAAACTATTACACCAATGATTCCTCTCGCAATTACCGAAATAGTAAAACTGGTAATTCCAAACCCTTTCCAAGCAAAAAATACCAAAATTACATTGTAAACCGTGGTTTCTATAACTGCTGAAAGGGCAATTATTTCGAATTTTAAATGTCTCTCCAAGATTACCGACGGCACTGATTTAAGTGAGGACATTATGAAAGAAAAACAAAGTGCATAAAGAAGATATACGGAACTCTGATCCAGGTTGTAAAACCGTCTTATAAGAGAAGTTGCACCGATAACAATTGCTACCAGGGTAAATACAAGGATTTGCTGAATTGTAAAAGTTGTTCTCAAGTCTTCTTGAGTAATCTTTTCTTTTTTCTGAATTAAGGAAGCTGCTAACCCGATATCGGAAAAGTAAACCAAAAAGTTGATAATTGCCGAGACTACCCCAAATGTCCCAAAAAGCACAGGGTTCAAAAATTTACCCAGGAAGAAGTAGGCAATTATGGTGATTATATAAACGCCAAAATACTGTTGGGTTAAGGCAACTATCCCTTTTACTGTTCTTCCTTTAACAGTCTCAAGGTTTATCTCGGATGTAGGATCAATATGACCTCCAAAAGCATCTTCTTCCACCCTTCAATTGTAGCATGCCTGAAGGTAATAATTTATCTTACTTTGAGAAGCAGAAGGCTGTCACGGGTCCCGTCAGGACGGTATGCCTTTGGATAAGAAGCAATTATATCAAAACCAATTTTTAAGGGATCCGCATTTAGCCTCGATTGATTAAT
Organism: Candidatus Microgenomates bacterium; assembly: GCA_049523135.1. Lineage (GTDB taxonomy): Bacteria > Patescibacteriota > Microgenomatia > UBA8517 > UBA8517 > JBEKNE01. The sequence continues at coordinate 333,366 of JBEKNE010000001.1, read as the reverse complement.
TACCAAGAATGTTTCATCTCCCGCTTTCCTTGCAGAACTTAAAGGATCGGGAACTTTACCAATACCTAATCCCACACCTACAATAGTTATCTGGGGCATGTCATTAAGGTATATTTCAAGCCCATCAGGAAGGGTTCCAAAATACCCTTCCGTTCCAGCAACTATTTTCACTCTAGGGTTTGAATTTTGCAGATTTCTAAGATAAACGGATGTTTCCTTAATTCCATACCCGGAAGTCCATTCCTCCAAATACCCCGATCTTTCACTTCTAGGTAAATTGGCTTTTTGTGGATTTTCCAAAAGCTGATAATCAAAAATTAACGACTGGCCAATAAAAAATGCCAATATTACCACTAAAATTTTTACTAAATTCCTGCGTTTTTCCAAAAATACAGAGGCGGAAATAATTACTAAAAACGGAACTGAAAAAAGAATATAACGTGCAGTCAAAACCTTAGCAAATTCCGATTGAACTATAATCGGACCCAAAAACCAAATCAGTAAAATGGTTAACTCCTTCCAATGCTTCTTAAAATTAATTACACAGCCAATCAAAGCCAAAATTAATAACGACCATGGTCCCATTGTGGTAAGCCATTGCCAAGATGCGATTAAAAATGGTTTAAGAGGATCCAAAGGGCTTACCAAAAAATGATTTAACGGATAAACATAATCCAAATTCCTGCTGGCAATAAGTTCAAAATTGGGTCCAAGCCGCAGTACATTAAACATTCCATAGCCGATTATTAGCGTCACCAAAGTCAATGGAATTACTTTAATTAATGTCTTGGGAGATTTTATAAATAACCACAAGGTTGGAAGCATGATAGCAAAGAAAAGTGCAGGAGATTTGGTCAGCCATGCACCACCTAGGGTAAAACCAGCTATCATTGCATAGTCCAATCTTTCCTCCGTAAAGGAAAGGTATGCAAAAACAAATGTCCAGACTCCAAACATTGTAAGCATAGAGTCAACTAAAGCCATCCGGTCAAAAAAGAAACTAAATGGAGAAACTGCATAAATTAATGCCGCGGCAAGAGCAACTTTTTTGTTTTTGAATAATAAATATGACAGAAGAGAAACTCCAATCATTGTCCCAAAGCCCGAAAGAATTGAAACAATTCTTCCCGCAACCAATGGATCGCGGATAAATTTCAAAAATGCAATTGCTACCCACATAAAAAGAGGCTCTTTGCCGTCAGAAAGTGGAAGAAATCTCAAAGTCTCCTCCGCTTTCATCACTTGTGCCCAACGGATATAGATTGCCTCATCCGCAAAAACCGGAATGATTGTTAAATGGAAAAATCTTAGGGAAAAAAGTGCCAATATAAGAACTGCTCCCAAAATATAAATCCAATTATTTTTAATATATTTCATCATTTATTCCGTATAACCAAACATTGGATCAGTCAGATTTGCATTTTCTCCCTGGCAGCTTTTATCCACATCCTTCTTATTATACTTAATATAATCAGGAAGTATTAATCCCAAGACTCCAAAACGCTTATCAAATTTATCAACCAGAGAAAGTGGAAAAACGATAGTATAAACAGGGCTCCCGCTTTTGGGATCATTTACGTGCATATTATCAAGATAGAAAAAGTATCTATATCCAAGGTTATAACCAGGATTTGTAATATATGATATGGAAATACACGGATAACCGTGCGCTTCCGCATCCTCATTAATATATTTGACAATTGCTTTCCTTTCTACATAACCCATTTGGCTTCCTTTAGAATTCAATACCAAATAGATATTCCAGATTGAATAAGAAGCTAATACTAAAACTCCCACTGCTTTCAAAATCCGTTTCTCAAAAAAACATCCTAGGGTCAGTGAGGCAACAGCAATCCAAATAACATTCATACCGTCTAGATAGTATTCAGATAAATTCAAGGAATTTGCAGTAAAAAAGCTAACATAAAAAATCTGCCAAAGGAAAAATGTTAAAGCCATCTCCTTTGAAATTTTCTTAGCTGCAATTAAAAACAAAAATGAACCAACTAGCATAATAAATGCCAACTTATCCGGAACTTGTGAAATTGATGGTAGAAAAATATTCCTTGTATTCTCTTCAACTAACTGCATTACCCTATCAAGTTTTGCCCAGCCGGTTGACGTTTGTGGTATTAAATTCCGGTTTGTTGTTACTGAGGCTATCACTGCCTTTGTTTGCTGAAAGTTATGCCTAGCTTCAAAAATAATTAGCGGTGCGCTTAAAACTATCAATAATCCTATCCCCAGGAAAAAATATCTCCATTGAATTTTCTTCTTTGATAAAATCCATGCAAGAACTGCTAATGGAGAAATTACATATAAAGCAAGGTTTATATGCCAGATTAAAGCAATAAGAATTCCAAAAAGAATAAATCCGGTCTTTTGCTTTCCTTTGTAAATTAAAAACAAATCATAGAGATACCACACTGTCCAGACCATTACAGGCATTGTCGGAACCACTTCCCTATCTGAAAAAACTATCAGTTGGGATACTGCATATATCAAAGCTCCGATTAAACCAACCTTTTTGCCAAAAATTTTGGAGAAAACAAAATAAAAACTAAAAACAGAAAAAGTTCCTAAGATGACTGTTAAAAAAACTGTAGGATAAGAATCCATTTTTCCGATTAGATAAAAAGGTATTTGTAAATAATAAAATAGTGCTCCAATAAAAACTCCCGTTACGGAAGTTTGCTGCCCGATAAGTCTCAAATGATGATTAACCAAAACATCTTTAACAATCCAAAATGCTAAATCATTATCGTGATCATAGTTAAATAATTCCTTGGCTTTATAAACCCGCAAGAAAAATGCCAATGCTAGAATTAAAACAATTGGAAGATACTTTAAATATTTTTTCATATTCATCCAAATTTTGAAAACACCGCTTCATCCGAAATGCTACTAAGTTTAATTTCTTTTTTCCTTTCCTTCAAAACTATCCCCAATTTTCCCAAAGCCATTAAAACAATCCTAAAATATCCGGGGTGCTGTATAACTCTTTTAAAAACTCCGGCAAAATGTTTTCGGATAAGGGTGGGGCTTTGGATATTCTTCCAAATAACCAATAACTGATTTCTTTCCTTAATTCTTTGAACGTAAGATTTAGGAAGCTTACTGATTGTCGATTCATGATTATGGATAACATTTGCCTCCGGCTCCCAAAGATTTAAATATCCTCTTTTTTCAGCTCTATAACAAAGATCAATATCTTCCCAATAAAATGGTGAAAGAAGCTTTTCATCCATTCCTCCCAATTCTATCCAATATTTTCTTCTAAAAACCCCACTGTCGCCACTCACATAAAAACTGCTATGGGACTCGGGAGTTTCTTCTCCCATTCCCAACTGTATAAACCCATCGGAAAAACTTCCCTTGGCCCAACCAAAACCCTTTTCATGAAGTGAAACAGCAAATACTTTCTTATTTTCAAAAAGTCTCAGGGCTGGAGCCAAAAAATCTTTACTTGGAATTACATCACTATTAATAAGTATTATTAACTCTCCCTTAGCCGCTCTTGCTCCAGTATTCACAGCTGCAGAAAACCCTCTATTAACCTTATGCCTAAAAAGTCTAATAGCAGGATAGTTCTTCTTCAAAAAACGAACACTATTATCTTGAGATCCATCATCAACTACTATGATTTCCAAGACTCGATTGGGTGCATACTCACTTGCGGCAACTACGGCCAGCAGATTTTTACGAAGAAGTTGGCTACCGTTATAATTCGGGATAATTATCGAAACATTCAATTTACCCATTTTAAATCAAGATATTTGAAGTATTTTACATCCCAGCAAGCTCACAAACAACGGTTGAAATAGTAAATATTTATGTCTTCTCGTTCTTATTTATTCTTAATGTAAGTTGTCTCTCAAAAATTAATAACACAACTAACAATATTAAAGTAGTAAATGATAGTATCTTACCGATCATTACGGACTTCGGTTTAAAATAAAATTCTACTTTATGGGATCCTACGGGAACAAGAACTGCCCGAAATGTATAATCTGCTTTATATAAAGTAGATTTCTTTCCGTCTACGGTAACATTCCAACCCGGATACCAAGTATCAGATACAAAAAGAAGGGCTTCTTTATTTGTTGTAACACGGATAACACTATCCTCGGGTGAATAAGATTCATAAGCCACCTCGCCAGTTATTTTCTGATTTTTATCAAGTGGTATGGGTACATTTAAAACTATTTTCTTCTCTACCGGAAAATCGGGATCTGTTAAGACGGAAAGAGTTTGATCTTCAGAAACATATTCCCAATCCGAGACCAAAAAAGCTCGCGGTAAGACACTATTATTCTGATAGATAACAACTGATTTGTCCTGAAATACCTTCTCAAACTTTTGACTTTTTTCAATCTGATAAAAAAGATCTGGGTTGGATATATCATGTGTTTCCGAGGGATCCAGGGTAAGCAAATATTTGTTATTTAACAAATCAAACCAAGGACTAAAATATTGATCAAACTGCGCATAATAGCTATAAGAAGGTTTATCTAAATTTCCACCTCGAATTGCATCAAAAAACCTTGCCCACTGTATAGGGTACGAAGCATCATATCCAGAAACAGATTCAAAACCATAGGGAATCCACATATTCATTGGAATTGCATTCCCAGTAGATACTCGAAAGATGCCATTCTTATTATCAAGAAAGTCTAAAACGGGTGTTTTTGGAAAAACAAGATTTGGTGAAGAAAAAGGAGTGTACTTCCAGCCATATCTAAAAAGCTCAAATACCGCGACTAAACACAGAGTTATTACCAACAGTTGTCTCAATAGATTACTCCTAAACAATCTTTCCCTAACAAAAATCAAACATGAAGCAAATATTGCTAAACCAACCGGCAAAATCATATTTCTCAGAGAAACGCTTTTGTTCACACCAAAAAAATGGGTTATGCCAAAAATAATTAAAAGAATTATTAATAAAGGCATAGTAAAAAAGAAGACGCTATGAATTTTCTCTTTCTTTAGAAGGGCTGAAATACCCAAAGCGGCAAGAACTGCTAAGGAAAAATTCGTGAATACCAAAATTCTTGTATTCGAAGAGAGAGAAATCCCAGGAATTGGTGAGTTAAAAAGTGCTTTACCCAAAGGAGTTGGCAAAGCAAATAGAAGAGCCAACAAGAATGTTGCAACCAAAAATTTTACTTTCCTTTCCCTCCAATACTTAAAGGCCCCAATGACTGCAAGATATAAAACAATTAATCCTGTATAACCAGTATTTATTGTATAATTGCCAGCTCCGAAGTAGTTATAGGTTGCAGAATTTCCAAAATAGTCAGGAACCAAAAAAGTAATTAAGTTTTGCCAAGGAAAATATATTAAATCTTTATCTAAAATTGCATATTTTCTCTGAGAATTTAATATCAGTTCAGATGCTGGCACTGAAACAATTGAGGAAAGCAAAATACCAAGAAGTATAAAAATAAAAATATAAAATGCTTTAACCTTGTTAAGTCTATCTAATCGAAAGAGAAGAAATAGCCCGAGAAAAAATATTGTAAATATAACCAACTGTGGATACCCAGAAAGTACCTGTAACTCAATACTGAATGACAGTAATACCCCCCAAAATAACTTGTTAGTATCAATAAACTTATCCAAAAATAATATAACTAGTGGGATAAAAGCTGCCGTTAAGGTATTCGTGTTCCATTCCATCCAAATTATATTAAATGCACTAAACGCAAAAAATATTCCCCCAAAAATAGACTCAATTTTCTTCAGGCCAAAATTCCGCAAAAGTAAATAACAAAAAATGGCAGCAAGAACTGGTTGCAAAATTACTTGAGCACTCCACGCCCAAATTTTTGGCAATATAAAATAGGTAAATATTGTGGGAGAAAGCACTCCTACCTGAAAATCCCCAAGCAGTGGTGTTCCTGCAAACATAAACGGGTTCCATAAAGGCAGATGCCCAGTTTTAAGGATGTCAACTGCATAACTTCTTAGGGGGTAAATTATTGAGACTACATCGGAAGTTATGGGATTTTTAACAGGAACCCTAACTAAGTATCCCCATTTATAATCCAACCAAGGGAAATAAGTTCCAACTATAAAATCACCGGGAATTGGAGCAAGTTTTTTTAAAAAAACGGGGTAAAAAAATACAGCTACAACAACAAGTATTGCAAATATGGGCCAAAACTTATTTAAGAATTTCCTTAATCCTTTCTTTAAAAATGTTATAGTCATATTTTTTCGCTCTTTCTTTTATATGAACTTGCATCTCTCTAAAAGATTTTGGATCTTCAGCCAAGGAAGTAGTAAATCTAGTTAGTTCTGAAGTCCTATTCCACAGAAACCCTGTTTTCCCATTCTCAACAACTTCTTTATAACCACCCGCATTATAGACAACTGGTACTGCACCACCCGCCATTGCTTCGACAACAGTTATTCCAAAATGCTCAACTTTTTCCGGATTTTTTGTTTCATTTTCCTCAAAACCAGCTGCACTCCAAAAAAACTTCGCCTTTCCATATAAATCCTTTAGCTCCTTATAACTTGGGCTAACCAATATTTCAATAGGGTAATTTTCAGAAAGCTTCTCTAACTCATCAACACAACCGTCATTTCCAACCTCCGCCCCACCTGCAAGAATTAGTTTCCAATCCGAAAATCCATTATTGTAAATTTTCTTAAAGGCTTTAATAAGGACATCTTGTCTTTTGCTTTGAAGTATTTTTGAAAATCTACCTACATATAGAATAATATTTTCCTTCCTCTTAGGTTTTATGTTTTCAATACCTACCGGCGGATAAATCACTATACTATCAACGCCATATTCCTTATCGATTATCTCTTTTGTAAAACGCGAGTTGCAGACAATTTTATTAATCCTAAAAAATTTCATTTTATTAAGCAGACTTTTTCCACCCACATTATGAAACGGCACCTGAAAATGGAGAATGTTGTTTCTGCCGTGGAGTAATGGAACGCTTCCATCCGAAACCCAAAAACAAAGATCATAACCATCTCCTTTTTTTACATCCTCTACAATGTTTATTCCGGATAGATCCATTCCAAATCGCTCCGAAAGACTTTTTAATATCCCCAAATCTTTCCACTCTAGATCTGTCTGCCAACCCAAGTCGGTAAGTACTTTTGCAAAAGAAAGAGTATATCGTTCCCCTCCCCCTAACGTATCTAGATATGGATTATAAATTGCCGCGCGCATTTTTAAGTTGTAGTTCCCAAAGTTTAGAATAAGTAATCAGCCGGCTGTAGGTTTGGTAAACTATCTCTATTACCCCTACTGTTCCGTCCAAAAAACCTAAGTGCACTACTCCTCTATACCATGCTTCACGAAAACCTGCTGTAAAAAATCTGAAGATATTCATCTTTGGGTGTCCCGAATCGTATAAAAGTTTTGCTTCAATTTCAGACCATTTGTTCGTTTTCTCTACCATCTCAGTTAAACTTCTATGACTTCTATGAATAAGAGGTTCTTTCAGATGACAAATCGTACCTACTATTTCGGGCTGTTCATGAAGTTCACCTTTCCATGCCTTTAGTTTATCTTTCCTGATAAGTCTTAAGACAAAATCCGGATACCACCCGCCCCAATGCATTTCGTGGCCTAAAAATATATTCCGTCTTGAAATTGCATAACCTGAAAATTCATTAGACCCGATTACTTGAAGGATAATTTCTTTAAGTTTTAGGGTCACCTCCTCGTCGGTATCAACGTAAAAAAGCCACTCACCCTTGGCTCTTTTTGCCCCTTCATTTCTCCAGTCCGCAAAATTACCGGGTACATTCTCTGTATTAATTTTAACTATTTCATCAGTCCAACTTAGAGAGTTCAGACATTTTTCGAGCAAATTTTTATCAGTACTTCTACCAACAAGAACTATTGCGGAAACTTTATTCATTTATATTTTTAATTTTCTGCGAAGTTTGTAACTTATTTTTTTTGTCTCTTTGTATAAAGTGTCATTTTGCCAAAAATGAAGTTCCTTTTCTTTTTCCCCCATTTCATTAATAATTTCTTTGATACCTATTCGTTCTTCTTTAAATTTATTCATCTGCCAAATCTTTACATAAACGATCAGTTCAGAAAAGGCCTGAAGGAAGGATAAAACCAGTCCGTGCAAACCATCTTTATATCCCTCTCCCACAAAATACCTATTAATAAACTCCCTGAAAGGTTTGTCTATCAGGTCTTTCCATGAAAATTCATAACCGTCTTTAGACAATAATTCGGATTGAACAGAAGTATAACGATTTAATCTTTCCAAATACTGTTCAACAGAATTGTAATTGTGGTGAATTATTGCAAATTTTTCTTCCGCAGGCAGATCCGTTCCTTTTCCGATTGTCAGAGGAACAGAATGAATCATTTCATTCCAAGAAGTTTTTCCTTTTTTAAAAAGTCTGATTTGATAATCCGGCCACCATGCGGTGTGTTCTATCCACTTTCCAAAGATAATATTTTTCCTGGGAATCCGGCAGAAATCCGCGTCATTTTTTTCAACAATTTCTTTAATTTTCTTGACTAAAGTTTCCGAGATCTCTTCATCAGGATCCAAAATCAAGATCCAATCTTTAGAAGCCTTACTGATAGCAAAATTTCTGGCTAACTCTACATATTCGACATGTTTGTGGGTAAACACTTTTGCACCAAACTTTTTGGCTATTTCAGTTGTTTTATCGGTAGATTCCTGATCGACAACAACAACTTCGTCGGCAAGGCTTTTTATAGAAACGAATGCCCTTGGAAGATCTTTTTCTGCATTTTGAGCATTTATGACAACTGAAAGACTATTCATGAGCCTAATTGTAGCACTAATTTTGAAGTCATTCGATATCCCAGCCAAGACTAATCAGACTTTATATTTCCCCTGAAGAGCATTAACACGAACCATTATAAGGTCCCGCAGACCCTCAATCGAATCTTTAATGGGATCAACCCTGGTTCCTTCTTTGTGGTGCCAGTCAACCGAAACTTCCGCAATTTTATAACCCAGTTTTCTCGCAATATATAAAACCTCCAAATCAAACCCCGCAGTAACCGATGCGCCCTGATTTACATTACCGGAACTAAATATCTGAAGGCGTTTGAAAATCTCTTCCGCGGATTTTTTTGTAAAGGCCTTAAAACCGCACTGGGTATCTTTAAATGGAAGCCTGAGAATAATAAAACGTAAAGCGGAAAATCCGGATGCCATAATTTTTCGATTCAGGGGTGCTCCTTCCCTACCGTGACGGGATCCAATGACAACATCGAAGCCTTGCTTAAACTTCGGTAAGATTTTCTCTATTTGGTCAATCGGAGTTGCTTGATCGGTATCGGTAAAAAGAATTATTTCACCTTTTGCTTTTAGTATTCCTGCCGTAACTGTTCCCGCTTTTCCACGATGAGGTTCGGGCAAAACCATAAAATACTTATGTTTTTGAGCAAAATCTTCGGCTATTTTTAAAGTCGAGTCAGTTGAGTTATCATCAACAAATAAAATCTCCCATGTATATTTTTGTTGAACTAGATAATCATAAACCGAGTCCAACACACCAGTACGAAGATTGTATTCTTCATTGTAGGCCGGTATTACAATACTTAAAAATGGTTTCATTTCGTAGTAATCCTTTCTCTTTCCTGAACCGTAATTCCACCGAAAGATTGTTCTTTAATCACCTTTCCAATTCCTTTTTGCCTATCAAGCCAAGCTTGCAAGCGTTCAGGATGCGGAGGATCAACTTCGTATAAAGTATATAAAAGAGAAATTTGAGAATCAACGGGAAGCTTATTATATTTTGTTGTTCCAAGCCATATAAACAGATAATTATATGAATAAGGGATTACGGGTGGAACATACTCATCTACATTAAAGTCTCTTCGTCCAGCATTGGAATAAATCCAATTGATTGCTTGCTCTTGACTACTAAAACATATAAAAGCATCCCCTTGGCAAGTATAGAAAGTTTTTTCAAGAGTGATCGGAATGTTATTTACAAAAAAGAGACATAAAAATAGGAATATAAGAATTTTTCCGAAAATCTTCAACTTCGAAATATCCCCCAAGATAACTGCAAAAAGCAAAATAAAAATCAAATAGTATCCAGTCATGTAATAATCATATAAAGTGCCGCCATTCCCTTGGTAAAAATAAAGTCCAAAAACTGCAGATCCTAAAAATAGCAACAACACTTTTACTTTCTTATCTTTTAAAAACTTAGGTAAAAATGCCAAAAAGGAAATACCAGTCAAACTTAAGGAAATGTTTTCCAAAATACCGCGGCTCTGAAAAACTTTATTGGTAAAAATATCAAAATAATCCAAGGTTCTACCTTTAATATAAGTAATCGTAGGAAAACCAAAACTTCCACTACCGATTCCGAATGTACCAAGTAAATTATGTAAAAGTATATGTTGATGCTTCAAATCAAAAAGGACTAAAGGTGCAAAAGTCAAAGCAAATAAGGGTATGGAAAGAACAAGATTTCTCCAATCGGGCCTGCTTTTCCACTGCCAAATAATAAAAATAACAATAGCTGGAAGGTAAAAAAGTTCCCCCGAAGATCCAAAATTGAAAAGGGACAAGCCGGAAACTAAAGCAATTACCGTCCAGCCCCATTTCTTCCCATCCATTATCTTAAATACCCCCCAGACCAAAATCAAAGAAAGAAGAAGCATGGGCGTAGAATTGCTAAGCCATCTTGAAGCAAGAATTAAATTAAATGAAAAACTTGTTAGTAAGGCTGCAATTAATCCGGTTGCTCTATCCCGAATTTCAGTTCCCAATAAGTAAACCAAAAAAACAGCTGCAACTGAAGTCAGAATTAAAAATACTGACGGCCAAATCGGATTTCCCCTTCCTATAAAATAAAACGGGGCAATTAGATAGTAATAAAAGGGACCTCGGAAAATTCCCGCCAAACCTGTAGTTGGGCCTATTAAGAAAAATTTATGCAGATGAATTAAATCCCAAATTACGAGTGCATCCCGTCCTTGATCGTAATAAAAATTTAGGATATTACCAATATTCAGAACCCTTATGACAAAAGCCAATACAAGAATTACGAGAAGTAAAACGGCTTGTAGGGTCAAAGAACATTTAAGCTTTTTTAGCATATTTTCTGGCTGCAGTGAGAACTTTGTTTACAGCATTCTGAAAAGGCAGTCCTTCAATCCTTGCACCTGAAGCAGCTTTATGGCCGCCGCCGCCAACTTCCTCTGCAATTTTACTTACATCATATCCGGAACGTGATCTGAAGCTTACCGATAAAACATTTTCGTTTGTCTCAACCATTACGATTCCAAAATCAGTTCCTTTGACTATCGGAAAAAATAAATTGGCAACATCTTCTTTTGCGTAAGGATATTCACCAAAATCTTTATACGTAGCAAGGGAAATTGCTGCCCAAACAAAGTTGTCCTCAATCATCATGCTTTCAATAAACTTTCCCCACATTTTGACTTCTTTAAAATCAATGTTTCTATAAATGTTATAAATAATTTTGTCTTTATCCGCACCTTTTTCCATAAGAGTGGCCGCAACTCTAAGAGTCTCCTGACCAACATTCTGATACTGAAATGACCCCGTATCTCCTATTATTCCTGTCAAAAGGCATTCAGCTACATCTTTATCGATTTTTATCTTCCAATCTTCAAAAACTCTAAAAAGGAGTTCCCCTGTTGAAGTTATTTTGGCATCAATTAAATTAATTTTGCCAAATTTGTCATTGGAAAAATGATGATCCATAACAATAGTTTTAATGCTTGGTTTATTTGAATCTTTCAGTCCTGTGACCATGGCATAATTGGAAGAATCTATCGCAAGAAAGAGATCTTGTTTTGAAAAATCAAAACTGGAAAAATTAACCCTTTTAATAGAATCGGAGCCTAGAAGAAATGTTAAATCGGAAGGAATATCACTGGGGCAAATTACCAGCACTTCTTTGCCCATAGCCTCCAGGACGCTCTTTAGGGCTAAGGCGCTTCCCACCGAATCGGAATCCGGACCCCTGTGACAATTAACCAAAATCTTATCCGCCTTTTTAATTTCCTCCAATATTTTTGTTGATAATTTGTAATTCATTTCGAATGCACTAATTTATATACTATTACTCCATCAACATTCCAACTTCCTTCTATTTTACTCCATCCGAAATTGGCAACTTGGGCCTTGGGATTATGAGTCGGGTCACATTTACTGTTCGGGATCAGTTCACAAACTGCTAAAAGTTGACTTGTTATTGTATCAGGTTTTTGGGAATCAATCTCGACAACCGGATAGTTATCTTTTAAAAGAAAATATTCATAACCTGCTTCATAATTATTATCTGCAATAACAGCCAAGTTAAAAGGTTTATCTTCGCTTTCCTTTTCAATAACTTTAGAAACGTCAATACTCCTTTGTAAAAGTTTGTTGGGTTCTTTCCTCAATGGACTTGCCAATAAATTTATGGCAACCAAGTATAAAATTGCAATTGCCCCAAGCAATTTCAAAATTTTGCCGTCTTCCAAAAGATATGAAACAAATATTCCAAGTAAAATAAACGGAACAACAAAGAGAAAACCAAAATAATGATCGTAAATATTTTGTCTATACATTCCGAGTCCTAAAAGACCAAAACCCAGCCAAGAAATAAGAACCCAATATTCCCCGGAAATTTTGAAGTTTTTATTAGCCAAATAATTTCTAAGTAAGGCCCAAACTATTCCAGCAACAATTGCGACTGATATTACTATTGAAATAAGAGGATTTTTGGTCCCAATAAGACTTCCGTAAACGAGATTTAGCATCGCAGGAATTTTTAAAATACTAATCAGGGGATTAACCGATAAAGTCCCCTGACTGGTTGTAAGAAATGCATAAAAAGCCTTGGCATTCATCCAATCATGTCTGATGTCAAAAATGAAAAGCGGACTCATTAAAACCAAAAAACCGGCAAAACCAATAATGGATTTTCTGATAAAAGATTTTTGTAAATTTGTTTTTCTGACCTTTAATAAAGTTAAAAGCCAAAAAATAAAAAGAGTTGGGGTTAGAAGAAAACCCATATAATGTGACTGAAGAACAAAAGCAAAAGAAAGCCCCATCACAATAATCCAGTTAAATTTTCTTTCTTTCCAGACTTTCCAGACTGAAAATACCGAAAGTAGGGCGAAAAAGGGCATTATATTTGGATTCCAGGATGATCTTGAATAATAAATTATAGTCGGTGAAATTGCATAAAGTCCTGCTGCAACTAAAGCGGCTTTCTTATTAAACCAAATCCAGGTTACATACCAAATGAATAAAACCGTGATTACCCCTAAAATTGCAATCATAACCGCAGGACCTACGGGTGAAAAACCAGCGAGTAAGAGAGGAACCGCCATCATGTAATAATAAAGAGGACCCAAATACATATTTCCTACAGAAGTTCCGGGGCCAATTAGGGTTGGGTGGAGTTCGGTAAAAATTTTCCTGACCGCAATCACATCTCTCCCCTCGTCTCCCAAAAAAGTCATATATTGGTCAATTTTGTAAAGACGGCAAAAGGCGGCAACAATCAGGATAATTCCCAAAATTATCGCTTCTCCTTTATTATTTTTTATCCAATCGATAAAGAATTTTACAGCCTTCTTCATTTTATTTTTCTCCAAAGTTTAAATAAATCGTTGAAACTCTTTATTATCACATTTAAATTTCTGCCCGTGCCCTTACCTTTGAGCCTGGGGTAGTGATTTACGGGGACTTCCGCAATCCTGAAGCCTTTTTTTTTGGCCTTTATTAAAAGTTCACTGCTGATAAATGCACCCCTCTCGCTTTCAAGGCGCGGAATTGCATCAATAACTCTTTTTGAAACCAGTTTGAAAGCACAATCTATATCACGTACTTTTAAACCAAACAAAGTAAATACAAACGCCTCCCAAATTTTACTTGTTAAAACTTTAGTAAAAGATACTTTTCTATTCTTGTAGTAACCGATTACTAAATCTGCCTGGGTTTCTTTCTGCTTATCTATAAATTTGGTGATTTCACCAAAATCAAATTGTCCATCCGAATCAATAAAGGCAATCCAGCTATATTTACTTGCATAAAATCCTGAGGCAAGTGATGCCCCATAACCGCGATTTTGAGCATGATTAATTATTTTTATTCTTTTGTCGCTTTTTTCTAGCTCGTTTGCAATAACAACAGTCCTATCTTCTGATCCGTCATTTACGATTACTATTTCCCATTTTTTGGCAACATCCTCAAGAACTTCTCTGACATGCAAGACCGCGTTCTTAATATTTTCCTCCTCGTTATAAGCCGGGAGAAAAACTGAAAGCTCATCGATTATTTTCACCATACCTAAAAGTCTAGCATATTGAGCGTACAACGTGCTAATATCTTAGTAATGGCAGACAGAATCAAAAGATTTTTACCTATCCTCGCTTTTTCCCTGATTCCAACGATTCTTATCTGGCTGCCGTTTTTCTTCAGACTTTCTTCATTTTGGACAATTCCGCTTCCTCAAAATGGTATGGAGACGATTGTCGCCAATTATGACGGACCCTTATATATGGTTGTTGCCAAAACTCTCTACAACAAATCCCAGATTGAAGCCAATTTCCAGTTTCCCCTGCCGGCCGAGTATTATGCAGCCCATTTCCCTCTGTTTCCCCTTTTAATTAAAGCCTTGGGAGTTGTCACAAATTACCCGTACGCAATGCTTTTGGTAACTCTCGCCTCCTCCGTCCTCGCAATTTATTTCTTTGAAAAACTTATTTCTCAATACGTTGAACCCAAAAATGTAATGTTTCTGACATTTCTTTTCTCGATTCTTCCTGCCAGGTGGCTAATTGTGCGCTCTGTGGGATCCGTCGATCCACTATTCGTAGCGGGAGTTATTGCCTCCGTATACTATTTCAAAAATAAAAAATATTGGGCAAGCGGAATTTGGGGTGCTGTTGCCACACTAACTAAATCTCCGGGGATTTTACTTTTTGTCTCCTATGCAATTTACTTTTTAATCCCGATTATCCAAAACAGATTGGTTTCTCCCATCAAAAAATTTTTGGATGGCATTAACCTGAAAAAAATTTATCCATTACTGCTAATTCCCTTGAGTTTGGTTTTAGTATTTTCCATTTATAAAATTACCCAAGGGAGTTTCTGGGCATATTTTCAATCCGGAGACAATATTCATCTGATGTTTCCACCATTTGCTATATTCAATTACTCCGCTCCCTGGGTGGGAACTTTCTGGCTCGAAGAAATCATCTTTATTTACGCAATCGGGGCTTTGGGAGTTTACAAACTTTTCCAGAAGAAAGAATACGAATTGGCTTCTTTTACCGGAATATTTTTCCTGATGATACTTTTTGTAGCCCATAGGGACATCTTGCGATATTTTCTACCCGCAGTTCCGTTCCTTTTCGTGGCTTTCTCAGATTTTCTTGTCAAAAAAGAATTCAAGATAATTCTAGTTGTAATAATTATTCCGATTTATCTTTACTCTCTTGCCTTCATTTCCCAAAACGTAATGCCGATAGCCAACTGGGCCCCATTCCTCTAAATCCGTGGGTTTTTAACGTCAGCTCCGACTAATAGATTATCTATGAGAGTTCCGGAATTTTGGCGAGAAAAAGACCATTATCTAAATCCTACAGCTAACGGTTTCCTACCTGAGCGTCCTAAATTGGAACTTAAACAGAAAGAGTCCGTTCATATCCCAGGAGAAGAAATCCATATCGAAAGCGGAATTATTGTCTATCAGGCAACCCAAGATCAAATATTAACTGTTGCCGTATTGGTAAAAAGACAGCAGCAAGCTGATGCCGAAAAATTAACTTCTCTTTCCGAAGAGCTTCGGAAACTTCCAAGTTCTCCAGATAACCAGGTTATACATTAGGTAGTTAAAAGGCAGAACCAGAAAGACAATTATGAAAGGCAGTGTTATCTGTCTTGCACCAATTCCCAAAAATCTGTCGCTTATAATCCCCGCAACCGTTTGGATAAGGAGAGCCCCCAAAGACGTTCCGTTAAAAACAAGGAATTTTTTAATTACAGCGAATAATCCGGTAATTTTCTCATTCTTAAAAGTCCAAATATTATTCAGGGTAAAATTACTGATAATTGAAAGTTCAACCGGTACAGACCATGCAACAATACTCGGAGAATTCAAACCGGTTAAAATTTTAAGAGTAATTGCATTAATCAAATATCCGATAAATCCTACCGTTCCAAATTTTATAAACCTCTGTTTATCTTTTATTCCCAATATCGTTGCTACTTTAAATGTTGCAATCATTTCTTTCCAATTAAATTTGGATTTATCCATTGTACGGGAAGCAAATTCAAGTGGAACTTCTATAGTTTTCTTAGAATTTTTGAGTGACTGATAAAGGAGATCAACTTTATAAGCAAAGCGGTCAAGGTCCTGAAGTTTTTCCAGATCAATTTTATCAAGAACTCCCTTAACTTTTGTTAAACGAAAGCCGGTAGTCAAATCATGAATTTTAAAATTAAGAAGAACCAAACGGATATATAAATTACCAAAAAAGCTTACTGCCTTCCGGCTTACCGCCCATTCTGATGGTACCGAACCGCCCTTGATATAACGGCTACCGATGCAGTACTCAGCTCCGGACAAATAGGCATCCACCATCGGTTTAACGAAGTGTGGAGGGTGTTGAAAATCCGCATCCATCTCCATTACAGCATCCGCTTTGAGTTCGGTTACTGCATACTGCATTCCCCTCACATAAGCCCAACCCAAGCCCGGTTTATCTTGCTGAATTATATGTACATGACTATAAGCTTTTGAGGCTTTTTCGGCAATCTCAGTTGTTCCGTCAGTCGAGTGGTTATCAACAATGAGAAGCTGCATATCTGCATCAATTTTTGGAAATTCCTGTTTAACAAGAACTTCGATCATTTTCTTGATATTTTCAGCCTCGTTCCAGGCTGGCATGACAATTACGACTTTTTCCATTACATAAATGATACAATAGACCTATGAAAATTGACATTCTCACCCTTTTTCCGGATATGTTCAAAGGGCCTTTTGACGCTTCGATTATCAAGCGCGCTGAATCCCGCAATTTGATCAAGATTGAGGTTCACGACCTTAGAAAGTGGGGAGAGGGAGAAAGAAGAAATGTTGATGATAGACCATATGGAGGCGGGGTCGGAATGATTATGAGGGTTGATATAATAGCTGCCGCCCTAAAGGACTTGAAAAAGAAAAACTCAAAGGTAATTCTGCTGGATGCCACCGGTGAAAGATACACGGAAGGAAAAGCCAAAGAATTTTCAAAAGACAAGCATTTAATTTTAATTGCCGGACATTATGAAGGAGTCGATCACAGGGTTCACGAGCATCTCGCCAACGAAGTGATTTCGATTGGGGATTATGTTCTGACGGGCGGAGAAATTCCAGCAATGGTTCTTGTCGATAGCGTAATTCGGCTTATCCCCGGAGTTTTGGGAAAGGATGAATCTTCAGTTGACGAGTCACACAAAGAGCCCGGATATCTGGAATACCCCCAGTACACTCGACCTGAAGATTATAAAGGCTGGAAAGTGCCGGGTGTTCTTCTTTCAGGAAACCACGCGGAAATCGACAAGTGGAGAGGATCAAAGTAGTTTATTTATCTTTTTCCCACCTCGATTTTGGAGATGTAACAATATTTACTTTTTGCACAAACCACAACGCGGCCGTAATAAGAGCATAACGGAACTTACCGTGATAGATCTTTGAACTTTCAATTATTTGTGTATTAATCGCCGGCTTACCAATCTTCTTGGCTGTTGCTCCGTGGTGATGATAAAACTCAGCCTTTGGAATGTAATAGACCGGAATTTTAGCTTTTTTAAGTCTTCTGCAATAGTCAATGTCTTCAAAGTACATAAAAAGCTTCCTATTCAATACCCCAATTTTGTTTATTACCTTGCGGGGAATCAAAAAGTCGGCCATTACTCCACCCTCAACTCTTACAGGATTATCTCCTTTCGGCAAAAACATAAAGAAACTGCCTTTTTGCTTTAATAAATATTCCTTAAGAACACCGCGTATGGTAGGTAAATTAAAGCAACAATCCTGCGGGCTTCCGTCAGGGAAAAGAAGTCTACCGGTTAACACTGCCTCATCATTAAACTCGCGGCTAGTCCTAATGAGTTCCCCAATACTGTTACCTTTTACTTCTATATCTGTATTAAACATCAAGACCAGCTCACCGCGCGAGTATTCAAAAAGTCGATTGTTTCCGCCGACAAAACCCTTATTAACAACATTCCTAAGGTATCTTGCTTGTGGAAAATTTTTAGTAACAACTGAAAAGTCGTCATCGGTTGCGTTATCCAAAACAATAACTTCATCCTGCTTTGGATCAAAACCGGATCCCTCCCTATAAATGCTCTTTAGAAGCTCAGACGTAAGAGCACTTGTTTTATAACTGGAGACAATTACAGAAAGCCTGACAGGATAATGGTAGAGTCCTTCTGACGGAATTTTATAAGGAGAGTGTCCCTTAACTCCTTTAATAAAATCCATAACGCCTTTTTTCTGTGCAGGCCGACCCGTTACAAGCTGTCTTATCATCTCCCTAAAAACCGCGAATTTAACACGGGGTTTTGCATACTTAAAAGTGAAATAGAGTCTATTCCTTGTTAATAAATAATCCGTCTGTTCGGAGCCAATCCCCATTGTCTGGGAAACTTTATGATAAATATGCGTTCCGCCATGATAATAAAGAGCTCCTCCAATTTTTAAGATTCGCTGTTGCCAATCGTTGTCATCAAAATAAGCAAACAGGTCTTCATCGAAGTATCCGGCTTTTTCCAGAGTATGCCGCTTCACCATAAAACAACATCCGGTTACAAAACCGGTCTTTGTGACTGCGTCATATTTACCTTCATCAACCTCATCAATTCCCTTGTGAACCGAGCGAACATTTGCCCAATCAAATTCCCCTCCCGCATACCAAATTACATGTCCCAAATCCTTTTTTGCATATCTGTCTTTAAATTCGTAGCCTTTTGCAAAATATATTTTTGGCGACACAACCCCGTCTCTATTTTCGTCCAACACCTCAATAAATTTTTTGAGAATCTGAGGATCCCCAATCAGTGTATCGTTATTGATAATAGCTATATAATCTGCACCCCATGCGGCAGCATATCTCATTCCGAGGTTGTACCCACCGGTAAAACCTTTATCACAACCGGCCTGAATTATTTCGATATCAGGAAAATCCTTGGGGATTGCGTCACCAATCCATGTATCCGGAGTTTTATCAACCACGACCATCTTAAAATCCAACCCCTTTGTATCAAGAGTTCTGACGGTTTTAAGAAGATCCAAAGTGTCATCAGGTTTACCAAAGTTAACCGTAACAAGTGCCACTTTTTTAAGTTCTGTCATATATTAAATTTAGTTTGAAAGCGCTTTCCCGAATTGCTCAAGCGTTTGCTTATAAGCGTCTTGCCTCATTTTATTACCTAACAAAGTAAAAGCCAATAAACGCAAGGCAATTCCGGCCTTAATCGCCGGAATAAACCACCAAGATTGGTTTTTGTAATTTTTGTTTAGGTAATAAACAAACCCTAAAATCTCGCGCCTAAAGATCTTTGCAAGCTCTTCGGGTTTACCCATCGCACTTGCCTTATCTACATGGGTCACCCAGAAACTTGGCGTATAAAAGATTCTATAACCTGCTTTTTTGGCGCGTCTGCACCATTCCACTTCTTCCATATACATAAAGAAGTTTTCATCAAAGCCTTTGCTATCCTTAAAGACCTCCATTTTCATAAACAAGAAAGCTCCCATTGTCCAACCAACTTCACGGTCTTTTTTAAAGAAATCCTTATCGGCAGGATGAAATGGTTTGAAAAACAATTTGACTCCCGGAACGAGGCTTAACCCCCAAATCCAGGACCAAACCGAAGCCGGGGTCGGCAAGAAACCGGCCGAGGGTTGGAATCTGCCGTCTAAAAATCTAAGTTGGCAGCCAAGTACGCCACAATCGGGGTGACCAGCCATAAAATCCAACGATCTGGCCAGGGTATCTTCATTTACATAAGCGTCGTTATTAAGAAGAAGCAGATATTCATTTTTTGAATCGCAAAGTTTATATCCAAAATTATTTCCTTTACCATAACCTAAGTCGGCACCCGAGGACTTTAACTTAACCCAGGGGTGTTTTTTAGCAATCATCTCAAAAGACCCGTCTTCTGAGGCGTTTTCAACCACAATTACCTCGACATTTGCCCTATCCTTAACATAATCCACAGCCTTCTTCATTGAAGCCAAGCATGTATCTGTTATTTCCTTGGTGTTCCAACTGACAATTACGACTGAAATACCCACCTTTTTCGTACTCATACGCTAGAGAAATGATACCCTACCGATACCCTCCTACGCAACGTTGTATAATATTAATCACAATTATGGACAAAAAACGGCCTAAAAAGATGAGTATTGGAGTTGCCGTTATCACATTTAAAGATATCCGTCATCTTGATAAATGCTTACCTCCGCTTTTGAATTCGCCACTTAGACCAAAAGTTCTTGTTTTTAACTCCAGTTCCAATGACGGAACGATTGAGTTGGCAAAAAAGATGGAAGCCGACACTTTAGTAATTCCAAGGATTGAAATGAATCATGGAAGTGCCCGCGAGCTTTGCAGAAAAAAACTGGGAACCGATATTGTCGTCATGATGACGCCTGATGCCTACCCGAAGGATAAGGAAATGCTTTCGAAATTAGTCAAACCTATTATCGATGGGAAAGCCGCAGTCTCTTATGCAAGGCAAGTAGCCCACCCGGGGGCAAATGTTATTGCCAGGCTGGGAAGAAAATTTAATTTTCCGGAAGAAAGTAATATTAGAGGTATAGGTGATGCAAAAAAATATGGTGTCTATACAATTTTTTGTTCGGACTCCTGTGCCGCCTATCTTAATAGAGCTCTTGACGACATCGGCGGATTCAGATGGACTCTCTCGGGAGAAGACACTATCGCCGTAGCGATGCTGCTTAAAAAGGGTTATAAAGTCGCTTACGCTGCCGATGCGGTTGTCGAACACTCACATAACTATTCCCCGGCAAAAGAGTTTGTCAGGCATTTTGATACCGGAATGTACAGAAAACAATGGCACCAAACTTTAAATTTAGGAAAAGGAGGAGACCAGGCGCGCGGAGCTTCGTACGCCAAATATCTGCTAATCAATGTACTAAAAGAGGAACCGCTTATGTTACCCACTGCATTTTTCCAGCTGGCCTTTGGTTGGCTGGGATATCAATTCGGCAGACTTTGCTACCATAGAGCTCCACTCTGGCTCTACAAAAAAGTGAGTCAGGCCGATTTCTTCTGGAATTCCACAGGATATAAAGAAGGTAAGTGGTTTGAACCTGCCAAATGACTTTTTAGAGCCACATCAATAGCAACCCGTTCCGTTTCTATCAAATTGGGTAAATTCTTAAGTTCATCCACATTGTGCCATTCTCCACCTTTCGGTAGTTTTACGTCTTCATTAATTACATAAACTAAAACGATTGTCGGACCGCGTTTTGTGTCCTGGAAAGCCACTCCGGCAAATTCAGGTTTTTGGGTAAAATTTGAACCTATTTCGTCTTTCTCAATCCTCCCGATAGGACCCCTCTCAGGATGGTTATCCTCCCTCACAAAATCAATTTTTCTGAACATTTTTCCGGGCAAGTTCAAAACTCCAGGCCAAATCGGATCGGTTTCAGGTCTTTTCAGAAGCAGTGTCTCAAGCATATCTCCATCTTTCCTGAACACCACCGTTATTACACTCGTCTGGGGAGCCATCTCCGCAAACTTTGTAAAAAGCTTGTCGGAAAGTGGCCCTCCGTCCCATTTATTTAAGATGTCGATAACTTTTTGGTCATCACCATCATCAAAACCGCTTGTTTTTTCAGTCATTTTTGATTTTTATACTCCGCTTCTATAAACTCCTTCAAAGCTTCCTGCCATGTTCTTTGCTTGGAAAGTTTTGTATTTATAAGACCCGAATATTGGGGATGTTTTACTCCACCTGGTGTTAGAGTGTGTTTTGCGGGAATTACTTTTGGTCCTTTACCCAAATCTTTGAAAATTTCTTTTGCCCATTCATACCAGGTACACAGTCCCTCGTTTGCGGAGTGGTAGATGCCATAAGGTTTATTTTCTTCGACAATTTTTCTTGTCACCTTCGCCAAGTCGGGAGCGTAGGTCAGTGAACTAACCTCCGTGTCGCCAACTTCCAATTCACTCTTGTCAATCTCGGTAATCATAATATCCACGAATGTTCTTTTGCTCATCTCACTTGCACCTTTTACACCAAAAAGACGGGAAAGCCTTAAGATATAATATTTGCCTCCAACTTTTTCTACTGCTTTCTCGCCTTCCAGCTTAGATTCACCATAAATATCTACAGGGCCCGGAGTGTCTGTTTCCCTGTACCCTTCTTTTTTATCTCCGGGAAATACATAACTCGTGGAATAATGAACAAAAATCGCTCCAATACTTTTCGCTGTATTTGCCAGAATTCCGGGGGCTTTAGCGTTAATCAGAAACGCAATTTTTCTCTCATTTTCATCAGTCTCCATCTTATTTACCGCATTATAGGCAATAGCATTAATTATTATTTGAGGATGGAGATCCTTAATCTTTTTTGGAGCGTCGGGAGCAGTGACATCCAAGTCACCCCTATCCCATGCAACCACTTCATACCCATTCTTTTGAAATTCATTAACCAAAGATTGTCCAAGTGTTCCCTGAGAACCCAATATCAATACTTTATTTTTCATTTTTTAAAATCCGGCAGATTTTTATCTTTTTCGGACATGAAGGTGGGTTCAAGAGGCCATTCAATATTAAATGTGGGGTCATTCCATCTGATACCTTTTTCTACCTCAGGCGAATAAAATTCCGAAACCATATATTGAACCATGCAATTATCTGTTAATGTTTCATATCCATGGGCAACGCCTCCGGGAATAAACAAAAGTTTCTTTTCGTCACTCTTGAGATGAAAACCCGCCCAGACACCATAAGTTTTTGAATCCAGTCTTGTATCTGCCACAACATCAAAGATCTCTCCATTTAAACATTGGAAGTATTTCGCTTCCAGTTTTGGTTCCGTCTGCCAGTGAAGTCCCCGCAAAACCCCGGCAGATTTTGTATAAGCTTGATTAATTTGGACTATTTTGAAATCGGTTATCCCCGCCTTTGCAAATTCCTCTTCGGCAAACATACGTCTGAAATAACCTCTTTCGTCTTCATGGGGTTCAAGAGTAACTTCAAACATTCCGTCAATTTTTGTTGGAGTGAAAATCATTATTTAGAAAAATATTCGGTTATCTGCTTATCGGTAAATTCAGTTGGAGACTTCAGATGCTCATAATAATTTTTATACCAATCGTATGTGTATCCCAATGTTTCTTTGATATCCAGTTTTGGACTCCAGCCAAGGAGATCGTGGGCTTTGGAAATATCGAGTTTTAAAAATGTTGATTCGTGAAAACTCTTATCGGGCACAACTTTGTATGAACCCTTGTCGAGAATTTTAACTCCGGCTTCAACCAACTCAGAAACAGTTACAAAATTGCCCTGATGCGGACCAAAATTCCAAGTGGTTATTAATGACCTGTCACCTTCAAATAGTTTTTTGGCAAGAAGAAGATAACCGGAAAGCGGCTCCAAAACAAACTGCCAAGGCCTAATTGACTGAGGGTTTCGAATTACGACAGCTTCGCCTTTTTCGTAAATTGCACGTACCACGTCCGGAATAATTCTGTAAGGCGACCAATCCCCACCTCCAATGACATTTCCCGCACGGGTAATACCGACAAAGGGATCAGTTTCCTCAGTGAAAAAAGATTTTATGAAAGACTGATCAATAATGTCCGCTGCGGCTTTACTGGCACTGTACGGATCGTGCCCTCCAAGCCTGTCTATCTCACGGTACGGATGTACCCACTCTTTATTTTCGTAAACCTTGTCAGAAGTTATCATTACTCCGGTTTTAACCGATTTTGTCTCGCGGATTGTTTGAAGTACATTTGCAGATCCTATGACATTTGCCCTAAATGTACGGAGAGGATCCTCATAACTTATCTTGACTATTGCTTGGGCTGCCAAGTGAAAAACAATTTCCGGCTGTTCTTTTGCAAAAATATCCGCCAGCCTCCTTTGATCCGTGATATCGGCAAAATAATTATTTACCTTTTCACCAAGTTTAAGAACAGTGTAGAGATTGGGTTCCGTGTATGGCTCCAGAGATACTCCGATTACTTTGGCTCCCCAGAGAGTGAGAACTTCGGCAAGCCAAGCTCCCTTGAAGCCGGTATGACCTGTTATAAGGACTTTTTTACCCTTAAAAAATTTTCCAAGGTCTTCCTTCATTTCTGATTATCTTTTTTCTCCCATACGGCCCAAGGACGGCCATCATACCAAAGCTGATTAAGTTGTTCCAATTCTTTATATGTATCAACAGCCTTCCAGAATCCTTCGTGAATATACATTGATAACTGCTTGTCTTCAGCAAGATGACCCAAACCTTCTTCCATCTGACCGTCTGTAAAATAGTCCAAGGCTTTTCTTTTAAAAACCATAAAACCTCCACTTATATACTCACGCATGACAGGATACTGACTAAACTGAGTAACCAGTCCTGTTTTATTATCTCTTTCGACAAGGCCGAATCTGGATTTGGGATGGACACCTGAAACAGTAGCCAGAGTTCCCATCTTATGATGAAAGTCTACGACTTTCTTTATATCGATATCGGAAACCCCGTCACCATAGGTAAGCATAAATTCATCACCTTTAATGTATGGGGCTGTCCTTAAAATTCTCTCACCGGTTAAGATTTCTTTATCGGGTGTGTCCCCGGTCTCTACCAAAGTGACTTTAAAATTTCTCTGCCTATTACTCAAAACCGTAGTCTTACCGGTAGACATATCAATGGAGAAATCGTTCGTATTTGTATACCACTCCTTAAATAGGTCGCGGATCATGTTTCCCTTATATCCTAACGCCAAGATGAAGTCGTTATAACCATAGTACATGTAGATTTGCATAATATGCCAGAGGATTGGTATACCACCTATCTCAACCAGTGGCTTGGGACGAAATTCCGTCTCTTCTTTCATTCTTGTGCCCTTGCCGCCGCACAAAATAACTGTCTGCATGGCTTAAATAGTAGCAAAAGAAACGACGAGATGCAATCTTCAATTAAGATTCGAAAAATAGGAATTGGTCTTGAATTGCTTCAACAAACATGAAGTTTGTATATAAAAAATGAAAATACTTTATTCTTGCTGTGCGGTTGGGATCTTTTAATTTTTGTAAATTAAAATTCTTACAACCGCACAGGCAACTTCTTCATGACAACCAGCCACCTCTTTTGTATCAGTAGCAGCAATTGATACAGTATTCCCAAGAGGGGCTGGCGCCAGAAGTGCCCGAACAAATTACATTGGCTTGACAAGCTTGAGGTGCGAAACCAAGAAAGCGTAAGCCGTATCGACGATACCGTCAAGACCGGGAACAAAGTGATCGACACGAATTGCTTCGGTTTTTTGGATAACTTCATCCCCTTGTAGATCTTGGCCGACCTGGCGTTCAAACATACCAAGATAATATTCAATGCACGTCTCAGTCATGGCTCGATTATCCGAGGCATATCCGATTCGCACAATAGGCCAAACGGCTCCGACAACAATACCATGTTCCTGAAGAACCTCTTCCAATGCCGTCTCCGCCGGTTCCTTACCTTTTTCCGTAAATCCGCCCGCAAAGCCTTCTACTGTAACACCAAGTTGATTATTAACATGGTCATAGATAAAGACGCGATACTCAGGGGCACAATAGAGATAGATGCCGTCTGCACGACTTTCCGCAACCACCATAACCGCGCTTGGAGTCGCATGACCGTCTTCGCCGACAAGCCCATCAAATTTCTTGAGGGCATCGTACCTGACTTTTACGATCGTTCCGTCATCTTCGACATCGCAGACGAATCCACGAATGTACGAATCTTTCCCGGTTTTTCCGAGACCGACAAAAATGCCGTTCTCATACCTTGGAAGGTAATTTTGAATTTTCGGAAGAAGTTTGGAATCGATTTCACTTACAGGAACGAACTTCTGAGTAGCCATTTCTTTTCTCCTTTTCTTGGCTTTTCAAAATATAGATTTATAACAGTTTTTTACCCAAAATTGTTCGGGCACCTCTAAAATGAATTTAGGGTGTAATTTGAAGCTGATTTGAAAGGGCGAGTTATTCCACGAACGGAGAGATGCTACCACTACTGAATCTAAAAGTCAAGACTACAGGGTATTTAGGTGTGTTTATCCGCAACAGTTGAAGCTCCCCAGCTCTCGGGCTTGGTTTTGGCTTTGAAGCCGTTTCCCTGAACCATACCGGTTACCTCGTTTATCATATCGCGGGTAGGACCCAAGGGTCCAACATCAATATGGATCTCAAAATTATATTTTGTGGGGGAAATAGCTTCCCTAAGGAGAGGAACTACTTCCTCGGCGGTGGCAAGCGACATTGAAGTTTCTCTATAAATTTTATCCCTCAGAATTGGAGTCTGAAAAACTTTTTCCTTCCTCCAAAAATACCTGGCTCCACAGCCTTCCCGATGGACTATCAAAGCCGTAACATAGTCAACTTCGCTTTTACCGTTGGTCCTTTTGGCCTGAGAATCCGAACCTATTACGATCCGGTAAAACTTTTCAGGCATTTCATTTATAAATTTTGATATATCCTCAATAGCCTCAGAAGAAGTCATCCTACCTTTGGTGGGACTTATAAATAGACCGTCTTTTTCATTCATATAGGTTCAAATTATACTGCTAGGAGCAATCCGGATCAATTTTGAGGAAGAATCTTAAAACTCCAGGGATTTGAGATAATCTCTAAATTTTTCACCCATATCCGGGTGTTTCAGAGCAAATTCAACTACAGTTTTTAGGTACTCAAGCTTATTGCCGGTATCATAGTATTTGCCGTCCTTTATTTCTACCCCAAGCACATGCTTCCCATCCTCAAGCATAAGTTTCAGGGCATCCACATAATAAAATTCCCGACCGTCTTCAAGCCTGGCTAAAGCTCTGTCCAAACAATCAAAAATATCGGGAGTGAATAAAAATCCCGAAACAGTGGCCAGATCGGAAGGGGCGTTTTCTTTACCAGGCTTTTCTATAATCACATTGGCATCAATAACCCCGGGCTCGAGACTCTTTCCGCCGACAAAACCATATCTGTCATAATCTTCATCTTTAATCGCTTTTACACCGCTAAGACAGCTATATCCGTACTTTTCATAGGCTGCAATCAGCTGTTTAAATCTTGAGGGATGGGCAACGATAAAGTCATCGCTCCAGGTATAAATAAAAGGTTCGTCTCCGATTATATCCCTAACGTTGAGTAGTGGCGTGCCGTTACCGTAAGGGCCTTTTTGCCTGACATAGATAAAATTAGCCAAATCCGCAATTTTTTCAACCTCTTCCAAAAGCGGGCGTTTCTTGTCTCCACCCATCTTAAGATTCTCAACCAAATCAAGATTCGGATAGTCAAAATGGTCCTCAATAGTACGCTTGTGGTAGCCTGTTACAATAATTATGTCTTTTATTCCTGCATCAACCAGTTCCTCAACAATATATTGAATTATCGGTTTATCCACGATCGGAAGCATCTCTTTGGGCATAGCCTTGGTTTGGGGTAAAAATCTCGTACCGAAGCCTGCCGCCGGAATTACTGCTTTAGTTACCTTTTTCATGGCTGTAGATAGAAGTATATCACGCTTATATTAAGTAAATCACGTCCTAACTATTATTGAAAAAATAATTACAAACCCCAATACCGCAACAACAAGATATTCCAGAACTACTTCGAAATGCAGATCTTTGTGAAGATAGTGGTGTACCACTCCCCATGAAACGTAAGCCGCAACCAAGGCTAAAGATACGGCAATTTGAAAAGACTTATCATAGGAAAAAATTATAAGTCCGGTAAATCCTGCCAAAAGTATCCCAAAAAGTACTAAATAGTGAGATAAATCTTTTATAAATTCTTTCATATGACCTGCCCCGCTTTCAGTATCAGTATAACCGCTAAAATCATTCCGAAAAATGCCAAATGCGCCAGGGTTCTTCCTCCAATCCTGGCAATCCTTTTTCTTCTAACAATAATGAGATCGGCAGACAGAACCAAAATCAAGATTCCCGTAACCAGAAGCGAAATACTTTTAGTTGAAGTGAAAGGTGAAATAAATGAAACGATAGCCGCCGAAGTGGCTTCATAGACAACTGCCGCACCGGGAGTTGCGGTTGGGGAAGGCACATAGGTCGGCTTGGCACCCAAAACGGTTGTTTCTTCTTTAGCCTGCACAACGGGTACTGAAGCCTGACTTCCCAGTGGAGTTCCAAAAAATTGAACAATTATGGTCGTATCCACACCCGCCAAGTTTCCTTCAACAACTCCGATACCGATATCCTGATAGTTGGGATTTAAAATGTTTTCTCTATGGGAAGGGGAATTCATCCAGGCGGTAACGGCCGAGGCGGCATCCGGGAAATCCCGAGCCAAGTTTTCTCCCGCATATTCATACTTATACCCGAATTTCAAAAAGAAGCTCCAAGGTGAAGTCCCGTCGGGCGCAAAATGAGCCCAATAGCCCTTGGCAAGCATATCATTACCCTTAGCCACCGCAGCTTGGGACAATGTGGAATTTGCGTTAAGGGGAGCCAGACCGTTTTCAACTCTCTCCTGATTTGTCAAACTGATTACTTCGGATGGAGAAATATTGGCCGCATACCCCAATACTTCCGGAAACGCCTTATGGATAAAGCCCAACATTAGCTGATAAAAAATAAGCCCAATAATAATTAGGAATAAACCTTCTGGGTGCAGTAGCTTTGCCTTCTGGTTATTACTCTCGTGAGGAACAAATATATGTCTTAGGGTTTCAAAAAGGGTCATTAATCCATATTAGCATACCCTTGGGGGTGATTTTTGTGCCAAGCATAGGCAGTTTCAACAATCTCCTTTAATCCGTATTTAGGAGCCCAGGAAAAATCATGTCCGATCTTTTCAATTGATGCATAAAGGGTATCGGCATCCCCCGCTCTTCTTTCACCATATTTTATTTTCAAATCCAACCCTGTTACTGTTTTTATCATGTCGATTACTTCCTTATTTGAATATCCCCTGCCGATTCCTGCATTATAAAAATTGCTCTCGGCTCCATCCAGTAATTTTTGCATAGCGGTAGAATGTATTTCCGTCAGGTCCATTACGTGGATATAATCCCTGACATTAGTTCCGTCAGGCGTTTTATAATCCTGACCGAAGATTTCAATTTCCTCACCTTTTAGGGCTTTTTTAATAATATTGGGAATTAAATGGCTTTCTTCCGGATGGTCCTCACCAATGCTTCCGTCGAGTGCCGCTCCCGCCGCATTAAAATAGCGGATACCTATAAATTTAATTCCGTAAGCCGCATCGTAATCCTCAAGCATCCGCTCCATAATATATTTTGTTTCCCCGTAAGGGTTAAGCGGATTTTTGGGATCATCCTCTTCAATCGGAAGCTTAACGGGATTACCGTAAACTCCGGCACTGCTGGATAAAATAATTTTATTGGTTCCGCTTTTCCTCATGGAATCGAGTAAATTCATCATCCCTATCACATTATTTTTGTAATACTTAGCAGGATTTGCATATGACTCACCCATTTGAATAAAACTTGCCATATGAATTACACCGTCAAATTTTTCGGAAGTTAAAAGAGCATCCAATTTTTCTTTTTCCGTAACCAAATCGATAGTCTCCAATCTAAAATCTTTAACTGATTCTTTGTGTCCTTGCGACAGATTATCCACAATAACCGGTTCAAAACCCTTCAATTGAAGTTCGCGGACCATAAACGATCCTATGTAGCCGGCTCCGCCCGTTACCAATATTTTTTTCATAGGATATCGAATTGTAGCAAAAACAGACGAACTTTTTTAGGCAACCTTGGCAAAAAATTATAGAAAAGATACATCACAACGCCTGCCCCAATTCCATCTATAAAAACGTCCCTGACAGTCGCTTCCCGTCCCTGGGTAAACATTTGGTGGAATTCATCGGATGCGCCGTACAAAAACGCTATAGCAACAGACCAAATTGCAGCTTTTTTACGGCTTAGCCCCTCACCGGTAAGTCCCCTGTAAGAAAGAAGTGCGAACATGCCAAAGAGCAGAACGTGGCCGGTTTTTTTAATAATAAAGTCCTGCCAAAAAACTTGCGAGGCTACAGGAATACTTCCCGATGAAAACTTAAAAATAAGGGCTGCCCACAAAATCGGAGGAAGCCATAAATTAAGAAATTTCAAAATTTTTCTAGACATTCCTAATGATACTAAAAATTAGGGAGTTAATAAAACCTATATAAATATTTATTATTATAATCAGTAACAATTTCGAAATTTAGTACTATTGGAATTACAAATGCATCGTTGGATAACCTAAATTTTTTCAATTCACACTCACACTCTCAACATCTATTATGTCAGAAAGGCTATATTGACTAGAGAAGTCTTTATCATATCCGATATCTTTGCCTAAAGGATCATTCATTTTATAATTTCCTTTGGACCCACTTCGCAAAACTATAAAATGAGGTCCACTTAAACCAACAATCACAGGTCTACCAGCATTCAATTCACTATCAATACTATTTATTGTAGTACTTACATTAGAAGGGTCGGCACCTATACTTGTTCTTGTTATTGTCACCCCATTGACAGTAATGGTCTTAGACAACCAACCCGCTGAAGGATCGGTATCTACATCAGCTGGAGTCAAGTTTCTTTTATAGTTTCTTTTATAATGAGTTGCTATCATTGCACTTGAGGTTATTAAACATCCAGCTTGCGTAACCGTATAACCAGAATTACCAAGCATCATATTTCCCCATTGAGGGTCACCTTGTGCATAATAACAACCCCAGTCATCACAAACTGTTTGATTTGGTGCAGTCGAAGTCCTACCTAGAGCATATTGAGATAATGCTGCTAATTCTTTTCGAGCTTGTAACAAAAGGGATTGATATTTTGTTTCACTATTCTGAGTCGCCGCCAATAATTCATTTTTTGCTGCTTTTTGCTGATTTAAGCTTGACTGCTGTACCTGCAACTGTTTTTGCAAATTTTCTTGACTTTGTTTTTGTCCCTGATAGGTCGACTGAGCAGTTTGTAATCTATTAAGCAAATCCCTATCTTCTTCCTGAATTTTCTCAAGATAATGCATTCTTGATACTGCATCCGTCAGATTTGATGCCGAAAGAAGAAAAATAAAATTATTTTCAAATCTCGAAAGTTTATAAGTTTCTACTACTCTTGCTGAAAAAGCTTGATTTAGACTATCCAAAGATTGTCCAAGTTGATCAATTCTTCCACCCAAAAGAGCAATTTGAGCTTCAGTTTGAGAAATTTTAAGTGAGGTAAGTTTAATTTGCGCATTAAATTGGGCAATTTGATTTGAAAGTGTGTTTGCCTGATTGCCAAGTTCTGTAACCTTGGCCTGACAAAGATTCTGCAAATTACTCAAACATGTTTTGTCACTTGGATCACACATACTATCACAGGAAGTTTGTGCTTTAACTTCACCAACTAAGAAGAAAAAAAATCCTACTGCTAAAGAGAGGAGAAATAATTTTTTTTTACCATAGCCCAATTTCATCTTACTTTCTTAACCCTCGAAACTGCCAATAAACTTCCGGAAAGTGCAAGGGCCGCACCGACAAAAAGTTCAATTGCAAGTATTACTCCAAAAAGTTCAAGAATTCCCAAGACATCTTTGGGAAGGATGGGAATTTCTCCGAAATAAGAAACAATAGTCGGTGCAGAATACAAGACTGCAATAAAGGCAATTGCCCAACCCAAGACCACTCCGAAAATAGTATAAATAAAAGCTTCAATAACAATCGGGCTTCTAATAAACCCTTTTGTTGCCCCGATAAGATTCAAAATGTCAACTTCCTCTCTCCTTCCTACAACCCTCATACTGGTAATCACAAGAAGAACAACAAGCGAGGTTACGGCCAAAAGTCCCACAAAAACCGCTCCTCCAATTCTTACGTAAGTTGTAATTGTTTTCAGTCTCTGAATAACACTATTTAAACTGGATTCACCCCCAAGAGCTGCAGTAAAACCAACAGAATCTACTATATTTTCGGTTTTTACCTGATCAATTATGTTTTGAGCAAAAGATAAATCCGTTACGGAAAATTCAAGTGATGCCGGGAAAATCGACGGGTCAACAAGCTGTCCTAATAGCGGATTGTCGCTTGTGGCATTTTTATAAATTGAAAGCGCTTCCTCTTTGCTGACATACTTAACGTCTTTAATGTGGGGATTATCTTCAAGTTTATGCTGCAGATCCGCTATATCGGAATCCTGTGCATCACTTTTTAAGAATGCAATTACCTGAGGTCTTGTTTCAAAATAATTAATAAGTTTTGAGGATGAATAAACAAGGGTAGAAACCAAAGTTGCCACAAAAAAGGTTAAAGTAAGAACAAATGATACGGCAAGCGCCTGAAATGGAGAACGTCTGATATATCCCCAAGCAGTTTTAAAATGAATATTCATTTATTTATTTTACCACCCACAATATTAATAATTCTTTTTTTGTATTTTTTAACTATTTCCATATTATGCGTAGCCATAATAATGGTTTTACCCTCTTTGTTTATTTTCTCAAAAAGCTGCATAAGATTGTCGGAAGTTTCCCAATCCAAGTTTCCGGTCGGTTCATCTGCCAAAATTATTTTAGGATTGACTACCAAAGCACGCGCAAGTGAAACTCTCTGAAGTTCTCCTCCGGAAAGCTGGGACGGAAAATGATCGGAATTTCTGGAAAGCCCAACTAATTTTAAAACATGTTGAACTCTTAGGTCCCATTCGCTTTCGGGAAGTCCAATTACGGCAAGCGCTACCGCAGTATTTTCAAAAACAGTTCTCTCAGAAAGAACTTTAAAATCCTGGAAAACCGTTCCTATTTTCTGGCGGTAAGAAGGTAAATCTTTTTCCGTCAGCTTTGCAACATCGGATCCGTCCACAACTACCCCTCCCGAATCCGGAATAAGCTCACCCAATATTAATTTTAAGATCGTAGTCTTGCCCGCACCTGAAGGACCCGTGATAAACACAAATTCCCCATTTTTAACTTCAAAGGAAACTTTGTCCAGCGCAGTCAGCGGACCGAATACTTTCGTAACATCTTTAAAAACTATCAAATTATTTTCTTCCTGAGACATAATACAAGATACTTTAGGGTATCAAGTGAAAAGGCATAAAGCCAGTGTTAAAAGTTTACTGGGTTACCTGGACCTTGGCTACGTCCATTAGCCAGCCGACTTTTTTGGAAGCAAGAGTTTCTCCCCAAATCTGTACTTTTTTATTAACAAAATTACTCAGATCAAGAACACTTGAAGTTAAATAAACATAGTCGGATGGTCCGCCGTCACGAACAAGGTGAAAAGTACCCTCACCATTTAGTCCG
This sequence comes from Candidatus Microgenomates bacterium, assembly GCA_049523135.1. Classification (GTDB taxonomy): domain Bacteria; phylum Patescibacteriota; class Microgenomatia; order UBA8517; family UBA8517; genus JBEKNE01. The sequence continues at coordinate 299,865 of JBEKNE010000001.1, read as the reverse complement.
CCCTCCTGCACAACCCCCTGTGCAGTATCATACTTAACGCTTGGATCCAGCACTCCGGCTTCAGTTGAAGTAACTTTTACTCCAGGAGCAGCTTCACCACTGCTGGTTTGATTTATTAACCTTGTAGAAATAAACCATGAGGTTCCGACTCCGATAAGAATAATTGCCAATCCTATTGCAATAAACGGCCAGTTTTTTTTGAAATCAATCCTGGAGAAAATATTTTTATTTTGAGGTTCCATAGGTTAACCTCAATATAACACCTAAAAACTCAAAAAAGCAAATCCAAATTAGAGTTTTAACTCAGCATCTATAAATTCATCAATTCCTCCATCAAGAACGGCCTCAGTATTTCCGATTTCCACATCCGTACGAAGATCTTTAACCATCTTATATGGATGAAGAACATAGCTTCGGATTTGAGTTCCCCATGAAGCCGGACGATAGTCACCCTTAATCTCCTTTTTCAAACCTTTCTCAACTTCCTGCTGCCTAATCCAAAGCTTGGCACGCAGTAGTTCCAGGGCTGCTTTTCTATTTTGTTCCTGAAAACGTTCGGTTGAAGCCGTAATTACAATCCCTGTCGGGACGTGGGTAAGCCGGACTGCTGTCGCCACCTTATTTACATTCTGACCCCCATGTCCTCCTGCGTGAATGAACTGCCAATCCAGGTCGGTATCCTTGATCTCAATATCCTTAAGATCGGTATCGGCAAGCTCAGGCATCACTTCAACCAAGGCGAATGAAGTTTGCCTAAGCTTATCCGCATTGAATGGAGACTGTCTGACAAGCCTGTGGGTTCCTGCCTCACCCTTAAGGTAGCCATAGGCGAAGTGCCCCGTAACCTTAAAAGTTACACTTTTGACTCCGGCTTCTTCCCCAGCCGTGTAATCCAGAGTCTCTGTAGGCCATCCCTGACGCTCGCAGAACCTGAGATACATGCGGTAAAGCATATTTGTCCAATCCATCGCTTCAGTCCCTCCCTGGCCGGCATGGATTGAAATTAGGGCGTTTTTAGCATCATATTCACCCGATAAATAAGATATTAGCTCAAGCTTCCCGAGAGCTTTCTCGGCCTTTCTGGCCTCGGCTTCATCCGGCACTTCCTTCAGAATTTCCAACGTATCCGAAAGATCGGTAATTTCCTCCACCTCCTTTTTCAGGTCGGAAAGCTCCTGCGTAACCCCGCGGGCACTTTGAGGATCGTTCCAAAGAGAAGGCTCAGCCGCTTTAGCCTCAAGTTCCTCTATTTTCTTCTTTTTACTCGGAATATCCACCACCTCAATTAATTTATTCAAACGGGAGGTCATTTGATCAACCTTTCCATCAATATCTTGCATATATCTGAAGTATATCCAAAGAAGGCAAAAGTTAAAAGTAAAGGGCGGGAACAAAAATCAAGGTTGGCAAATAATCGACTTTACCTTTTTTATATCAGTCGGGTTTAAACTTTGAAAAAGTTCAATTGCATTGGTTACAGTAACTTCATCCTGTATAAGAGTCGGTGAAACCTGAGTTTCCGTTCCCAAAACCTGAAGCAATTTACTTCTTCCTGCATCAAGTGCATTTGAGATTGGAGCGGGCGGGTTTTTCCAGCCCAAAACACTTATCAGTACGGTTTTCCCACCAACAAGTAAGAATCCTTCAAGAGCTAAAGCCAATAAAAAACCGATAACAATTCCAAACAGGGCTCCTTTAAAAGACCAGTTGACATAGTGCCTCCTAAACTGCGCAAGAATTAAGACAAGAAAAAAAATAAGGGCAAGAACTGCAATTGCCTGAATATAGGTAACGGGGAGAGAAAACTTTCCCAAGTTTAAAGTAAAACTGCCGACGATAAGTTTAGCTATACTTGCCACAATTTATTTTAACACAGAAGAATTACGGAGTAGGTGAAGCTGTCGGCGTAGCGGCCGGAGTCGAAGTTGGTGTAGCCGAAGGCTTAGCTGTCGCTCCTTTTCTGAGTCCTGTTATGATAACAACATCATAAGTGGGGCTCGCGGAATTCGTACTGGTAACATTTTGATAAATTGAATTAAGTTCATTAGTCAGCTCATCAACCGCACTTTGTGAAAGCGAACTCGAGAAACTAACCTGTGCAGTGGTTAAATTTTGCTGAGCGGAATTCGCAACTGAAACACTTGTATATCCCAATCCCTTTAACTGAGTTTGGAGATATGCTGCTTCTCCTGCAATACCTGTTCCGTTTTGAATTTGGACTTTAATTTTACTTCTATCGAAAGCTGCCGGTGTTGCCGTAGCTACCGTAGTAGCTTGATTCTGATCCGAAGTTGTTAAATTGTCATAAGGTGTTGGCTGAGTTAAAGTTGTCTCACTTCCTTTAGAAGCATTTTTATAAATCACAAATCCAAGTATTCCGACTAATATAAGAATTCCAATAATCAACAAGGTTTTTGCTCCCCCGCTTTTCTTTGGTTCACCTACTGTCGGGAAAGAAACCCCGTTTCCCTGTGTTGGACTGGAAACTTGAGGACTTTCCTGTGTCTGACTTTGCGAATTTTGTTCGTCTTCCATATTTGCGTAGCAGTATAAACACTTACACTACTTCCTGTCAAGAGTTTCCCGAAGTTTTTCCATAAATATGGAATAAAATCTCAAATTATGAATCGTCGCAAGCCTACCGGCGGTAAAGTCGTTAATTTTAAAAAGGTGTGCAAGATAAGCTTTTGAGTATTTTTTACAAAGAAGACAATCACAAGCAAGGCTTACTGGGGAGCCATCATCTAAACATTTTTCCCTATCGGGTCTATAAAAAGAATAAAAATCGGGCTTCATTATATTAATTTCATCAATCGATCCGGCGTTGTAAATATAGAGCCGCTCGTGCCGCGCGTCACGTGTCGGTAAAACACAATCAAAAATATTAAATCCCAATTTGACGCATTTAATAATATCCTCCGGTTTTCCGACTCCGAGTCCGTACAAAAAATAATTTTCGGGTGTGTTTTCGACAATTGTCTTTGCCGAATCAAGATCAAAATTTCCTTTATCATCAATCGGCCAACCACCGAAACCCAAGCCATCAAAACCAATCTTTGTCAGTTCTTCCGCACAATATTTTCTAAGATCTTGGTACTTCCCGCCTTGCACTACACCCAAAATGTAGGGTCTTTCGGCCTCACCAAGTTTCTCCCGATCACAAACTTTGATAAATTCATCTTTACTGCGCTTTGCCCAAAAGATAGTCCGCTCAACCGACTCTCTAGCTTCTTTATATGAAGATTTCGGATTCGTAAAATCATCCAGTACGATAACCATATCGCTTTTCAACTCAATCTGAAAATCAATTGATTTTTCCGGAGTTAAAATTTTTTTGGTTTTTCTGGTTGGATAAAAAACAACACCTTCGTCCGTAATTCTTCCTTTAACATTTCCGGATTTAATCACAGACATTACTTGGAATCCCCCGGAATCAGAGATTATTCCACCCTTAAAACCCATGAATTTTGCGATTCCGTCAAATTTTTTTAAAGTGCTCTCATTAAGCTCCTGCCAAAGATGAAAAGTATTTACTAAAACGCCCGGAGTTTTTGAAGATTCAAGATCAGATGTATCGATCGACCTTACAACTGCCCGTGTTGCATCCGGAAAAAATATCGGCAGAGGAATATTGCTACTTCTAGACTTAAAAAACTTTCTTGCCATTATTCAACCTTAAGAAGTTCTACTTCAAAAATTAAAGTCGCATTGGGAGGAATTGCCCCACCGGCTCCTGTCGCACCGTATCCGAGAGACGAAGGAATTGTTAATTTTCTTTTTCCTCCAACCTTCATTCCGGCAACTCCCTGATCCCATCCCTGAATAACTTCACCGGCGCCAAGTGTAAAGGTAAAGGGTTGGTTTCTGTCATAAGAGCTGTCAAATTTTGTCCCGTCGGTAAGAGTTCCGACATAATTTACCGTTACGCTTTTCCCACTTACTGCTTCTACCCCTGTTCCCACTACTTCATCTTGAATTTGTAATCCGTCTTCCATGGTTTGTATTTTAGCAGACTCTGTTGCCGCCGGCGTCTCTGATGCCTCAGGAGTAATAGTAGCAGAAGGAGTTGGGGTTTGTAATACTTGCTTTTCTTCCTTTTTCCCAGAAAAGGTAAAAATTACACCACCAATGATTAAAACAATAAGAAAAATCGTAACAAATAAATATTGCTTATTCATGGAAGTTATTATAACAAATTAATTCGGTGGCAATTGGGGATAGTGGCAATGCTTCCACTTTTTTCCGCTTCCACACCAGCAGGGATCATTTCTTCCGATTTTTTTATGCACCACATTTGACTTGGCAAAAGCAGGCTCACCGGATTTGGCTGTCTGCTCCGCATTACCGGCTAAACCCTCCATATCACTTCTATCTATATTTTCTCTTGCCAAATTCAAAGGAATTTCAGGTTGCGGCATTGCAACTCCAATTCTGAAGATTCTGTGGGATAGCTCCTCATCAATTCTATTAACTAAATTTTCAAACAAATTGTAGGCTTCATTTTTAAATTCAACTAAAGGATCTCTCTGCCCGTAGGCCCTGAGAGTTACGCCTTCGCGGAGATCATCAATATGATCAATGTGATCCATCCAAAGATGATCAATTGAACCTAGATAGGCAAACTTTTCAACTTCTCTCATTACTTTGGCACTCAAATCTTTTTCCCTTTTCTCGTAGACATCCATCAAAACAGTATCAAGAAATTTTTGAATTTCTTCTTGAGACCCAATATTTGAGAGTTGAGATTTGATTCTTTTTAAAGAAGCGTCATCAAAAGGAATAATATCAGCAAGTCCTACCGCTAACCTTTCATAATCAAATTTTTCATCTGTTGCGGATTTGCTCAAAAGTACGGTATTTTCTATTTGCTGATGGAGTTTTTCCTGAACCTCCCTTTTAACGTCACTCGAGTCAAGAATTCTCCTCCTTAGTTTATAAATAATATCTCTTTGCTGGTTTGCAACATCATCAAATTCAACAAGACGTTTTCTGATATCAAAATGGAATCCTTCAACTTTTACCTGTGCCTGCTCAATAGCACGACTGATTAACGAATTTTCAATCGGTTGGTCTTCGGGAAGATTTAGCCTGCCCATGATTCCCCCGATTTGTTCCCCTCCGAAAATTCTCATAAGATCGTCTTCCATTGAAAGGTAAAAACGGGAACTTCCGGGATCTCCCTGACGACCGCTTCTTCCTCTAAGCTGATTATCTACACGACGTGCCTCATGACGTTCAGTTCCAATTACATGAAGACCACCTGCTTTTACAACTTTTTCATGAACTTTCTTCCACTCCTTATAAGCCGGTAACGACTCGAATTTTTCATTACTAACCCCTGGCAATCTATCGGGAGCCGCACCGCCGAGAACTATATCAACTCCACGGCCGGCCATGTTGGTGGCAACAGTTACCGCGCTCGGTTTTCCGGCTTCAGCAATAATTTCCGCCTCTTTTTCGTGATTTTTGGCGTTTAGAACATTATGAGGAATTTTCTTTCTTTTAAGATATTCCGAAATTATTTCATTCTTCTCAATTGAGGTTGTACCTACAAGCACAGGTTGCCCTTTTTTATAACACTCCCCAATTTCATTAACAATTGCACCATACTTTCCTCTCAAGGTCTTATAAATCACGTCAGGCAGGTCGCGCCTGATCATTGGTTTATTAGTCGGAACAACAATAACTTCCAACTTATAAATTTTTCTGAATTCCTCCGCCTCGGTTGCGGCGGTACCCGTCATTCCGCTAAGATGCTCATACATTCTGAAGTAATTTTGAAAAGAAATTGTTGCCAAGGTTTTGCTTTCCTGCTGAATCGTCACACCCTCTTTTGCTTCAACCGCCTGATGAAGTCCGTCACTCCAGCGGCGGCCGACCATAAGACGTCCCGTAAATTCGTCAACAATTATGACTTGATTATCTTTAACCACATAATCTTTATCCCGGAGATACAAAGTTCTTGCCCGGAGAGCATTTTCAATATGATGAATTGATTCGAAGTCCTTTTCATAAAGGTTGTCCACTCCGAGTATTTTTTCTACTCGAGTAATTCCTGTTTCCGTTAGGCTCGCGCTTTTGGCTTTTTCATCAATTGTATAATCCGTATCCGGATTTAACTTATCAACCATGGAAGCAAATTTATAATATTTATCCGTCGGTTCCGTATCAGGAGCGGAAATAATAAGCGGGGTTCTGGCTTCATCAATCAAAATGGAATCCACCTCATCAACTATTGCAAAATAGTGCCCGCGCTGGACCATTTCAGGTAATGAGGAAACCATGTTATCTCTAAGGTAATCAAAACCAAATTCATTATTGGTTCCGTATAAAATATCGCTTTGGTAAGCCAGTTTTCTTTCTGCAGGTTTAAGGTGGGCAAGTCTTTCATCCCCATGACTTGAATCGGTAAATTCAGGATCATAAACAAATGATTTATTTTCCTGAATAATCGAACCCACACTCATTCCCAAAAGATTAAAAACAGGTGCATTCCAGCCGGCATCCCTTCTGGCAAGATAATCATTTACAGTAACAAGATGGGCACCACGTCCCGTTAAAGCATGGAGATAAAGTGCGGGAACAGCCGATAAAGTTTTTCCTTCTCCGGTCTTTTGTTCCGCAACTTTGCCTTCGAAAAGCGCTACTGCAGCCATAAGCTGAACGTCGTAATGCCGCATTCCGAGGATTCTATAAGAAGCTTCGCGGACAAGTGCATAAGCCTCGGGAAGAATTTTTTCCAAAGATTCGCCTTTTGAGATTCTCTCTTTGAACTCCTCGGTTTTTTTGGCAAAATCTTTATCCTTAAGTTTTTTAACTTTCGGTTCAAATGAATTAATTTCCTCAACAATTCTTCCGACTCTGTCAATTTCGCGGGCGTTAAGATCCAAAATTCTAGAAAATATATTAAGCATCGCTATATATTGTAGCAGGTTTGAAGCTACCCTGAACAAAGAAACATCAAATTAGCCTCAGGATAAAACCATTCAACTTCCGAAAAGATTTTTTTGAGTTTATCTCCAAACTTTACCGTCTCCGGCCTTTTGTCTCCATAATATAAACGATTGAAAACGACAATTCCCCCACTTGTAAGAATTGTCCTCATAAACCGTATATAGTTTTCCGTTCCAAATTTTTCGGGAAATTTATCGCCGTTATATAAATCGACAATAATTAAATCAAACTTTTCATTTTTTAATTTTTGATTTACTTGAAACGCGTCTCCAATTTTTGTTTCAACCTCTAACTGATCCAGTCCTAAATATTTTTTCCCGAGTTCTATCATAATCGGATCTATTTCGATTCCTGCAATTCTAACTTCCGGCCAGTTTTTTTTAATTAATTTTGCCACAGTTCCGCCACCAAGCCCCAAGATTAGACAATTTTTAGCTTTCGGTTTTTTACTTTTAACTTTCTTGATAGTTTGTCTCCAAATTGTTTCCACTATTCCCCCTGACTGTGTAAGCCCATCCGCTTGGATATAAGTTCCCATTCCAAAAGTATTAATCACGCGCAGATTGCCGTTGTATTTTGATTCTCTTTCTTCCAAGACCCTCGTTCCCAACATAATTTGATTATAGCGCAAGCTGAAGTGCATACTTGTTTCGGATTTTGTTTGGTGATATAAAATACTCAATGAACAATATTCCCCTCCCAGAAAAATTACGCCCAAAAACTTTAAAAGATTTTGTCGGACAGGAAGACTTGGTTGGAAAAGACGGAATAATTTCCAAGCTTTTTGTCAACGCAAAAACATCAAATTTTTTCCCGTCGCTGATTTTTTGGGGTCCGCCCGGCTCGGGAAAAACAACACTGGCAAGAATAATCGCTGCAACTTTAAAACGGGAATTCTTTGAATTTTCTGCAGTTAACACAAAAGTCAAAGACATTGAATCTTTAATTCAGGATCAAAAACAGCTTAAATTAACAAATTCTCCAATTATATTCTTGGATGAAATCCACAGATTTAATAAAGCCCAGCAGGATAAGCTTCTCCCTCATGTTGAACACGGCGACATAATTTTGATAGGGGCCACAACAGAAAATCCTTCTTTTGAAGTAATCGGACCGCTTCTTTCCAGGTGCCGTGTTTTAATTTTAGAGCAGCTCTCAGAAAAAGATTTATTAAAAATTTTGGACAGAGCCCTCAAACAGGTTAAGAAAAAATTAGGAAAAGAAGCAGAAAAGTTTTTGTTGGAAGCCAGTAATGGGGACGCCCGCGTAATGCTTAATGTTTTGGAAATTGCATCAAGCCTTGTTAAAACCCCCACTATAAAAATTCCCGATCTCGAAACCGCACTTCAAAGACGTCAATACACTTTCGATAAGCGCGGAGAGGATTTTTACAATGTCATTTCGGCATTCATAAAATCAATGCGCGCAAGCGATACCGATGCAGCTCTTTACTATCTGGCCAGAATGGTTGCTGCAGGTCAGGATCCTCTCTACATTGCCCGCAGGATGGTTGTATTCGCTTCAGAGGACGTTGCCTCTCCAACTGCACTGGTTGTGGCCAATGCGGTTTTTCAAGCCTGTAACGAGATCGGTTATCCAGAGTGTCAGGAAAATCTGGCAGCAGGAGTTACCTACCTAGCAAACGCCAAAAAAGACCGCAGTGCTTATAATGCATACATGGAAGCTCTAGCTGATGTTAATAAATTCGGCAATCTTCCGGTTCCTCTCAAAATCCGAAATCCCGTTACAAAATTGATGAAAGATGTTGGCTATGGAGAGGGTTATGAAAAATATGACACCCAAAGCCATCTACCCGAAAAACTCCAAGGGAAAAAATATTTCAAAAAATTTGAAAGCTAAATCTACTTATTGAAATTTAATCTATTCCGATTATCCTTTATTTATTGTCACATGGAAAGAAAGCCAAATTTAAATCCACCTCCACAAGAGTCTGAAAAACATTCTCCAATTGTGCCATGCGAAACACCTAGAGAAAACGGATCAAAACCGGCAGAAACCCTAAGAATCGCAGAAAATTGTAAAAAACATATAAAACGCGACGGTAGAAAATAATTATTTCCTAACTTCAATCTTTTCCTTCCCCATCCACTTTTGAAGAACTTCGGGGATTTTAATGCTTCCGTCTTTTTGTTGAAAATTTTCCAGAATTGCCAGAGGAACACGTGACATTACAATCGCGGTACCATTTAGCATATGAACATATTCTGTTTCACCAGTGTGCCTTCTGAATTTGATATTCAGATTTCTTGCCTGATAATCAGTACAATTAGAAGTTGAGGTAACTTCCCCATAATCATCCCTTCCGGGCATCCAAACTTCTATATCAAATTTTCTTGAGGCCTGCGCTCCAAGATCTCCCGTGCACATTTCAACCACCCGATAAGGAAGTCCCAGTTCCTGATAAATTTCTTCCTCCATTTTCAGTATTAATTCATGAAATTTTTCCGATTCCTCGGGCTTGCAGTAAATAAACATCTCCGTCTTACCAAATTGATGAACTCTGTAAAAACCCTTTGAATATTTTCCGTAAGCTCCGGCTTCCTGTCTAAAACAGTGCGAGTAACCTACATATTTTAAAGGTAGTTTATCTTCAGGGATTACTTCATCGGAATGAGCTCCGGCAAGTGTTACCTCAGCCGTCGCAATTAATCCCAAATCAGTGCCCTCAATTGTGTAAGTTTGAGCCTCGTTGCCTTTTGGTGCATAACCGGTTCCGAGGTAGTATCGGCTTTTGGCAAGATCGGGCGTAATTACGGGTAAAAATCCGAGTTTACCAAGTTTATCAAAAACGTAGTGAGTCAGGGCAAGCTCGAGAAGAGCTCCGTCACCATAAAGAAAGAAAAACTGTGATCCTGTAACTTTTGCCCCCGTTTCAAAGTCCAGTATTCCCAACGTTTTTCCAAGTTCAAGATGATCTTTCGGTTTGAAATTAAATTTGGTAGGTGTTCCCCATTTTCTGACTTCAATATTTTCCTTGTCGCTTTTACCTATTGGGGATTTTGATGAAGGCAAATTGGGAATTTTTTGTAAAGTTTCCAAATATTGCTCTGTTATTTTCACAAGCTCCGGTTCTTTATCTTTCAGTTCTTCCTTAATTTTCTTACCTTCTTCGGAGGGCTTTTTCTCCTCGGCAATTTTATTGCGCTTTGCCCGAAGCTGTTCTATTTCAAGAATTAACTTTCTCCTACCTGTATCAAGATCCAAAACCTTATCAACCAAGCCAGGATAAAACTGTTTATCGGCAACTCCTTTTTTCACCAAATCCTTATTTTCGCGGATGAAATTAATATCCAGCATATTTAAATTATAATCCTAAATCCTCATGGATTTCCTGCATAGCCTTTAATGAAATACTAATAAATTCATTCAAGGGAATTCCCAGTTCTTTCTCGCATTTCTCAATTTGGCTCCTGTCTACACCTGCCGCAAAAGATTTTGACTTCCACTTGCTTAAAATATTATCAACCGTAACATCTGCAATCTTTTTACTTGGCCGGATAAGGGTGCACGCAACAATTAGCCCTGTGAGTTCATCGCAACAGTATAGTGACCACTCCATTTTGTTTTTGGGCTTGGGAGATTTGTCATTGTAACCCCAAGCATGGGTCGCAACTGCATCAATAATTTCCGTTGGATAACCTTCCTTCCGAAGAATTTCTAACCCCTTAAGGGGGTGAGTATCAGGATATTTTTCGTAGTCAATGTCATGAACAAGACCGGCCACTTCCCACAAATCCTTATCTTCTCCAAAATATTCAGCCAAAGCACACATAACAGCACCAACACTATAACAATGCCTCTGCAGATTTTGCGATTGTATTTTTAAACGCAAAAGCTTAAGTGCTTTTTCCTTAGTCATTACTATTATTTCTTGGAAGTTTTTTTACTCTTTGCAAATTTCCAAACTCCGGTTGCCATCTTTGCCTTAATAACCATAATCTTCATTACCAAGAAACTAACAAATGAATAGACAAAAACAACAGCACAGACGATAATAATCCATTTGATTACAACATAAGGATCAATTGTCGGGAATACAAAACCCAGTCCGAAAATTAAAAGCAATCCAAAAAATGAAAATGACAAGCTCAAGAGGAAATCAAGAGCTACACTTTTCTTCATCCACTTTATTCTTTTCCACATCATTTCTTCTTTCATTTCATAATCACCTTCTTTCCATCCTCCGGTCTTAAGAGAGGGAATAGTACTGTCTCACGAATTGACTTTCCTGCCAAGTAGGAAAAAAGCCGTTCGGATACTCCAAATCCTGAAACCGGCGGCATTCCATATTCCAGCGCTCTTACAAAATCACTATCCTCCATTTGGGCTTCAAGGTCTCCCTTCTTGCGCATTCTTTCCTGTTCACCAAAACGCTTTGCCTGATCAATCGGGTCGTTAAGCTCGGAGTAACCATTGCCAAGTTCGCTTCCTGCAATAATTATCTGATACCTTTCAACAAATTCGGGGCTTTTCTCCATCCTCTTTGCAAGCGGGGAAACCTCAACCGGATGTCCAACCAAAAAGACCGGACCGGCAATATTTTTTCTCACGGACTTCCAAAGAGAGTCTATAAGTCTTCCTTTTTCGCCGTTTTCTTCGTACTCAATTTTTCTTTTCTTTAATTCGTTTTTAAGTTCCTCTCCTGTTGCTTTAGAGATATCTATATCGGTTTCCTTAAGCAAGGTCTCCCGATAATTAATTTTTTTCCATTCACTTCCCAAGTCAACCTTATGTCCTCCTATCTCAAACTTCAAAGTTCCAAACGTCTTTTCCGCCACATATTTATACATTTCTTCAACCAGCTTCATAGTATCTTCATAATTTGCATAAGCCCAATAAAATTCCATCTGGGTATAATCCTGAAGATGCTCGCGATCTATTCCTTCGTTTCTGAACTGTCTGCCGATTTCAAAGGTTTTATCAAAACCTCCAACCATTAGCCTCTTCTGCCAAAGCTCACCTGTAGAAATACGAAGATAAAGATCAATATCCAGTGCATTATGATGTGTTATAAAAGGATTGGCATCTGCTCCGCCTGCGGTATTTTCCAAAACAGGAGTTTCAACTTCCAAAAACCCTTTTTCAATCAGAAATTCGCGCATCGACTGCCAAAAGACTGACTTTTTCTTAAAAAGTTCCCTAAGATCGTTATTTAAAAGCAAATCAACATACCTTTGCCTATATCTTTCTTCTTCGTCCTTAAGTCCAAACCAAGAAGACGGAAGTGGACGAATTGATTTTGTCAGGATTTGGAACTCGGTGGCATCTATTGTGATTTCACCCGCCTGAGTTTTTATAACCTTACCGGAAACAGCAAGAAAATCACCTGTATCCAAAAGGTCTAAAAGATTATATTTATCTTCCAAAGCCTTTTTTTGAAATAAGATTTGGATAACTCCTGAAACATCTTTTAAATCCATAAAGGTTACGGCACCATGTTCTCTTACCGACCAAATTCTGCCTGCGGCTAAAACCTCCTTCTCCAACATCCGCTTTGCATCAACCGTACTGACAAGTTTTCCTTTTATATTTATCTTTGAAGGATAGGGATTAATTTCAAGATCCCTTAATTTTTGGAGCTTTTCCAAACGGACTTCCCTTAATACTTCAAGTTTTTTTGCCATTGCCTTAGTATAAGGCCTGAGGCTACTCTATGGCAATAATCTCATACTGAAGTTTACCTGCGGGAGCTTCAACCTCAACTTTATCTCCGACTTTTTTGCCGGTAAGGGCCATACCAAGTGGTGATTCGTGGGAAATTTTCTTGTTAACAGGATCCGCTTCCCATTCACCCACAATATAAAAGACTACTTTAGTTCCATTCACTTTAACGGTAACTTTTGTACCGACATTAATTCCGTCAGAATCTTTATTGACTCCATCCGAAACGACAGCTGTTTTAACAACTTCTGTAAGATCATCAATTCTGCCGTCCAAAAACTCAAGTTCTTCTTTGGCACTTTGATAATCACTGTTTTCCGATAGGTCTCCCTGAGAACGGGCATTCGCTAAACGGTCAACCAACTTCGGCCTTTTGACATCACAAAGTTCGGCCAGTTCAGCCTTCAACTCGTTCAGTCCTTGTTTGGTCAATTTAAAATTATTTTTCATGGTAATCTCAAAAAAATAATCCCTCTTGTTTTGTTCGGAGGGATTCTAAAAACTTATTTCTCTCCAAACTTAGATAATCCTAATAATTAGGCACCAAGTATCGTAAGTGGAGAATTGATAAGTCATATTTTTACCCAACGAGGGATATTCTATATGTACTGACACCGTATGTCAAGAAAGACAAAGGATATCAAAATACAACAAGTGTGAGCCAGATTCACTTTCGATGGAACACTTTTTGTGCCTATTTTAGACTGCTAAGTTGTACATTTGAGAGATTTGGTGTGTTATACTAATCCTAATATGTCTAAAAAAACTATACAGGCAATCGTTTGGAGAGAGGGAGATTTGTTTGTGGCAAAATCCGTAGGAATCGAACTTGCAAGCCAAGGCAAAACTCAAAAAGAGGCTCTGGATAACCTTCAGGAAGCCTTGGACCTTTATTTGGAAGACGAAAAAGTCAGTATTCCAAATTCCCAGATTCCTCAAAGTGTGGATATAAAACAGGTATATGCCTAAACTCTATTCTGCGAAGGAGTTATTAAAAGCTTTCAAACGAGCTGGTTTTTACAAAGTTTCTCAAAAAGGCAGTCACATAAAACTGAGGGGAATTTGGAGGGAGAAACTTCAAACAGTGATAGTTCCAAACCATAAGCAAATAGCTTTCGGAACTCTTAAAAGCATCCTTAATCAGGCTTCAATGACGATTGATGAACTTAAGGAATATCTTCGGTGAGCCTAATAATTCTGAAATGGAACACCCTGTATTCATATCTTGAACGGGTAAAAGATATATTCCAGAAGTTTAGCCTACAACCAGCGTTATCCAAAGTCCGAACCCCCAGCAGGTCTTGTCCAAGGGACATATATTAGAGGTTTATCACACTCAGGATTAGGACAGCGTTTTGGCATCGTTTCCATTTCTCCAAGGTCAATCTTTGTGTTACACGAACTGCAATAGCTCATTCCTCCGCCCTGGTCATCGATAATTGTCCTTAGTTCTGCAGGTTGAGTTGTTTCTTGAATGGCTTTTATAAGATTCTGTAGCTCCGTATTTATTTCTCTGTTCTCAGGGAGAATTTGTCGAGTTTTTGAATCACGCAAATGGTCAGCAATAGATACCTGTAGAAGGCCAGGCAATTGTGAAAGCGTTTCTCCACTTAGATTGACCTCTATTTGCCTTTCGCCTTGACCGATTACTACTTTCGGCATTTGTGCGAGTTTAGATCTTCACAGTTATAAATGTCAACCTTTATTAGCACTCCAAGACCCGAGGAGGAACGAGCGAAGTGAGTGACCCCATTGGGACTCGAACCCAAGTTACCAGGATGAGAACCTGGTGTCCTAGACCGCTAGACGATGGGGCCTTGGTACGTATTATATCAGATATGAAGCTGGATCTTAATTAAATCTATCCGAAAGCTGAATAAAAGATTTTCCTGAAACATTAAACCAAAAAGAAGGCCCGATAGAACCATCGGAATTATTTACATTTACAACTATAAGAGTCATTCCTCCCCAACCTGTCACATCCGTTATTTTGTAATTCGGGTATTTGGCTGCAAACAGGCTCGAAATATCCAAAGTCCCTGATGGAGTAACCACAAAATAATCCACTAATCCCGAATCATCCTCCTTCAAAAATATATATTTATCGTCAGGCGAAAAAGTATTGGCCGGGATCGATAGAGTTGAGGTTGAAGGAACTATCTTTGTAAAGACCTCCTTTTGGGTTCCATCGGAATTCGTCGTCAAAAAAGAATATGTTGTATTATCCTGAGTTTTGCTTTCTTTCATTGTCAGTGTTAGCTTCCCGTCAGGTGAAACAACACTGGTTAGCTGGGACTCTTGTGCCTCAGCCACAGGTAAGGTATTTGTACTATTTTCTTGCTGTTTTTTGCCGCTCAGCACAATGATAATACCGATAGCGGCAATCAAAAGAACCGAAAGCAGGATAATTTTATAAGGGTGCTTGTCCATAGATTGTTATTTTTGTACCGGGATTGTCCGTACTTGAAAGTGTGGTACTACCGCTTGTAGGAGGGTCTGCCCAGTCATAGAGCTTTTCCGCGTCCACTATCCTCATATTGACACAGCCATGGCTCATAGGGTGTCCGAAATTATCATGCCAGTAAGCTCCATGAAGGCTAAACCCTGCACCGGCAGGGGCATTGGGGCCTGAGAAAAACATTACATAGGGCACATTCGGAAGATCATAAAAATCGGCTCCTTCTCCACCCGTCATACGTGTAGCACGCACTTTTTCCCAAATCGTAAAGTCACCAGTTGGGGTCGGGTGCCATTTTCCTGACGAAATAGGAACCTGCATAAATACCGTATTCCCCTGATAGGCTGCTAGTGTTTGCGCTGTTAAGTCTATATAAATATGTTTTTCCCCTGTAGCCGTAGCCTCACCCAGAACTTTTACAGCCGGCTCCTTTTGGGATAAATCAATCGCAGGAGGGGTTACTTTTTGGCCGTCAAAAACCCCCGCTATGCCGTTTTCCACTTTTAAATTAAAACTATCCTTGCAGCTTATGGAGTTGGCGCAAAAAGGTTTACTTAAAAATTTATTAACTAAAAACCCGACAGCCAGAATTACAATAGAAGAGAAAATAAAAAACAACAATTTCGGTTGTTTCTTTCGGGATTTTCTTTTGGTCATACTTCAGATTAGACGATTCCAATTGATTTGACAAATACCCTGTAGTGTGATATATTACTGCCTCAATCCCGAGTTTATCTCGGGATTTTTGATTATGTTAGCCCAAATTCTAATCGTATTGCATTTGGTCGCAACTCAGCCTCAAGTCCAGGCCGCTTCAAGCATGGCTTTGGCTTCCCATAGCTTTAGCCTTGAGGATAGGTACGATAACACCTTTGTAAACACGGTTTTCAAGGATAATATCCTTTTAACCTTAAGCTATATGGACGGAAGCGTAAAGGATAAATCCGATATAAACTGGAATAATATTGAAAAAGATCCAATTAGCTACGAGTTTACTCTTGATCCCGGACAGGAATTTGCCTTCCATGACGGAGAACTCCCCGAGTACAGTAAAAATGTAGTTCAGACCACAAACGCCCATTTTAACGGAACAGAAGGGTTTAAATATGATGGAGATTTAACTGGGGACGGGGTTTGTCACCTAGCCTCACTTATCTATTGGGTAGCTAAGGATGCCAGACTATCTGCCTATGCACCGAGCAACCACAATTTTGCCAAAATTAACGATGTTCCAAAGGAGTATGGTGTGGCAATTCTTGCCCCAAGCCCTTTGGGAAACTTATATATTACCGATAATTTGGACAAACCTGTTACCTTTTCATTTAATTATGACGGGGGTAGTCTTACGGTAAGTGCTTCCGAGGCTAATTAATTAGCCATCAGACCTACTGAAATAGGAGTGTATTTCTGTTTTCCAACCTTTATAGGCCAGGAGGTAAGTGCAACTTTAAGCACATCGGATACTTCCTCCGCAAAGACAAATTTTATATCCTTCTTAACCTGAGAAGGAATTTCATCAAGATCCTTTTTGTTGTCTTTAGGACAAATTATTGTAGTTAGCCCGGCCCGATGTCCCGCAATAGATTTTTCCTTAAGTCCCCCTATTTCAAGCACCCTTCCTCTAAGTGTAATCTCGCCGGTCATTCCCACATGGCGCCTAACGGGAATCCCGCTGAGAGCCGATACTAAAGCTGTTGTAATTGCAACTCCCGCTGAAGGCCCGTCTTTGGGTACTGCTCCCTCAGGAACATGGATATGAACGTCAATCTTCTCGGCAAAGTCGCTTTTGAGGCCAAGATCGTAATAATGGGACCTTGTCCAGGTAAAAGCCGCCTTGGCTGACTCTTTCATAACATCCCCAAGCTGCCCCGTAAGAGTCAGCTTGCCTGTTCCCGGCATCAGGGAAACTTCGATAAACAAGATTTCACCTCCGAACGGAGTAACGGAAAGCCCGGTGCTCATTCCAACCTCATCTTTTTTCTCGGCTATTTGTGAAGTAAACCTCTGGCTTCCCAAAAACTTCCTGACATCGGTAACCTCAATTTTCTTGGGGTATTTTTTCTTCTCGGCAACCAATCTGGCAACTTTTCTGCAAACACCGGCTAAACTTCTCTCTAAATTTCGGACCCCGGCTTCCCTGGTATAGCTTCCTATAATTTCCTTTAATCCCGCATCTTTTATCTCAATTTTCTTTTCTTTCAAGCCCTGAGCCTCAATCTGCTTCGGCCAGAGGAACTTCTTGGCTATCTGAAATTTCTCAGCCTCGGTATAACCCGGAAAAGTAATTACTTCCATTCTGTCCATAAGAGGGGCCGGAATTGTATCCAAAACGTTTCCGGTACAAATAAACATCACTTCGGAAAGGTCAAAAGGTACTTCAAGATAATGGTCTGAAAACTCCCTGTTTTGCTCAGGATCAAGAGCCTCAAGAAGGGCACTACTTGGGTCACCTCTAAAATCAACC
The DNA here is from genome assembly GCA_049523135.1 of Candidatus Microgenomates bacterium. GTDB lineage: Bacteria > Patescibacteriota > Microgenomatia > UBA8517 > UBA8517 > JBEKNE01. Next base: position 282,307 of record JBEKNE010000001.1, on the reverse strand, counting down.
CCGATTTTATCTATTTCATCAAGCATAAAAACCGGATTTTTGGTACCGGCATTTTTAATTCCCTGAATAATTCTTCCTGGCATGGCTCCGACATATGTTCGCCTGTGACCTCTAATTTCGGCTTCATCCCTGATTCCTCCGAGAGAAACCCTGACAAATTTGCGGTTCAGAGCTTTCGCAATTGATTTTCCAATCGAGGTTTTTCCTACCCCAGGAGGACCGATAAAACAAAGGATGGTCGGGTGTGCCTCGCCGTTTCCACCCTTTTTCCGCTTTTCTTCTTTTTTTAGCTTCATTACCGCCAAAAACTCCAAAATACGCTCCTTGGCCTTTTCTATTCCGTAGTGATCGTCTTCAAGGATCTTGGCAGCCTTTTTCATAGTCACATTATTGGGGGTAGTCCGGCTCCACGGCATATCGCAAAGCCAGTCCAAGTAGGTTCTGACATAGGCTCCTTCGGGGTTATTCGGAGACATTTGGGCAAGGCGTTTCAGCTCTTTCTCGGCTTTTTCTTTGGTGTCCTGCGGCATCCCCGCTTCCTTAATTTTAGCCTTGTATTCCTTAAATTCTTCATTGCTTATTTCGCTATCTTCATCCATTTCACCAAGTTCTTCCTCAATAGTTCTCTTCTTCTCCCTAAGCATCGCCTTTTTCATTTGGTCTTCAAACCTTTTTTGGGTTTTCGAAGAAATTGTCTGTTCGACTTCTAGTGCATTTACTTCTTTTGTAAGATATTCCAAAACCATTCCAAGTCTTTTTCTGACGTTTATTTCTTCCAAGATTTTCTGTTTATCCGCCGATTTAATTTCCAAAAGAGATGCTACCTGATCGCTTATTTCAATCGGTTTCACTCCTCCCGAAACTAATTTCATCACGGTCATTATTTCTGCCTGTTTGCCAAGGTTTATCGCTTTTTTGAAAAGCTCCTGAAGTTTTTTGGCAAGAACGCCAATTTCGGGAGTTTCCTCTATTTCTTCTGGAATTTCCTGAACTTTACCGATAAGATACGGCTCCTGAGCAATGATTTCTTTAAGCTCAATTCTGGCCTGACCCCTTATTAGAGCATGAATTTCACCTTCCGTTGACATCATTTGGGTAATAGTTGCAATTGTTCCGATGGTATTCAGATCCTCTTCAGCAGGATCTGTAGTTCTCGGATCTTTTTGGGAAAATATTGCAATAACGCGATCTTCCTGAAATGCGGAGTTTACAGCGGCAACACTTTTAGACCGTCCGAAGGAAACTAATGTATCTGTATGTGGAAAAACGACTGATCCTCTGACAGGAACTATTGGAACACGTCTTGTGGTACTTTGAGTCATAATAATAGGTTCGGTTTTAGCAGTCTAAACTATCATCTGCTAATTGTCAACTCCTTCTTTTCAGAAGTTTAAATAAATGTTTTCTTTCAATTAAAACTGCAATCAGGGTTCCGATAAAAGCCCCTCCCACTATATCTATCGGGTAGTGAACGTTCGCCAAAACTCTGGCGACTCCTATTACAAGGGCACCGAAAAGAAAAAGTAAACCGATTTTTCTATCATGCATAAAAATCGTAACTGCTATACCAAAAGCAAGTGCTGTATGAGCTGAAGGGAATGCTCCGTCTGTAGGTCTAATCAACACATCAACCGGTCTGCCGTCTACCATAAATGGCCGTATTGTCGGAAAAAAATGCTTAATGACCAAAGTTATAACCCAGGCGATAAGAGCAGCCATTAGGGCATGAACCACCTGTTCTTTTTTGATACGCCCGTCAATAAACCACAAAACGGCAAGCCCTGCAAAAAGAAACCAAATTAAAAATGTCGCCAAAAATTCAATAATCGCCCTCTCCATATAATTCATGGTATCATCTATTTAATGGAATCAAAGCATTCTCTTACCAAAAGTTTTCAGTATGCCCTCGAAGGATTAAAAACTGGAATTACAAAAGGCAGAAATTTTAGAATCCAAATTGCTACCGGAGTACTTGCTACGCTACTTGGAATAATACTAAAAATATCTCATTCCGATTGGGTCGATTTGGTTTTAGTAATGGCTTCTGTTCTGATTTTGGAATTAATCAATACCGCAATCGAAGCGATTGTCGATATGGTCAGTCCTGAAATCCAGGAAAAAGCAAAAATTGCTAAAGACGTCTCGGCGGGAGCCGTGCTTGTGGCTTCAATTGCGGCGGTCTTTATCGGAGGACTTATATTCCTACCGAAAATACTCCACTAATATCTATTAAATTCTCAGATAATGAAGAATTCTTGAAATTTTAATAGCTTTAACCAATCCCCATCCACCGTATGCGAGAAGAACCGAGCCGGCAAAATTTGTTACAGCAGTTGTCCACCAAAAACGTTTTAATGGAACCCTATTTGTTCCCGCTATTAAACTTATGACTTTCCCCCCATACCCAGGGACCATTCTACCAAAAATAAGAAAAGGGACCGAATTAACCTGCAACTTTCCTAAACCAAAAGGAATTTTTTCTTTTGTTTTTTCAAAATTAGTAGCTCGCCCAATCCTCTCTCCCACAAAGTATTCAACCGTTGAACCCAGCATATTTCCGATAAAGGAAATTAAGACAGCAATAACAGGACCGTAAACAACAGCCAATATTGGCGTAATCGGATCAGTTGTAATCGGAGTTGGGGCAAGAAGCGGATAAAGGATAAATGCGACAAGAAGTGTCCAAGGTCCCGAGCCATAAAGAATTCTTTGGATAAGGTGCGTGTGGCGGGAAAGAAGATAAACAACAACTACCAAAAGTAAAACCCCAACAACTGTCCAAATTTTTCCATGCTTACCTTTAAACATTAGATTAATTATACCCCACAAAACCAATTTACAATTAATAAATATAATGATAGAAATAGTAAAGGGGGGTGATATCTATGGGAAAAATTGGTAAGACTATTTTAATTGTTATAGCACTGGTTGTTGTTTTGTATTGTGGTTATCGAGTTGTTAAACACTTTGCCAGAGTATATTCACCTGTAACGGCAGTTGTGACATCAAAACCAACGACAACTATGAAGCCGGTAGTTACAATAAAACCATCCACAACTCCGAAAGCAGTAAAAAAATGAAACCTATCGAAATAATTGCTTTGATCATCGCGGTTGTAAGTATTGGAGATGCAATTCTTGGAATTATAAAACCTAAAAAATGGTTTTCTTTATTAGGGAAAGCATTAAGAAGTAACAAAGCATGGATGATACCGGTATTTATTTTATTGGTTACTCTAATCTCAGGCTACTTTATAACTAAGGAGCTATCCGTAATTCAAATTGTTCCGGGACTTTTCTTGGGAGTACTTGTCACAAAAATGATGATTACCGCTCATTCAAAAGAAGTTGTTCCTGTGGTGGAATCGATGTCGATTAACATCGATTGGCTGGCGGTGGTTGCTGATTTAATAATAGCAGGGGCAGTTTTCTGGACTCTGTTTGTAAAATAAAGCTTTGCTAGCATCGCAGTCCAGAATCTTCTAAACCCTTAAACTAATTACAAAATCTATTTCTTGGGATACAAAAGCCCAATGTTAAGAATTAAGAGAGAGACTAAACCAATATAAGACAATTTTTGATAGATAGTTCCACTAAAACCTTCGTCAATTCCGTTAAAAGAAACCCACAAAATAAAAAGCACATCTCCCAAAATTGCCAAGTATCTAAGTTGTCTATGAAAATTAATATTCATTTATTTATTGGTGCTCGCCCTCGTATAACACAATTTATTTTTTCACAAACAGAATAACATTGGGTAGGTCTCTGCCGGGTCCGACTTTATAACCTCCATACCAAAAAGCCGCACTTCCTCCATCATCAAGATTGAGTGCATTATCCATTCCCAAAGTTTTCATTACGTGTGCAACTTGTTCCGTAGTTGCTCCGTGGACCACTCCAATATAAACAGTATTGCCTTTATTTGCCACAAAACTTCTGGTGCTGGCACTATTTATTTTCGGATCGCTACTCCCACTAAATACAATATTAGACCCCGAAACCAAAAGCGGGTAATTGCTTATCATGCTGTCAATTGAAGTATCCCGTCCCCACCCACTGACTGCCGTCAAAAACCTGATATAGCTTCCTCCAAAAACTACACCCGGATTGGTACTATAGACATTATTATCCGAATTAAAATAAGTTTTGTTTTTATTCATAAGTAAGAGATCAAAGGAGTTGGTTTTTCCTACACATGTCGGGTAACTTGCCGGGCAAAAATACGATCCGTTGACTCCGGCATATGCCCCGCTTCTCGAAACATAGGTGGCCAATGGAAGAACGGGACAATTATTGCCACATGTAGAATCAGACGCCGTATCAACAATAACTTTAGTAGATCCCAAGTCCCCCGCGACTATATCAACCATGAAATTTCCAACATCCGTTACAACCTGTTGTCTGGAATAACTACCGGAAGCAGGCGCCGAAGTACTTATCGGTAATGTGGCAGGAATCGCCGCCGCGTCTGCTGCGGCCACCTTTGATTGCTCGGCCGTTATTTTTAATGAAATATCGGTTAAACTACTAGCCGCGCCGGTGTAATCACTTTTTGATAGTTCATTTAAAACATTTGCATATAAGGCGTCTAGTCCTTTAATATCCTTTGGAGGATTTTCAAGATCGAGTAGATTTTCATATACGGCCACTGACTGTGTAAAAGTGGTTTGAACTTGATCAATTTGTTTTTGCAGAGCAATGTTGTTTTTATAAGGATCTTGAGATTTAATATCGTTAAGCTCTTTATTTACTTCCGCAATAGTCGCAGAGTTTTTTGAAGCCGCCACCTTCAATGCCGTATTTTGCATATAAAGGTAAACAGAATAACCGATCATTGAGAGTAGGAGGATACCAATTATTACAATTACTATTGTCATCCACTTTTGTCCAGGGAAAAGTTTTTTATGAAGTGTATTTAGTGCCATTAATTCAATGTACCATAAAAGGGGATTTCATCCAATTATGCCGAACATTGTAACCACTTGATTGACAAATTTAAAACTTATTTTATTCGGAAGATTCTCCTTTGGTAATCAATTCGGCCGGATTTCTGTCAATAAACCACATTGCCCAGGTTTCTCTTTCCGTTCCGATCTGATCATTATGAATCCACCAACCGAAAACACTTTCTTTGAGGCCGGTAGAAGGTGTCAGGGATACAGTCCCTTTCCAAACAACCTCTTCCGGTTTATCTTTATCATAAATTGTTAATTCATCACCGTCTTGAAGGATGTGAAAACCTTTATATCTTTCTTCGTCTTTCCCATTTATAAACCTTTCATCCCAAAAAACCCAAATTGCACCCTCCGTTTCTGCCTCGGTATAAAATTCAAGAAATCCTTTATAAGTGAATAAGCCTTCACCTCTCTCTGTGTTTGGATTTTGTTTTTCAATCATAGAACAGAATTATAAAGCCGGTGCCTTGGATAGGTCAATTATTAAGATTAAATTGTTCAGCTGAGCATCGTGGTCTGGAACCTCAGGTTAGAGTTTGGTTTTACCCTTCATACAGAGACTTTTTCTATCCCAGAGAAGTATTATTGATGTAATTCAACCGACCCAGAGGGGAATTGGCTGCAGGAGCCCGGGAACGCACTTGAGGAGCTGATGTCATTGGCAGTCGGACGATAAGGCGGCCACCAATAATTTTGCCTGACTCATCGAACCTGTTTGTCGGAATAAGTTTACCACCGTAATGCTTTTCCAAAATATCAGCATGAAATGCCATGGCAATACCTTGTCCTAAACCTGCAGACTTCCCATACGCAAACCCGTTTTGGATAATATCGGGAGAATATCCTTTACCCTGATCATCAAAAACGATGTCAACACGCGGTGGATTTTTATTTACTTGAAAAGATATGGTAATTGGAGACCTATCTGCATAACGTATGTCATTTTGTACAATATTGTCAAAAAGGACAGCAAACCAATCCGACGACCAACGGACTTTAACATTTTCTTTCGGGATGTCAGCAACCGTACTTTTGATACCGTAAACACCCATAGAAGGACTCTTTAGGTATTTTTGTAAGTCGAGAAGAGACACTTCCTTTTTGGGGTAATTATCTACTACCAGATTATTGCCGTTTTCTATGGTGGTATTCATCTGTTGAAACGCTTCTTTTACAATCGTGATTGTGTCTGCATCCTTCGGAAAGTCCGGTGCCGTAGCGAAAGTAAACGCATTAAACGGATTGGCAATATCGTGTAAGATGCCGTGTAATTTGTGGCAAAGTACGTCAACTTCTTCTTCTTTTGCAAGTTTTATCGGCTTTTTCGGAATATCCGGAAGCGTATCAGTTAAACTGACGTTCGGTTCATGGGGTGGTTCTTTTGCTATTTCCGACTTATTGTCAGCGTCGACAAGAAGACTTCGCATAGTATCCAAAACAATCATGTGTTGTTGTGTTTCACCGGCGAGCTTATTAAACCATTGTCCGCGCTTTTTGGTTGAGAGTCCTTCTACGTTCGGTTCTGACAAATGTTTCTGACTCCATGAATGAAAGGATGCAATTCCTTCAAAAATACCATTCACTTTGTCGATGCGGTGTTGCGCCTCTTGTGACATTTTACCGTTACATTCGACTACGTACTGGAATAGTTTCGTTTGCGGTTGTTCCTCCGGCGCCGGGGCAACTACCCACGATACTTGTGTTGATTGCGTCTCTGCTTGAGATTCTGCCACAGCCTCATTCTAAAACGAAAGGGTATATTTTACAAGTGAGGCGGAATTACTACGGAAAATTTGAATATCCATCTTAACTGAGCATCGCTGTCTAGACCTTTACGATACCATAACCGTTTTATTTCTTCGCAATAATTTCGTTCAGATACTACCTAATGAGGGTTCTGATCCACGAAAGAAAAGCGGGCCAAAAGGTAAGAGATGGTGGATTCCGCACCCTGGTTTAAATTGATAGATTTCTCACCAACCCCGTCGTAACACCCTCCTGTATCCCAATCATAAACAACCTGACCGAGGATGTTGTCTCCCAAAAACCAATTAAATGCCTTGTAAGATAATTCATTATAATAATTCTCATTCGTTACCTGGAACATGGTATTGAGAGCTTCTACTGTGGCAGCGACATCCTCAGGCTGTTGATCAAAATATTGTCTCTCCCCCCCTCTAGGAAACCAACCGCTTTGGCCAATAGGAATATAAATATTATCTTTGAAACTGTGTTTGATTAGAAATTTAAGGGTTATTTGTGCTATGTTGAGATATTTTTTATCACCGGTTATTTTATATCCCAAAAGAAGTGCTTCGGGTAGGACTGCGTTTGAATATGTTAATACCGCCTCAAACCACTCCCAATCCGAGGAATGGTTTTTATTATATAAATTTACAAGTTGCTCACATTGATTTACTAGTTTATCGAGAGTCTTCGGCTCTTTCCACTTGGAAAGTAATAAATAAAGGCCTTTGATATAAAATGCGATAGCACGAGGTGCGGAAAAAGTCACATTTTTTCGAAAACTGTTTTCAAACACAGAATGGGCTTTCTCCCTAAAACGCTTGGGAACATCCTTACTTATTGAAACCTGCGCAAGCGAATAAAGGGCACGTGCTGATGCGTCTTCCAAGTTTTCCTCACGATTTCTCTGCTCATCCGCAACATAGTATTTATCAACATAATTATCAAAATATCCGTCAGGTTTAGCAACCCGGCAGATAAAATTGAGGTATGTTGAAGCAAGTTTAAGTAAAGCCGGTATATTAAATATATTATGGTAACGAATCACGGCAACCAAAGCCCGTGCATTATCATCCAACGTATAGCCCGAAGAAATGTCGGGTACTGTGAGTTTTGCAAACTGAATAATACCAAAGTTGTCAGTTAATTTAGCTAAATGTGTAAGTTTTATAGGAGGAAGTTTTCTTTGCTCGGATCCTAAACCCGGGACAAATTTCGAGAAATATTTCAAATAGGAAAGCGTAACATTTTCCCAAGTCATCTTTCTTGTTCGAAAGTAGGCACTTCTACCCATTTTTAAACGTAATTCATTATCATTCAGAAGCTTAGTAATCGAATTGGTGAAAGCTTGTGGGTTTTTAAAGTCAACCAACATACCGACTTCGTCCGTAATATCTTCCCTGGCCTGAGCAAATGCAGTTGAAATCACCGGACGGCCACTTCCGAGAGCGTAGGATAAAGTACCCGAAACGGCTTGATTCGGGTCAAGAGATGGTGAAAGATAGATATCTGTAGCTTCCAGAATTCTAAGAAGCTCATTTGTATTAAAATATGTGTTAAAAAATAAGACATACTTACTTAGATTAAGCTCATAAACTTTATTTATAAGGAAATTGCGGTATTTTTCTCCTTCCTGTTCCAAAACCACCGGATGAGTAACACCGGCAACAATAAATTGAATGTTTGGAAATTTTTTTACAACAGGTGGTAAAGCCTCTATTACATATTCAATTCCTTTTGTTGAACTTAACAGGCCAAAGGTTGAAAGAATCAGTTTGGTGGAAAAACCAAGGACTGATTTTGCGTATTGACTGGTTTTATAGGGAACATTATGAATACCATGCGGAATAATTTGAATTTGGTTGGGATTTAAACCGTAATTTTTCTCTAATAGTTCTTTTGAATATTGAGTCATAACAACAATCCCTTTAGAATATTTTGCTATGTTTCGAACCACATTTAACATTTTTTCATCCGGAGTGGGGAGAACGGTATGGAATGTAACAATAACCGGCTTTTTAATTTTTTCCAGAAAAAGAATTAAATTTGAACCATATTCACCTCCAAAAATGCCAAACTCATGCTGAATGTTAATTAGTTTAACTTTCTCGAGCTCGTTAAGCTTTAAGGCCGCATCAATATAATCTTTTTCATTAGTCTGGCTTATTTGAAAAATTACTCTGTTTGAATAAGGCAAGTGACTTATATCATTCACATTCATGGCAACAACTTTTGATTCAATAAACGGACTAAACATTCGGTCAACGGTATCGGCAAGATCGGCAGTAAAGGTGGCTATTCCACATTGCCGCGGCGGAAAGGTGGAAAGAAATACTATTAAAGATTTATCTTGCTGATCGGGTTTCATAATTTTAATGAGCTTTTCTTGAGCTCAGATAGGAGTTCTAAAAGATCAATGGATTTTGCGGCAATTAATTTATCGGCAGCCCCGTAATAAATAAAAAGTCTTTTACCTTGTATTACTGCACCGGTAGGAAAGACAACATTACTTGTACCGCCACCTTTTTCCCAGGAAGTTTCCGGGGAAAACAGAGGCTCCGATAACCGTCCTAAAACTTTCAGAGGATTTTTACGATCAAGAAGTGCGGCAGCAGCATGATAGATTTTTCCTAAAGGCGTATCTTCTACTGAGTGATAGATAATGAGCCATCCATCTTCCGTTTCAATAGGTGGGCAACCACCGCCGACATTGCGGTTTTCAAACCAAAAGAGAGGATCAAGCACAATAAAATCACCCAAACTCTTTAAATAATCACGCCAGTGGTTATCAGTAAGGTCTGAAAAGCTGTCAAAATAAATGATTTGAATTCCGGGTAAAATTCTATGAAGAAGAGCGAATTTGTTATTTATTTTTTGGGGAAAAAGAGAGGCATCTTTTTCAAACAGCAGGATGTTCTTGCCCCCTTTTTCTTTATAATACATCTCAAACATTGAATACCTTTCCCTGATCCCCGATCCGCGAAAAATATCTTCTGCTTCATCGTAGGAAATCTTAGGTGAAATAAGACCTTGTTTGACGAAATGAATAAGATCACTGCTTGTGGCGTAGGAAATGAGAGCGTCATTGCCGTCATAGACCGTAAAAAAAAGATAGTAGACTCCGTCCAAATAAGTAATTCTTGGATCTTCCAGTCCATCTTTTTCATAATCGAATTCGGGAAAAAGAATCGGCTTATCAAACCTTTTAATCACCTTATTATCCTTTAGTTGGCAATAACCTATGGAGGAAATATCATTTTGGTTAACTGCTCGATAGAACATATGAGTTATGTCACCCACCTGGATGCAAGCAGGATTTAGTACAGCCTTATTTTCAAATTCTAAATTTGTTTTCTCTAAAATTATTCCCTCATCTTTGATTTTTAACATTATTTATATACCGTTTATAAAAATACTGGCAACGGCTGAACGCGTATCGGCTACCGTATAATAAAGTCTGTTGTTTTTGGTTCCTTCGGTTGATGTTATTGAATTGGCAAATGAGATCAGCTGATTTTCCGGACCAATTTCATCGGAAGGTCGAATAATTGGGGACTCTGCGCGGTCACTGACAACCCCCGTACTAGCGTCAATAATAACATGTCCGATCGACCAACTTGGCGTTTGATCCTCAGAACTTTTGGGGCCTCTGCCGTTGTAAAACATTAAAATGTCCCCTTTTGAAGTAAAAAGCAGTGGGCCGGGACTAAGGTGTTGGGAGTCCCAGGCATTCGGGCGAACTTCCATAAGGGGACGGTTATTCCTATACGGACCGGTCAATTGGGGGCTTTCGGCAGTTGCAATTTCCGAAATCCCTCTTCCTGTGTGTTCGTAAATCATATGCCAAAGTCCGTCTTTACCGAAATAAAATTCCGGTTCCTTAACCATATCAACTTTTTTGCCCAAAGAATCTTGGACATCTTTGGGAGTCAGAACAACCTTTTTTTCGGTCCCCAAATGCCCCAATGAATCTCCTTCTACCACCTGGATAGCAACTTGCACACCCTCCCCGCTTACTTTCGGACTGACGGCAGAATGGAAAACATAATATTTACCATCTAATTTCACAATAGTTGGATCTTCTACTGCTAGTCGATCAATACTATTTATTTCCGTGGTTGGTTTTAGTGGCACCATTCCGCTTCTTGCGAAATCCACCCCATTGGGGCTTGATGCAAAAGCTATAACAGATTCCGGAATTAGTTCTCCGGGTTTTGCTTTAGTGACTTGTCTGTATAGAGCATCGTAGTATCCTTCCATAGAAACTACTGCCATACTCATTGCAGCCTTAATTTCCGGATTTTTTTCAATCGCAGGGGAAAAAGTGACATTTTCCGTATTTTCAACTCCTATTTCCATTTTATTTAAAGTTTTTCAGATTCCAAATTACTTTCTTCTAAAACTATTCCCTTGTCTTTGATTTTTAACATTATTAAACTCTTATAATTTTACTCCATTCCTTTATAACTGCACTATAACTTCATTAAGTGCACGTTGATTGTATTTTTATAGTCTTTCTCCGAACAGCGAGCGTGTAGTACGAATGTTTGAGGTAAAAACTAGCAGTTTTAAGTGTATTTTCGGGCTATTCTAGGCTTCACGGTCACAGGGGTGCACGTGTTGGCTGCGGGACAGGGATTTGAACCCCGATACCAGCCTCCAGGGGGCCGTGTCCTACCGGTTAGACGATCCCGCAATATACCGCCTTATTATATCAGAGGATAATTCCTGAAGCTAATTAGTTTTTCAAACCTTAAAGCTTCCTCTTTTTTTCTTAATCTAACCTCTTTTGATCTCCTTTCCGGATGAAAATTTAATAATTTTAGTGCTTTTTCTACTTCGTCAAGTAAACTAACGTTCACATTAGAAAAACTAAAATTGTAAGTATAAGTTGGTTTATGTATTGAGAATGATCCCTCAGCTTCAAACAATCCGCTTAAGGCCGAGACAAGGAATGATTTTTTTGACCAAATCCAATTTGGTAACATTATTTTTAAATTTTTCCTGGCACCCAAAGGTACTTCTAATCTTTTGCTTAGATTATTTTGATAAAGAGTGACATTAAAACAGTTTGAGCAATTGCGCTTAATAACCGATGGTTTTTTGTTGATTACTTTTCCAACTATGTTTGCTGTGTAGGCAATTAATAATGGTCTATTCGATCCTAATGTAATTCTTAAAGATTCTGTTCTGGATATTTTTTGTAAGCAACCATCACCCAAGGTCATGCCAATTAAAAATGCTAGCTCTTTGGAATGTTTAAAAGATCGGTTTGGGTTTGGAATTAATCCCGAATTTCTAGCATTAATCCGCCAGTTAGAAAAATTGTCAATCTTTTTTCTCAAGAAAGTTTCTGATATTTTCTTAATTCTTTTGTCAGTAAATCTAGTTTTACTCTTATTCCAAGGTTCACATCTGCGTTTTTTCTTTAAACTGTTAAGCCATATAATATATCTTGGATCAGTCCTGGGAAGCAAATTGCAAGAAAAGTGTTTTCTTGGTTTTCTAAGCATCACTTATTATAACGTATACCATTAGACGAATCCGCAATATTAAGCGTAATATTTAAATATGTGGTTTACTTACATTCTCCTCTGTCACGACGGAAGCTACTATACAGGTTCCACAAATAATGTTGCCAAAAGGTTTAAAGAACATTTTTCGGGCCGTGGGGCGAAATACACAAAAAGCCATAAACCCATAAAACTGATTTACCAGGAAAAATTCGCAACAAAATCTGAGGCTTTAAGAAGGGAAGCAAAAATCAAAAATCTATCAAAGGCGGAAAAGCAAATTCTTGTTAGAAACAGACTTGGCTTTGGCATGGTTACTTAACTTTTCAATAATTATAAAGATAACAGTTGAGTAAAGAGCCCCAATTACCATATCTATAAAATAGTGCTCCCCCAAGTAAATCACCGCAAACCAAACTCCTAAAACATAAGGAATAAAGGCAATTCCCATCTTTTTATTCCACTTATAAAGAAAGAAAAATACCATTAAGGGGAATGCTGCATGAAGAGAGGGCATTGCCGCAACAGAGTTACCTCCTACAAAAGAATAAATTGACGGCAATTTTATTGTTGTTGGAAAGAAATGAGACATAACTATTCCGGTAACTTCTTTTACAGGCGGAATATAACCAAAACTGCTGGCCATCCAAGGAGGCATTGCAGGAAAAATAATGTATGTAATAAAAGCCGCATAAGAAACACCTAGAATTCCAATAGCATATTTTTTGAAAAACTTCCTGTCTTTTAACCAGAAAAAATACCCAACAATCATTGGAGTTACGAAGTGACAAATATAAAGGGTTACTGCCACATAGTCATACCACATAAGATGGTTAGGATTATAAAGCAAGGATTGAAGTTTAACCGTCGGGATAAAACCGAAAATAAATTGGTCGATATTAATCATCGGAAAAATGTGAACATTTTTACTGACAAAGGGAATTAAACCCCGCAAAAATTCATAACCCAGGTAGGGAAATATAAAAAGCACCCAGTCTTTTAGAAAAATTCCTGCCCGTCCGATAAATGTGGCTCCGATTAGGGCAAAAACAAAAAACTGATCCGGGGAAAACCAGATTCTATGGGAAATCATGTAGATACAAACAACAAATACATAACCAAAAGTTATTATATTGATGGCCTTGTTTGCATCAATCACCTTCAAACAATTTTTTATCAATTCAAATCATTTTATTTTTGAAGTCTGAAAATACGATGAAAATTTAGCGATGATAGTATAATTACTATATAAAATGAAAGCTTCCAAATACTTAATATTAACCGTCATTCCGGTTTTATTGATTGCCGTAGGAGGTTTTCTTTTCTACAAGAGTAGAAACCGGGATATTGTGGAAGTTCCCACTCCCACTGCCATATCCGTAACAAAAAATACGCCAACCTTCTCTATAGAAAATGCACCAAGCCAGTCCCTTAAGGGAGAAATTACAACAATGTCCGGCGAAGTCGACTGGCAAGGAAGAACCGCAACCGTATCTTCCCAAATCAATTCTCCTCAGGCAGTTCAACAGGGTGAAAATTTGACTACCGGGGCCAGCGGAAGTCTTACTCTTACTTTTCCAAACTCATGCACAATAAACTATTCGAAAAATACTGAAATAGACATCATACAAACTCTGCCTGCTAATGTTGTTTTTTCTCAAGTTAGCGGCACGGGAGAATTTATAGTAAACGGAAGCTACCCCATTAGCATCAGGGTATCCTCGCTTCTTACGGAGTTAAACGGAGACGCAACCGTCTCCAGAAATCCCATTAAACCGATTGTAACGGTGTCCATCAAATCCGGCAGCGCTACCCTGGCCTTCAACGATCTGAATTATATAAGCCATGAAGTTAAAGTCTCAGCCGGTCAAACTTATACTTTCAATTATGGTACAAGGAAAGGGGTTCTAAAATAGTTTTACCTTCATAGCCAAGCGCCCAGACAGCAATCCCCCCGAGAGAGTATTCTTTTGCCATATTTACTTTTATCTGAGTTGAATTTTCATTGGGATAAAATATTTGCTGATAAGTTCCCGTACCGGTTTCATAAATAATATGCGATTCTTCGTCGGTTGTATCAAAAGTAGCGCTACAGGTTGCACAACCGGCAAGAAAATCCTCCGCACGCTGATTACTTATTATTAGACTCGCTCCGGGAATAACAGCAGAGCGCGCCGTATTTCCGATTGTTTCCCATTCATAACCGTAAAGCGGAATTCCCAAAATAAGTTTTTCCGTCGGCATTATTTTTAGGGCAGCCGCAATGGCGGAATCTGTATCAAGTTCCGAAACGCTTCCGGCTCCATATGCGGGGGCAACGGGTCCGGTTACAAAAGAAGCCGTACTGTGATAATCGTAAGCCATAAGAATTACTTTATCGACAATTGGGGCAAGAGCAGCAGGGTCGGCAAGATTTGAATCCTTAACAAAAGAAATTGCACTCACATCAATACTTAGCATCCCCGCTTTGGCGTTATCCAAATTATTTTTTACATCCTGAACAAACTGCACAAAATTTATTCTTGCCGCGGGAGACGCATCCTGGGTCTGCTCTATATCAAGATTTAAATCGGTAAATCCATACTGCCGCATTATCGGAATAACCTCACCCGTTAAATTATTTGCTGAGGTTGCAGGATCTTTCAGTATTTCATTAATATCGCCATCATTCCCGTTAAAAACGGCCAACGACAAGTCTAAACCTTTATCTTTGGCGGAACTTAAGAAAGGGTCCGCTTTGCCGTTTTGAAGTCCCAGATATCCGGGTTCGCTTTCCCCGGGTTTCGTATACTTTTGAATCGTGCCGTCTTTATCCACAGTCAAACTGAAATAAGTCAAGGTCGTAATATATTTCGAATAATCCTGGTCAGCTTTGCTAAAAAGCCAATAAGGGAGGAATCCAATCACTTCTTTTTTGGGAAATATTATATTAATTGGAGTTACTTTTTCCCCAGAAAGCTTCGGCAAGACATAATTGCGTGTGATTAAACCGCCAACCAAAAGTCCCAATCCTAAAATCAATATGTAAACTAATATTTTTATTTTCATTCGGTACTTCAGGCTAGCATACCTGGCCGAACGCTTCAATGCGGGTTAAAATTTGAGGGTTGTAAATATGCTTTTAAAGACTATTATCTATTGAGAAAATCCGGAAAATGAGCATAGAAAATACACCCCGAACAATAGAAATAGACTTCGAAAATATAAAAATTCTGCCTTTAGAAGAGATTAAAAAGGCTCAGGAAATATCCGACATTCAAAACCTAAGTACTACACAACTGAAATCTTTATTGGAATCGGGCAGAAAAACTTTAACAAAATATCCCACAATTCACGCACTTCCGTATAATCTACTTTCGGAAGAAACGAGAATTGGCGAATATAAAAGGATAATTTACTTTCCAAAAATTTATAACGGACTCCTCTTTAATCCCAAAATATCATTTCCGGAACAACATAAAGAATTAATATTCTTAGAAACACTTGAAACAACTAAACACGGTCTTCTTGGAGCATTTGTTATTCATCCAGACAAAATACTTTTAACGGCGGATTCATGGGAAAATAATTTCCTTAATTTTCAAGGAAAAATTTCTCTCGGTAAGCAACGGCTTGTATCAAACAGAAATGCGGGTGTTATAGAAAACGCCACTCAACTGCTCGACGGACACTATTTCACCCCAAATCAAATTGTGGATTTTTGTAAACCGGGAACTGTATCTATAAATCGCGAAAGAGTTAAAAAATTTTTTGATAATGAAATCGAACACAATTCCGATTGCAAAGGATTAATCATCATTCGTGACAGCAAACCAATAATTGTCGATAAAGAAGGAAAATATCTGGAAGATTACTGAATAAAATAACTTGTTTACAATAAAAGTTTGATTCAATTTAAACTATCTAAAACGAACAAATCGTAGTATAATAGTGTATTAACACATCTTTTTCATTTAACGATCTTGTCCGCGATTTTACAAAAAAGGGCGGCCGCATTGACAAATATTATCTTCAGGACTGGAACAAAAATAAACACGCAGTTGTCTATCTCAAAGGCTGGTTTGGCGGCAAAAATATACGTGAAGCCCTGACTAAAGCCCTTTCTTCAAGAACCGAGCACACCTAAGATTTTATTCAATTTTGAAATCTTCTGAATAATATAAGCAAAAGCAAACGATAATCCAGTGACTATCACAAAAAACAAAATATCAAAAAGGGGTTTTCCGATTGTAAACCCGCTAAGGAAATTAAAAATGGTTTTTCCGGCAACGGTCCAAAATCCTTCGAGAAAAATTACATGAATAAGAAAAACATTAAAGGAAAGCTTAGAAAGTTTTTCGGAAAGTGAAAACTGGAACTTTACTTTTTCAAAAATATGGAAAAGCACTAAAGCAAGAAGAACTGTATAAATCAAAACACTGGGGCGCCATTGAGAATAATAATCAAGATAATTTTTATCCGATAAATATCTGTCAAATCCCTCCAAAAAAACATAAACTCCGGAAAGAACCATTCCCGAAACTAATAAATATTTCCATTTATGGATAAATGAATTCATTGCTTCCCTATTTCTTGAGACGACAATTCCGGCAATGAAGAAAAAGTAGCTAAGAATTGCAATATGGATCGGGTCGCTAAAACTAAATTGCTTTATGAAATAATCGTGATACAAAAGAAATATTTCTGAAGAAAAAAGCAAAAACAAAATAATTTTATTTGAAATAACATTATAAATTTTATGAAGAAAAGGAAACAAGAGATAAAAAATACAGAGAGTCGGAATAAAATAAAGTTGATAAGAAGCATTTCCGACTAAAATCACTCTTAAAAAATTATCATGATTTTGGTTGTAGATAAAAAGATAATAGATAGCACTCCAAAGAACATAGGGAATAAATACTTTTGAAAAACGCCTTTTAATAAAAGACCAATAACTTTCATCCCGGGCACTTGCTTCCAGAACAAAACCGGAAATCAAAATAAAAAGAGGAACGGCAAATCGGGAAATTTGATTTAAGAAAATCGTAAAAGGAAAAGCCGCAAGATTAAATTTTGCCGCTTCCAGTGTACGGGTCGTTACATGGATCATGATAACCGCCAGTATGGCGATAACCCTGAGAGAGTCAATTGACTTTACATATTCCTTCTTCATGGGTGAATTATAGCTGATTTTACTTAAGATAACGGTCGAAAAAGTCAATTGTTCTTTTCATCGCCGGGGAAAATCCCTGCGCAATATCATGGTTTGCCCCGGGATAGCTGTAAAACTCGGCCGTTTTGCCAGCGGCGATAAGCTGATTATATAAATATTTTGAGAAGGAAGAAGGCACCTGCTCGTCGCTTCCCCCAACATGAATTTGGACAGGTGCTGTAATATAAGCAACATTTGCACTTGGATCGACGGAATCCCAAAAATCCGGATTTTGGGTAGGGTTTCCATACTGAGTCAGAAGGGCAGCTAAGCCCAAATTCCGCAAAGTCAGATCCTCTTTTGCCGGCTTGTAGGAAACAGCATCCTGCCAGTTATAAATAATATCGTTGTAGCTACCAACCACCCCTCCCCAAATTACAACCGCTTTTATATCGGGAGAAATTTCCGAAGCCCTTAGCGTAATTGCTCCACCCATCGAGTGACCCCACATTCCGATTTTACTATTATCTATTACCTTCAGACCGGTTTTTGGATCCTCTAAATTCTTAACTGAAGAAATTGCATTTAGGTCGTCAACCGTATAATTCGGAGAGAAATAAGAACTGGTCGGGGCACCTTGTGATTTTCCATTTCCACGATAGTCCGGCTTAAAAATTACATAACCAGCCTTGGCGAGAGCATCCATGTAGGCAATATAATTCCCCTCCGGCGTATAAAGTTCGGGAGTTTGATAGCCGTGGTTAAAAATGATAACAGGAAACCCGTTCTGAGGTTTACCGGTATTGGGAATTGTAAGATACGCATATTCTTTTAATCCTTGTGAATAAAAAGAAACAATATAACGTTTGTAATTGCTTCCCGAAGGTAGAGTCTGTTCAAACGTGACATTACTCCCGGGATAACTTCCTGCTCTCATTGTTTGAATCGCAAGAGGATTTTGAATAATCGGAGTGGACGTTAAAATAATTCCGCTTGCAGAATGAAAAATTCCAGTAATAAGAGCAATGAATGTGGTGATACGGGCAATAATCTGGGCAGCCATTTTCTAATTATAACGCCTTTTTAAATTTGTTATCTTCACTCCGCCGAAGATGACAGTGCCTTTTACTGCAACGGGGTTTGCGGAGGAAAATTTGTCGGTGGATTATATGTAGGCGGTTGAGACGATGGGTTGTCGGACTGATTTTGCGGCCAATTCTGCGGTGAATTCTGTGGAGTCGAATTTGTATCAATCTTTTGAAAACCGCCGGGACCTTTTTTCTTTCCCTTCTTGGCTATAAGGACAATACCTAAAAGTAGGATCACGCCGAGAGCTATTATTCCGATCGCAATATCTCTCATAAGAGTATTGGGGCTCCCGGTTGAAGCTTCAGGGGTAGGACTTGGGGTTTCCGTAACTTCCTCGGGTGTTTCGGTTGGCTCGGATGTAGCTAAAGTAGAAATCAATGGAGCGACAGTCGGTGTAATTGTTGCTACCGGTGTAGGGGTGGCGGGACTCGCGACAGCGGACACTTCATTTGAAAAACTGCTGATTCCGCAAGCATTATTGGCGGCCACTACAAAATAATATTTTTTATTTGCAGTTAGTCCACTGATTGTCGTTGTTGTAGTTCCCTGACCTCCAACATTTGGGTTTCCGTAAATATAACTTCCCGATGCAATACCGTAGGAAACAACGTAATTTGAAACCGGATTGGCTGAATCTGTCCAGCTTAATATAACCGCACCGCTTGAATTGGAAACAACCGAGTTAAGAACAGGTGCCGCCGGAACATTGGAACAGTTAACGGTTGCCGAATAAAAAGTTACTGCAAACCAATTTGTAAAAGTTATTCCTGCAGTTGAATCCGTCATTGTGACCTCCGTTGTACCGGCGGTAGTTGAAGATATTGTAAAATTTGCACTTCCGTCGGCACCGGTTGTTTGATTATTATTGAATATAGCCGTACTATCATTCGACGATGACAACTTCAACGTATCATAAGCAACCGGGTTGTTGTTTGAATCCTTCAAATAAATTGTTATTGTTCCTGTTGTAGATCCGTCTGCCGGCAGTGAATTTGAAGGACCCTTATAACTTGAGTTTGATTGACTAGGAGTTCCGCTGGCCAAAATCTTGGAAGGCGAAAATAAAAGTACAACGGCAGCAACAAAAAAAGCTATCAGTTTTTTCATACAGCTAAAACATTTTAGCATAAATTTATATGCTGAGAATAAACTTAAAAACTATTTTATGTCTTTCTTCATCTTCTCAAATTCACTAAATGTTATTTCTCCTCTGGCATATCGTTTCTTAAGAATTTCCAAAGCCGAGTCTTCTTTTTTGACTTCGTCTTCACTTGAATCTTCGGAGGTCTTATTTGGTTTGTCGGAAACATACCATCTTATAAGCCCGACTATCAAAAGTATAAATAAAATCCAAAAAATAACTCCGAAAATCCAGCCAAAACTAATAAAAGAATGAGCCGGTCCCACCATTCTAAATCCGTAATAATTCATCATCCTTATCACCTTCTTTGTAATCGTAATATACATCAAAATGCTGAATTAAAACTGAAAACTTTCTTCCTTGATAAAGACTTACTTGATAAAACAAAAAATAAGTATAAAAATACTGATAATGAAAGCAAAAGACTTTACTCTTCCGGACCAAGAGGGGAAGCTTCACAAACTGTCGGATTATAAAGGAAGTTGGATAGTTTTATATTTTTATCCGAAAGACGATACTCCAGGCTGTACAAAAGAAGCTTGCAGTTTCAGGGATTCATATCACGAACTGCAAAAAATGGGGACACAAATACTTGGCATATCAAAAGATTCCGTTGCTTCGCACAAAAAGTTTGCCGAGAAATATGACCTAAATTTCCCTATACTTTCCGATGAATCAACAAAAGTAATTAAAGACTATAAATCTTGGGGAACTAAAAAATTTATGGGCAGAGAATTTGAAGGAACTATCAGGAATACTTATTTGATTGATCCGAAAGGAGAAATTAAAAAATTTTATAAAAAGGTAAACCCATTAACACATTCTTTACAAATCATTTCGGATTTGAAATCCCTCATTTAACCTCATTCATATTTAAGGGCATCGATTGGATTTAACTTAGAAGCTCTTGCGGCAGGCGCAACACCGAAAACTATTCCTATCAGAGCCGAAACACCAAATGCCAATGCCACACTCCAAAAAGAAACGGATGTTTGGATGAAAAAGCTCATTGCCCATGCCCCAAGCGCCCCGATTGCAACCCCGATTACCCCGCCCCCGAGCGACAAAACCACAGACTCTATAAGAAACTGGTAAAGGATATCCCCCGGCTTTGCCCCTACGGCTTTTCTAAGACCAATTTCCTTTGTCCTCTCGGTAACGGAAACAAGCATAATATTCATTATTCCGACTCCCCCTACCAAAAGGGAAATTGCGGCAATTCCTCCCAAGGCCAATGTCAAAACCCCTAAGATTTGGTCAACTGTCTGCACTAAAGAAGTGTTGTCAACCACAGAAAAATCATCCGACTTAAGACGTTTCGACAGTAAAGCATTTATTTGGCTAATAGCTTGGGGAATGCTTTCTTTATCAACCGCTTTTGCCGCAATAACCTCAACGCCCTTAATGCCGAAGACATTTTGCGCCGTGGTTAAAGGTATAAATATATAGCTGTTCACATCTATACCAAACCCTCCCGATCCAATTTCATTTAAGACGCCTATTATTTCAAACTTTTGCGAACCTATGGTTATTTTTTTACCAACAGGGTCAGCCCCACCATAAAGATCCGTCACGATGGTCTTCCCGACAATTGCAACATTGCGTGATACGCGGGAATCCGAATCGGTAATAGTTCTGCCGCTTTCCACACTAAAATCCCTTATCTTAAGGTATGTTGCGTCAGCCCCAATTACCGACACAAATTTGTTTTTTCCTCCATTACTGACTGTTGCCGCCGATTCAAGCCCTCCGCCCGCCGTTTCCACTGAACCGCCGAGTTGGGCAATATCGGTAACATCTTTTATTGTAAGCTTGGTCCCGGCAAAATTGGGACTGCTCGCGGCAGAAAACCCTCCCTGACCAACCTTCCCGGGTAAAACAGTAATCAAATTGCTCCCCAAAGATTCAAAAGTATTAAGCAAATAATCCTGCAAGCCTTGTCCGATCGAAACCAAAAGAATTACTGCGGAAACTCCAATAATTATCCCTACCATTGTAAGAAGCGATCTGGTTTTATTACGCAATAAGCTCCTGAAAGCAAGTTTTGAAATTTCGGTTATGGCAATCATTTATTTTTTCTATCGGAAATAATAAGTCCGTCCTTTATTTCTATAATTCTTTTTGCTTTCCTGGCGATCTCCATTTCGTGAGTTACCAAAATAATCGTGTTTCCTTCCCGATTAAGTTCAGCCAAAAGATCTATTATCTCGTCGCTACTTTTACTATCCAAATTTCCTGTTGGTTCATCGGCCAAAATTATGCTTGGTTTTGTAACAAACGCTCTGGCAATCGCCACCCTTTGCTGTTGTCCTCCCGAAAGCTGATTAGGCGCATGGTCAAGTCTCTCGCCAAGCCCCACTACCTGCAAAGCCTTAATTGCTCTTTCTCTTCTTTCTCTTTCCGAGATGCTTGAATAAACCAAGGGCAACTCCACATTTTCCACGGCCGAAGTTTTGGGAAGCAAATTAAAAGCCTGAAAAACAAAACCTATGTGTTTATTTCTAAGCTCCGCAAGTTTTTCTTCTTTAAGTTTGGAAACATCATGTCCCTCCAGAATAACCGTTCCGCTCGTGGGCTTATCCAAAATTCCGATTATATGCATTAGTGTGGATTTGCCGCTGCCTGAATGACCGATTATTGCGACAAATTCCTTGGGATAAACCTCAAGATTTATTCCGCGAAGAGCATCAACTTCAATATCATCCCCCAACTTGTATATCTTTTTAACATTTGAAAGAGAAATTAGAGGCTGCATAAAAATTCAGGATTAACAACTTTAATATTGAACATTCTCACCGTCCTTAAGATTTGAGGCTGGATTGTCCACCACAGTCATACCCTCGGAAACTCCGGATTTAATTTCCGTTTCCGTATCGGAAGCCGCACCAAGACCCACCTCAACCTCTTTGATCCGCCCGCCGTCTATCACCCAAAGATAGTTATTGCCTCCATCAGACAATATTGCCGAAGTTGATACCTTAGTTGTGTTGGAAACTGTCCCGTAAACAATTTCCACATCCCCCTGCATCCCAACTTTAAACTTTTGAGCCGAATTGTCGGGAAGTGAAATCCTCACATGATAAGCATTTCCGCCTGTTGAGGAAGTAAATGCAACGTTTCCAATAACGGTTACTTTTCCCTGAAAATCTTTATCAGGATACGCATCCAGTTTTATATCTACGCTTTCTCCAACAGATACATTCGTTAAATCCGTTTCTTCAACCTCGGCATCAAAATAAACGGATGATGGATCAACTATCGTATAGTTCGCGGCCCCAGGCAAAACATTTATTCCCGGGGAGCCGGGACTAACCGTATCGATTATTCCGGAAAAGGGAGCATAAATTACCGCATTTTTAAGATTATCCTCAGCGGCTAAAAGATTGTTATAAGCATTATCATTTGCGACCTCAGCGGCAGTTCTTGTGGCCTTTTGGGCGAAAGTCTCTGCCGACCCATAATTCTTATCGTTATCATGTTCCAACTCCACAGCCGCCTGCGTATCTCTGTAATTATTCAAAGCATCCTCATAGGCTGCATTAAGGGGTATCGAATCTATTTGAGCAATGAATTGGCCCTTTACAACTTTTTGCCCTGCTTTTACTCCAACAGCTGATATTTGACCACCTGAAGGAAAAGTAAGTGCCGCATAGTAATCCGCTTCAACATTGCCAGATGTGGAAACAGCCTCACTTATATCACCGCGGGTAACTTGCACAGTTTGAACTTTTACGGAAGTGTTTAAAGAAACATATATTCTCCAGATAACCAAAGCAATTATTACAATGGTCAACCAGAACCATTTTCCCAATCTTTTTCTGAAGTCGTTTGCCTTGCCAAATATCTTTTTCATGCCAAAATCAAATTCTACTTTTAAGTATAATCTGGAGCAAGGCTTAATGGAATAGCTTCTTGAAAATGAATTTCCAGAAGGACTCCGGTTTTTTGCCATTGCTGAAAATGGGCCTTGACCAAACGGAAAGAATTAGCCACTCGTGTTTTTCATTTTGTTTAGCTACAACTTCAATCTGGGTTCCATTGTAATTACGGTAATAAACCCAAGATCCGGGGGCAGATCCTTTCTTTGAGCTTTCGGGGTTTCTCCATGCAGCCCAAGCATCACCTTGTTTTATTCCACGTTCCCTTAGTCTATCAAGTGAATGATTTGTCCAAATAACTCCGCCAAAATGATTGTCCATTTACTTTTTTGATACCTGCATTTCCGCAGAAACCTCATCTTGCGGTTCCAACTCTTTTAAAATTTCTGAAGAGACATTTTCCAATTCTTTTTGTAATTCTTTTTCTACATTCTCGCCGATTTTACTTTTTAGATACCCGAAAATGATTTCCTCATCATGTGGGCTTTTATGAAATAATTCCAAAAATTCTTCATGATTTTCCCGGGGTAATCTGTCAAGTACTTTCTCAACAACTTTATGATTAACTATCTCGTCAACCAAACCCCAAAGTTCTTCTTTTTCTTCCTTGGAGGTAGCCGTTTTTTTGATAACAACTTCTATCTCGTCAAAAACTATTAAATGATCAAAAAAAAGTTTGCTCATATTTTTATGTTTGTACCATCGTAACTCCCAGGTTATTTACATCATTATATTCCACCGGTCCTAAGGGAACCTGATTATTCGGATCGTCTACAAAAAATACTATAACAGATCCCTTCTTATATTTGGCACCGCCGAGGTAATTCATAACCTCAGGGCTTCCGCCAAATTGTTTTCCTGTCCACGCAGCAGGTCCGGAATCGGCAATATCAGCAACAACTGCATTTCCATTAACCGTATTCACAACCAAAACTTTTCTATATTTGTACCAATTAATTAAATAGGGTAAACGTTTTTCCCAATCCGGCAAATATAAAGTTTGCACCGCAACATACCACTTTTCATCGTTATCTAAACTTGGTGTAAGATCTTTCTTCGAATCGGCAAAATAACCCCAGGCACCGAGTCCCGGTGCCATTCCCTCATCAAGTTCTGGTATTTTGGGATGAACAGCCATGCTATCTCCGGGGTAACGGGCCAGATGTTGTTCGGCTCCAATATAGCCGTATGTAGTATTAAGATGCTCCCCTTCCAATGTTGCTTTCGCATTAACACCAATATTTCCCTGAAAAACCTGCTCCAAGGTTTTTTCCTGGGTTCTATCAAGCGGCCCTACTTTTTGAGGCAAAATTTGTTGCAATGAAGAAAGCAGTGTTTGCTGATTGGAAATATTTGAACCCGTACCTTCAATATCCGACAGTTTTTTAATAATATTGGTTACTGGAGGAATATTAACGGCCAGCCCGGGGGTAGCAAAAAGAAGTGTTCCGGTTAGGGCTCCCGTGGTAATAATTTTTGCGGAGTGCTCACGGATTTTACCCAGATCCAAACCTTTTTCCGAAAGAAATTTTTCAACATGGGGATATTTTTCAAATAGGGAGCGCCTGGCTTCCAAACTCTTTATTTTCAGCTTATTCCGAAGAAATTCCGAGTTAATTTTCTCTTGTTCAAACTTTTTATAAGTTTTTTTGGCAGGAAGAGTCATAATTCTATTTTCAATTTACAATTTAAGAGTAGTTTTCAATCTCTTAATGCTTTCTTCTTTCCCTAAAATAATAATCGAGTCGTTTATCGGGGGCGTAAATTTAGAACCGGTAATTGCAATTCTTAAATCCATGAAAAAGTTTCCGACTTTATATCCTTTATTTTTAATATTTTGCATTAATTTTTCATTCAATTCCTCCAATTCCCATTTATCAAAATTTTCAATTATTCCAATTGCATCGGAAATATGATTTTTGTAATCATTTCCAAGAATTTTTACATCAACACTGGGCACATCCCAAAAAAACTTTGCAAGTTCATCAATGTCCGATATTTTCTTTATTCTATCCTTTACTAATTTTGTTATTGCAAATTGTTTTTCTTTTGAGAGTTTTGCAAATTCGGAATTTATAGTTTGGAATTTGGAATTTAAACTTTCATCAGAAAGTTTTCTGATATATTCTCCATTAAACCAATTTAATTTATCTTCCAAAAATCTTGGGTTCGCTTCCTGAAAACCGTTTATATCAAAATTTTTAACAAATTCCGGCAGAGTATAAAGTTCACGGTTATCTTTCGGCGCCCAGCCGAGTAGCATTACAAAATTTAGAAGAGCTTCGGGCAGATACCCCTCTTCCAAAAATTTTTCCACAAAAACAGAATCTCTTCTTTTACTTAATTTCTTACCGGTTTCCGCCGAAAGAATATCGGTTAAATGTCCTATTTCAGGCCTAGTTCCTCCAAGATACTTAAAAACCAAAAGATGAATCGGAGTTGAAGGAAGCCAGTCGTGACCCCGCAGAATGTGGGTCACACCCATATCCAAATCGTCAACCATCGCCGCAAGATGATAAGTTGGAAACCCGTCGGATTTTAGAAGAGTCGCGTCATAGACGGTATCACTATTCCACGAAATTTCTTTCCTGTGAACAAAATCATAATAGGTAATGGTTTCCCCGTCCGGAACTTTAAGTTTGATTGCACCGGAAGTATAACTTTTGTCGCGACATTGATCTCTCAAATCGGTTGAAAAACCTTCTTCTTTTGCATTCTTGGGTTTACATTGGCAATAAAAAGCGTGGCCTTCGGAAACCATTTTTTTCGCGGCTTTTTCGTATATTCCGGTTTTCTGCCGTTCCGATTGAACATAAAATTCGTCCCAATTTAAATCAAATTCCTTCAGTGTTTTTTGTAAAGCTTCGGTTGCACCGGCTACTTGACGTTTTTGATCGGTATCCTCAATCCTTAAGATAAAATCTCCACCACTATGTTTTGACAGCGCATACGCATAGAGTGCGGTTCTTAAGCCACCTATGTGTAGGAATCCTGTCGGAGATGGAGCAAACCGCGTTCTGACTTTATCCATAGCTTCAATTCTAACATCTAATTATTTATTTATCATTTAGCATTTATAATTTAGTATTTAGCATTTATACTAAGGTATGACCTCACTGACCCGAATTGCAATTACAGCCAGAAAAGTTATTAGATACATTATTTACCTGCTTATTTTCCTAATTGTCGGAAGAATTATTCTTGACTCGGGAATTGCAATTTATAAAAAACTGTTTCCGGCGCCCCCTCCGACACCAACCGTAAAATACGGCAAACTTACCGTAATTCCTTTTCCAAGTAATGGAATCACCGCTAAACTCACCTATACTCTTGAAACGGCAGAAGGAGGACTTCCTACAGACATTCCAACTCAGGCCAAGGTTTATTTTATGCCTAAAACAAATGCAAACCTTCTTTCTCTGGACTCCGCAAAAACAATAAGCTCGAGCTTGGGATACGGCTCCGACGCCCAACAAGTCTCAGATACTATCTACAAATTTACAAACGCCAATTACCCCTCAACGCTGCAAATGAATATAATTACGGGCACATTTTCGATCAGTTACAACTTAGCCGCTGATAAAAGCCCGCTGGACTTTAAACCCCCTGTTGCGGAAGTTGCAGCTTCAGACTTCAGATCAATTCTTTCCGGCGCAAATATTCTTCCTACAGACCTCACCGGACCTATGACAAATGAGTTTCTAAAACTTTCAAATGGACAACTTGTAAATGCCCTTTCACTTTCGGAATCAAACTTAATTAAAATCAATTTATTTAGACAAGATTATGATAATCTTCCAAGCGTAACCGGCAATCCTGATCAGGCCAACGTTTGGGCAATAATAAGCGGAGCAAATAATCAGGGACAGGAAATAATTGCGGCGGAATATCATTATTACGCCGTCGATGAAACCCAATATTCAACTTATCCTATTAAAACTCCTGCAGAAGCATTTAGTGAACTGCAAAATAATCAGGCATTTATTGCGTCACTTGGTGTAAATAAAGACGGCGACTCTCTAAAAATCAGGAAAATTTATCTTGCTTATTTTGATCCCGATTCTATAACTGAATTTTACCAACCGATCTATGTATTTGAAGGAGATAACGGATTTGAAGCCTACTTACCTGCAGTAACTTCTGCTTATTACGCACAGTAATCCCATTACGCTGAGTAATCCCACCACGGAAATTAAATTAAGGAAACGTTACGTCTTCCCATTTATAATTTGAGAAAATCCAATCAATAAGCTGTTTAGTTTCTCCAAACCTGTCTTCACTCCCCAAAACCGCAATCATAACTTTATGTCCGTCGCGTTCTATGTAAGTAACTAAATTCTCACGCGCATTTTCTGTCCAACCGGTTTTAACTCCCATAACCCCGGGTACACTTCCCAAAAGCTCATTAATATTCTTGAGATTGTAAACATTTTTGTTTGTGACGTCGGTTACTGTAATTTGTTCTGTGTCAACAACTTTTGCAAATTCAGGATTTCTCATTGCCACTTCAGCAGCTCTGACTAAATCTCTTGCGGTTGAATGTTGATCATCGGTATCAAGCCCAACAGGATTATCAAAATGGGAATTAACCATGGAAAGATCTTTTGCTTTGGCGTTCATCGCGGAAATAAAAGCATCATATCCGCCGGGATAATCGATTGCCAATGTTTCCGCTGCATCGTTTGCCGAATAAACCAGTAAACCGTAAAGTATATTCTCAAATTTCATCTGCTCCCCCGCATAAAGACCCATTTTTTGCCCATCTACATTAACTCCCTTGGGTACAGTTAAAACCTGATCAAGCGGGTAGGTATCAAGAGAAACAAGTGCTGTTACTATTTTTGTAGTAGAGGCGGGAAGAAGGGTTGCATCGGGATTTTTTTCATAAAGACTTACACCCGAATCCAAATCAACAGCAAGAGCTCCCTGAGCCGAAAGAACAGGAAAAGAAGTATCGGCTCCCAAAACCGGATTAGGTGGAAACTTCTTCTGAAGGAATAAGTTTTCCGAAATATTTTTTACCGCCGTAGGGAGGTTTTTTGAAATAGATAGGGCGCTTGTAGAAATGAAAACAAAGGCCAGCATGGACAAGTACAAAAACCAATTT
This sequence comes from Candidatus Microgenomates bacterium, assembly GCA_049523135.1. GTDB lineage: Bacteria > Patescibacteriota > Microgenomatia > UBA8517 > UBA8517 > JBEKNE01. The sequence continues at coordinate 253,748 of JBEKNE010000001.1, read as the reverse complement.
TTGTTTTTGCGAAGATTCATTTGGAAAGTCTAAGATCAACTCTTTCCATATCTCTCGGAAAGAGCGAAGCTTCACGTATATTTTTAAGTTCCAGGATATGCATCGTCATCCGTTCGGCCCCTAGTGCAAATCCGCCGAGCGGAGGAACCCCGTAACGGAAAGACTGCAGGAAAAGCTCTATGTCTTCTTCCTTTAAACCCCACTCCTTCACATGTTCTAATATTTCCTTGTAATCATTAAGTCTTTGACCACCGCTTGACCACTCAACACCCCTACCCAATAGGTCAACTGAAAATCCATAAGTCGGGTCGGAAGGATCAGGATAAACATAAAAAGGTTTTTTCTTGGTCGGAAAATGAGAAATAAATACAAGGTCACTACCTTTCTCCTCTAATGACCACTTACAAATTTCCCTTTCATCCTCCGGAGCTAAATCCTTTTCGGCTCGGACATCTCTTCCCGTCCTTTTATAAATAATTTCCTGAGCTTCACGTAGTTTAAGAACTGATATTTTATCCGAAAGTTTTGGTAAAGTCGCACCAAGCAGGCTCAATTCATCTCCACATTTTTTCTCAACTTCGGAAAAGATAAATCTCACTACATATTCTTCCATATCAATAACATCTTTCCATGAATCTATAAAACCGAATTCCGCATCCAAACTGGTAACCTCCGTCAGGTGGCGTGTCGTCACGGATGGTTCGGCCCTAAATATATGATTTACGGAAAACACACGTTCAAACGCTCCAACAAGAAGTGATTTATAAAGTTGGGGACTTTGGGAAAGATAAACTTCATGATCGAAATATTTTATTTTGAATACTTCCGCCCCTCCTTCCGGCACTGCCGATATTATTGAAGGGGCCTGAAACTCAATGAAATCTTTTTTAAGAAGAGACTGCCTGAAAGCATCTATGATAACTGCCTGAACCTTAAAAATTGCCTGCTGTTTTTTGTGACGCAGAGTTAGCGCGCGATAATTTAAAAGAGTCGGTAAATCCAAATTCAGGTCCTCCGCACCCATGTCAAACGGTAACTCGGCAGCTGCACTGATTACTTTCAATGTTTCAATTTGAATTTCAACGCTCCCGGTTTTTATTTTTGGATTAATTAATTTTTCCGGACGTTTGGCAACGATTCCTGTTATTTCAACCACGGATTCCGGAGATACTTTTTCCAAATCGCTCCCGACACACTGAACAATCCCACTCCTGTCTCTTAAATCTATAAAAGTAATTTTTCCATGATCACGGACAGTATTTACCCAACCTTCCAGGCGGACTTTTTCTCCAATCTTTTTTACGGCTTCCGCTACAAGTGTTCTTTCCATAACTCTTCCCAATTGTAATTTTAATTTCCGTGCTTGACAAGTAGGCATAAATTCTATGTAATACAAATATCTAATTATGGAATTTTCTTACGGAACTAAATTTGTTCAAATTAACCTCTTAACCTAAGGGGGTTGAACCTATTTGGTTACCGTTCAACCTCTTTTTAAAAAGAGGTTTTTTGTTTTTATCGGCACTTTGACACACATCCGAATAGAAAGGAACACATTACCCATGCAAGTAGTGTGTTACTACTATTCGGAACGGAGAGGAGAATATTATGTATTGCTCATTTTGTGGTTCTTTTCTACACGACGAGGATAACTGTCCGAAAAAAAAGGAGAAAGAGCAAGAACCTGAACCAGATGATGATGAAAAAATTCCAGAAATTGCGGAAGTATATAAATGTCACCAAAAGTCTGGAAGCGGTTAATCTTTTTCCTTTTTCGTTTCTTTCCAAATGCACTCATTCAACAAAATAAAATATGGTAATAAATTACTATAAATAAAAGTTGGATGAGTGCAAGCAGTTTTTACGTCCTTGATAATAAGCACAGTTTTTGTAAAATAGACTCCTATGACAACAGAAGGTGAATGCCGGTTTCGTAAACATTGCGGTTTTGTTAAATTTAGAGAAAATCCGCCTGACTCAAAAATGATATCACTTCCTCATGATGGACATTGTGGAAAACTTGATATTAAGGAATGTCCAAGATATATATACGCCTCTACCAACGATAAGGAAATCCACAAAGAGATTAATGGAATACTTGGACACGGAGTTACAAATGCATATACCGATCAATCGTTAATTAACAACGACGAAATACAGATTGTGCTTCCTCCTTTTGTTCAAAGTGATGGAAGTGTAAGGTCACTAATTGTTGCCGAAAACCATAACTAATTTTTGTTTATATCCTTTATTTTTAGCTGAATTGATTTATATCCATTCCAAATATTCTCCTCAATTTGATAAACTATATCAATTTTTGAATTTGGAATTAACTTTGAGTACATTTCTCCTCCACCGAAAAATATTGAGTCAAAAATATATTCATCTTGTTTTAGTTTCATCTTCAGATGTCTTGCCTCACGCCCGACAGGTTTTACACTTATTATTTCTACGCGCTTTGACATAAACGTAGCCCCAGGATTGCCTAACCCCGTCGGTTCAAACTCATCAAGTTTCTTTATCAGATCATAATTCAATTGATCAAAACCAATTTTACAATCAATTCTTAGTTTTTTTGATAACAGCTCATTGGTTAACAATTTACTGGCATATCTATTTATCTCCTTGGTAAATTTGTCAATTTTTTCTGTTTCAATAGAAAATCCGGCCGCCATAGGATGCCCTCCACCTTCGAGATGAAGATTTACCCCCCTAATTGCTTCAATTATGTTAAATCCTACTACGGAACGGGCAGATGCCTTTGAAATATCTCCTTTTACCGAAAATACTATTGCCGGACGATAAAACTCCTCAACCAGACGTCCCGCCGCAAGTCCTATTACTCCCTCGTGATAATTCTCACCTGATATTACTATAATTTTTTCATTGGTCACTTTCTTCCGTGCAAGAAGAAGAACCTCTTCAACAATCTTTTGCCGTTCAGAATTTATACCTCCTATATTTTTGGCAATTTCAAAAGCCTTAAGTTTATTTTTAGTACAAAGCAGACGAAGCGATTCAATCCCGTTTTTTAATCGGCCCATCGCGTTTATCCTTGGAGCAATCATGTAACCCACTTCATACACACCAACCTTTTCTATTCTTGCTTCTTTAAAAAGAGCTAAGAGACCCGGTCTTTTAGTGTTATTTAATTCCTGAAGCCCGTATTTTACAATTGACCTATTCACTCCAATCAGGGGAATCTGATCTGCGATTACTCCGATTGCAGCCAATTCTAAAGTATTTGGGATGATTATCAACTCACGGGCAAAAAACCATGCTAAACCGGAACCTGAAGTCATTGTCGTGTGAATTACACTTTGGGCACTGAGGTTTTTTGTTCCCTTTGTATGGTGATCAACTACGATAACATCAATTCCCAATTTTTTAGCAGATTCAATTCCTTCATAACCGACAATCCCGTTATCAACTGTCACAATAAGTTTTAAATTTGGAATTTTGGTTTTAAGACTCTGAATACTTTCCGCATTAATTCCATATCCTTCCTCAAATCTATCCGGAATATGGGGTAAAACATCAAGTCCAAAGGAATGGAGCGCTTCCCACATAATTGCCGTTGCCGTAATTCCGTCTGCATCATAATCTCCATAAACAATTACAAATTCCTTGTTTTTCTTTGCTTTTTTAATTCTGGCAATTGCTTTTTTAACCTCAGATTCTTTTACACCCAGAAATTTCAGTAAAATTTTGGAGGGAAGAGTTGGTGAAAAAAATTCTTCCTTTTGTTTTTCACCCTTTATTCCCCTATTTTTAAGAAGTACATTTACGACTGACTCTGTATCCGATATCGATGATTTGTCTAATACTTCCCACTTCATACTGGTATAATTTATCTTATATAGCCATGGAAGTCCAATTACCAAAATCGGTAAAAGATATCTTGGAAAAATTTGATAAAGCCGGATATGAAATTTATATCGTGGGGGGAGCCGTCAGGGACATCATTATGGGCAGAATTACAAATGATTGGGACTTCACAACCAATGCCACCCCTGAAGAAATTTTAAAAGTGGTCCCCGGTGGGCTTTATAACAATCAGTTCGGTACGGTATTTACGGATAATCCGGATGATCCTGAACGTCCTCACGAAATAACGACTTTCAGAACCGAAGAGGGGTACGAAGACTTTCGCCATCCAACCAAAATTGTCTGGGGAAAGAGCTTAGAAGAGGATTTGGCAAGGCGCGATTTTACAATTAATTCATTGGCTCTCGATAAAAATCTTAAAATTATCGATTTATACAAAGGGCAAGAGGATATAAAAAATAAATTAATTAGAGCAGTTGGAGATCCGAATGAAAGATTCTCCGAAGATGCCTTGAGAATGATGAGAGCCGTAAGGATTGCCGCAGAACTTGGCTTTACCATCGAGAATAAGACATTTGAAGCAATCAAAAAAAACGCTCCTCTAATCAATAAAATCGCCAAAGAGAGAGTAAAAGATGAACTTTTTAAACTCTTTGCATCTCCAAATCCCTATGAGGGGATGGTTCTTTTCAGGAATTCCGGACTTATGCAGGAAATTCTACCGGAAATGGAAAAGTGCTTCGGCGTCGAGCAAAAATCCCCAGGGCGTCACCACATTTATGATGTTGGGAATCATCTTCTGATGTCTCTGAAATTTTGTAAATCGCCAGATCCTGTTACACGCTTTGCAACTTTAGTTCATGATATTGGTAAACCCCAAACTTATAAAAAACTCTCAACCGGAACTATAACTTTTTATAATCATGAAATGGTTTCAACTAAAATTGCCGAAAACATTGCGGACAGACTTAGATTTTCCAATAAAGAAAAGGACAAATTTATAAAACTTATCCGGTGGCATCAATTCACGGTTGATGAACATCAAACAGACTCCGCCATAAGAAGAATTTTACGGAATGTGGGCCTGGAAAATATGGATGATATGCTAGCTCTTCGGGTTGCAGACAGACTTGGAGGGGGAGCCAGGGAAACTTCATGGCGGCTCGAGGAATTTAAGAAAAGACTTATCGAAGTTCAAAAGGAACCCTTCACTGTTCGCGATCTGAAGATTGACGGAAATGACGTGATGAAAGAGCTTAACCTTAAACCGGGTCCGGAAGTCGGAAAAATACTGAATGACCTATTTGAAAAAGTAGTAAATAAGGAAATTGAAAATAATAAAGAAGATTTAATAGCTGCACTTTCCCAAAAGTCATAAATTATTTTCTCTTGCATAATTTTCCGACGCTTCAAACCAAGCAGATGTCCAAAAACAGTAAAAACTAGTACTTCTTGAATTTCTTTTGAAGTTCGTCCCAGGTTACCAAAATTGAAACTGCGACAAAAGGTGACGAATATGCTCCCGAAAGAGTCCCCACAAGAAGAGTTGCGGTAAACCATTTGATGGTTGATCCTCCCAGAAGAAGAAGCGCCACCATCATAAAAATAACAACAAAAGTATTATTCAGGGACCTGACCATTGTCTCGCTTGTTGCTTTGTTGGCTAGACCATAAAGGTCATCACCAAAACTTTTCTTGGATTCCCTAATCCTATCGTAAACTATAATCGTATCGTGTACGGAAAAAGAAAGTATTGTGAGAAGAGCCGTTACAAAAAGTAAATCTACCTCCGCTCCGAAGAAGTGGCAAAAGAGAGAATATGTTCCGATAACCACCAAACTATCGTGCAGCATCGCCAAAACTGCAGAAATTCCAAACTTAAAACTTTTGAATTGGATTGCCACCCAAAGAAGAATTCCTAAAGAAGAAAGTAGCAACGCATAAACTGTTTTTCTGACAAGTTCGGCTCCGACTGTCGGGCCGACCACTTCAAAACTAAGCTCATCTGCCGAAACTCCAAGTTTTTCGATACTTTTCTTAATATCCGCCCTTTGGGAATTGGTTACCTGACCAAGTTTCAAAATATAAGATCCTGTTGCTGTTTTTTGGATAGAAACAACTTCCACTCCGACACTTTTTACTGCCGTACTTAATTTATCCGGATCCACATCGCGATTAAGCTGATATTCAATAGAGGTTCCGCCCTTAAATTCAACACCAATCCGAAAACCCCATTTTATCATCCCAAAAATTCCCGAAAGAATTACGGTTCCGGAAATAAGCAAATAAAGCCAACGATATTTCATCCAGTCAATCATTTTTGTCTCCTTTCGTAAAAACTCTAAGCAGATTCCTGCTGACAAAAATTCCCGAAAAAAGACTTATAAAAATTCCGAGTCCAAGAGTAATTGCAAAACCTCTAATCGGACCTGAGGTATTTAAGAAATTCCAATCTAAAGGATTAGCCAAAATGAAACATGTAATAAGTGTCGCCGTATAAGCATCTCTTATTGAATTCCACGCTCTTCCAAATGCGATTTCCATCGCTTGATGATATTCGTGCTTAGGCTTTTCCTCCTTAAACCTTTCAAAAATAAGAATATTCCCGTCCATTGCCATCCCGACAGAAAGCAAGAATCCGGCAATTCCGGGAAGTGTAATTGTAACCGGTATAAGTTTATAAAGAGCAATTGTGATCACGGTGAATATACCGAGACCAAGATCGGCGATAATACCAAGTTTTCCATAAGCCAGAATCATAAAAAGACAAACCATTATCATTCCAACAACCCCGGCAAGAAGACTTTGCTTAACGGAAAGTGCTCCCAGAGTTGCCCCGACCGTTGTCTCCTGAACAAGATTTACGGGAACAGGAAGAGCTCCGGCATTAAGTTGAACCGCAAGTTGTTTTGCTTCATCAACAGTAAAACTTCCGGTTATTTGTGCGTTTCCGCCGGTAATTTGCTCCTGAACTACGGGTTCCTCAATGATATTATTATCAAGCACAATGGGAAGAGGTTTACCCACATTTCTGCCGGTAATATCCGCAAATTTATTGCCACCTTCAGTTGTAAATTGAAGAGAGACTTCGGGTTTTCCGGTTTGTGAATCAAATATAACCGATGCGCTTTGCAAATCAGCTCCAGTCAGATCTGTAGGAACAAGCTGTGCTGAAGGTGATGCCCCTTTGATACCAGGAACTTCCTTAATTTCGGCAAAAGCAAGCTGGGCTGTTTGACCAATAAGACTAATCGCCTGCTGGGTATCACTAATTCCCGGAAGTTCGACGATAATTCTATCCTTGCCTTCAAAAACAGACGTCTGGACAGTGGGTTCGGATATTCCAAAAAGATTAACACGATTTTCAATTACATTTTTTACACTTTCCAAAGCTGTGGCTTGCTTATCGGCGGGGATTTTGCTCATATCCGCTTCAAACACGAGTTGGCTGCCTCCGGCAAGGTCCAGACCTAGATGCAAATCAAAACTACGGTTGATAGTAAGATTTCCGATTTTTACATTCAAATCCGGACGGGTAATATTCTTGCCAAACAATGAAAAAGTATGAGGCAAACAAATATATATTGCCGCTATAACCAAAACCGTAATTAACACCAGTCTTTTAACGGGAGTTGACAGCATAGATAAAATTAACCGACGAGGTCTTCTTCATCCCCAATTATCATAACCCGACTGCCGGACAGTATTCCCAGAAGAAACGGGTCACGCCTTTTTTTTCTGAAATCAAATTCATCTCTGTTCATCGCTGTGTAATTTATTTCTGTTCCTCGCTTGCTTTCCTCAACTCTAATAATTGAAGCTAATTCAGGCAATACCACTTCTCCAACAACCAAAATATCTACATCGTCCTCACGCTTGCGCTCTTTTCGTCTGATAAACTTTCCTGAAAACATTATAAATGAGATCCTGCCAATTTTATTTCTGTTTTCAATTATCAATTTACCCAAACCGGTAGTTTTGGCAACCATTGAAACCAAATCATCAAAAAACGGATATTCGGGTCTAACTGAATAGTAAATCCTGTTTCCCCGGGGTTCTTTCCTAAGTAAGCCGTCTGTTTCAAGTTTCATCAGTTCGCGTCTTACGGCATTAATTTCCTCATCGGTTTCCCTAACAATTCCTCTGACATGATAAACCTCTTTCAGGTTGGAGAAGAAAAGCTCCAAGATTTTAATTCTAACTTTCGAAGTAATAATGTCACCTAGAGTCGCCATCTATTTTGGAGCAGGTAATAATTAATAACTGACTTTGTTTGTGGAAGGTACCAGCTCTACCCAGGTTTGTCCACGAACCATTTGTATCTCTTTCCCATTTGTATCATAAAAAACTTCCCTGTCAAGCGCTGATGCCTTTTTCCAAGTTCCCACTATCGCCTGACCGTTCTGGAAAACTATTGCATTGCCTGTTCCGATATCCTGATAGAACATATGATGCTCACTATCAAGAGGACCACTTTCCTTAACGAACATTATTGCTACGTTCGCTGCCGCTATCTGAGGCTTATCAAATTCCCAATCAATAAACGCTTGCCCGGCATTATATCTCATGTAAAAATTTGTAGCGGAATTATATTTCCATTCAACATCATAACCCGGCATACTAGCCCAAAAGTTAAACTTGATATCGGATACTGCAGGTGAGGTTGTTGCTTTGCCGTTTTGGAAAATCCATTTTGTAAAGCCCTGTGTCCACGGCACTCCACTACTGTCTTTATAATTCCATCCCCGCTTTGCAGCTTCCTGCCAAACAAGATCAAGATCTGCTACAACCGAATGCTCCCAAGCGGAAGCGGTGCTACTCAAGCGGTATTGGTTACGAACAACGATAGGATAGCCTATGTCGTAGCCGCCATCAAAATTATTGCCTGTTGTTCCTCCTTGCCAACCAAGCTTATCAAATAGAGTCAGTACATTAACTAAAGGATCGATTTGAGATGATGGTTTATTTCCTCCCGGGCAAGTGCTGCAAATATTATTCGCTTCACCTTGATGCAAAAAGATTGGATCGGTTCCATAACCTGCCGCAAGATTGACAAAATAGACCCTGGCACTTCTAAGAGGAGCTGCTTGGACATCCTCCGCTGCCGCTCCGCAATAGAATATTGCCGTAAATCTTGTTATTCCGCCTTCAGCTACAGCTTCGTAAACAACATCCGCGCGTGATAAACCCGACTCTGGTCTTGCCTCAGTGTGATTTTCAATCATCATTGCAATAGGACGCCTTGTATTCCAGACATCACTTTCCGCTTTTGTATACATTTCCCCGTTAATCGGGCATTCTTCGGTCTTGGGAAGATTGACATTTATTTTTGTCCTTTGACCAATCTCGGAAAGAAGGTTAGAAGCTTTTTGAGGAGCTACATAATAAAAAATGATTAATGAGACCCCAACCGTAATTAAGAAAAGTCCAACAAAACTGACAATTACTATAAATTTTCTTGAAATAAAAAAATTCTTAAAGTTTTTCATTAAAGGTAACAATGTTTCATTCTATACTCAATGGACCCGAATTTGCAATCGCAAATAAGAGCTTTTAAATAACACAAAGTTTATTTGTATATATTACTATCTGCTCTTTTGAGCGCTAACCAAAGCCTTTTCTTCTTCAGTTGACAGTTCGGAACTACTCTTACCCTTTTTAATATCCTTCATATAAATTCTGGTTCTTTCTCTTGTATGAAGTCCTGTTATGATAACTCCCGAGTCGTGACCGTCAAGAATGGCCAAACTAAAACTATGATCTCCGCCAAGTTCTTTAAACGGATTAAATCTTACCAAGCCTACTTTCTGTACGTGGTATTTGCCGTCATCTTCCAAAAGATCAATTCTTTTTTCAATACCTTTTATATTTTCGGTATTTTCATCTACCCGTCCTAAAAGTTTTTCCAAAACTTTTTTAAGATCAGATACTTCAATATCTTTACCTAGTCTATTAAAAAGAGCGAAATAACGGTACAAGAAAAAACTTAGTACCAAAAGCCAAACTCCCAAAATTAAAGAAATATATAAACTCAAATTTTGCATTTACTTTTGGCAGGCTGGTGTCATTTTTACATCTTGAAAAGTCAGTGTCAAGGAGATTGTAAAATTTACCAATTCGATGTAAATTGATGCCGTGGCAATAGAAAGGACACGAAAAAATAAAGAGAATCCGCATTACGGATTTCTCGTTTCGTGGCAACCAAAAGAGCCTTCTGGAACGCATGTCAAGGGGGAATCAAGATCAGACAAAATTTCTTCACCAGCCACGGTCAGGCATGAAAAAAAAGCCGAATACTTGGCACAAGATGGGTCAGCCTCAAAAACCAGAAAAAACATTCTCAGAAGCTTAATTCTCATTAGCTTCATCCTGTTCCTGGAGCTCGTGATATACTTAGCCTGGAGCAAGTTCATGATTAAATGAGCTGTTCTGTAAAAGACAATTAAGTGTTGTCTGTCCTAAGGAAGGGGGTGAAGTAATTTATGATGTACTGTGTAAAGTGCCGCGCAAAAAGAGAGGGCAAAGATGCTCAAGAGGTTACCATGAAAAATGGCAAGAAAGCTACAAAAGCAGTTTGTGAAGTTTGTGGCACAACCATGTTCAAGATCGGAGGCAAATAACTTTGATTTGAACACTTAAAGCAAAAGGGCACCCACCGGAATTGGTAGGGCCCCTTTTGTATTCCTTAACAGATAATGAAAGACTACTCCAAAGTTTTTAAAGTATTCAAAAATAACTATAAGCCGATCCCCTTGGAGGTTTTTGGCTCAAATAAATATAAAACATTAATTTCAACAGTTATGTCCGCACGGACTAACGACAATACCACTCTGGCTGCCGCGAAAAGACTTTTTAAGGTTGCTCCAAATTTTTCCGAATTAAATAAACTTGAAGTCAAAAGCATTGAAAAATTAATCTACCCTGTTGGTTTTTATAAAATAAAAGCAAAACACATAAAGCTTCTAACCGAAAAAGTACTAAAAGATTTTAACGGAAAAGTTCCAGGAACATTTAAAAAACTTATTACCCTCCCCGGGGTTGGTAGAAAAACTGCAAATTTGGTTCTTAATCGTGCATTTAACATTCCAGCAATCGCAGTTGATACCCATGTCCACAGAATCAGTAACCTACTTGGTTGGGTCCATACAAAAAACCCTGAACAAACCGAAAAGGAATTAATTAAAACAGTTCCTAAAAAATATTGGAACGATATGAATAGGCTTTTTGTTGGAATTGGGCGTCAATTTACTTCAAAGAAAAAATTAATAAAGTTCTTAAAAAGAGAAAAATTGATTTAATACGCTGCGATTGCTACACCAAATCCGTTTTGAGCATAAATACAGCCCCAAACATACTCTCCTCCTGTCAGAAGCTGTTTATGACCCATTGTATTAAGCCAAAGATCAACTGCATTTTGAGGACTGGTTGCCCCGCTAACCAGAAATTCGGAAACAACTCCATAGCTATCAAAAATCGGTTTTATATCGTTTCTTTGTTCAAGTGCCGAAAAACCCTGGTGTCCGTCAAGTGTTCCCAGTTGTAGAAGTTCATTCAAACGTATTGAGGCAATTGTGCAAAGATCATCTTTCGATTTTAAAGGGTTAACTCCATGCTCAACTCTGGATTGATTGACTGCATCCCAAAGCTGAGGTCCTCCCCAACTCGGAGCTGGAGTAGGTTTTACATAAACCACAATTGGTTTTGGAGAAGAAGTGGAAGTTGCAAACGGTTTTGATGTCGCTGAAACGAATTGTGATAAATACTTCTGATCAACACCATATTGATCGTTTTTACCGAATGAATATCCTTTTATATAGCCAACCAAAAACGTTGTTATCGCTACGACAACGCAGGCGAATACCAGAACTACCGTGCCCAAAGATTTTAATATCTTACTCATAAATTATTGTAACCGGTCCGTTTAGGGTGGCCTCTATCTGCATATAATCTCCAAAACTTCCGGTTTCAACTTTTATTCCTTTTTGCCTAAGATTTTCAATAAAATAGTTATAAAGTTTTTCGGCCCTAGCCGGTTCTTCCGCTTTAAAAAAACTCGGTCTATTGCCCCCCATTGTATCGGCATAAAGAGTAAATTGGGAAACAACCAAAATTTCCGATTTGGTATCGAGAACTGATAAATTCATCTTTTCTTTATCGTCCGACATTACACGAAGTTTTGAAAGTTTTTCTGCCAACGAGTTCACATCATTTTCTGAGTCACCTTTTTTAAATCCGACTAAAACAAAAAGACCCAAACCGATTTTCCCAACCGTTTTTTTGTCAGATACTTTCACAACTTTCGCTTTTTCGACTCTTTGTACTACAAGTCTCATTTATATAAATTTATTCCTATTCAAATAATATTTTCCGATTTCAACCATTCCTAAATATGTTAGAGTAATTCCAATTAGAAAACCAAAATAAAGTAACGGAAGTCTACTAAAATCGAGGTAGTCTGCAAACGGACTAAATGGCAGATATAAAGCCAGAACTACAACACTTAAACAAGTTATTAAAAATGGAGTACTGGGCTTACTTTTCCAAAAGGGAATTTTTCTGGTTCTTATTACAAAAACTACCAAGACTTGAGTTATGAACGAAGTAACAAACCAACCGGTCTGGAATAGGCTTCCTCTAGCGTGAAATACAAAATACATAACTGCGAAGGTCAAAAAGTCATATAAAGTTCCTATTAAACCAAATAAAATCATGAATTTCTTTATGTAATTTATGTCCCAACTTCTGGGAAGTCGTATCTGATCAGGGTCAATATTATCCGTCGGGATAGAAGTTTGAGAAACATCATACAAAATGTTATTAAGTAAAAACTGCACCGGTGTCATGGGCAAAAATGGCAAGATTATGGATGCCGCCGCCGCACTCACCATGTTTCCAAAATCAGAGCTTGTTCCCATTAAAATATATTTAATTGTATTTTGGAAAGTAATTCTTCCTTCTTTAATTCCATCAGCAATAGTCCCAAGGCTCTTCCTAAGAAGTACAATTGAGGCTGTATCTTTGGCTACATCCACTCCGGTATTAACAGAAATTCCCACATCGGCGATACGAAGAGCCGGGCCGTCATTAACCCCATCACCCATATAACCTATGGTTCTGCCACCCTTCTTTAAAGCTTGAATTATCCTTACTTTTTGGGATGGAGTAATTCTGGAAAAAATGTCTACTTTCCATACTTCTTTTTCCAACTCCAAGTCATTCATCTTCTCAACTTCAGAGTTGGTCAAAACCTTTTTATAATCAAACCCGACATCTTTGGACACTTTTTCAGCAACAATTTCACTGTCTCCCGTAATTATTTTTATTGAAACCCCGAGATTTTCAAATTTTCTAAAATCTTCCGCCAAATCTTTTTTGGGAACATCGGCAAAACTCATAAATCCTCCAAACTTAAGATCTTTAAATTCGCTTTTAATAAGTTTAGGATCAAAATTGACTATTTCTTTTGATGCAACAGCAATTACTCTCAAGCCGTTCTTTTGAAGACCATCCGAAGTACTCTCAAGTTTTTTCTTCTCCTCATCATCAAGTTTCAACCGAGCTATTATTGCTTCTGGCGAACCTTTACAAATCAAAACTACTTTTCCATCTCTTTTTATCGCGATAGACATAAATCTATTCTCAAAATTAAAGGGCATTTCATAAAGTTTTTCTGGTTTATTGGTAATCTTAATGCCCTTTGACTCTGCAAAATCAATGATTGCTTTATCGATAGAATCCGCAGCGGCGTATCCATGGGTAAACCCTGAATTGCAAATTAAACCTAAGCTAAGAACTTCGGGGTTTTCTTTACCGGATTTGTCCTGATATAAACTTAGAGAAATTTTGCCCTCCGTTAAAGTGCCTGTTTTATCCGTGCAAAGAACTTCCATATTTCCAATATCCTCTATTGAGACAAATTGTTTTACAATTAAATCCTTCTTTGCTAATTTTTTGGAACCGTAAGAAAGACTTAATGTGACAATAAGCGGCAAAAGCTCCGGTGTGATTCCCATAGCTACAGTCAATGCAAAAAGTACCGTATCGACAATCGGATGATGCAGAAAATATCCAAAACCGATAACAAGCACAACTGTTACCCCCGCAATTTTGGCAAGAAGCAAACTAAAATCCTGAAGCCCTTTTTGAAATTCGGTAAGAGGCCGGGCTTTATCGGTTAGACCAGAAATTTTTCCATATTTTGTATCCATTCCGATTGCAGTAACAACTCCGTGAGCATTTCCGCTTGTTACAACTGTTCCCATATAAACAGGGTCTCCGTCCTTTTTCGGCACAGGTAACGATTCTCCAGTAATAACAGATTCATTGACCTCTAGACCTTCAGAAATTGATATTCGGATATCGGCGGGGATAATCGATCCAGAATGCAGAAAAACTTCATCATTAAGTTGTATTTCGGCAACGGGAATTATTTTTTCAACTCCGTTTCTTTTAACGCTAACCGTAAATGAAATCCGCTTAATCAGATCATTGACAACTTTTTCCGCTTGGTATTCATTCCAAAAACCTAAAATTATGGAAAGAGACATTACAATCCAAATAGCAAACGCTTCCGTTTTTTCTCCAACAACAAATGCAACTATAGTTGAGACAATAAAAACCAAAAGAAGCGGGTTTTTGAATTGCCTAAGAAACACAACCCAAGCACTAAATTTCTGACGTTTAATTTTATTAGTCGTAGCAATCATAATTAATATTAGTCCAACTTCGGCCGATACTGAAGTGTCTCAGCAAATTGAATATTAAAAATATTTTGGGTTTATGAAATCGGTAGCAAAAAGTGGTATACTTTCCTCACTCTGGAGAAAGGATGATCGCGCTAGCCTCACAAGGCTGGTGAGGAAAGTCCAGGCAGCAGAAAGCAGGGTGTCTGGCGTAAGCCGGAGACAGGCTCAAGGGAAACCTTGGGTTTGGCCAGTATAGAGCCACAGAAACTATGTCGAGTCTCTTACCCTAAAGGTAAAAGAAAACGAGTGAAAAGAGGCAATCCTCCCCGCTGCAACCTCCGAAAGGGACGTTTGAAGCGCTTTCCCGAGTCCCGAGGTTCGAGGGCGTTAGATGGATGATCATCGAAAAACAGAACCTGGCTTACTCTTTTCCAGAGTACAAAAAGTCCCGCACAAGCGGGATTTTTTGTTGGTATAAATTATTCCTTGATGAAGTATTCTCTAATTAAAACTTCAAACGTAATAACCAAAGGGATTGAAACAATTACTCCCATTATTCCGGCAAGCTTGGCACCAACGGCAATTGAAATAAGCACAACCAAAGGTGAAACTCCTACGGACTTTTGCATAACCTTTGGCACCAACACATAACCTTCAAGCCCGCGTACCAATAGTGCTACAACAACCACTCCCACTCCTGTAACAGGAGAAATACCAAATCCGATAAGGGCAGCAGGAATAGTGGAAACAATCGGTCCCAAAATAGGAATTATTTCAAAAATCCCGGCTAAAATCGCAAGCGGTAAGGCAAACGGAACACTGATAAGAAGTAACCCTATGTAAGTTCCAATCGCTACTGCCAACATCAAAATAAGCTGCCCCCTGGCCCATTTACCTAATTTTTCCTCAATGCCGATAATCAGTTTACTGATTTTTTGGCCCTTGGCTTCACCGAAAAGCATCTGGACCTGGCTCTTAAACCCGTTGTGAGTCAGAAGCATATAGAAGGCAAAAACAAGAATCGTCAAAATGGCAAACACATTCGAGAAAAGTGAAAAAGTAAAATTAAGCACCTCACCGGAAACTCCGCTTATCTGTTGCATGAACCCTTTCGCAACATCTCCACTTATTGAAAGTTGAATACCGATATTGGCAAAATACGTGGGAAGGGCATTCGCAAAGTTGGTTGTTTGCTGAACCAAAGTCGGAATTATTAAAGCTATTGATCCTCCCAAAACTCCAATCACCAAGATGTAAGTTATTAATACCGACACGACCCTTGGGATTTTAATCTTCTCAAGGAATACCACCAACGGTTCCATAATAGTCATCAGGAGAAAAGCAACAAAAAGTTCTAAAATTATTCCCCTTATAAAATACACGAACCAAAGACTCAGTAGGAAAAATACGGTAAAAATAACAGTTTTGTGGGAAATCTCAATTTTTCTGAACATTTAGGTTATTATGCCATTTTCCGATTAATTTGTCCACATTCTCGGGATAATCAGGGTCAGATATATCAAACCAGACAATCTTTTTATCTTTTTTAAACCATACCATTTGACGCCCTGTATACTTTTTTTCTTCTTCTTCCCATTCTTTAACAACTTCTTCCTCAGGTTTTCTACCCTCAAAATAATCTTTCCACTGGCCATAGCCTATTGACGACATTGACTGCACATCCCAACCAACATGGGATTTCAGCAAGTGTTCTATTTCTTCTTTAATCCCTTCCTTTAGACGATTTTTTACCCTCAAATTTATTCTTTTTTCAATTACCTTTGCAGAAGCGGTAAGCCCTACTTCCAAAACATTCAAATTCACTTTCCTTTTTTCAATATCACGATCCTTTCCCATATTACTTATTTTCCATGTTGCAACCTCTATGGCACGAATCAGACGTCTTGGATTTTTCTTGTCGGAAGAATTCATTTGCGCTGCTCTGATGGAATCTATTTGGGCCAGATTTTCAAAAAGCTCTTCAGGACTTTTCATCTCCAGATTTTTCCTTAACTGACTGCTTCTAGGAATCAAGGCCGTCGGGATTCCTTCAATTACTCCTTTTATGTAAAGTCCTGTTCCACCAACAAGAATAGGAAGTTTGCCCCTTTTATTAATATCTGCAAGTATTCTTTCGATAAATTTTAGATATTGTGAGACGCTAAATCCATGCCTCGGATCGGCTAAATCATAACCCCAGATTTTTACCCCATTTATTTCGTAATATCCATATTTTCCAAACCATGGGAATTTTATTTTTACCCCCTTCGGCAGGCTTTTACCGGTTCCTATATCCATTCCTTTATAAACCTGTCTGGAATCGGCCGAGATAATTTCACCATTAAACTTCCTGGCAAGAGTAATGCCTAAACTCGTCTTTCCTGTTGAAGTGGGACCACAAATAACTAAAAGATTATTCATACTATTTAACTACTGGCACTTGAATATCTAGTTAATGAATATTTCCAAAACTTCAGAGAAACAAAAATCGCGGTAAATCCGACCAAAAATGCAATCATTACCACAGCAGGGGTCACCGTTCCCATCATTGCCTTTGCGGGAAGAGTCATCATGATTCCCACCGGGACAATGTAAGTCAAAAAAGATTTTAGAGGCTCCTTATAAATATCTGTCGGAAGTCTTCCCAAACTGGTTATATCTCTATAAATCATTGCAGTGTGATCAACTTCAAGCGTAATAATTGCAAAGGAAAGAATAATTACATGAAACGCGGTTGCTATCAGGTAGCCGTTAAATAACAATACTAAAAATAATGCCAAACCATAAATTGTAGGATGAAGAAGTGTTCCGTAATAAACCGTTAAAACAATAAGCGGAGGGATCGTTATCAAGTCAATCACATCAGCTCCTCCCATTAATACCCTAAAAAGAGCGCTAATAGGCTTTACCAAAACCAAATCAAAGTCGCCATTAATTATCATCGGTCTAAAATTGTAAGCTTCTCTAAATAAAAACTGGGTAATAACATCAATCAAATTAAAGGTTAAAAAGAAAAATATTATTTCGTTTCCCGTATAACCTGCCAGACTTCCGCTACCGAGCAATAGAAAATACAGAAAACCGAAAAAGAAAACAAATCTTAAAATTTTTCCCGTCAAAAACATAAAAAGTGCGATCCTTTGACTGAGAACCATAGAAAAAGAATTTTTGCTCATCATCCACCAAATTTTTAAATATTTCTTGAATTTTTTCATATCATCTTCCAAACGCCTGATAGGCTTTAAGTCCCTTTTGCCAGATAAAATTCAGTGAAAACCATAAAACTCCGCACCAGGCAGTCGCAACCATTAAGCCGCCGATAAGGGCAGCCCCTGTTATATTTCCAAGATAAACCTCGACAGGGAAATAAATAAGATAAGGGAATGGAGTCGCCAAAACTATCGATTGCAAAACTCCGGGTAAGATATTTATCGGGAAAAGTGAACCCGACAAGGCTTCTATTATGACAACCGTAACTAAAAAGTGCGAACCCCAGCCAATTTCAGGAGCCCAAAAAGGAATTGAACTGATCAAAAAAAGAAGAAGAAAATAAATTAAAATTGCCAAAATTATACTAACCAAAAAGATTAATAAAGTAAGAGGGTTACCTTGAAAGAAAAACGGCGGTCTTAAAATTATAAAAAGACCGGTAAACTCAACTGCCGCAAATATTAAATTTAAGGCTTTACTGGAGATATCTCTTGTAAACCAATATTTGAAATAGCTAATAGGCTTTAAAAGATAATTGGATAAATCTCCTTGAGAAATATCATTTGAAACATCCATTGCCCGCGCCGAAAGAACCAGTGCCCGAACAATCATTATTCCAAAAACATAGGTTAAAATCTTTGTCCTATCGTAGCCGAAAATTTGTGTTGTGGGATTCGCAAAAACCGTACTCCAGAGAAAATAAGTCAAAAGAATCTGAAAAACGTTTCTCACTCTCCAAAGAATAAAATTCAGACGGTATGCAAACTCCTGTTCAAAGGAGATTTTGAAGATACTCCAATATTTTTTCATGATATTCTAACAAGTTTCACTTATCACTTTAACTCCCCTTTAAAAACTTTGCGGATTATTTCTTCTATCGGAATTTCTTCTATTGTCAGATCATCCACGGGAAAATTTTGTAACAGTTCCGCGGCGGCAACCGCAACCGTTGACCTGGGAACTGCGATAGTAACTTCAGGAAAGGTAAGTTTTCTAACCTTTCCGATCTTTTCAATCTGAGCGATGTTGTCCTCTCCGGAAAGAGTTGCTTTAATAATTTTTTCTTTAGCAAATCGAGAAACCAACTCCTCTAAGGCTCCGTCAAATAAAATACTTCCGTTATCAATAATAATCACACGCCTTGCCAGGTTCGTCAGATCGTCCATGTTGTGGGATGTAAGAAGAATTGTTGCATTGTATTTCCGATTGTAATCGTAAATAAAATCACGCACTTTTTGTTGAGCAACAAGGTCAAGCCCGATTGTGGGTTCATCCAAGAATAATATTTTTGGTTTATGAAGAAGGGCGGCTGTCAGTTCCATCCGCATCCTTTGTCCCAAAGAAAGTTTTCTTACGGGGGTTTTAAGCAGCTTTCCAATATCTAACAGTTCGATAAGTTCATTAAGAGTTTCCCTATATGTTTGGGTGGGAATTTCATAAATCGCCCGGTTAAGTTCAAATGTTTCGATGGCAGGAAGGTCCCACCAAAGCTGATTTTTTTGGCCCATCACAAGGGAAATTTGTTTCAAAAATTCCGGTTTTCTTTCCCAAGGATTATATTCCAAAACTTCCACAAATCCCCCCGTCGGATAAAGCAGACCCGATAAAGTTTTAAGAGTTGTTGTTTTACCGGCTCCGTTCGGACCGATAAACCCAACAAGCTCTCCGGGCTGAATTGCAAAAGATATTCCCCTTAGGGCGTGTACAAGTTTTTTCTTGGGAGATATTAGAGATTTGAGGGCACCCGTTAAACCCGGCTCTTTTTCGATAATTTCAAAATTCTTAACTAGACCATCAATAATAATAGCCTTGTCCATAAGCCTAGTATAACACTTAGAATTTGAGGAGTTAGCGGCTTACTTGTCTCTTTAATTTTTTGCCCGGAGTAAAACGCGGAAGTCTGTGAGATTTAATTGTAACCATTTTTTCCGTTTTAGGAATTTTTACGGTTTTCCCTTTCATGGAGATAACTTTAAAAGTTCCGAAACCGGAAAGAACTACTTTTTCTCCTTTACCCAAAACTCTTCCGACTTCATCCAGAAAAACTTCAACTGCTTCTTCCGCCGCCTTTTTGGTAAGGTGTGCTTTTCTTGCAACTTGATCAAGAAGTTCCGCTTTTGTCATTCTGCGAAGTAGCATAAATGAAAGCGAACAAAATGTCAAGTTTTCGGACTAATATAAACAATTAAAATCCGTAAGAAGAGAGAGATGTACTACCGATCCGGATTCTGGGTAAAGCAAATCTTTGTTTCTTGCAAAGGACACTTCCGGAAATTTCAGTAAATGCGGCTTTATATCCAAGTGATTTCAAATAACTTTCCGAGGCCGGAGTATCCAAACCGTAAGGATATGCAAAAACCTTCGGAGAATTTAAATTGTGATCGGAAAGCTGTGTATCGGCAGTAGAAATTTCATATTGCATAATACTTACGGATACTCCTACATTTTTATGGGACCATGTGTGATTTCCAAATAAAATCCCCCCATTCATTGACATAATCTGATCCCATGTAAGATAATCTGGATTGTCCATAAGTCCAGTCGGAGTAAACATGGTTGCCTTATATCCAAAACTTTGAAGAATTGGATAAGCATCCGTATAAAAATCTTCATATCCGTCATCAAAAGTAAGAAGAACACTCTTAGGAGGAATTGGGGTTCCGTTGTCAAAAAAATTGACTAAGTCTTGCATTGTGGCAACATGATAACCGTCATCTTTCAGATATTGCATCTGCTTTTTGAAATAATCAGTGTAAGTTGTCAGATTTGTCTGTTTATCCGCTTTTGCCGCATCCTCAGATTGAATATGGTGATACATAAGAACCGGCAGATGAACACAAGGGCCATACAAAGTATTCATCTCGGCAACGGTTAATGGTTTGGGGGTTGGCGTCGGGGGTGGAGTCGGGATCGGAGAACCGAGCAGCTGACCGAACTTACTTGTATTTGATCTTTTGAATAGGGAAGAATTTGTTTGAAAAACAGATCTATTTAAATAAACAAATACAGTTACAAAAATAAGCAAGGTAAAAAAGACAACAAGGAGACTATTTTGCCGAAGTAGTTTCCGTAGCTCTGACTTCCCTGATGACCGAAACTTTGATTTGTCCTGCATATTCCGCTTCCTTTTCCAATTTTCTAGCAATATCGTGGGCCAGTATAGTTAGTTTATCATCATCAACTTCATCCGGGTTAACAATTACTCTGACATCGCGACCCGCCTGAAATGCATAGGCAACATCCACACCTGGAAAACCTTTGGCAATTTCCTCAATATTGCTCATTCTTTTTACATAATCTTCATGGGGTTCATAGCGTGCACCAGGTCTTGATCCCGAAATTGCATCCGCCATCCAAACAATTACGCTTTCATTGCTGCTGAAAGGTCTATCTTCATGGTGTTCCGCTACACAAGCTATTACTTCTTTCGGCATTCCGTATTTCTTGCAAAGGTTAACTCCCAGTTCGATATGATTTCCTTCCTCATCGGTAACAACTTTTCCGATATCGTGAAGAAGACATCCAAGTCGCACAATATCTGCATTGGCTCCAATTTCGAGTGCAATGGCAACCCCCATTTTTGTTTCTTCAATAGTATGAATTCCCAAGTTTTGACCGTAAGAAGTTCTGAACCTGAAACGCCCTATCATACGCATAAGCTCAACCGGCAAATTAAATACGCCGCACTCGTGACAAATTTTCTTGCCTTCCTCCAAAAGCACATCTTCCATTTGGGCTTTAACCTGTCTAATTACTTCCTCAATTCTCGAAGGCTGGATTCTGGCATCTTTTATAAGGATTTCGAGAGCCCTCTTTGCAATTTCGCGTCTTATGGAATCAAATGAAGAAAGTCTGATCTCGTTAGTCTCGTCAATTTCCATCTCAACTCCTGTCTCTTTTTCAAAAACCCTAATATTCCTTCCACCCGCTCCGATTATTCTTCCCTTGGCATCTTCATTGGGCACAGTTACTGAAGAAACCGTATATTCAGCCACATAACCGGTTGCACCCTGCTTCATAGCGTCAAGAAGGATCTCGCGAGCCTTTTCGCTGGCTTCCTCTTTTACTTTTTCCTCGGCAGCTCTTATTTTCTTAGCTATTTCGGAAGTCAGATCCTTCTGAACCTCCTCCAAAAGGGCCTTTCTGGCCTCATCAGAGGTCAACCTAGCCACTTTAGCCAATTTTTCGGTGTATTCATCCTTTACTGTCATTTTATTTTAGGAACCAAAGAAGATTAGCCTTAAATTAGGCTTACGGCGAAAGAAGCTGCAATTTGAGTTCTTTTAACCATTTTCTTTGACTCTAGGGGTATTTTACCGTTTTGCCACCACTTTTTCAATTACATCCCAGTTAAATCCCTTTCCTGCCAAATATTGGGATATTTTTTGCCGGGCCTCACGAGGGGGTAGACCTTCCCATTTATAAGCGCGCTTTTCAATTAAATCTCTCGCTATCTTTTCTTCGTCAACAACCTCTTCACCCAACACTTTATCGATTATTTCTTTATCAATTCCCTTAATTCTTAACTCCTGAATCAAAATTCTTTTTGGTTTGGGTTTAAAATTTGTCCGCTGTTCCACCCACCACTCGGCAAATTTGTCATCGTCCAAAAGTTCAAAATGCATAAGTTTTTCAAAGAGTTTTTCATGTAGACTTTCGTGAACTTTTTTCCGGCGGAAATAGTCGCGTATTTCTTTTTCACTTCGAGGGCGTACCATCGCAAACCTTAAAAGCTTATCCAGAGTTTTTTGAAACTCAGCCTTTTTGACTATTTCTTCAATTTCTTGCTCAGTTAGTTCCTGATTAACTTTCAGATGAAGTAAAACAAAATTATCCAGATCAATTCCAAAGCCAAACTTGTCATCCAAATAAACATTAACTCTGTCTTTATTTTTTTGCTGTTTAATTGAAGTAATTACCGACATTTCTTGACATTATAACTTGATGACTTTACAATCGCGAGTATGTTCGATGAAAGGCGGCACAATTATCCAGATGATTACGAAAAAGGACCTTACTGTCCCCACACCAAACTTATACAAATATGTGCTTCCTTAACTGGCGTAGAACTTACCCCTGAAAACTTTTGCACAGAAAAAATGAGTAACACTCGATATTCGGATGGGTTCATTCATTATCTTGAAAGCGCAGATTTTCACCCAGCAGCATCTTGTGCTCAACTCAACCATAAACTTGATCAACAAATTGAACTCGCAGAAAAGAAAATTTCTTTAACACCAGACAACATTATTAAAAGCAAGCTAGACAAAATTAATGATATTTCTTCTATAAAGAAAACTGCAGATAAGTATGCCACCGAGAAAGAATTATATTTAAAGAAACAGGAAATCCTTACAAGATGGAAAACTGTCATATTTAAAACTTCCGTTAGTACTACACAAGATGAAAAGAATGTTCATTTTAGGCAATTTAAGTCTGAAGAGGAATTACCTGATGAAGAGGTGCTTAATAAAGTAAAAAAGTTTAAGGCGGCTTTGGAAAAAATTACAGGATTCGATAAAGAACAATTTGGTTGGTATTGGGGAGAAGTTAAAAACTGTCCCCAAGCCCCAACACATCATCACTACGGACCAATTTATTAATCTTTAGAGAGACTCACTCTTCTTTTTCCTCTTCTCCAATTTCCTTGGGGAGCTTCTTACCACTAGCTACCATTTCGCGGATTTTCTTATCAATTTCATCGGCAACTTTGGGATTATCCCTTAGATATAACTTGGCGGCTTCTTTTCCTTGTGCAATTGGCTTGCCCTGATAGTTAAAGAATGAGCCGCTTTTACCTATCAGTCCAAGTTCCAGTCCTACATCAAGAAGCCCACCTGTTTTACTAATTCCTTCGGTTTCCATAATATCGAATTCGGCAACTCTGAGGGGAGGTGCAACTTTATTTTTAACAATACGGGCTCTATGGCGGGATCCGATTACCTTTTCTCCGTCTTTAAGAACTTCGATTCTTCGAAGGTCGATTCTTACCGATGAATAAAACTTAAGAGCAAGTCCGCCGGGGGTGGTTTCAGGGTTGCCAAACATAACTCCGATCTTCTGACGAAGTTGATTTGTGAAGATAAGAACAGTTTTTGATTTGGAGATAGCACCGGTTAATTTACGAAGGGCTTGAGACATAAGACGTGCCTGCATTCCCATAACAGCATCTCCCATTTCTCCTTCAAGCTCGGCACGCGGTACAAGGGCAGCAACGGAATCGACAACAACTACGTCGATAGCACCCGAGCGGATTAAGGTTTCCGTAATCTCGAGAGCCTGCTCGCCTGTATCGGGCTGGGACATAAGAAGATTATCAAGGTCAACGCCAAGGATTTCAGCACGCTGCGGGTCGAGTGCGTGTTCGGCATCCACAAAAGCACACTGCCCGCCGCGCTTCTGTGCCTCAGCAATAACCGCCAAGGCCAGCGTGGTCTTACCAGAGGCCTCAGGACCGTAGATTTCTGTAATACGACCTCTTGGTAGTCCTCCTACTCCAAGGGCTAGATCGACCGCTATAGAACCTGTAGAGATGACGTCAATCTTGTATCTTTCGCCTTCACCACCCAGACGCATAATTGAGCCTTTTCCATATTGTTTCTCAATCTGGTCCATGGCAAGCCTTATTGCTTGAAGTTTCGCAGAGCCACCCTCCTGCTTGACTGGAGCTTCTACTTCGGGTTTTTTTATTTTTACCATGTCAGAATTCCTTTTACATTCTTCCAAATTAAAATTCAAGACCCAATTGACTTTCCGTCCCTGTAGCCCATCAAATAATTGTTCCTCATCGAGACTTTTCTACCCGATTTTCTTTCAAGTTCAAGTCTGGCGTGACCAACGACTTCTACTCCTGAAATGTTTGCTTTATTTTGATAAAACCCTCATGTATCTTTAGCCTAAGTAATTCTTGCATCTGAATTGAGAAGGGGGCGGCGATTTGCCCTCACCCTTTATGAAATTCCGCATCCTTCCTTCTCATATCTTTACGAATATTCAAAATAAAGGTCAAGAAAAAACTAGTTTTTTGTCAAGTTTACCTATTGGAAATAGATCTTCTGGATAAATCTTTATCAAATTGATCCCCAATTTTTTAGTAAGCTTTAACTTTCTCCTCTCAATCTGATCGTAACTTTTTAATTGCCCAGACAAACCAAAAAATTCAATCCAATTATCTTCAACTTTAAAATCTACCTTAAACCCATCATTTCCAGGGTATGGGAAATTTCGTATATGCTTAATATTCCGTCTTGATAAATAATCGTCAATTATCTTCTCAGCCAAAGAATCACATTTATCTCCGTCTTTTGCAATATATTTATTGGAAAACATCACTGGATTTGGTTTATAACCAGCGGCCTCAATGGCTTTATTCCAAGTTCCAAAATATTTTCTTGCTACTCTATAACAACCATACAATTCTTTTTTTACAGGTATTCGTTCATGTTTTTTATAAAATTCCGTGATTATTTCTATAACAATTTCTCTTGTGTACTTAGACCCACGTTTAGGTATGCACACAGATGAACAATATTTATTTTTACCAGTAAATTTTCCGTTACAAGTTGGGCATATTCGGATAATTTTCTTCCGTAGCTTATTATTTACTAAAGCAGCGCACCTTAAGGAACAATAAAATATCTTTGATCTATATAATTCACCCGGATTTCTTGTGAAATGCTTTCCACAACCCTTTCTGGCACATATGTACTCTTTTCGAGTCCTTCGTGACAGGGCAAGGCACTTTTGAGAACAAAATATTCTCCACCTACGTTTTTTACTTTCATTAATTCTTCTATTGTCACGGTATACTGGTTTTCCACAAAAAGTACATTTTTGAAGAGAAGTAACCATATTTAATTGTCACCCCGAAGGAAATACGAAGTCAATACCTACTTAATACCCTATAGTCGGGGTGCTGAGAATTGGACTCAGTTCGGACGCACCCCGTGCGCCCATTCTACCGGTGAACTACACCCCGTAATGCGTATTTTAACATTTCATTTCGATTTGGCCAATAATTGTCTTCCGCATAGCAAATCCCACTTATCAAAGTAAAGAGTGGTATAATGAGATTAGTTTAAATAATTCACTTACAGATTCATTGGTAAGATCCTCACATAAATTATCCATTTATCTTAAAAGCGCATATTTAGGCAAATAAATGGTTACTAATAAAAATAACCCAAGTGTTTGTGTTAAGTGCGGAAAGCAAAGAATTGTTGTTTCAACAAGAACGGAAAAAATCGGAAACAGTGTTGTTACCTATCAGGAAACTTCGTGTCCTGACCCTGAATGTCAGAAAAAAGTTGAAATATTTTTGGCTCAAGAACAGGAAAAAAGACATATATCATTTCTTCAAAGACAGAAAAAATTTGCCCCAAAAGTATAAATATAAAATTATCCCTCTATCCCCTCTTTAGAAAGCCGGATTCTTTCTTAAAATAGTCCCAGTCAAACTATAATCATCTTCATTGAAGTGTTTTATATTTAGCGTATGGTCGCCTTTAATCGCTTCGAGTAAAATCGACGGCCATTTGCCTTCTTTTTTCCATTCCACAATATTGGCAACAATATCAAAATTAATAGCAGGCAGATCTACTTTATGTCCCAATCTTTTTGCTCTAAAAACGGGGTTACCCTCTTCTTGTTCTCTTTGTTTTTCCGAATGAGCATATTTTATCGGAGCCTCTGCCATTTGATCTTCAAATCCTAATGCTTCCAAAATTGGGACCATATTGTAAACTGCTGCCGAATAAGCATCTATCTTATTTTTTCTATCACCCTCGTTGTAACCGTCTACGTATTGATATTTTAAAAGTATCAAGTCCGCCGGATTAATCTTTGTGTTTCCGATTTCTATTTCTTCATTTCTTATAGCACGTGTATCACTTAATCTGTCCCAATCATGTTCCTTCTTGGTCAATCCCGCGGCATTTTCTTGACCAGCCATTTCAATATTTTGATGTCTTTCTCCCCAAAACTGCTCTTTTGGTATATTCGCATCAGAAAAATAATTTCCATTATAGGGAGCATCTATGCCCCTATTCATCATTACCAAAATTTTATTATCGGAAAGGGCATCCAAGAATTTCTCATATCCTTGATCTTTGGTCAGATCTTTTTCAATCTCTTGCATTATGAAAGCCTTTGTCTCAGGGTATTTGCTCCAAGCAAGTATTACAGATTCCCGTCTTGCCTCACTATAGCCAGGTTTTTCTTGAATATGCCAAACAATGTTTTCTCCTTTATCTCCAAGGCCAGACAATCTTTTCTTTAAATCGTCCAAAAATTTCTGGTCAGTTCCTTCACCAATAATTACTGCTGCCTTATAGCCTTTTTCTGCAATTTTCATCAAGGAATCAATCGCCTCATGTCCCCTGACACTGCCTTCCGAATTTTCAACTTGATAATCTTTATAGAAAACACTTCCAATAACACAAGTTTGCTCCAGAGTGATAGGTTCCATTTCTTTACTTTCAGGAGAAACGTTTGGAATTTCAGACACGCCACCTTCCATAATTAAAAGTATAACAAAGAAACTTACAAACTTTGAAGTTTAACGCTTTGGAGATTGTTTCTTTCTTCTTGATTTACCACCCATTCCCACCATTCTTCTTTGTCTTGTACGCGAATCACGGGTTAAAAGATCAAGTTTTCTGAGAGTTACCCTATTTTTATCCGGAGCAACTTTGACTAAAGTTCTGGAAATCCCCAATACCAAAGCTTCAAGCTGTCCTTCTTTGCCTCCTCCGGAAACTCTTGCTGAATAATAATATTTGTCAGAAGTTTCAGTCGCACCGAAGGGTTTAGCCAAAGCTTTCTTGGCAATTTCACCCGGGAAATATTTCTCCGCAGGCATACTGTTAACTGTATTTTCGCCTTTTCCACGGAAAAGCCTGACACGAACTGTGCTTTCTTTTCTACGACCAACTCCATATGTATAATCAATCTTTTTTGTTCTTGCCATATTATTTATTAAATTTTGCTTCGTACGGATTCTTATCTCCCGCAACAACTTTCAATCTTAGCATTCTTTCATTCTTCAAACGGTTTTCCGGAATCATACCGGCAACTGCATGCTCAATTATTCTTTCAGGATTTTTTTCCATCACGGTACTATATTTCTTTTCCTTAAATCCGCTTGGATACCCCGAATGACTTCTATAAACTTTTTGGGAAGCTTTCCTGCCGGTTACCATAATTTTTTCGGCATTAATCACAACTACGTAATCTCCGGAATCCATATGACGGCTAAAAGTAGTTTTACCCTTACCCATCAAAAGTCCTGCAATCTCAGTGGAAAGTCTACCCAATATTTGATCTTTTGCATCTACTAAGTGCCATTCTTTCTTTATGTCTTTAGGTGTTGGTTGAAATGTTTTCATTATTTTTTAGCAGTTTTTGCTGTCTTTTTGGCAACTTTTTTAACCACTTTCTTGGGTTCTTCTTTTTTGGCTTCAACTTTTTTACTCTCGTATTCAATCTTTTCCGTCCATTCCATTCTAACCATCTGAGCGTTATCCCCAACGCGTCTTGGAAGAGAAATTACTCTTATAAACCCGGAGTTTCTATCCGGAAAAGCTTTTGCAACCTTCTGAAATAGCATATCCGTTACTTTTCTGTCATTATCAAGCTCTCCCAAAACATGCCTTCTACCCGAAATATCACCCTTCTTTGCCAAACTAACCATTTTTTCTACACTGCCGATAACCGCCTTTGCTTTTGCGCGGGTGGTAACTATCTTCCCGTTTATAATCAGAGCCTTAGCCAAAGTTGCAAATAATGCCTCCCTGGCCGGTCGACTGCGGGAAAGTTTTCTTCCGAACACTTTCTTGTTCATAGTTTTACTTAATAGCGGGGAACTCGACTCCTTTTGTTCCGAGTGCAGCTGCTACAATTTTGAGGGATTTTTCGCCAAGATTTCTGACTTTTACCAAATCTTCTTTCTTCGCGTGAGCCAAATCTTCAACCGTTTCAAAACCGGCTTTGATTAAAGCATTTGCAACTCTTGTAGGAAGTCCGATTTCCTCAACCGAAAGTTTGCCGGTTAGTCCCAATTCATCTTTGGGAGCTTCTGCTTGTTTTTCAACTTTCTTGGGGTTAACTACTTGAGCAAAATAACCCATTAAGATCTTTGCGGATTCAACTAAAGCATTTTTGGCATCCATTGTGCCGTCTGTCCAAACTTCCATAATGAGTTTATCGTAATTTGTAAGACGACCGACACGGGTTTCCTCAATCTTATAGCTAACTCTCTTTACAGGTGAGAAGGAAGCGTCAACCGGAATAAGGCCGATTGTTTCGGAAGGTCTATCCTCTGCGGGAGAATAACCAACTCCAGTCTCAACTACAATTTCTGCGGAAAGTTTGGATCCTTTATCCAAGGTTCCAAGAACGAGTTCAGGATTGGCAACTTTAATTCCACCACCGACTTTAATTTCTGCCGCAGTAAATTCCCCCGCTTTTGTAACTTCCAAGGAAGCTTTAACGGGTTTATCGGTATTTCCTGAAAATCTGACTTTTTTGAGGTTAAGAATAAACTCAACAATATCTTCTTTCATCCCGCTTAGAGTAGAGAACTGGTGTTTAACACTGGCAATTTTAACTGAAGTGACGGCAACTCCCGGAAGTGAGGTCAAAAGAACCCGTCTAATCGAGTTTCCGATAGTTAAACCATAACCTTGTTCCAAAGGCGTAATGGCAAACCTGCCGTAACCAGCTTCTTTCTTTTCTTCTTTAATTTCAAACATGGGCTCGTTCATTTTTCTTTCAAAATACAGTCTTAACTTTAAGACTAGGGTGTATTATAACCTTACCTGGAATAGAATTCAACTATATCCTGCTCACTGATAGGTTCAGTTATATCTTCTCTTTTGGGTAATGCCGCAACTTTTCCGACCAAGGCTTTCTTTTCCAACCATGAAGGGATCTTAAAATCTTTCCGCTCAACGACTTTGCCAACCTCAGGAATGCCGGAAGCTTTCGAGTCCAGGCTAACCGTATCACCAACGGACAGCCTGTAAGAAGGAATATTAACTTTCTTACCGTTTACTAGAACATGTCTGTGGGAAACAATCTGGCGGGCACTGGGTCTACTCGGAGCAAAACCAAGTCGGTAGATAACATTGTCAAGACGTCTTTCAAGATTCACAAGAAGAGCTTCTCCTGTATTACCTTTAGTCTTAAAAGCTTCTTCGGCATATTTCCTAAACTGCTTCTCCAAAATTCCATAAAGTCGTTTTACCTTTTGTTTTTCCCTTAGCTGCTGGCCATATCGGGAAGAACCCCTGACGCCTTTCGGCCCATGAACTCCGGGGGGAACCTGAAGTCTGGTTAACTTTGCTCCCGCTCCAAAAATATCAAAGGCTTCGCGTCTGCTTAATCTGTCTTTTGGTCCTACGTATTTTGCCATAATTAAATTCTGATTTTTAGACTCTGCGTTTCTTCTTCGGTCTCGGTCCGTTATGAGGAACCGGTGTAATATCTGCAATCAAAGAAATCTTTACCCCTGCCGCCTTAATTGCCCGAAGAGCCGCATCGCGGCCTGCACCTGGTCCCTTAACATAAATTTCAACTTCGTTAACTCCAAATTCACTTTTTGCTTTATTAATAACTTTTTCAACTGCAGTTGTGGCTGCAAAAGGGGTAGCACGTCTCGTTCCTTTAAAGCCGGAGGCTCCGGATGAACCCCATGCCAAAGTTTCACCGAGAGTATTGGTTACCGTTACTAAAGTATTATTGAAAGAAGCGGAAATATAAACCCTTGCCAAACCTACTTCCTTGTTAGCTCTTTTTGTTTTAGTTGCCATATCCTAGTTATTTTTTCTTTTCCTCCTCAGTCTTGCCTGCACTCATTTTAGAAAGAATTTCCTTCTTGAAAGCTCCTACTGTTTTTCTCTTACCGCGTTTTGTACGCGCATTTGTTCTTGTTCTTTGCCCTCTTACCGGCAAACCTCTGGTATGCCTCATTCCCCGGTAAGAACCGATTACCTGCAATCTTTGAATATTGGCTTTTACTGTTCTAATAAGGTCACCTTCTATTTGATATTTTTCAAGTTCAACCCCGATTTTGGCAACCTCATCGCCGGTTAGTTCCGACACTCTTTTTTTATGATCGATTCCGGCATCTTTCATAATTTTCCTTGACAACGCCCAACCAATCCCTCTAATTTTGGTTAAGGCGTAATCAACTTTCCAACTGTCCTGTAAATCAATTCCGGCGATTCTTGTCATAAATTAAAGATTAACCTTGGCGTTGCTTGTGTTTGGGGTTTTTACAAATAACGTATAAAACGCCCTTGCGCTTAACAATCTTGCAATCTTTGCATCGTACTTTAATCGAACTTAAAACTTTCATGATATTAATATTTATAAACAATCCTGCCCCGGTTTTCATCGTAGGGCGTCATTTCGACCTTGACCCTGTCCCCCGGGAAAATCCTGACATAAGCTCTTCGCATCTTCCCTGTTAATGTCGCCAAAATACTCCTTCCGTCCGCTAGCTCTACCCTAAACATTGTATTGGGTAAGGCTTGAGAAACAGAACCATCAACATTAACTACATTTTTGGTCTTCATCTCGTTAGAACCCTGGGTCCTTTCTTTGTCACGGCTATACTATCCTCAAAAAGTCCTGACATTTTACCATCACGCATGGCAATTGTCCACCCGTCTTCCAGGATTTCAACTTTATCGCTTCCTGCGGCGTACATAACCTCAACCGCAAAAACCATTCCGCGCTTTATAATAGGGCCGTCCTCAATCCCCCCGGGAACAAAACAGGGAATTTGGGGATCTTCATGGAGTTTTCTGCCAACTCCGTGCCCGACCAAAGCTTTTATCGTGGAATAGCCGGCTCCCTCGATAGTATCCTCAATAGCCTTGGAAATGCTGTAAAGGTGGTTTCCTTCTTTAACTTCCTTTAGCGCCTTTTGCAAAGCCAGCTCTCCCACATACAAAAACTTCTTGTTTTCGGGGGAAGGGTTAATACCCACACTGATAGAGGTATCTGTGTGGAAGCCTTTGTAATAAATTCCAACATCAATTTTGACCACATCTCCATCCTTAAAAACGGTATCTGCAGTGGGAATTCCGTGAACTATGCCTTCATTGACGTTCACACAAGTTGCCCAGTAATAATTAGGCTCTTTATTGAAAGACGGCTCCGCCCCTTCCTCCTTAATAAGCTTCATTGCCAGATTTTCGATGTCAAGCGCACTAACTCCGGGCTTAGCCGCAGCCGCAAGAGCTTTTTTTACTTTTCCAAGCTTGGCCCCGCCCTCGATCATAATCTGAATTTCCTCAGGAGTCTTAATTTTTATCATGATTTAACGAAGCCTTTCTAACTATTTCTTCCAAATCCTTGGCAATGTCCTCAATGGGTCTATCACCATCCACTCTGGTAAGTTTTCCTTTTTTATCTACATAGTCAATCAGCCCTTTTGTGTTTTGAATATAATATTCAAACCTTGTTTTTACAGACTCCGGTTTATCATCATCACGTTGAATCAAGGTACTTCTGCATTTATCACAAATTCCCGGTTTTTGGGGTGGTTTTGTCTCGGTATTAAAAATCTCGCCGTCTTTCGGACACATCCATCTTGCAGAGATTCTCTTGATTGCAACCTCCATCGGAACTTCAAGAGAAATTACGGTATCAATGCCGTCACCTTTATCCTTAAGAAAATTATCCAAGGCCTCATACTGAGAAATAAATCTTGGAAATCCTTCAAAAAGAATGTCTTTCAAGCTTGGTTTGTTGTGTTCCAGAAAATCCAAGACGTGCATCGTCATTTCTTCTTGAGGAATAAGTTTGCCCGAATTTATCATTTCTTTTATTCTCTCATCTGTTTCGGCTAACTTGCGGGCGATATTGCCGGTTGATAGGTGAAAAAGGCCGAATTTTTGGCATAAAATTTCAGCCTGAGTCCCTTTACCTGATGCCGGAGAACCAAGAAGTACAATATTCATATTTACAGAAATCCCTCATACCTTTCCATAACAAGTTCCCCTTCAAGTTCCCTAATTACCTGCAAGGCAACGGAAACAATAATTAAAATACTTGTTCCTCCAACCGCCATGCTGGTTGTTCCCACAAAATTTCTGAATAGGGACGGCAGAACTGCCACAGCACCCAAGAAAATTCCTCCGACCAGGGTTATTCTTGAAAGGACAAAAGATAGATATTTCTCCGTTTCTTTGCCAGGTCTAATTCCCGGAATAAAACCTCCTCCTTTTTGCAAATCTTCAGCGACTTTTTCCGGACTAAATACAACTGCCGTGTAAAAATATGTAAAGCCAAAAACAAGGAAGAAATAAACAACGTTATAAAGGGCTCCCTGCGTACTGAATGTTGTAGTTAAAAAACGGGCAAAACCGGCGATCTGGGGATTACTGACATTTGCCAAAAATTGTCCGATCATAGAAGGCATCAAAACCAAGGAAACTGCAAAAATTATCGGGATGACTCCCGCCTGATTTAACCTGATTGGCAAGTATGAAGAAGCCGCAAGCCCGCTTTCCGTACGCCTTTTGGCATAGTGAATCGGTATCTGGCGCGTTGCCTCACTGACAAACACAATCAGCCCAACAAGAAGTACCACTATTGCGAAGAAAATAACAATCTTAAGTATATCCTGAGACTGGAAAATGCTTGCCGACTGGGTCAAAGTAACCGGCAAACGGGCTATTATTCCGGTAAATATCAGGATTGAAACTCCGTCTTTAAATCCGTATTCTGTAATAAGTTCACCGAGCCAAACGGCAAAAATTGTTCCTGCCGTCATTGTTATCACAAGTGCAAGAAGCGCAATCGGACTTAAGTTTGAGATTACATGTTGTCCCTTCAAAAGGGCATACATTCCGAATGCCTGAAGAGCACTAAGAGGTACTGTCAAAAGACGGGTGTATTGATTGATTTTTTCCTGTCCGTATTCTCCCTCTTTTTGCAGTTCCTCAATTGAAGGAACAACGTAGCCTAAGAGCTGGAAAATAATCGAAGCATTAATGTAAGGGTTTAGACCCAGAGCCAGAATTGAAAAATTGGCCAAAGTTCCGCCGGAAAAAACATCCAAAAGGGAAAGAAGCGGGCTACCCGCAAAAAGCGCCGTAAGAGTAGTTCTATCAATTCCGGAGGCCGGAATATGTGCCGCTAGTCTAAAAACAATCAAAATTATCCCCGTGATAATCAGCTTCTTCCTGATAGAAGGAGTTCTGACTGCTTTTATAAAAAATTGTTCAACAGAATTAAGCATAACTTCCAAGATTATAATCCAAATCCAAATCTGAAGCTACCCATGAAGTTCTTCCAATACCCCATAATCTTGACTTTTCCTCCTGTTTGTGCTAGCATCCCGATACTAAATAAACAACGCCAGGCTCAATTTGCAGCCTGATTTTTGTTTTTTAGGCTTAGTTTTGCACTTTCAAATATTGCGGATTTTCTTTCCAACTTGAGTGGGTAGCCCCTTGGATATCAAAGTAACCTGGTATACCTAAAGGGCTACTCATTCAATCAAACCAAAAAGGAGGTAAAATGAATTTTTTAATCGTGTTGGTCACTACTGTTATTACTGTTTTTGTTGCAATCTTGATCGGTTATTTTCTACGAAAGCCGATTCGGAAATTCGTGGTCTTTCTAACGGGTTTATCCAAATCTCAACAAAAAATATTGATTGCTATTGAGATCGGGGTAATAATCGTTGTCATACTAATTTTCAGAAATATTTAAAAAGGAGAAAAAGATGGAACCAGATGGGATCACTCGTTTGTATTATTACCACGAACAACCATATCTAAAGGTTGTTGAGGTCCGTCCAGATAATACCGATTGGAAACACGACTTATGGACTACCGGCCAACAAGCCAAAGAAATTTACGATAGGGCCGAGTTCGTTTGCGTAAACGTACACTTTGGTGACGCCAGCAAACGAAAGTACAAACACATTTGGTCAGTGCATCCTAAAGATGCCGAAATAAATAACTGGTTCACAGTTAGAAGGACGCATGGTTATTCTGACCAAGATTATCTGGACCTGATCAGGAAGTTGGAAAGACGTACTCACAAAAAAGGTCTTACCGTACTGATCAGTTAAAAAAACCGCAATTGAAGTGCAAAGAACCTGAAATAGGCCCCCTAAAAAGGATACTGTTTCAGGTTTTTTGTTGGCAAAATATCCCAAAATATAAACTTTTTATTTTGAAGTCTTGGCTTTTTTAGCCTTGAAGCCCGCAATTTTTTCGCGCCTGCCTACTTTTGCATGGAATTTTCCTTTTCCGCGCATTAAAGGAAGTCTTTTAAGATAAGACTTTTTCATTTTCATTCCTTCAAAAAGAACACCGATTTTGTTTCCTCTGCTTTTTTGTCCTTTTTGACCACGGCCGGAGGTATGGGATCCTTTTCCGCTTCCCATTCCACGTCCAACTCTCTTTTTTCTTCTTTCGGTGACTTTTGGTAAACGTATCATAATTATTTTCTCTTCATTTCAACTATTTCAGAAATCTTTTCCAAGGCTTTAAGTGTTGCGTAAACATTTGAAACTTTATTTTTTGTTCCTAAAATTCTACCTACTGCATCCCTAACACCTGCCGCTTCAAGTACAACTCTCATGGCGCCTCCCGCAATAATTCCTGATCCTGGAGGGGCCGGCTTAAGCAAAACTTCGGCTGCAGAAAACTTTTCGTGAACGGAGTAAGGAACGGTAGTTCCCGCAAGAGGAATCATTGTCATTTTTCTCTTGGCCGCATCTACCGACTTTCTTATGGCATTTCGCACATCGGTAGCCTTGGCAAGACCGACTCCCACTTTTCCCTTTTTATCACCCACAACAACCAGCGCCGAAAATCTGATTTGGTTTCCGCCTTTGGTTTTCTTGCTGATCCTATTGATTTGGACAACAGTTTCCTCAAATTCTTTGGGCGGGCCCTGATAATTATTGTTTCTGCCTCTATTAAAATTTGCCATGTTTAAAATTGTAAACCTCCTTTTCTTGCTCCTTCAGCCAAAGCTTTAACTCTGCCGTGGAACCTGAATCCGTTCCTGTCAAAAATAACTGTTTTAATCTTCTTAGTCAAAGCCAATTTGGCAATTTCTTCTCCAACTTGTCCGGCCACTTCTACTTTTGTCATCTTTTTATCCGCCTTCTTAATTTTCAGGTCGGAAAAAGCCACTAATGTTACTCCCTTTTCATCATTAATAATTTGTCCGTAAATATGACTATTTGACCGGAAAACGGAAAGCCTTGGGCGGGAGGCACTTCCCACCACTTTAGACCTGACACGGTTTTTTCTTTGAATATATCTTTTTGTTTTTAATTGTAATTTTTTCATTTTTGCGCTTTAAGCTGCCGGACCTGCTTTTGTTGCGGCTGCTTTACCGGCCTTTCTTCTTATCACCTCATCCGTATATTTAATTCCTTTTCCTTTGTAGGGTTCCGGAGGTCTGACTGCGCGGATATTAGCAGATACCTGTCCGACAAGTTCCCTATTGGCTCCTTCAACTGTGACGATTGTTTTTTCAATCTTAAAACTAATCCCATCCGGTGCCTCTATTTTTACGGGGTGGGAATAGCCGACGGTAAGCGATAAAACATTGCCGCTCAGCTCCGCCTTAAATCCCGTTCCTACTAATTCCAGTTTTTTGCTCCAACTTTCCGAAACACCTTTTACATCGTTATTTATCAGAGCTCTTGTTGTTCCATGTAAGGATGTAACATATTTTCCGGATCCTTTAGCGGTTACAAAAACTTTACCGTCCTTAACCTCAACATTAATTTCCGGCGGAAAATGTTTTTCCAAAGTTCCCTTAGGCCCTGTGACTTTGACATCATGACCACTAACTTCAACTGTTACTCCTGACGGAATTATTACCGGTTGTTTTCCAATTTTGCTCATTTTTTTATTATTACCAAATTTCGGCTATAACTTCTCCCCCTGCGCGGTTTTTAATTGCCTGCAGCGAAGAAATTACTCCTTTTGGTGTTGAAACCAAAAAAACCGACGGACCTTTCTTTTCTTCAAGCTCATCAGCTCCCAAATAAACCCTTAAGCCCGGCTTTGAGACAAGTTTTAGATTCATAAGTCTTGGCTCCTTATTCTTAAAAGTCAGAGAAACGGTTAAAGTTCCTTTCTCACTTTTTACTTCATCCAGATAACCCATTTTTTTAAGAGCCTCGGCGATAGCTTTTATCTGCTTGTCGGGACTGGCATCCACCTTTTTATTTCCCGCCATTGCGGCATTTTTAAGTCTTATCAAAAAATCTCCAACCGGATAATTAGTTCTTGCTTTTACCATGATGCCTTTCTAACTCCCGGGATTTCTCCCTTAAGAGCATATTCCCTAAAACAAAGCCTGCATATTCCGTATTTCCTAAGATATCCACGCGATCTGCCGCAGATTTTGCATCTGTTGTGATATCGAACTTTGTATTTCAGTTTCTTTGTCTCTCTTACTTCTTTTGCAGTTGTACTCATTTTTTAATTTCCTCCTTCACAAACGGGCATCCCAAGAGCTCCAAAAGTCTTTTTGCCTGCTCCTTATCTTTGGCTGTTGTCACAATTGTGACTTCAAGACCGTGGGCATTGGCGCTTTTGGTCGGATCAATTTCCGGAAAAACAGTATGCTCTTCAAACCCTAATGTATAATTTCCTATTTTATCAAAAGATTTTAATGATACTCCTCTAAAATCCCTCAAGCGCGGCAAAACTATTGAAAAAAGCTTATCCAAAAAGGCATACATACGTTCTTTTCTCAAAGTAACGCTTAAGCCTACCGGCATTCCGGCTCTAAGGGAAAAACTGGCTATCGAGACTTTCGCATTACGGACGGAGGGAGCCTGTCCGGCAACCACTGCCAAATCTTTTTTCAAAGCATCCAACTGTTGCTGATTTTTAGCAATTGACCCAATTCCCATATTAATGACAACCTTTTCCACTCTTGGGGTAGCAAGGCCATTTTTGATACCAAATTCCTTAGCCAAAGTCCCTTTAACTTCTTTTTCGTATTTTTCTTGTAATCTGCCTATCATTTTGTGTCAATCTCCTTTCCGCATTTTTTACAAATGCGCACTTTTTCCTCTCCCGCGAACTTAAAACCAACCCTTGTAATTTTCTTGCACTTCGGACAAATCAGAGCAATCTTGCCAAATCCCAAACCTCTGGGAATACTATAAATTCCTCCTTTTACATCTCCAAAACCCTTAACATGTTTTTTATAGAGATTTACCTCAGGAATTACTACTTTTCTCTCGGCAGACAGGACTTTTTCAATTTTTCCCTCTCTGCCTTTATCTTTTCCTGCCGTTACTTTAACTGTATCTCCAATTTTAAATTTGACCATATTTTTATTTTTATACTACCTCACGGGCGAGTGATGCTATTTTGTTATAACCGGCTTCCTTAACTTCCCTTGCAATCGGCCCTAAAATTCTGGTGCCGCGGGGAAGACCTTGTTTATCTATAACAACTCCCGCATTATCATCAAATCTGATATAGCTTCCGTCACGCCTTCTGACTTCTTTCCTTGTGCGCACAATAAGTACTTTGACTTTTTCGTGATGTCCGACAATTCCTGCCGGATCGGCTTCCTTGACAACTCCTAAAACAACATCTCCAAGAGTTGCAAACTTGCCGACTCTCCCGGGAACACCGATTACCATAATCCTTCTTGCTCCGCTATTATCCGCCGGTACCAGTATGCTTCTAAGTTGCAACATTTTAAGCTTTCGCTCCTTTCTTGGTATCCATCACTTTAGTAATTTTCCACTTTTTTGTTTTAGAGTAAGGTCGGGAGTCTGCGAACTTAACCATATCGCCGACTTTTACGCCGATTTCGTCATGAACTTGAAACTTGGTTAGTCTCTTAAATCTTTTTTTGTAAATAGGAGCTATAACCATCCGCTCCACAGCAACGGTGGCTGTTTTTGCTTGTTTTGTGCCGATTACTTTACCGATAAAAATTTTCATGGTTGTAATTTCTCAATTATCTCTTTTTCCCTGATCAAGGTTAGTATTTTAGCAATTTCTCTATCTAAATTCCTGTGCAATTTCAGATTTTTCTCTTTTCCGGACATTATCCCCATTTTTGTTTTAATGGATTCAATTCTCTTCTTGGAAGCCAAGGCTTTCAAGTCTTTGATTGTTTTCTCTCTTAAACCGGTAAAATCTTTTCTTTTCATATCAGAATATTATTCCTGTCTACTAATCGTCTTTACACTTATAGGCAATTTTGCTCCGGCTTTTCTAAAAGCTTCCTTGACTATCTCAGGGTCGGCACCCGCAACTTCAAAAAGGATTGTTCCCGGTCTCACTACAGCAACATAAGTTGAAATATCACCTTTACCTCCACCCATTCTTTTTCCTGCGGGCCTCGCAGTAATTGGTTTATCAGGAAAAATTCTTACCCAAACTCTTCCACCTTTTCTCAGACCATGGGTAATTGTACGTCTTGCGGCTTCAATCTGAGCTGATGTGATCCATGAAACTTCCTGAGCCTTCATTGCCATATCCCCAAAAGAAATTGCACTCCCGCGGGTTGCAACGCCGTGTCGCCTGCCTCTAAATTCTTTTATATATTTTCTCCTTTTTGGTTGTAACATAGTACTTTATAAATTATTCCTGCTTTTTGTGAATCCAAACTTTTACCCCTACATAACCCCTCTTCAAAAGTGCCGGAACTTGGGCATAATCCAAATTCTCGCGCAAAGTTTGTGTTGGAACCGAACCCTGATGGAATTTTTCAACTCTGGAAATTTCCGCGCCGTTTATACGACCAGCAACAACTACTTTAACCCCAAGAGCTCCGGATGCCATCACACGTTCAATTGCTTTCTGAACCGCACGTCTGTGGGGGATTCTTCTTTCCATTTCCCCCGCAATTCTTTCCGCAACCAAATATGCCGAAAGTTCGGGATTTTTTACTTCATTAATCCTTATATCAATCTTAAGATCTTTTACAGGTTTCCTCCTGACTTCACTCATAATTCCCAAAATGTACTTTTTAACATCTTCTATTCCGGTTCCCCCTCTACCAATAACAACTCCCGGACGGCTAACCGTAATTATTACCACCATGCTTTTAGGCAATCTTTCGATTTCAACTCCGGTTACTCCTGCCAGCTTCAACTTCTTGGTTAGTTCTTTTCTGATTCTCACGTCCTCAATCAGGAAATTCCGGAAATTTCCCTGATCAGCAAACCACCTTGACTTCCAAGGTAGGAAACTGCCTATTCTTATACCGATTGGATTAACTTTTTGTCCCATTTTTTCCTTTCTTTTCTACTTTTTCTTCAATAACTTTTTCAGTTTTTGCCTTTACCTCTTCTTTTTTAAGAATTGTCAAAATAACTCTTATATGGCTCATTCTCTTTTTAATCGGATGCCACATTCCGCGGCTTACGGCGATACCCCTTTTGAGTCTTGGCCCTTCACCTATTTGAATCTCTTTAAATACCAAATCTGTCTCGGAAATTCCCTGAGCTTTGGCGGAAGCAATAGCACTTTTAATGACTTTGGCAAGTTCCGCACCGGCTCTTTTTTGTACAAAAGGCAATTTTTCTACCGCTTCGGTAGGTTTCATTTTTTTGACAACATCCACTACCAGCCTGATTTTTCTCGGGCTCATCAAAAGATATTTTTGTGTTGCTTTAAATTCTTTTTCCATATGATTACGTTTTCTCCAAAGTTCTCTTCACGATTTCTCCGTGTCCTCTGAATGTTCTGGTGGGAGAAAATTCCCCCAAAGCGTGTCCAACCATATCTTCGGTCACAAAAACATCAATAAAAACATGGCCGTTATGAACCTGAAAATACTTTCCGACAAACTCCGGTGAAATTTGACACCTTCTTGACCACGTTTTGATAGGGCTTTCTTTCGAGCCCATTCCCTTCTCTATTTTTTTAACCAGTATCGGGTCTACAAAAGGCCCTTTTTTAGAACTTCTTGCCATAGAATTAACCTAAAACCGCTTTTCCCCCTCTCCTCTGAATTATCAAACGGTTGGAATATTTCTTTTTGTTTCTGGTCTTTCCAACAGCTTTCCTGCCGTAGACCGTCTTTTGATATTTTAATCCGACGCCGCTTCTTCCTTCTCCACCTCCATGCGGATGTGAATGCGGATTCATGGCTACACCTCTGACGGACGGGCGGATTCCCATATGCCTGACGCGTCCCGCCTTGTGAATTACCTCATTCTTGGCATCGATATTTCCGACCTGTCCAACCTCAGCCGAGCAATCCGGATCGAATCTTCTGATTTCTCCTGAAGGAAGTTTTACCAAGACCCAGTTGTCTTCTTTTCCAAATACAACTGCCGTACTTCCCGCACCTTTTACCAGCTGTCCGCCTTTTCCTTTAGTTATCTCAACATTATGAATCGGAGTTCCTACCGAAATAGCTCTCAAAGGAAGAGCATTTCCTGCCTCAACCGGTGCTTCTTCCGAAGCTATAACTTTAGAACCAACCTCAAGTCCGAAAGGTGAAAGTATGTAACGCCTTTCGCCATCCTCGTATTTTACCTTAGCAAGCTCGGCATTTCTATTCGGATCGTATTCTATTGCCTCAACAGC
Organism: Candidatus Microgenomates bacterium; assembly: GCA_049523135.1. Classification (GTDB taxonomy): domain Bacteria; phylum Patescibacteriota; class Microgenomatia; order UBA8517; family UBA8517; genus JBEKNE01. Next base: position 212,464 of record JBEKNE010000001.1, on the reverse strand, counting down.
TCCCCATATATCTTTTTTGTCTCTTCTGAAATCAACAGTACGCAAATATCTCTTTTCTCTCTTGCCCTGGTGCCTTACGGTGACATTGCCATGAGGACCTCTGCCTGATTTTTTAGCCAATATAGTTTTTAGTTGTTTCATTTCTTGCCCTCCTCAAAAACATCTATTTTATCTCCTTCTTTAAGAGTTACTATGGCCTTCTTGCCGGCAACGGAGCTGAAATTTCTACCTTTGGCATTCCTTCCTTTCTCTCCGCCTGTTTTTAATGTTCTGACGCGAGTTACTTTTACATCAAAAATTTTGGCAATTTCTGCCGCAATTCTTTTTTTGTTCATTCTGGGTTCTACACTAAATGTATAGTTTCCTTGTTTTGCGTCTTTCAGACTTTTTTCCGTAAATATTGGTTTCAACATATTATTTTTTGATTTCTTTCGTATCTTGTTTTTTAACTGTTTTTACCGTCTTTTTTTCCTCTTTCGGGCTACTCCCAAATATTTCCTCATCCATGACAATCATTCCTCCCCTGAAAATATCAAAAGCGTTTGCGTCTTTATAAAAGACGGTTTCTGTCTGAGATAAATTTCTCAAAAACTTTGTAATCCCTGTTGCCTTCTCCGAAAGAACAAAAGTAAACCTTTTGGCGCCGGTAGCTTTCTCCAAAGCTTTCAGAAAAGTGTGTGCTTCTTTTGTTTTTCCGAGTTTGGCAAGTCCGGAAACAAGAACTAATTCTTTTTCACTGATTTTTAATGAATAGGCTAAAAGTCTTGACTGACTTTTAAGTTTATCCGATAAATTCAAAACCCTTCGAAGGGGCCTCGGACCAAAAGTTACACCTCCGCCGACAAAAATAGGTGCACGACGGCTTCCGTGACGGGCTCCACCGGTTCCTTTTTGTTTATAAAGCTTTTTTGTGGTCCTATTGACCTCAGATCTTGTTTTGGTATTCCTGAGACCAACGTGGCTTCTTTCCTCATAAATATGAATAGCTTGAGCCAAAAGAGGAAGATTTACCTTCTGCTCAAATTCCTTAGGAAGGCTCATCTCACCTGTTTTTGTTCCTTTTATTGTAAATATTTGTACTTTTGCCATATTTATTTTTTATTCTTTTGCTGGTTCAGTCTGTTTGGTATCCGCCTTTGCCGGTTCTGCTGGTTTCGGGCTACTGGCTGCTACTTCGGGGGTTCCCTCCTCCGCAGGAGCTTCGCCTTCAACTACCTGTGCAACAACTTCATGTTCAAGCTCCTTCAGACTTCCTGATTTAATTTTCCTGATAGAAATTAGGGATCCGGGATGCCCGGGTATTTGTCCGGAGACTTCAATCTCGGAATTTTCAGGATTAATTGAGATTATATGCAAATTCTTGACGGTATTTTGCTCTCCGCCCATTCTTCCGGCCATTCTTTTTCCCCTGTAGACTCTTCCTGGAGTAGTTGTCTGACCAATTGATCCCGGAGCACGCTCCCGATCGGATTGTCCATGGGTTCTGGGACCTCCCTTAAAGTGGTGTCTTTTAACTACCCCCGCAAACCCTTTTCCTTTTGAGACTCCCGTTACGGCAACAACATCTCCTGCTTTCAAAATATCGGAGACTGAGATTATATCTCCAACTTTAAATTCAGGCTCTTTATCAACTCTGACTTCCTGTAAATATCTTGGAAATTTGCTGTCTTTTGAAGTTTCTTTGAGGTGTCCTTGAAGGGGTTTTGAAGTGTGTTTTGCTTTCCTAGAAGAAAATCCAATCTGAATTGCCCAGTAACCGTCTTTATCCTGAGATTTAATTTGGGTCACAACACAAGGCCCCGCGGTTACTTTTGTAACGGGAACTCTAAACCCTTCTACAAAGGTCTGTGAGCTGACTCCTTTTGAGCCTAAAATCGTATTTATCATTTTGGTTTTGGAGCAAATCGGGGCAAATCCGATTCGCCATTAAACAACAAAAAAGCGCCTTTGAGAGGCGCCTTAGATGGGGCTTCCCTCAAAAACTCTAATTATCGTGGCTGATGTTATTCAATACCACTATCATGTTACGAGGGGAATTATATCAGAAGTTTGGGCAGGGCGCAAGCAAGGCTGGTTTTGCCAAAAAAATAGCCCTGAACATTTTTCTTATTGTTCAGGGCTAACCTGCACTTGTCTTTGTTTATCTATATCTCTTTGCAGACTTCCATGCCTTGCGCATCCGGCTAGTTGGATATTTCATACCCGTATATTTTTGCCCAGGGAGGGTTGCAGCGAGCTTTCGACCAAGTACGAGACCTGCTTCAAATTCGCTTTGACTGGCCTCACTTCTCCAGTGTCCTTCAATGCACATAATGTTAATCTCAGAGCTTGTGTCACAGATATATATAGCCAGGTTGTAATGCCTGAAGCCATTGCCGAGATCAAAGAAACCTTGAAAGATATATTGATCTCCAGCTCCCGAACCGAGTAGTTCTATGAACTTGATATCGGTCAGGCCGAATTTGGTAAGCAAGCACTGGGTGGGCAGCATTTCGGTACTATACTGCGCATTTAAATCCAATTTCCAATACGTGTCCATTTGACCTCATCTTTCTTTGCATGAATTTGAGAATAGGTGTTACTTTTTGTAAAAACTTAAAGAACAAGATATCAAACCTAAAATTGTTTATTTAGGCTGGAGAACTATAGCATAGAATGAAGAAAAAGTCAAACTATAGGGCAAATTACATCTTTATTTCAATCGAAACACCAGCTGGCAAATCCAAATTTCCAAGTGAGTCCACTGTGCGTGGACTTGGATCAATAATATCAATAAGGCGTTTATGCACCAAAACTTCATAATGTTCTTGCGCGTCTTTATCTGTAAATGGAGATTCCTTAATGGCCATCATTGTGCGATTTGTAGGAAGAGGAATGGGTCCTACTATTTTTGCACCAGTAGCCAAAGCGGTATCGACTATCTTTGCTGCCGCCTCGTCAACTACTCTATGATCGTAACTTTTGAGTTTTACTCTAAGTCTTGAGCTTGCCATCAGGGTTAATGTGCCTTAAGCGATTACTTTGGTAATAACACCATCGCCAACGGTGTGTCCACCTTCACGAATTGCAAATCTGAATCCTTCCTCCATAGCTACCGGCTGAATAAGTTTGATTTTCATTTTGGCATTATCTCCGGGCATAACCATCTCAATTCCTTCAGGAAGAGTGGCTTCACCCGTAATATCGGCTGTCTTGATATAGAATTGCGGCTTGTAGCCTGTGAAAAACGGTGTGTGGCGTCCTCCTTCCTCTTTGCTCAAGATATAAACTTCAGCTTCAAATTCGGTGTGAGGAGTTAAAGAACCCGGCTTGGCCAAAACCTGACCGCGCTCAACTTGGTCTTTATCGACACCCCTCAAAAGTACTCCAATATTGTCTCCTGCTATGGCTTCATCCAATGTTTTTCTGAACATTTCAAGTCCGGTTGCAACTGTTTTTTGAGTTGCCTTAAGGCCTACTATTTCAATTTCCTCGTTAACTTTAATTTTTCCGCGCTCAACTCTTCCGGTAACAACTGTTCCTCTTCCTTGGATTGTAAATACATCCTCAATAGGCATTAAGAAGGGTTTATCGGTATCACGAACCGGATCCGGAATATAGCTATCAACAGCATCCATCAAAGCCATAATTTGCTTTTCAGCCTCAGGATCACCTTCAACTGCCTTTAAGGCAGAACCCCTTATAACAGGAACTTCATCTCCCGGATAGCCATATTTCTTAAGAAGTTCCCTAACATCAGCCTCGACCAGGTCGATAAGCTCGGGGTCATCAACCATGTCGCATTTGTTAAGGAAAACTACGATTGCTGGAACATTGACCTGCTTGGCCAAAATTACGTGCTCACGAGTCTGAGGCATTGGACCATCGGCTGCCGAAACAACCAAGATAGCTCCATCCATCTGGGCTGCACCGGTAATCATATTCTTAATGTAATCAGCATGGCCCGGAGCATCAATGTGGGCATAGTGGCGTTTCTTTGTCTCGTATTCCTGATGGGAGAGATTTATGGTTACTCCTCTTTCTTTTTCTTCTGGAGCACTGTCAATTTCTTCGTATTTAACGGCTTTTGCCAAACCTTGTTTGGCCAAAACCATAGTGATTGCTGAGGTTAATGTAGTCTTACCGTGGTCAACGTGACCAATTGTCCCAATATTTACGTGGGGTTTAGTTCTTTCGTATTTTTGTTTAGCTTCTCCTGCCATAGTTGTCTATTATACTAGTCCTTTTTCAAAGAAACAAGGGCAACCCTGCCCTTATGTATTCAAATTATATCCGAGGCTAATCAAGGCTGTCAAGGGTCAACCAACTAACTAGTTTCCCCTATGCATTTCAACCTTGCCGGCTTTAGCAACAACTGTATCACTTATGTTCTTCGGAACTTCTTCATAGTGGGAAGGCTCCATATAGTAGCTGGCGCGGCCTTGAGTTAAGGATCTCAATTTGGTTGCGTAGCCCGAAAGCTCGCTTAGTGGAGCCAAGGCATTAATAACAGTCATCATTCCTCTCTTTTCGGTCCCCGAAACCTGAGCGCGCTTGCTGGAAAGGTCCCCAATTACATCCCCCATAAACTCATCCGGAGTCGAAACCTCTATTTTCATAATAGGTTCCAAAAGAATGGGGTCGGAGTGTTTAAAGGCATCTTCCAAGGCCATTGAACCTGCAATTTTGAAGGCAATTTCCGAAGAATCGACTTCATGGTAACTTCCGTCATAAACTATTGCTTTCATATCAACCATAGGGAAACCTGCCATAACTCCGTTTTCCATCTTTTCTTTAATACCTTTTTCAATTGCTGGAATATATTCATTCGGAATTGCTCCACCTTTAATTTCACTCTTATATTCAAAACCCTCACCCCTACCCATTGGTTCAAGCCTAATAAGACAGTGTCCGTATTGTCCGCGGCCTCCAGTTTGACGAATATATTTGCCTTCGCCTTCCCCAATCTTTTTAATAGTTTCTTTGTAGGCAACCTGAGGGGCTCCTGTTGTTGCTAAAACATTAAATTCCCTCTTCATCCTGTCAACCAAAACCTCAAGCTGAAGCTCACCCATACCTGCGATAATAGTTTGGCCTGTTTCGGGGTTACTTTTAATTCTAAATGTTGGGTCTTCATCAGAAAGTTTAGAAAGTGCCAATCCCATTTTTTCCTGATCGCTTTTTGTAGCCGGTTCAATAGCAAGTGAAATAACAGGCTCAGGGAAATTAATCGACTCCAAAACTATTGGGTGACTGGAATCACAAATTGTATTACCGGTAGTTGTGTCTTTTATACCAACAACAGCCACAATCTCTCCAGCATAAGCTGTCTCGATCAACTCCCTCTGATCTGCGTGGAGAAGAACCAACTTTCCAATTCTCTCGTGTTTCTGTACGGATGAGTTATAAACTTCTTGCCCCGAAGAAAGAGTTCCTGAATAAATTCTGACATAAACAAGGCGTCCGACGTGAGGATCTGTCATAACTTTGAAAGCAAGACCGCTGAACGGCGCTTCATTCTTTCTTTCGCGACTGGTTTTCTCGCCGGTTTTAGGATCAATTCCCTCAACCGGGGGTAGATCCAAAGGGGACGGCAAATATTCTACAATTCCGTCCAAAAGAAGCTGGCTTTCTGCAGTTCTGTTATCTCCTCCGAAAACCGGGAAGAATTTTCCGGCGATAACTCCTTTTCTGATAGCTCGTTTTAGAATGACTTCATCAATTTCTTTACCTTCGAGGAAGAGATTAAGAGCTTCATCGTCAAATTCGGCGACTCTTTCCAAAAGTTCCTGCCTGTATTTCTTGGCAGACTCCAAAAGTTCAGCCGGAATTTCTTCCTCGGTCAGCTCGTGATCCGCAATATCCTTGTAGGTAAAGGCTTTCATTTTGATAAGGTCAACTACACCCCTGTGCTCATGTTCAAGACCAATAGGAATTATTACCGGTGCAGCATTGGCTCCGAGCCTATCACGAATTGACTTGATAGACTCTTCAAAATTGGCGCCAATTAAATTCAATTTATTTAAAACGCAAATTCTCGGAACGTTATATTTATCAGCCTGTCTCCAGACAGTTTCCGACTGGGATTCAACCCCTGTGCGGCCGTCAAAAACCATCAAGGCTCCATCCAAAACTCTCAGGGAACGCTCAACTTCTGCAGTAAAATCAATGTGGCCCGGTGTATCAATAATATTAATTCGGTAATGTCCTGCTTCAACTGAAGTATTTTTCTTCATATCCCAAAAAGTAGTAATTGCCGCTGAAACAATTGTAATTCCGCGCTCACGCTCCTGAGCCATCCAGTCGGTAACAGTTGTTCCTTCATCAACAGATCCTAATTTGTATGTTCTTCCTGTTTCAAAAAGAAGCCTTTCTGTAGTTGTGGTTTTGCCGGCATCGATATGAGCAATAATACCGATATTACGGATCTTTTCATAGGAAACATTGCGATCCTTCGTCGCCGTCATGACTATCGCCGCTTTTTTCTTTGCTACTTCTGCCATATAAAAACTTCCTTTCCAGGAAGCAGATGTGATTTTAGCAAACGGGGCATAATAATTCAATGGAACAAAACTTTTCTCCCCAAACAAGTTTCTTTACACAGAGAATACAGCAATGATTTCTTTTTGAATTTTTGGGCATTAACTAAATTTATACCGAAAGAAATACGAAGTCAATAGCAAAAAATGCCGTATCTACCATCTAAAATGACTGAAAGCCTTATTCGCTTCTGCCACCCTTTCCATATCGGTTCTCTTTTTAACAGCTGCCCCTTCACCTTTTGCCGCATCCATTATTTCTGCCGCTAATTTTCCGCCATAGGTATGAAAATCGGAATTGGATCTTGAGTTTGCCGCCGCAATAAGCCATCTGATTGCCAAGGATTCGCGCCTTGGTCCTCTGACAGGAGCCGGAACTTGGTATGCCGCTCCTCCGATTCTTCTGGCCCTAACTTCCATTGCCGGCTTAATATTTTCAAGAGCCTGATTAAAAACTTTTAAAGGATCGCTACCGGTTTTCTCTTTAATTATCTCAAAAGCTTCATAAACTCCAGTCATTGCTATTGATTTCTTGCCATCAAACATACTCCTGTTAATAAGCTTTGTTACAAGTTTGCTTCCGTAAATCGGATCAGGTTGTATAATTCTTGGTTTTGACGCTCCCTTTCTTGCCATACTATTTACGCAGTTTTTGCTGCTTGTCCTTTCTTTGCACCATACCTGCTTCTACCGGTTTGTCTTCCTGCAACTCCGGTCGTGTCGTATTTTCCCCTAATAACATGATATTTTACTCCCGGCAAATCCTTAACACGTCCTCCACGAACCAAAACAATAGAATGCTCCGCCAGTTCATGTCCTTCACCGGGAATGTAAACAGTAATCTCCTGCTTATTGGAAAGACGGACTCTGGCAACTTTTCGGAGAGCCGAATTAGGCTTTTTAGGTGTCATTGTACGAACAGCCAAAACTACTCCACGCTTAAAAGCGGAGTGACCTTCGGAAAACTTTCTGTCTTTGGCATTAAACCATCTTTTAAGAGCCGTGGTTTTTGTCTTTTTGACAATTCTTTTCCTTCCTTTTCTGGTAAGCTGATTAATTGTTGGCATATTAGCCTTGCGGCATGGCAGCCCTCTCCGGAGTAACCGGAATTAGCCTTCCGATAATAACATTTTCTTTAAGTCCTGTAAGCTTGTCTTCCCGTCCGAGAAGTGAAGCCTCAGTCAAAACGTCCGTCGTTTGCTCGAATGATGCGGCGGAAAGCCAGCTGTCTGTGTAAAGAGCACGTCTTGTTATACCCAAAATTACTTGCTGTGCACTGGCAGGTTCTCCTCCGGCTGCCAAAACTTTCTCGTTTTCCTCTTCAAAAGTCGCCCTACTGGCCAGTTCTCCCGGAAGGAACGGGGTATCCCCTGTTGTCACCATCCTAACTTCATCACTCATCTTTCTGACAATTACTTCTATGTGCCTATCGTTAATCGGAATTCCCTGAGATTCATAAACTTTTTGAATCTCGTTAACCATGTATTCCTGGGCCGCTCTAACACCCTTAATTGAAAGGATGTCTTTAATATCGAGTGCCCCTTTTGCCAAAGCCGTTCCCGCTTCGACAGTTTGTCCGTCTTCAACTGCCAATTCCAAAGTCTTGGGCAAAATATATTCTTTTTCCTCTTTAGGAGTTCCTTTGGAAGTAATTGTTACTTTCCAGCCTTCATCTGTTTCGGAAATACGGGCTTTTCCGGTAATTTCAGAAAGAGCCGAAACAACTTTTGGAAGGCGCGCTTCAACAAGCTCTTCAACTCTTGGAAGACCTTGGGTAACATCAACTCCGACAACTCCAGCCGCATGTTTGGTACGAAGAGTAAGCTGAGTTCCCGGTTCTCCAATTGACTGAGCCGCAATTACTCCAACTGGAGTTCCGACTTCAACCATACCCTTACTGCCAAGATCCCACCCGTAGCATTTTTTGCAAATTCCATATCTGGCTTGACAGGTAAGGGGGGACCTTACTGTTACCGAGGTAATACCTGCCTCATCGATCTTCTTTGCTATTGCCTCATCAATTATTTCCCCTGTATGAACCAAAATTTCCTTTCCTTTCGGGGCAACTATATCTTTTGTTGCATATCTGCCGAAAATTCTTGCGGCAAACACTTGAGGTCTTTCCTCTTTTTTAATTTCATAACCCTCTTTAGTTCCGCAATCGTCCAGCCTGACAATTACATCATGAGCAACATCTACAAGTCTCCTTGTAAGGTACCCTGCATCTGCTGTCTTGATAGCAGTATCTGTTAGACCTTTTCTGGAACCACGGGAAGAAGTGACGTATTCAAAAACACTTAATCCTTCCCTGAAGTTACTCTTAATAGGAAGTTCAACAATTTTACCCATCGGGTCAACAACTAGTCCACGGATTGCAGCCAGCTGTTTAACCTGATCTCGGGAAGCACGACCAACCTTGGCATCAATCACGATACGAATCGGATTTGTCGGTTCCATCTCGTTCCATGTTTTATCAGCCAAATCCTCAGATACTTCAATCCAAACCTCCTGAGTCAAGCGTCTTTTCTCTTCTGCCGTAATAAGACCTTGATTAAAGTTTTCTTCAATTTCGGAAACCCTCTTGTCTGCTTCTTCCAAAACCTTATCTTTGCCCGGATAGATTTTAGCATCAAAAACCCCGAAGGAAATTCCGGAAATTGTTCCTCCGAAGAATCCAAGATCCTTAATATCATCCACAAGCTGAACCACTCTTTCTTTCGAAACGGTAGAGTATGCCTTTACAAAAAGTGACTTAATAACAGAAGAGGTTACACCTTCATTAATAAAATCAAAGTTTTCCGGAAGAACTTCATTGAAAAGAAGCCTGCCGACAGTTGTTTCAACTATCTCCTTACCGAGCCTTACTTGCATCTTTTGCCTGATCATAAGTTTCCCCGCTTGGTAAGCAAAAATTGCCTCTTCTTTATCCGAAAAAATTGTCGGAAAAGCTTCAAGTCTTGTATCTTCAGACGTTAAGTAAAAAGCGCCCAAGGCTATTTCCTTACTTGAAGGGGTTGCAGCCGGTCCGCCGTCACTGGGCTTAAGCAAATTATTGGTAGGAAGCATTAAAGTTCTGGCTTCTTCAACCGCTTTTTCGCTCAAAGGCACATGTACTGCCATCTGATCTCCGTCAAAGTCGGCGTTAAATCCTGAGCATACCGCAGGATGAAGTCTGATGGCACTTCCTTCAATTAGGACCGGATAGAAAGATTGAATTGAAAGTTTATGAAGTGTCGGCGCACGGTTCAAAAGTACAGGATGATCTTTAATAATTTCTTCCAAAATATCAAAAACTTCGGGAGGGCGTCTGTCAAGCATATTTTTGGCACTCTTAACGTTAGGTGCAATTCCTCTTGCAATCATCTCCCTTAATACAAACGGCTTAAACATTTCAAGAGCCATGTCTTTCGGAAGTCCGCACTGGGTAAGTTTAAGCTCAGGTCCGACGATAATAACACTTCTTCCGGAGTAATCGACACGCTTACCAAGAAGGTTTTGTCTGAAACGTCCCTGCTTTCCGCGAAGCATATCACTTAGGGATCTCAAGGGCTGTCTGCCGCGGGATTTTCTGGTTGCTTTACGCTGAGATGCATCAATAAGCGAATCGACTGCCTCCTGAAGCATTCTTTTTTCATTTCTAAGGATTATTTCGGGCGCACCAAGGCTAATAAGATGTTTAAGACGGTTGTTTCTATTAATAACTCTTCTATAAAGATCGTTTAAGTCACTGGTTGCAAAGCGTCCGCCTGAAAGTTGAACCATAGGTCTAAGATCCGGAGGAAGAACCGGTAAAACGCGCAAGATCATCCATGAAGGATTGACTTTTGCACGCCTGAGTCCGTCTATTAGCTTCAGTCTTTTAACAATCTTTATATATTTTGAGCTTCCGCCTTTGGTTGAGCCGATTTCTTCACGAAGTGATTTGGATATTTCTTCCAAGTTAATTTTCTCAATTGCTTCAAGAACTGCATCTGCCCCCATCTTTGCGGTAAAGAAATCTGCCGCTCCATATTCATAAAGCTCATCGTATTCTTCCTCACTCAAAATACTCAAAGCATGAAGGCTCTTGGCAATTATCGTAATATTATCAAAAAGCTCATTTGTTCTATTTATTGTTGTTTTTTCTTCTTCGTTTATTGCTGTTTCTTTCTTTCTTAAGTTCAATTCTATTTCAGCTAAAGCCAAAGAAGCTTGTTCTTTATCTTTTATCTTTGAAGTTGCTTTTTCTTTAGCCTCTTTTTCTTCAATCTTCAGAGCGTCATGGCGGGATTTAAAATTTCCTGCAATCTCATCAAGACTTTCGTCTTTTGATTTTTGAATGCTTTTCAATGCTTCCTTTTTCTTTTCTTCATCAACTTCGGTCACCAAGTACCTGGCAAAATAAATCACCTGCTCAATTCCGCGCGGCGCTACTCCCAAAAGAAGAGAAATTTTACTTGGGGCTCCCTTGAAAAACCAAACATGAGCAGTCGGAGTGGCCAGGGTAATATGGCCCATTCTTTCACGCCTGACTCTACTTTGTGTGACTTCAACACCGCATTTATCACAAATAACTCCTTTATATCTGATTCTTTTGTATTTTCCGCAATAACACTCCCAATCTTTTGTAGGACCAAAGATTCTTTCGTCAAAAAGACCGTCTTTTTCAGGTTTAAGAGTTCTATAGTTAATTGTTTCCGGTTTGGTAATTTCCCCACGGCTCCATGCACGAATCTCCTCCGGAGAGGCTAATTTAATAAGAAGACTCTTGAAATCAGTTAAATTTTTTAGATCTGCTAATTGTTCCATAATTTCGGTATATTCTAAGCTATCGGTTCCTCAACTTCCATAGGACTTTTATCTGCCGTTAGTTCCTTGGTCGCGACCATTTCGGCTCCGGCAGCTTTAGCCAACTCGGTTCCGGCCTCTTCGTTTTCATCACTTTCTTTTGCTAAAACTGCTCCTTTGGGATCGATTGCAAGTCCCAACGAGTTAAGTTCTCGAACCAATACTTTAAAGCTTTCGGGAATGGTTGATTCCGGAATATCAACACCTTTAACAATAGCTTCAAAGGCTTTTGCACGACCAAGAACATCATCGGATTTAATAGTAAGCATTTCCTGCAAAGTATGGGCTGCACGGTGTGCTTCAAGTGCCCAAACTTCCATTTCCCCAAGACGTTGCCCTCCCATTTGGGCTTTGCCTCCCAAAGGTTGCTGAGTAACTAAAGAGTACGGACCAGTGCTTCTCGCATGAGTCTTATCTTCGACCATGTGGATAAGTTTCATTATGTAAGCAATTCCGACGACAGTTTCTTCCTCAAAGGGTTCACCTGTTCTGCCGTCAATCAGTCTTGTTTTTCCGTTAACGGGAAGTCCGGCAGTCTTTAGTTCATTTGCAATCATTTCCGCTCCGATTTTGTCAAAAACAGGCACTGCTCCCTTTTGTCCTTTAGTCATAAGTGCCCAGCCAAGATGGGCCTCCATCAGTTGCCCGAGGTTCATACGCGAAATTACGGAAAGAGGCGAAATAAGAATATCAACAGGTGTTCCGTCCATCATATGGGGCATATCCGCAACTGGCATGATTTTGCTTACCACTCCTTTATTTCCGTGGCGGCCTGCAACCTTATCTCCAACCGTAATCTTTCTGATCTGTGCAACTCTGACAATTACTTTTTTGATGACTCCTGGACCGAGTTCGTCCCCTTTATCGCGATCCAAAATCTGTACATCAACTACAGTTCCGCGTTCACCATGAGGAATTCTTAAAGATGTATCACGAACTTCTCTGGCTTTTTCACCAAAAATGGCCCGAAGAAGTCTTTCCTCGCTGGTTAATTCCGTTTCACCTTTAGGTGCAATTTTTCCGACCAAAATGTCGTTTGGTCCGACTTCGGCTCCGATCATAACTATTCCGTCGGAGGCCAAATTTGCAAGCTCTGCCTCGGAAACATTCGGAATATCATTGGTTATTTCCTCGGGACCTAATTTTGTATCGACAACTTCAGCTTCATATTCCTCAATATGAATAGAGGTCAAAAGATCATTTTTGACCAATCTGTCGGAAATAAGAATTGCATCTTCAAATCCGTAACCTCCAAGACTGGTATAAGCTATTACCAAATTGCGCCCCAGTCCAAGTTCTCCGCCTTCACTGGCAGGACCATCAATCAGAAGGTCTCCAGTGGCTACTTTCTGTCCGGGTTCAACTCTAACAATTTGGTTATAACAGGTTGAATGTGCTGTACGCTTAAACTTTGTCAAATAATAAACTTCTTTCTTACCGTCATCTGTGAGCTCAGAATCCTCAACATTTACATTTTCATCTTTATCACTGGTTTTTTTATCAAGCTTAACTATCACCTTTTCACCATCAACATAATCAACTGTTCCCGAGTGTTTTGTATAAACAACCCTCTGCATTCCAGAAGAAATCTCGGCCTCCATCCCCGTTCCGACAATTGGAGATTCCGGATTAACCAAGGGGACTGCCTGACACTGCATATTGCTTCCCATTAGGGCCCTGTTTCCTTCATCATTGGCCAAGAAAGGAATAAGAGAAGCTGAAGCTCCAATTACTTCGCGCGGAGTTACATCAATATATTCAACCAATTGAGCAGAGCCTTCAATAAACTTTCCTCCGTATCTGAGAGGAACACGCTTATCGGTAATGAAGCCCTCCGCGTCCACTCCAACTCCCGAGTGTGTGATATAACGATCCTCTTCATCATCGGCTGTAAGATAAACAATCTCATCGGTTACTCTGACTTTCTTACCAACCTTTTCCACTTTTCTATAGGGAGCCTGAATAAAACCAAACTCATCAACCTTGGCATACAATGCCAAGTAGGTTACAAGTCCGATATTTGGTCCTTCAGGAGACCTAATCGGATCAATCCTGCCGTATTGGGAGGCATTAACATCACGGATTGAGAAGCTAGCACGTTCCCTATTTATCCCCCCTGTTCCGAGTACAGAAACACGGCGGAGGTTATCAACTTCGCTAAGAGGATTTGTATCGTCCAGTATTGTTGAAAGCTGATTGCTTCTGAAAAATTCATTAAGAGATGCAATCAGTGGACGGGCATTAATAAGAGTTGCCGGAAGCGGTTTATCATCGGGTGAAATAAGACTCATTTTTTCCTTGACACTTCTTTCAAGCCTCAGAAGCCCTACTCTAAAGGCATTAACTGCAACAAGCTCCCCAACACGGCGGAGTCTGCGGTTACTAAGGTGGTCAATATCATCAAGTTTTCCGGATCCGTTCTGGAGACCGATAAGATATGAAATTGAAGCAATTGCGTCCTGTCTTGTCAAAACCCAATTGGATTTCTCATTCGGAAGGGCAACCCCCAATCTCTTATTTATCTTAAATCTACCGACTTTGCCCAAATCGTAACGTCTGCCATCCGTAAAAAGACTGGCAAAAAGAGATTCCGCATTTTCCAGTACAGCCGGCTCTCCAGGGCGCATCTTTCTATAAATTTCGATTAAAGCTTCCTCCTGGGTTTTTGTAGAATCCTTGGCTAAAGTAGCCGCAATATATTTATGATCGTTATCTTTATCAATTTCACAGAAAGCATCAATAATCATCTGGTCGCTCTCAACTCCCAGTGCGCGAAGAAAAGTAGTAGCCAAAACTTTTCTCCTCCGGTCGATTCTGGCATAAATAACATCCGCTCTGGTAGTTTCAAATTCCAGCCAGCTTCCATGAAGAGGACGGACTTCGGCTTTATAAAGAACCCGACCGCTTGAAGGGTCCAATTCTCCTGAAAAATAAGCTCCCGGAGAGCGAACTATCTGATTAATAACTGCTCTTTCAATTCCATTGATTATAAAAGTTCCCGCAGAAGTCATTTGGGGAATATCCCCAAGGAAAACATCCTGGGTTACTTCCTGTCCGTTTCTTTTATTAACTAGGGTTGCGCGAATTTTTAGAGGAGATGAAAAGGTTATACCCTTTTTCTGAGCCATTCTGGGAGAAATTGTTGGAGCACCCAAGGAGTGATCACTTAAAGACAATTGCCAATTTTTTCCTGTAAAATCATCAATCGGGGAAATTGCTATCAATTCCTCTTTAATCCCTTCCCCTAGAAACCATTGCCAGCTTTCTTTTTGAACTTGGCTTAAATTAATTTCAGGCAGATTTTTTTCTTCTTTGCCGAAATTTCTGCGGGATGGTTTCTTAGATGTCATTAGTATTCGGGTTTATTAAAACACTAAAGCCCCGCCACTGTGAAGCGAGACGAGCGTACCATTCATGTACGCCTAAGAACGGATTATATAGTCCCACATCCCCTTGTCAACCCCCAAATACTCCCAAAAATCACTTATTCAAATATTTGGCAATATTGGCATTATGCTCCGCAAGAGTTTGGGCATAGTGAATTTGACCTGAAGAATCATGAATATAATAAAGATAATTGGTTTTTGCAGGATTAAATGCTGCTTTTAAGCTGGAAAGTCCCGGGTTTGAAATGGGTGTAGGCGGAAGACCTTGATTTACATAAGTATTGTATGGGGACTTTACCGCCAAATCCGCCAAAGAAAGAATGGGCCACCAGTCTTTCGACGTTCCGACTGCATATTGTACCGAGGCATCAACCTGTAATGGCATTCCCATGTTAATTCTGTTCAGAAGTATTCCTGCCACAATCGGACGCTCAGTATCGGTTTTTGTTTCTCTTTCAAGAATTGATGCCAAAATTACTGATTGAGAAAACGAAAGACCTGAATCTTGGGGAGTTAGACCTTCAGTCTTGGCCGTAAATGTATCCGTCATCTTTTTTACTATTGCCGAGGCCGAAGCGTCTCTGGGAAAAAGATATGTATCGGGGAAAAGATAGCCCTCCTTGCCGCTTGATGCCTGCAAAAACTCAGTCGTAAAGGAACTGTCTTTATCAAGCCCTGCTGCAAACTTTGCGGCAATTTCCTCACGTCTCAAGCCTTCTGGAATTGTTACTGAAATTTCCACAGGTCCTTTGAAAAGGGTTTCTATGGTTTGAAAGAGAGAAAAAGAAGGGGTTAACCTAAATTCTCCGGATTGAAGATTACCCGACTGTCCCGTTACTTGTAAATAAATCTTGAAAGCTAAAGCGCTTTTTATAATTCCTGAAGATTGGAGATTACTCCCGATCTCAGCTGCTGATTCGCCTTTGGAAATGACAAAATAATTAAAATTTTCAGTTACGGAAACGGGTAATGAACTTTTATAAAACCAAAAGGCGCCCGCAGCAATAAAAAATATAACCAAAAGAGGCAAAAAGAGTAGTTTTTTCATTCAGACTTCCTCAAGAAGAGCTCGCCTGTACTTTCCGGTCTTAGGGTCATGAATAAAAATTCTCCCGCACTCGCAAGTTATCTGCTCACCGTATTGGGTTTTTTTAACTTTACCTTCGGAAAGAGGCCTACCGCAACCGACACACCTTCCCTGAGAAAGTAGCCAAGCCTGCATCGGAGCAATTACATTTTTAAACATTCTACATAAATTATACCATGAAGTGCCCCTCGTCAACTTGAAAAATCCAAATAGTTTTGAAGCATTATGCAGGCGGCGTAGGCATCTTCCATCTCATGACGCTTTTTTTGATGAATTCCCGCTTCGCGGGAGAGAATTTGGGCTTCCTGAGTGGAAAGAGTTTCATCGGAAGTCTCAACGGGAATTTTTATCATCTCGGAAAAATTTTTACTGAAATTTTGGGACTCTTTTCCCATTTCTCCTTCCGAAATTCCGACTATTACTTTTTTAATCTTTTCTTCTTCAATAATTTTTTTTATTTGTTCAGCAACCACTCTTGTATCTGAGTATCTAATCACGCGAAGCGGCTCCGCCAGTGGGCCATCGGAAACTGCCAATCCCATTTTATTTCTTCCATAATCAATTCCTAATATTTTCATACTAATCTATATTTGTATTCTGATTGGGTGGAACCACCCTTGCTCTGACAATCAGTCTTTTAGGATCCCACGGATCCCCCGGCGGAACGCAGGTTACCAAAGTTAAAAAGGAGTCGCTGCTGTCCTGATCCAATACTTGAATGTCCGTCGGCAAGACTTCAAACATTGTTTCCACCTTATAAGTGTAGGAAACTCCATCGTAATTTACAAAAATCTGATCCCCGATAGTAAGGGTCGGAAGCATGGTAAAAATTGATCTGTAACTTTTGGGGTTATTGTAAAGTGGTAAGACCGAATGACCAAAGATAACGGCATTTCCTCGTTTTCCGGGCAAAGCGGTACCGGGATACTGAATCAAACTCTTATCCAAATCGTCTCCTCCAATTGCAACCGTGGCGCCGTCAATATCGAGTTTTGGAATTGTAAGCGTGTAATAATTTATACTTGAGGAACCAAAATCTTCTTTTGTTGCCCCTCCGGTAAACCAAGTACTTGCATCCGTGTCACTTTGTCCCGAAGCGCTGCTACCTAAAACATTTTGAGTAGGGTTTGTAACAGTCGCATTGGTAGTCGATCCATTTACCGGAGAAACAAGTTTTGTGTAGTTTTTGGAATAAGTTGTGTTATATAGAACAATCGGATAAATTACTCCTGTTAAAATAACAATCCCAGAAATTCCGGAAATCAAAGCGGCTACCCGCAAGATTGTTTTTTGAGACATATCACACTAGTGTACTATTGTTCTGCTTCCACTTCGAGAGTGATATTTTTGGCAATTCTGGGGAGAGTGCCAAGAGGACCAGGAAACTTTGGCTTTAAAGTTATTTCAGCATGATCAAATCCGGGAATTGAATCCAAATAATTTTCAACAACAGATGGGTCCTTGCCGAGAATCTGCAAAATTACTTTTTGAGTATCGAGTTGAGGTAGGAAATTTGCTCCAACAGTTACATTATATAAATAATTTCCATTCTGCTCCCCCACAAACTGAAACTTAAAATCTATCTGATCATCTTTAAGAGTAAAACCCGAAGGAACCTTATCCTGAAGCACGCTTTTGGCATAATTAAGAAGATCTGTCTTATTGGCGGCAATTCCTGTTGCATTCATTGTTAAAGAAAGTTTAATACTATCCGCAGAGTCTCCAACTTTGTGGTCAAAATTTTCACTTGCCACATCAAACGAGGCTAATTGATTTACAAAAATCTGATCACTTCCGATTTTGGCTGAAATATCGTTTATTGCATTTTGATTTAACTCGCTCTCCAAATCCGTTTCCAAACCTGTTTGATCATCTTTACTTACTGCTGAAACTTCCTGACTGCTCCCGCCTGAAAAATCGGCAACTGAAGTTCCAGCAACAAGCGCTTTTGAGTAATTTCCCACACTGAATATTTCCCCTTTTGCTAAATTATATTGAGACCCTATATCTCCGGCGGTAACATCAACATTTGCAGTCCCAGGTTGACCCGGCAAAAGTTGACCAGAGACAGATGCTTCCGAATTTGTTACAAATTTAAGTCCTGCGGAAGAATTTAAAATTGTACCTGCTGACAAACTGATATCTGTTCCGTTTCCGTTTGCAATTTGGACTGTACCGACAGCTTTATTTCCTATTAGTTTTGTACCTGTTGCTGACTTGGTTTTATCACCCGATACCTGATCTGTAATCACTTGGCCGGAAATTATACCGGCACTTAAATTTGATTGTCCGTTCGGAGCAAAAGTTATTTGAACCGTCTCCTCAAATCTTTTAGGAGCAACATAAACAATAACATTTGCCTTTGGGTAAAACCACCAAAAAACTCCGCCACCTGCAAGAACAAGAAAGATTGCCACTAAAATGCCGATCAAAGTATTATTTTTGATATGTGGAGCGGGAGGCGCCTTTATCGAAAATGAATGAAAAAAATCCCGGGTTTTTCTTAAGTATTTGGCGGCGTCATTTCCCGGGTTAAAAGCGGGTTTTGGCGGGGTAGAAACCGGAATATTTTCGGGGGGAACCACGTTTTCAATATCTTCTTTTTTCATTGAAATATCTTGTCCGACCGCAAAGCCTAAATCTTCCGCAGTTTTTTCTTGAGCCAATACCGCTTTAGAAATCTCTTCTTCTTTTTCTTCCGTATATTCCGGTTCTTTAGAGGTAACTTGGGAAACATTACCAATTTCGGCAGCTCCGGCAAATGAAGTTGCCAAAACTTTTCTATCGGGACTTAAGATTTCAACTTTGGGAGTGTGTAAAAATTTAATCTTACTGCTATCTCCCCAGGATGCCTGCAGTAAAGTTTCTTTAGCCTCTTCCAACTCCCTTTCTTTACCGTTGTAAATAATAAAACGGGACGGCAATGGGGCTGCACTTTCAAATCTGGATAGACCTTCGACAACATCTTCAATTAAAGAAACGCTTCTGGATACTTCCGTTGTACCGATCAAATTTCCCAGTTTAAAAACCGAGACTTCAATATTTGCCTCGGAAAGCCCTAAAATTATGGCATTCAAAGGAGATCCTTCTTCGGATTTATATAAATGAGCAATTGCCTCCGGCAAAACTACAAAACCAACCGGGGTTAAGGAAAGTTCCGTACAAAGTTTTTTAATTTTACCCAAATACTCTTCCGAAATTTCCCCGCCTTTAACCCAAGAAGAAGGTACACCAAAAACGGTTTTATTCGGCTCTTTATAATTTTCAGGAAGTGTTTGGATAGCGGAAGAAAGAGCCGCATCTGTTGCACTCAAAAGTTCATCATCGGTACTCCATGCCGCACCGGAACTGATACTAACTACTTCAGCGGCTGCATCCTCTATATACCAAAGTCCCGCTTGAACCCACCCTCCTTCAATTACAAGCGACCAATAAAGCTCAGGTGGATTTTCCCTGCTTGTTAAGAAATCCTTGAGGTTCATTTTTTAAGAACAGCATAAATCCGGACAATTCCGGATCCGATTTTCTCCTGCTTAATTATTCTAACACCCCCTATACCACCCGTGTGAGTCACATGCGGCCCGCCGCACACTTCTTTGGAAAACCAGATTCCGTTTGGGTCGCCAATTGTATAAACTTTAACCTTTTCTCCATACTTTTCGGCAAAAAAATGCATTGCTCCTTGGGTAATTGCCTCTTTTAGCGGCATTTCGACAAAACTTACAAGCAAGTCTTCGTTTATTTTTAGGTTTACCAAATCCTCAACCTTTTTAATTTCGGTATCTGTCAGTTTTTGCGGATGGGAAAAATCAAAACGCAATCTTTCGCTCGTTACATGGCTTCCTTTTTGCCCGACATGTTCTCCCAAAACTTGTCTAAGAGCCGCATGAAGAAGATGTGTTGCCGTATGAAGTTTGGTCGTAATCTCGGAAGCCTCGGCAAGCCCTCCCTTAAACATTCCTGCGGAAGCTGTACGAGAAGCTTCCTTGTGTTTTTCAAATTCCGTTTCAAACGCATTTTTTTCGGCGGGTGAAAAGGTAATTCCGTTTTGGTTCAATATTTCCATTGTAAGTTCCAGCGGAAAACCTTCAGTCTGGTAAATATCGAACGCAAACTTTCCGTTAATTTCCTGGTTATCGCTGACCGCTTTTGTGAGACGTGCTAGACCTCTTTTCAGCGCCGCCTCAAAACGCGTGGCTTCAGCGGCCAAATTTTCTTCAACAAACTCCCAATTTTTATCAACATTCGGGTAAAACTTTCTCAAACTTTCAGCAACGTTGGCAACTTCTCCACCTGACATACCGCTTCCCAACAAATGAAAATGAAACATTGTTCTTCGAATTAACCTTCTAAGTACATAACCATGAAGTTTATTCCCCGGAATTACTCCCTCGCTTAACAGATTTACAGAAGCCCGCAAGTGATCGGCAATTATACGAAAACTTCTATCTTTTTGTGAATCTTCACCATAAGCAGTTCCGACTCCTTCTTCAAGTTTTTTTATAATTCCCGAAAAAATATCAATTCTAAAAACATCAGAACTATCCATTACCGCCGCGGCAATCCGTTCCAATCCTCCGCCAAAATCAACATTCTTCTGGGGCAACTCAATTAATTTTCCGTCTTCGGTTTTTTGATATTGCATAAAAACTGAGTTACCGATTTCCAAAAAATGCCCACAGTCGCAATTCGGGTGGCAAAATTTTCCATAATTCGGGTCGTGGGGAACATCAGGAAACTCAAAAAATATTTCAGAATCCGGTCCGCCGATTTCTCCTGCCGGCATTTTGGAAGGAGCTCCGGCTCTACTCCACCAATTTTTATCCGCTCCGTAAAAATGAATATGCGAATCGGGAAGACCTAAACTTTTCCAAATTTCATACGATTCCGTATCTTTTTGTATATCTTCATTTCCTTCAAAAACACTTACATGCAGCCTTTCTTTTGGAAGTTCTAGTTCTTCGGTAAAAAATTTCCAAATCCAAGGAATTTGTTCCCTCTTAAAATAATCTCCCAAACTCCAGTTTCCAAGCATTTCAAAAAATGTTGTGTGACGGTTATCACCAACTTCTTCAATATCCTGCAATCTTAATGATGATTGAGAATCGGTTAAACGTTTTCCTTGAGGGTTCTTCTCACCCTTAAGATAAGGAATAAGTTGCTGCATTCCGGAAGATGTAAAAAGAGTTGTCGGATCAGAATCGATTACAAGTGGGCTTGGGGTTATTTCTATATGACCCTGTTTTTTATAAAACTCCAAATATTTTTTGCGGATTTCGGAAGTGGTCATGGCTAAAGTATATCATTTTTAGCCACCGTGGGTTTCCAATTTTTTACCTTTATGGAGAATTTCGAGAACCGAGGTAAGTTTTTCCGGACGGATTAAACCCCCGCCAAGAATTGCATCTTCCAAAATACTATTTAATCTTTTTACTGCACGCCGAAGGTCCACTATTACAAGCATTACCTCAACTCCGACAACCACAAGTAAAATTGTTAAACTTACAACTACAATAATTAAAAGTGTTTGTACAGAATCCATAAGGATAATTATATCAATTAAAAACCGAAAATTTACAATCAATCAGACTGAATATTAATTGTACGGTTGATAATTCTTTCTTTTCCGGATCTTGAAGTTGCTTCAATAGATATCTCTTTTGTTGTGGGGGTTATATCGATATTCACAGAAAATTTTCCGTCTTCGTCCGTCAGAACCGGTTCATTATCTACAATTACTTTTGCATCGGGATCGGTTTGGCCAAAAACTAAAACAGAATTACCATTTATAACTTGTCCTTCGACAGGACTTTCAATTACCAAAGTTGGCGGAGAAACAAATCTTATATATTGAAAGGCCAAGTATCCTAAAACAGCAAGTACTATAGCTCCAACTCCAACGGTAAATGTAAGTTTTGGACTCCAAGTGAATACTTTCTTTGTCTCTTTGGGATTAATATTAAGATTTTTAAGCGGATAATCGCGCTTAAGTACTGCTACCGCCATTTTCTCGTCAATTCCCAGTTCCCCCGAAAGACTTTTTACAAATCCGAGAACTGTCGGAAAAGGAGGTAGATCCTGCCAATTTTCTTTTTCAATAGATTGAACAAAGGCGGCTTTTATTTTTGTTTTTCCTTCAAGATCTTTCAAAGAAAGTCTTTTTCCAGTACGTGCATTTTTAACAATTTGACCAATCGTTCTCATAATATTTTTATCTTCCTGAATTTATTTCAGAGTTTACTCCTGGGTAGGGGGATTTCCAAAAGAAGCCAAAAATTCATCGGCGTTTTGGACTAAAACCTCTCGGGCCTTACTACCACCTCCGGTTGGGGCAATAACACCGGCCGCTTCCAGCTGATCCACAATTCTGGCGGCGCGGGCATAACCGATTGAAAGTCTTCTTTGTAAAAGAGAGGCCGAAGCTCTGTCGTATTGACAGACAATTTTAACCGCTTCTTTAAAAAAGTCATCAACCTCCCCTTCTACCCCCGGGACAGAAGCCGCTCCCGCTTTAGGCATCGAAGTAACTTCTTCCGTATATTGAGGGTTAACTCCTTGTTCTTTAAGGAAAGCAACAAGACTGTTTATTTCTTCATCATTTACAAAAGCTCCCTGAATTCTAATTGGTTTAGCCTGTTCCGGAGGCAAATAAAGCATATCCCCTCTACCTAAAAGTTTCTCCGCTCCTTGAGTATCAAGAATTACGCGGGAGTCAATTTGGGATGCTACGGCAAATGCAATTCTACTCGGGATATTGGCTTTGATTAAACCTGTTATAACATCAACCGAAGGCCTCTGGGTTGCAAGAACCATATGAATTCCCGTTGCCCTACTCATCTGGGCAATACGGGTAATAGCATCTTCAACCTGAACAGGAGAGAAAAGCATTATATCCGCGAGTTCATCAATAAAAAGAACAATATAAGGCAATGCCTGAAAACCTGAGATCTGGTTGTACGAATCAATATTTCTGGCTCCAACTTGGGCAAAAAGCTTATAGCGCCTGTCCATTTCAGATATTATCCAATTTAAGGCTGAGATAACTTTTTCCGGTTCAACAATTACGGGTGAAAGAAGGTGTGGAATGCCATTGTAATGTGTCAATTCCACTCTTTTAGGATCAACCAGAATTAGCTTCAGCTCAGCGGGTGATGCTCTGAAAAGAAGGGATCCCAAAAACGCATTGATACAAACTGATTTACCGGATCCTGTTTGCCCGGCAATAAGAAGGTGGGGCATTTTGGCAATATCGGCAACAACAGGCTTTCCCGAAACATCTAACCCAAGAGAGATTTCAAGCTTAGATTTTGCAGTACGCATTGCTTCAGATTCCATTATTTTTCTCAAGGTCACAAATTCAGCAGATCTATTAGGAAGTTCAATTCCGACTAAGTTACGCCCGGGAATAGGAGCTTCTATTCTTATGGTACCTGTGGGAGCAGAAAGAGCCAGAGCCAAATCCCTTTCCAGTGAAGTAATTTTTGAAAGTTTCGTTCCCAGAGCAACTTCCAATGCATACTGGGTAACAGCCGGGCCTAAATTGACCTCAACTACTCTGGCGGTAATTCCGAAAGATTCCAGATTTTTCTCAATCGTATCGGCATTTCCTTTGATATCGCCTCTATCCGCTTTACCCGTCTCAACACCCGTTAAGAGATCTAGACTTGGGTATTTCCAGATTTTTTCTTCTCCCGGAATATTACTCACAAGCTTTTGTTCCAATGGCTCTTTTGAAATACCGGCACCAGCAATAGGAGCGGCAGGTCTATTAACTCCCTGCGTCTGAAATATTCCACCTCCCGAGACTTTCATTGGTCCTTTGGAAAGAGGCTTTCCGCCGATTTGCAGTTGTCCACCATTCCCATGAATATAGATACTAACCTGCCGGAACATTTCTTTAATAATTTTGTAAACTTGATCAATCGATGTATTAAATAAAATAATCAGACCAACCATTCCGACACCTACATAAATTATTGCTGCGCCAACTCCTGTAATAAGAGCCACAATCGATTCCCAAATAGTCAGCCCAACTATACCTGCATGCCCTAAGCCCATTACGGCAATAAAGAAAAGAAGTCCGCCGACAACCACATTAGGTTGCCCCAAGACAAATTTAACTTTGGAAAGAAGAAAAGCAAAAGATAAAAAAATAAACGGTAAAAAAATAGAAGACCACGAAAAATAATTAAGAAGCAGTGTATTGAACTTAAGTAAGACCACTCCTTGGCGCGAGAAAGAAATAAGTATAAGAACAGCAATTGCAAAAAAGATAATTTGAGAAATTGAAAACATCGACTCCTTTTTTAACTTCAACCTGAAGGCTCTTTTTGTGAATCTTTTTCTTTTCTTGAATGCCATGATAAAACCATTGTATATCGAAGTTGCCTCAAACCTCAACAACCACGGGAAGAATCATGGGCCTGCGGCCCGTTTTCTGATAGAAGTATCTTTCTAAGAAATCTATTGCAATATTTCTGACAACATTAGAGTTTATTGATTTCTTTTTCTGCATCGCACGGGATAGTTCCCTACTTGCATCCTCCAGAATTTTTCCGTATTTTTGTTCAAAAACAAATCCCCGACTCATAATCTCAGGCTCCTGCAAAAGTATGCTTTGGTTTCTATCAAAATGAATTATAGCAATAACAATTCCCTCCTTGGAAAGAATGTGTCTATCTCTCAAAACAACATTTCCGACATCCCCAATTCCAAGCCCATCCACCATAACTTCCTTTACGGGGACTTTGCCAGCAAGCCGAGCATTTTGGTTATTAAATTCAACAATGTCTCCGGGCAGAAGTTCTAATACATCATTTTCGGTAGCCCCCATCCTCTGTGCAATAAGACCATAGGCTCTCATGTGTCTTATTGTTCCTCCTATCGGAATGTAATATTTGGGTTTTACCAATGCAAAAAGCATTTCAATATCCCCAATACTTCCGTGACCAGAGACATGCAGATCTTCCTGCATATCATAGTAGTGGACATCGACGTCCGCCTCAATTAGCTTATCAACCAAGAAATCAACATTCGCCTTACTTCCGGGCGGGGCAGGATCGGCGGAAAATATAACAACATCTCCTTTTCCGATTGTTAAGAAGTCATGTTCACCCATGCAAAGCCTATAAAGCGCGCTCCCGGGTTGACCATAACTTCCCGAAATTATATAAAAAATCTTATTTGGCGGAAGTTTACCCGCCTGTTTGGATTTTATGACCAAACCATTCGGGTAAAAAAGGTATCCGAGGTCCTTGGCAATTTGGGCTTTTCTTTCCGTAGACCTGCCGATAAAACAAACTTTTCTTCCGACTTTTGCAGCGACATTTATTGTTTGCTGAATTCTGCTGATATTACTCGAGATTGTTGTCAGATAAATTTTACCCTTTACATCTCGGGCAACAGCTTCGATCCTACCCTCAAGAGCTTGCTCGCTTTCGGTATATCCGGGAGTGTTTGCTCCAAGTGCGTCAGAAGCCAAAGCCAAAACTCCCTGAGAAGCTAAGGTTGCAACTTTAGCGGCATCAAAAGGACGTCCGTCAACGGGTGTCCAGTCAAATTTATAATCCGGAACATGGAAAACTTTTCCTTCGGGAGTATCGATACAAAAACCAACCCCATCAGGAACAGAATGACTTACACGAAACGGTGTAATTTTAAAAACCCCAAGAGTTAAAACATCGCGGTCCGGATCAAAAACGTTAATCTTTGGGGGAGGGGTGTCGTAATCTACAAATTTATCCTGAATAAAACCACCAACAAGTTTTGTCGCATAAATAGTCGTTTTTACATCTTTAAGAAGAAATGGCAGGCCTCCCAAATGATCTTCGTGTCCGTGGGAAATTAACACTCCCCGAAGTTTATTAGCATTTTTCTTAATATAGGAAAAGTCAGGAATAACAAGATCAACCCCAAACATTTCGCTATCGGGAAATCCGACTCCGCAATCAACGACAATCATATCGTTCCCGTACTCATAAACGTAAAGATTTTCCGTTACATCTGTAGTACCCGAAAGGGCAATGAATTTAAGTGAGGGCATTTTGTTAAACAAGGTTCATCTGTTCCACTTTTACTTTAGCACTTTCCGTTTCTTTTGTCTTTTTCTCATTTTCAATCTTTTTCAGGATTTCTTTCAAATTAACAAAATCCGTTTTTTCAAGTTCCAGTATGTTGCTGTTCCTAAGCGATGCCGCCGGGTGATACATGGGAATAACGGTAATCATTTTTCCATTCCAAGTAATGTCATACCTCTTGCCGTGCACAGCCGAAATAAAAATATTGGGCAAAAACTTAGCCATTGAGTAGCGTCCTAAGGTAATAATAATTTCAGGGTCGATAATTTGAATAATTTTATCCAAATACTTTCCGTAAGCTTCTATTTCGTTTGGAAGTGGATCGCGGTTTTCGGGAGGTCTATGATGAACAATATTGGTAATGAAAACTTCTTTTCGTTCCAGTCCCGCCAAAGGAAATAATTTATCAAGAAGCTTTCCGGCTTGTCCAACAAACGGAATTCCCTGTTGGTTTTCATTGAACCCGGGACCCTCCCCGACTGCGAGAATTTTAGCTTCGGTATTTCCCGTTCCAAAAACCAGTTTTGTGACATCGGATCTAAGAGGAAGTGAATCATCCTTTTCCATTTCTTCCTCCAGCTTGTGAAGTTCTTCGTATTTAGACATCTTCAATGAATTCTACCTTATTTGTCGAGGTTTCATAAATTGCAAAATTGTTTCCTTTTATTATTGCTCCCGGGCGGATAACTTTAACCGAAGTTTGGCTGCTTTCATATCTCGAATGCAAGTGTCCATTAAAAATAATGTCCAATTTTTTGCCCAAAAAATATTTTTTATTGTCCGCTGGTTTATGGGTAATTCCGATATTTTTTCCATTAAGATTTATTATCAAAAAATCTTCGTCAAACTTTTTGCTCTTCGCTTTTAGTTCTTCACTTACTTTTGGATCAATGTCTGCGTTTCCCAAAACCGTATAAAGAGGAATTCCAAAAGACAAAACTGTCTTAACCGATTCAGCCGTATTCCAGTCCCCGGCATGAATTACAACATCAATACCAATTTTTTTGGCAAAACCCAAAACATGTTTTAAGCCGGTAATATTTCCATGAGAATCGGATATTACTAAAATTTTCATCAATCTATTCTATACTACTGAGGCAAGAACTCCTTTATATTTTGCGAGGTAACATGAACATTCTGGGCTTTCCCTTCAACAATAATTTTTGCAACTTTTCTGACAATACTGTCGATGTTTCGCTCCAACGTACGTATTCCAGCATCATAACCCAAGGGCCTAACAATGTTTGCCCAGACATCCGGATCAATTATCAAAGATCCTTGGGGGAGTCCTGCGGCCTTCATTGAAGAAGGCAGAACATATCTTTGACCTATTGTTACTTTTTCCTGATCGGTATAGCTGGGCATCGAAATCGGTTCAAGTCTATCCATCACAGCCGTTGCTATATTGGTTGTATTATTGGCAGTTGTAATAAACAAGACTTCGGAAAGATCAAACGGAAAATCAACATAGTGATCGGTAAAAGCATAATTCTGACGGGGATCTAGAAGCTCAACCAAAACTCCCATTATTGAACTTCTTCCTTCCTCAGTAACCCTGTCAATTTCGTCCAAAAGAATTACGGGGTTTTTTGTCTGGACATCTTTCAATGCTTTAATTATTTTTCCAGGTTCCGCTTCCGGATGCATTCTGCTTTGACCTCTAAGATCCAGCGGGTCTCCCATTCCTCCGAAAGGAATTCTAGCAATAGGGCGCCCCAAGGCTTCCGCAATTGAATAGGCAATAGTCGTTTTGCCGGTACCAACCAAACCCACGAAACAAAGAATGGGTGCTCTATAAATATCTTTTGTTTCCCCTTTTTCCTGCTTAAGTTTCATAACACTCATATATTCCAAAATACGGGTTTTAATATCCGTCAAACCGTAATGGTGAAGTTCCAAAATCTTTTTGGCATTTTCAAGATCAAGCGTATCCTGAGTTCTTTTATTCCAGGGTAAAACTGTAATCCAATCGATATACCTTTCCATACTGTCAAACTCCGGTAAGAAAGAGGGTGAATTTGTAAGTTTTGAAAGTTGTGCAAGACGAACCAAAACTAGTTCTCGAAGTTTCTCCGGCAGATCAGCTTTTTTAATTCTATCGATTAAAACAGTAATTTCCTGGGCAGCAGAATCCATAACTTAAATCTACACTGAAGCTCGGATTAATTCAATTATAAAAACACTAAGGATTATTAATTTCACTCTGTCTGTTAGTCATTTTTGATTGTATATTTTTTAGACCATCACCGAACAGTTTTATTTCTCCTTCAATAAATCTCTTATCTTTTGTATCCACAGTTCCCCCGATAGTTATTGGGTCAGAAGCACCATCCCAATCCAGAAAGAGTAATTTTCGCGTTCCGCCAAGTTCCTTTCGAAATAAAACATTTTGAAAATTTATATAGCCGGTCTGCTCAACAACTTCGAATTGTTTTCTCAACAATTCTCTTTGCCAATCACCGACTTCACCAGGATGCTTGACTAAATCTCCATGGGCACAGCCCGTGATTTCAGCCAATTGAATCACGTCATTAATAGCTTGATCAATTTCTTGATCTGTAATTGGAGGTTGGTCTGAAGTAGCCAATCCTAAAATGTCACCGTCATTTACTAAGTATTTTTGTTGCCAGCCTCCTGGAATTTCTCTTACAAAAGTTAATGACTCTTGTTTGCCATTATTGTTTTTATATATTCCTATCTGCTCTGCATTCTTTTTGATTTGCGCCTCTGTTAGATTTGGTTCAAAGATTTTTGTAATAATTCCCGTCTTTCTATCTAAAAACACTTCTGCAGTTGACCCTTTAGCAATCCTGTCTCCATACAATCTCTTCTTTTCAAAATAGTCATTCTCCCCATATAAATTTTTAATTTGAGAGAGATCAAGACCTTGTCCAGAAGGAACATTTAAACCTAAATCTTTAGCTTTTTTAACTACTCCTTCAACAGGGCCATTCCCCTCATCAATTTTTTCAATATTGGGAGCAACAAAAACTTGATTTTCAACATCTGATTCGATACCTTCCATAACTAATAAATTGTAAACCCATAATGATCAATCCACAACGAAGTTATCTGTCGAAGCTCTTTTTGCTTTCTTCAACCAACCTTGAAGTTGGGAAATGGGGTCCGCCAGCTCCGCCATTTTCATCCGGTCTGGAGAATCCTGCTCTTGGTCCCCTTGAATATCCGCCCCTGCTTCCGCCAAAACCCCTGTTAGCTCCCCTTTGATAACCGGTTCTTCCGCCTCCAAAACTATTTCTGCCACCGCCGTATCCCCCTCTTCCTCCGCCAAAACTTCCGCGTGGTCTTTCTTCTCTCGGTTTATCTTTGGTTGGATCCATATTCATACTAAGGTTGATTCTTCCTTGATCGTCAATTTCCTTGACTCTAACTTGAACTTTTTGTCCGATATGAACAACATCGCCCGCATCTTTAACAAATCCCTCAACTCCCATATCGGTTACGTGTACCATTCCGTCTTTACCGGGCAAAATGTTTACAAAAGCTCCGAAAGGCATTAATCTCACAACTTCTCCTTCGTAAATTTCACCTGCTTTAACTTCCTTGGCAAATCCGGTAACCCAGGCTATAGCTTTCTCCATTTTTTCCGGATCCACTCCTGAAACACTGACTCCGCCATCATCATTGACATCAATTTGTGTCCCGGTATCGGCCATTAATTTCTTAATATTCTTACCTGAAGGACCTATAAATTCTCCTATTCTATCGACAGGAATTTTTACAACCTTAATCTTCGGGGCATATTCCGAAACAGTTTTCCTTGATTCAGGAAGGGTTTCCAAAATCTTTTTCATAATTTGTGCCCGGGCATCCTTTGCCTGATCTAAAGCTTTCTCAAGAATATTTGTAGTTAAGCTAAGAGTTTTTACATCCATCTGAAGTGCCGTAATCCCTTTTGCAGTTCCCGCAACTTTGAAGTCCATATCTCCATTAAAATCCTCAATTCCCATTAAATCCGTCAGAACTGCAAAATTTTTGTCGTCCTCAATAATTAGTCCCATTGCAATTCCGGCAACGGGGGCTTTGATAGGAACTCCGGCATCCATCAAGGAAAGTGTTGATCCGACAACAGATGCCATTGAGGTACTACCATTTGAACTCATTACTTCCGAAACAACACGAATGGCATAAGGAAATTCTTCCTGAGAAGGAATAACGGGTACTAGTGCACGCTCAGCTAGCATTCCATGTCCGATTTCGCGCCTATTTGGAGATCCGATTCTCCCTGTTTCACCTGTCGCATAAGGAGGCATGGAATAGTGATGCATATAATGCTTTTCTTCTTCGCCTTCGGCGCTTTCCAAAAGTTGTCCCATTGATTCGGATCCGAGAGTTGCAACAGAAAGAACTTGAGTCTGACCTCTAGAAAAAAGTGCACTACCATGAGTTCTTGGCAAAATTCCTACCTGGGCTGTCAGTTTTCTGAGTTCCGTCAACTTTCTACCATCGGGTCTTATTCCTTTTTTAAGAATCTGCTCGCGGATATAGTCTTTCTTCATATGATCAACAATGTCCAAAACAAATTTCCTATCGTCTTCCTTTTCAAAATTATCTTTTATAGCCGTAATAAACTCAGCATATTCATCTGAAGGTCCTTCATGATTGGCCATATTCTTAACAAGGCCTGCCATTCTATCTCCAACCAACTTTTTGACCTGGTTTTCAAGTTCGGCTGAAGGTTTTTCTTCTTTATAAACTTCCCTCTTAACACCGGTTTCTTCCGCCATCTCTTCAATTAATTTAAGAACTGCTTTGCTTTCTTTTTGTGCAAACTCAATTCCCTCAACTATTTGCTTCTCGGTTACCTCGCGTGCTCCTGCCTCGACCATCAAAACCGCTTCTTTTGTAGAAGACACAGTTAAATCCATCGGTGAAGTTTCCAAATCAGTCGAAACGGGATTAATTATATACTTTCCGTCTTTAATTCCGACTGTTAGAGGAGCAACCGGGCCTTTCCAGGGAAGAGAACTGAGATGAATTGCGGTTGAGGCGGCAATTGCTCCCAAAATCTTGGGGTCGTTTTCTCCATCAACCGAAAGCACCATGACAATAATCTGAACTTCTTTTTTGTAGTTTTTTGGAAAAAGCGGACGAATAGATCTATCAATAAGACGTGCCGAAAGAACTTCTTCGTCAGTGGGGCGTCCTTCGCGTTTTACCCATCGGCTTCCTTTGATTCGGCCTCCAGCGTAAAGACGTTCCTGATATTCAACAGAGAGAGGAAAATAATCCATCTCCATTTTAAGAGGAGCCACGGCAACGGTAGCTAAAACTACGGTATCACCCATGCGGGCAAGTACTTCTCCGGCTGCCTGTTCGGCAAGCTCTCCGGTGGTTAAAGTGAGTTTACGGCCACCTAATTCTATGGATTTCTCAATTTTTTTCACAATATTTATATTCTTTTAATCTATTTTTCCAACTTCAACTCTGTGAGGAGTTTTTTATAACGTTCTTCATCGCGTCTATGTAAATAGCTTAGGAGTCTTCTCCTTTTGGCTACCATTGAAAGAAGCCCGCGACGCGAATGAACGTCTTTCTTGTGTTCTTTTAAGTGGGCCACTAATTTGTCGATTTTTACCGAAAGAAGTGCGATTTGAACTTCAGGAGAACCCGTATCGCCTTTTTCTCGAGCAAATTTTTTAATTACGTCTACTTTTTCGTCTTTAGCTAATGCCATATGGTCGTCATGAAAAGCAAAGTAAAGCTATTTCAAGCTAAACCTTGATTTCATCTTGTGTATATTACCAGAAAATCTTCTGAACCGCAATTATCAATTTTATCCCTTGTTTTCACTAAAAGTGGGGGGCTGATTTGAAGAGCCTTTGTATATTTTCGGCTGGAGCCAATCGGAAGGCGGATTTACGTCAGGACTTTCCTGACCCGCATCCGGAACCACTGCCTCGGGCTGAGTTTCTATCTGCGGCATGGGTGTAACCGGTTTTTGAACCGGATGAGCTACAAAAGGTCTTGTCGGAATTGCTCCGGGAGGAAAACTTGAGGGATTCAGTCTCGCCTTCGGTATTCTTTGACCGCCATTTCTAAGTAGATATGCAAATGTTTCAAAAGTTTCAGGGGTAACCTCGGGACTTCCAAAATTAGCACTTCCTTCTTCAATCCCCATAACTAAATTGGTTGCAGTATCCGCATCCAGTGTCAGCCCGTTTTCCTTAATCAAATTTGCCACCAACTCGGAGGTTGTTGCTCCGGGCTTGGCAAAAGACATAACGTCCCTCTTTGTATCAAGAACACGGGTGCCAACATGCGCAACTTTAGCATTGGTTAGTTCACTTGATGTAAGAATCGGAAAATGCGAGTCGTTTGCCCCGCCGACTAAAACTACCAAATCAGCGGCAGTTCCAAAATACTCAGTCATTATTTGGTCCTTTTGCGGAGCGGCAAAACCCGTTTTCGGAATAACCGTAAGCTTAAACTCACCGTTATCAATATCGTAGCTTACTTTCTCAATATTGGAGGCTTCATAACCAATAAATTTAATAGCCAGATTCTTGTTGCCCAAATCAGTTGAAATTTTATTAACTCCGATAAGTCTATTAAAACCAACCATCATTGGCGTCGGACAATAAATATTAACTTCTTTTCTGTCATGAATTGAAAGGTAAAGAGAAAGAGCTGCGGCTACTTGGTCAAAATAAGGCTTTGTGGGCAAGACGACAAGAATTGAGGCGGCAGAGTCGATAAGTGAAACGAAGCTATTTTCCATTGCGGATGGATACTAACACGTCTCCGATGGCAAAATCAAGTTGCGGCTCGATAATTATCCCAAATTCTTCCGCCGGACCGACTGAGACAACTTCCAGTTTTTGCTTTCTAAGGGAAACCGCTTTCCCCTTGCCGATTTCTTTTCCGTTCCTCTCCAGAGAAAGCTGATCACCCTTTGTAATCCTGCCGTCAAGAACTTTACAGCCTGCAACTTTTTTATTGTTGAAAGGAAAACTGGCCAAAATTTGGGCATGACCAAGAATTTCAATCCTGCCTTTCTTCAAAATTTCTTCAAGCTTCTGTAAAAGTTCGTAAATAATTTCATATCTCTCAACTTTTATTTTTTCTGCCTCCGCAAGCTTGGCAATGTCATTTGGAATTTTTGATTCAAAGGCAAATATATAAGCATTTCCCGTCTTGGCGTTAATGACATCGGAGGAATTTACATCTCCAACACCGCTATCTACAACCACAATTTTTGGAGGAAGCGAGGCAATTATTGCTTCAAGACTTCCTGCGTTATCTGCCTTAATAATTACCGGAATTTCGTCTTCCTTAAGCCGCCTTAAATCAAAAACTCCTTTAGCTTTTGGGGGTTCTTTAACGGCCGTGTGCGACTCTCTCATAACTGAAGCGCCAATTGTGGGAGTACCCGTAAAACCAAAAACTTTTGCGGGATTACCCGGAAGAACTTCGCGAATCGCTTTTCCCTTATCATCAAAAAGTGCCCTTACTTTACATTCGCTTACCTCGGCAAAAATAGTTTCTCCAACTTTTATACTCCCGTTTCTGACAACAACTGTTGCTACAGGACCCATTTTGTCTCTGCTTGATTCAATCACGACCGCCTCAAGCGGCCCGGCTGGGTCCCCTTTGAGTTCTGCCACTTCCGCCATTAAAGAAAGCATTTCAAGAAGTTCTGTAATTCCGGTGTTTGTCTTTGCGGAAACGGAAATAAAAGGTATTTGCCCGCCCCTGCCTTCAAAAAAGACACCCTCTTTTTCAAGCTCACCTTGAAGCCGTTCAGGGCTGACTCCGGCAATATCGGCTTTAGTTCCGACAACAACAAAGGGGAGATTCGCATCTTTAATAATCTGCAGAGCTTCTTTTGTTTGCGGCTGAACTCCATCATCTTGGGCTACAACCAAAATGGCAATATCAGCAACTTTAGCTCCACGGCTCCTCATTTTTCCGAAGGCCGCGTGGCCGGGAGTATCTATAAAAGTAATTTTCTTTCCTTCTTTTGTTTCAACAGTGGAAGCACCAATGCTTTGCGTAATTCCGCCGGCCTCGCGCGCCGTTACATTGGTTTTTCTAATTGTGTCGAGAAGTGTTGTTTTTCCATGATCAACATGGCCCAAAACCACAACAATAGGAGGTCGAGCTTGGCTGTTATTTTTAGTATTTGCTTCCATGATATTTATAATGTTATGTAAAATTCATCCGGAAGCGCTGAAGTTAATTTATGAAGATAATTTTACGAAATTTACAAAAATTTCCATGTCATTTAGTATCTTCAGACTTCAACTCTTCCTTCATTTCCGGAATTTTAACTGCCGGTTCTTCTTCTACTTGTTCTTTATTTGGTTCCTCAGCCGCCGCAGCTTTTGCTTTTTTAGCCAGTTTTTTGGCTTTGGTTTTTGTAATTTTCTTAACAACCGGGGCGGGAGGCGGCTCTTCAATCGGTTCTTCCGGAGCAGAAATGGTGCCATTTCCTTCAACTTCAATTCGGAAGCCAGTTAACTTTGCGGTTAACCTAACATTTTGTCCGTCTTTTCCAATAGCCATTGAAAGCTGATCCTCGGGAGCCGAAACTGTAGCAATTTTCGTTTCATTATTAAGCTTCACTGAAAGATTTTCGGCAGGTGAGAGTGAAGACTTAATAAGTTCCGCCGGGTCATCATTCCATGAAATTACATCAACCCGCTCTCCGCCAATTTCATTGGTTACGGCCTGAACCCTGACTCCTTTTTGCCCGACACAGCTTCCAACAGGGTCAACTCCGGTTTGAGACGAAAATACGGCAACTTTTGTTCTGACTCCTGCCTCTCTGGCAATAGCTTTAATTTCAACAGAATTTGAAGAAATTTCAGGCACTTCTCTGGCAAAAAGTTTGGCAACAAATTCGGGGGCGGCACGGGATAAAAATATTTCCTTGCCTCTGGGGGTTTCGTTAATTGCTTTAATCAAAAACGTTAAACGCTGATTTAGGTTTAATCTTTCACTGGGGATTCTGTCTTCAGCCAGCATTATCGCCTCAGTCCGTCCAAGGTCAACTCGCACATTCGGTCCGTCAAATCTTAAAACCAGTCCCGAGACCAAAGAACCGACTCTTTCCGAAAATTCTTCCATAATCGCACCTTTTTCCGCTTCCCTGATCTTCTGATGAATAACCTGTTTGGCGGTTTGAGCGGCAATTCGGCCAAAACCGGGCGGGGTAACATCGCGTTTATCTTTCTTTGCTTCTTTAATTTGAGCCTCGGTGGCGTCTTCAGCAGGGAGCGGCCAGGCAAAAACTTTAGTTTCGCCATTTACCGGATCAATTACGGCGTCATAGTCAAAAGCCTCAACATCGGTTCCTTCCTCAAAAGCGTCTCTTTTATAAGCGGCGATAATTGCCTGTTTAATGGTTTCCAAAATCACGTCCGGGTCAAGCCCTCGCTCCTGAGCTATGGCTTTTAGTGCCTGACTAAATTCTGTTCTTGGTGCGTTATTCATCTCCTTTTAACAAAAAAGGCGGGCACTCGTCCCACCTCTCTTTCTTAATTCCTGAGGTAATTTTAGTCTAGAAGCCTGCAGAAGTCAAACCTACCCCATAATCTTGACTTTTGCGAAGTTTTCTGTTAGCATAACCACATTGACAGTAGCGTCAATAAACCATTTAGTTCCAATAAGGAGGAAGAAATGACGTTCGTTGAAAAGTTGCAGAAAGTCAACTGGGTGAGAGTCTCATCATATGCCCTGTCGGGAGCAAGTATAACCACATTGGTTATCATTTGGTTTTTTGGTCTGAGTCAGGTCATTCAAGGTAATGAAAATTACTTGACCATATGGCTAAAACTAACGATTTCATTTGCTCTCTCGGGACTGATTTTGGGAATGGCCCTTTATTTCTGCTCATAAGCAGTTTTGCAAACAGGGAAAAATCTAACTTCAGGCTTAATCCCTGACAATTATTAAAAAATAATTGTTCCTGAAGTTAGTGTAAGTTTCTACAATCCTTCCTCTTTCATTTCCTCAATAATTCTTCTTTGTTCTCTACTGAGTTTTTCTGGGGATAAAATATTAAGTCTCACGTACTCATCTCCCTTGCCGCGTCCGTGAAGGTGGGCAACGCCTCTTTCCCTAAGCCTCATCATTGTTCCACTTTGGGTGCCGGGGCGGATTCTAAGTTTAATTTTTCCCTCAACCGTCGGAACTTCAATTTCCCCTCCCAAAGTTGCAAGAGAAAAGGGAATTGCGACTCCTATATAAATATCATCGTCTTGTCTTTCAAAAATTTTATCCGGCTTAATATTTATTGATAAAGTAAAGTCCCCAAAATTAATTCTGGCCCCTTCATAAATTCCTGCCGGAATTTTAATTTTTCGCTTCTTCCCGCCAATTGAAACTTCTTTTGAGACACCGTTTACGGCTTCCATAAAAGTTAAATCGATAGAATAGCGGGGAATTTGCTGACGACGGGTTCCGCCAAAAGGATTTCCTCCGCCAAAAAATTGTTCAAAAATATCAAACGGGTCGCCAAAATCGACATTGCCAAAAGGATTACCTCCATCTCCACCTGTTGTATAAGTGTAAGTAAATGGCCCACTTTGTCCGCCTTGAAAACCTCCGAATGGATTTCCGCCTCCTGCAAAGGGATTGCCTCCTCCCGGAGTAAAAGCGGCAGAACCATATTGATCAAAAGCGGCCTTTTTCTGAGGATCGGAAAGAACTTGATAGGCTTCGTTAATTTCCTTGAATTTCTTCTCGGCAGCTTCCTTATCGTCCTTGTGACGGTCAGGATGCCACTCCAAAGCCTGCTTCCTGTAAGCCTTTTTGATTTCATCAGCAGAAGCAGTCTTACTCACACCGAGGATGTCATAATAATCTGCTTTAGTAGCCATTAAAATGAAGCTTAACTCACAACTTCTCCCTCTTCAACCTTTTCATCATCTTTCTTGTCTTCTTTCTTATCTTCTCCGTCAGATTTCGATTCACCTTGAGGTTGAGATTGGCCTTGCTGACCGTACATTGCTTGTCCGATTTGGCTCAAAGTGTCGGACAAATCCTTAGTTGCATTTTCAATATCTTCCTTTGAGGAATCTTCTTTGGCCGTAGTTTCTTTTACTTTCTTAACTTTCTCTTCAACTTTTTCCTTAACATCGGCAGGAACTTTATCACCGGCATCTTTTAGTGCTTTTTCGGCCGTGGCAACCATGGCATCAGCACTATTCCTGGTTTTGACCACATCGGCTTTCTTTTCATCCTCGGCTTTGTGCTTTTCGGCCTCTTCCTGCATTCTCTTAATTTCATCATCGGATAGACCTACCGCGCCGGTAATTTTAATATTCTGAGTCTTGCTTGTTGCTTTATCCTTGGCCGTAACGGTCAGAATTCCGGATGCATCAAGGTCAAAAGTAACTTCAACTTGAGGAACTCCGCGTGGTGCCGGTGGAATTCCGTCAAGAATAAAGGTCCCAAGAGTTTTATTGTCCGCACTCATTGGGCGCTCACCTTGAGTTACAACAATTTGGACTTGTGTTTGGTTATCGCTGGCGGTTGAGAAAACCTCGGTTTTGCTGGTAGGAACCGTGGTATTTCTTGCAATCATTGGGGTAGCAATATTTCCCATGGTTTCTATGGCTAAAGTCAGAGGAGTTACGTCGAGAAGTAGTATATCTTTGACCTCGCCTCCCAAAACTCCGCCCTGAATTGCGGCTCCGACTGCAACGACTTCATCGGGGTTAACCGATTGGTTAGGCTGCTTACCAAAGAAGTTTTTGACAACTTCGACAACTTTAGGCATTCTAGTCATTCCGCCAACCATAATTACCTCATCAACATCATGAGGATCCATCTTTGCATCCTTTAGACACGCCTCAACCGGCTTAATTGTTTTTTGAATTAGGTCATCCACCAAGCCCTCCATCTTGGCACGGGTAAGCTTCATCATAAGGTGAAGGGGTTGACCGTCTTTTTGGGTAATGTAAGGTTGATTAATCTCAACCTCGTCAGCCGCGGAAAGTTCAATCTTGGCTTTTTCGGCTGCATCCCTGACTCTTTGATAAGCCTGTGTATCGGCTTTAAGGTCAATTCCGTTTTCTTTCTTAAATTCGGAGACAATATAGTCAACAATTACTGCGTCAAAATCATCGCCTCCAAGATGGGTGTCTCCATTTGTGGCTTTGACCTCTATTACTCCGTCGCCGATATCCAAAATTGAAATATCAAAAGTTCCGCCTCCAAGGTCATAGACCGCAATTTTTTCGGATTTTTTCTTATCCATTCCGTAGGCGAGTGCTGAAGCTGTCGGTTCATTAATAATTCTTTCAACTTTTAGTCCGGCAATTTCTCCGGCCTGTCTGGTTGCTTGGCGCTGGGCATCGTCAAAATAGGCGGGGACCGTAATAACTGCTTGAGTCACGTCTTCACCCAAATATTTTTCGGCGTCTTTCTTAAGCTTCATTAGAACTCTGGCGCCAATTTCCTGAGGAGTATAAGTCTTGCCTTCAATCTCAATATCGGCCATTCCGTTCTTGCCGTCGACAATTTTGTAAGGAACCATTTCAATGGTCCTTTTCACTTCTTTATCCGTAAATCTTCGACCCATGAGGCGTTTTGCCGAATATACGGTATTTTTTGCATTAAGGATCATTTGCCTTTTGGCAACGTCCCCTACCAAATTTTTGACAGGTTCAACTACCGACGGAGTAGTATTTTTCCCTGTATCAACTGCCGGGATAACTTTGGGCCGGCCACCCTCCATTACCGCGACACATGAATTTGTTGTTCCTAAATCTATTCCAATTATTTTTCCCATAATTTAAATTTATTTATTTTTTCCAAAGACCTTAACTTTAGCAGGTCTAATTATAAAACTCTCTCCTTTAATCTTCCAGCCTGTTTTTATAACTTCACTAATCTTATTATTAACTCCACCTGAAACTATTTCAATAACTTCCTCTTCCAATGGGTTAAATTCATCCCCAGGACTAGCCTTAATCTCTTCTACATCAAGTTCACTTAATGACCGCTTAAATTCCCCAATTACAATTGCCAGCCCCGAATCTTTCAAGTGGGTTTGTGCATCTTCGATCATGTCCAAAACCGGCAAGAGTTTTTGTACAGCTCTTGATTCCGCTTCAACTTCCCACATCAGTTTTTCAGATTCGACTCTTTTTCTTAAATTATCGTAATCTGCCAATGCTCTTGCCAATTGATTTTTCAAAAGAACTTTTTCCTCGTCAATCTTCTCCTGTTTTTTTCCTTTTGCCATTTTAACCGTTTGCAACTTCCTGAATTAAATTCCCAAAATATCTGAGTATCGGAATAACCGTTCCGTAATCTGCTCTTGCCGGACCGATTACCCCGAGAGCTCCCGGCTTACCTTTTATATTAAAATGCGTCGCAACAATTCCGGTAGGCATCAGTTCAGGGATTCCCAATTCTTCTCCAAAAAGAACCTCAAGAGGGGAAGTGGATTCAAGCCCAAAGAAAAGTCTGTCAAGCTTATCAAATTCATCAAAAATCGAAAAAAGATTTTGACACGTGACCATTTCGGCAAACTCAGGATTGTTAAAAATATAAGATTGTCCCGCTTGCCAAAATCTGTTTTTTTTGTCTTTAAGTGCCGCAACCGCCAGAGATTTAGTTCTCGTCGCAAGCGCATGGGTTGCTTCATCCATAAGCTCATCTATATCATCCCGAGAATCCCAAACTTCTTCTTTTGCCTTAACCTCGTCAACCAGACTCATCTGTTTTTCCTCCATAAGTTGGTTTATATAAAATTTCATTGCAAGTGGAGTGGGAACTCTCCCGGCTGAAGCGTGAGGTTGTTTAAGATATCCTGTTTTAGTAAGAGATACCATTTCGTTCCGGATTGTCGCAGGGGAAACGCCGAGATTATATTTCTTATCAAGAGCTTCGGAGCCAACCGGCTCAGCTGTTTCTATATATTCATTAATGATAGTTTTTAAAATTTGTGTCTGTCTTGATGTAAGTCCATCTGTCATATTAGCAGTATGATAGACCGAGTGCTAATACTTGTCAAGAGGTCGTTTTTGAAGCTTACTGTTGCATCTGCGTATCCGCACTTTGGGTAATCGGCTCCTCTTCTTTCGGCGGCAGAGGAGGCAACCTGTGTTTAATAACTACGCTCTTGGCAATATTCAGGAAATATTTTGTTTCATCTACCCTCAAAAGAAGTGATAAAAGAGTGTAAATTGTTGCTCCCACTACAAAAGTAACAACCGTCAAAATTATGACGTTTCCGGTGTAGCGGGTATCAAGCATAAATTTTTCAAAAGGAAAGGTTCTTGCTACATCAACTCCATTCAGAAACGAAAGTCTTTTAACCCAGACTGATTTATCAAAGATTTTAAGTATAAAAAACATAGCACTGCCAGAAATCACCGAGGCCGTTAAAATTTTCAGTGTATGGATAAAAAACTTCGGATTAAGAATTTCACCGACTCTTTTATCTATTAAAATTAAAAGAATTGCCGCCTCAACCATGGTGCTAAAAGCAAATGAAGCGGCAAGCGCCCAAACATCCATGTGGAAGCCTTTAACCAAAACAAAATCCCCTGCTATC
Organism: Candidatus Microgenomates bacterium; assembly: GCA_049523135.1. GTDB lineage: Bacteria > Patescibacteriota > Microgenomatia > UBA8517 > UBA8517 > JBEKNE01. The sequence continues at coordinate 172,034 of JBEKNE010000001.1, read as the reverse complement.
AAAAGAAAAAGGCCAATAAAAGAAACTATTACGGGGGTTTTTGTATCGTGAAGCGCAAAAAAGGCACGGGCCAGAACGGACATTAAAGTTTGAGAAATTATAGAAAATGCAAAAACGGAAAGAGTTGTACTTGTCTCGATTGTTGCCTCCCAATCAAAAATTTTTGTTCCGTAAACAAGACGGACTGCCGGAACCCTCAGGGCAATTAAAGCAGCAGAAAGCGGCAAGGTAAAAAACATTGCCTGAAAAATTGCAACAAGAAGAATTCTTCTATATTCTTTCCAATTGCCGTCTGCATGGGAAAGCATAGGCAGGACTGCTTTAGCGAGAGAGGTTCCAAAAAGGGTCACCGGCAAAAGTTGAAGAGAGTTGGCAAAAGTATAATAAGTATATGCGGCTTGAGAAATAATTGAGGAAAGAAACAACTCCACGCTTTGACCCAACTGATCGAAAGCTAAATCTATTACTCTGGGAAGTGCCAATTTCCCAATATCCTTTACTCCTTCATTGGGCTTCAAATCCAAAGTAAAACGGAAGCCAAGCTTTCTGGAAAGAGGAAACTGTATCATAAAATGTGCAAAAGCTCCGATAACAACTCCAACGGCAGGAGCAGTTAAACCAAGGTAAGGAGTAAGAATTACAGTTCCCAAAATTATTCCGAGATTATAAAAAATGGGTGCCAGAGCCGGAACCAAAAACCTTCGAAGCGATTCCAAGACACCTGTTAAGACATAACTTATCACAAAAAATCCTTGTGCGGCAAAAAGAATTCTGGCCAAAAAAGCTATCTCGGCAGTCCCCGCAGGGCCATAGCCGGGAGCAATAATTGCATATATCTTAACGGCAAAAAATCCGACAATTGCAACCGCAAAAAGAAAGATTGCAAGTCCGATTGAAGCAACTTTCCCCGCCAAAAGCCATGCTCTTGCCCTGCCTTCTTTAAGTGTCTTTGTAAAAACAGGAATAAAAGCGGATGAAAAAGCGCCAAAAACCAAAACCTGAAAAATTGCATCGGGAAGTCTGAAAGCCGCAAAGAACAGTGAAAGAGAATCCGGACTAAAATAGCTTGCCAAAACCCTCTGACTAATGAATCCCAGAATCAGAGATAAAGCTATCATTGCCATAATGAGGGTTGCAGCAGAAAGAATTGAATTTTGTTGGGAATTAATAATCTTGCGTCCCCTGGCGATTAGATCTTCCATTTTAGCTTTGCTTCGATTATACTCACCATATGCCTGTAACAACAACAGCCAAAAGAGCTCTCAGGAGTTCAAAAAAGAAAGAGTCTACAAACAAGCTTATCTTAAAAAAACTTGAGGTGGCTGTGAGAGCTGCAAAAAAATCTAAAAACAGCGCGAAAATTCTTTCTGCAATTTCCTTGGCTGACCGCAGTGCAAAGAAGAAAGTAATTCATAAAAACAAAGCCGCCAGAATTAAGTCACAACTTGCCAAGTTGATGTCGGCTAAACTTTCAGTGAAAACTCCCAAAAAAGCTTCAAAAACTTCAAAAAAGAAGTAGCTTCTTTCACGCTCCGACTTATGCTATATTGATTTAACCGAAGTGTTACTGTTACTATGCCCAAAAATACAGACATAAATCTGCTACCTCAACAAGAATTTGAAACCTCTACAGTTGGCCGTATTTTAAAATGGGCAACCGGAACTTTCAGAATTATCGTTATCATTACTGAAATAGTAGTCATGGGAGCATTTCTATCACGTTTTTGGCTGGATGCTCAAAATTCAACTCTTACGGATTCAATTAAAGTTAAAAGTGCTCAAATTACAGCCCAAAGTGATTTGGAAAAACAATTCAGGGCTGTTCAGTCGCAATTAAATATTTTCAGTCAATTGTCCGAAACCCATAATTCCTCGCAAAGAATTGAAGACATAACTTCAAAACTTGCACCGGATATAACTCTGTCCGGACTTTCCATCTCGGAAACTTCCGCCCAAATAAAAGGAACATCCCTTTCCGATATGGGAATTGCCCAATTTACGGCTAATTTGCAAGCAGATAAATCTTTCAAAGATGTTGAAATAGGACAAGTAAATTCATCTCAAAACAATCCCGTGGCAACAGATTTTTCTATAAGCATTACGTACTAAATATGGCAACAGGATGGAGATCACAATACTATAGATACAGAGAATTTTTTCTGAATATTTCCGCTCTTTATAAACAAAAGGCGGATCTTAGGGCGTTTTTGGAAATTGTCCTTTCCATAACCACCGTAATTGTATTTTTACTTTTCGCTTTAAAACCAACAGCTTTAACAATTATCAGCCTTATCCAGCAAATTGACGAAGGAAAACAAACACTTTCCACATTAACTCAAAAGGTTAACGATCTGCAGCAGGTAAGTTCCCTCATTGATCAAAATCAAAATCTTCTTCCGGATATAAGTTCAGCTGTTCCGTCAATTCCAAATCCCGATATATTATCAAAGCAAGTTGAGGGACTTGCGGCAAAAGATTCAGTTGATGTACTTGGGGTTGCGGTAAATCAGGTAAGCTTAACCGGCAGTGCTTCTGCAACCATCAAATCCTCATCCGGTCTTACACCTCTTCCAGGAAATGCAAACGAAATGCCCTTTTCAATAAGTGTTAGGGGCGACTATGCAAGCTTAATGAACTTTATACAAGATTTCGAAAATTTAAGAATTGCAACAAAAATCGACAGTCTGTCAATTAGCTCTTCCCTAACCGATAAAGGAAGGGTTATAGTTGCAGTAATTTCAGGAAGGATCCCATTTTTGGGAAGTAATTAATTATGGAAAAGAACAAATTGCCAAACCCTATTACAATTTTAATTCTGACGCTTTTAACCACTGTTGTCTGGATTATTTTTAGTATTTACCGTGCAATAACAATTGAACCGGTTCCAAGCGTTCCGCAGGATATTTCCCAACCTCTTACACCGACGCTTGATAAGGATGCCATAAATAAAATCGAATCATCAATATTTTTCACCGATTCTCAGATTCCGGAAATTACAATCGCACCCATCCCGACAACCGCTCCGGAAATAACCTCGGCTCCGGTTGCCACGGAAACACCCATTGCAACCGAAAGCGCAGTACCAACAGCAACACCATAAACACAATTTAAAAAATAAAAATGATTAAAGAAAAAAATATACCGACAATTTTAGGAATAGTAATACTTTTAATAGGAGTGTTTGCAGGGGTCTTTCTTCTGAGAACGAATCAGGTTTTTAGAATTGGCGCCAGTGCAACCGCCGTACCCAAAGATGTAAGAGTCAGTAATTTGTCTGACTCTTCTGTGACAGTCTCCTGGATTACGGACGACCAAACTGCGGATTTTATTTCCTACGGGGAAACTCAAAATGTCGGCACAGTTGCCAATGAAACAGACAATGATCAAAAATTCTTCACTCACAGCATTACAATAACCGGACTAAAAGCAGGGACGGCTTACTATTACAAAATAGATTCCGAAGGCACGGATTTTGACAACAATGGAGTTCCCTGGCAATTCACAACCGGCCCGTCTTTAACAGGAAACGGAAGTTCAACACTCGTCTCGGGATCCGTAATTACGGCAACTGGACAACCTTCGGCAAGAACAATTGTTTACATAACCATAAACGGGTATCTGCTTTCAACTTTAACCTCCGACACTGGAAGTTTTGTTCTACAGCTAAACCAAACGCGTACATCCGACCTTTCATCCTACACAACAATTGATCCGACTCAAACCCTTTTGGAGGTCTCAGTAGAAGGAGCCGGTGGGGAAATCGCTACGGCAAAAATTTACCCACAATCAGCAAATCCTATTCCGACTCTTGTAATGGGGCAAGACCAAGACTACCGGAACCTGCAACCCACAAATGACAGTCAAAATCCAAATGCCAACCTGAATTTGCCTGAAACAGCCACCAGTGAATCAAAATTTGATATTTCAACCGGTTCGGCGATAGCTTCAACAAGTGCCAAAAGTGTTATTTTGGAAAGTCTTAACGAAGGTGAAACGGTAACTAGTACCCAGCCGCAATTTTTCGGAAAAGGACCAGGCGGAGAAAAAATTACAATAACTGTTCATTCGGAACAGGCAGTTTCGGGGTCTGTTACAATTCCTTCAAACGGCTCGTGGAGTTGGTCCCCGTCAACCGATCTTGCGGCGGGAACACACTCAATTATAATTACTTGGGTTGATGCCACAGGAATAACAAGAAGTTTAACCCGCGATTTTGTTGTTCAGGCAGGTGAAGTTCCCGCATTTACAGCATCCGGTTCAGGAAGTTCTCCAACACCAACTGCAACTCCAACTTTAACACCGTTACCGACATTGGCTCCGATAGTTACGGCAACACCAACTCCTGCAGCAACATTTAGTCCGACTCCGGAATCAACAGCTTCCACCGCCGCCGTTCCAGTAACTGGAGACTTGACTCCTACGCTTCTGCTATTTATGATGGGAGTAGTAGTTCTATCTTTCAGTTTTGCAGTTTGGAAAATGTCTGAAAGTTAATTAAAAGATGCCCAATCAAGACCCTACCCAAAATCAAAATAATCAAAATCCGGTAGCTCAACCCGGCGCTATTCCTGTCCAGGAACCATCTACAGTTCCTCCTGTAATTTCCCCGCAAGCGGATTTACCACCCCTTCCTCCTGATTTTCAAAATATTCCCGAGGAAAGTAGTGCTACTCCCGCAACACCTTCAGAAGAACAAACCGGTTCCGCAGCCCCACCTCCTCCCGATATCTCATCCGTAATTCCGACTCCAAAGAAAAAATTCGGCGGAGGGAAAATAATTGCAACTATTTTGGGAATAATTCTTTTGGTTGGAGGTGTTGGAGTGGGGGTAGTTCTAACCAGCCAGCAGCAGCTTTTCCAACAGAAAGCTGCCACCACCAGCGGTGTCGGTGGCCCTGATTGTTGGGGGCAACAATGTACGCTAGGTTCAACAAAATGCCAAGAAGATAAAAAAGGAAATAACACCGGATATAATTGCACCTGCATTGATCTTTCTCCTAATGCAATCGATTGTGTACATGACTGGCAATGTACTACGGTTGATACAAAATCGTGTCCAACTTCTAATGGGGGTCCTGGTGCCAATAAAGGACAATGTTCTGACCCTGACGTGACTAAGGGTTCAAGGTGCCTAACTTCGACTACTGCAAAAACTTTCGGTAAGTATACATGTCCTAATCAATTTAATATGAGCGGTGGGTGCCAATCCAATGAACAGATAAAAAATGTCACAAGTGTCTGTTTTGATGATAATTTCTGCGGTACTCAACAAATAGACTTGGGGTCAGACACCTCATGTTTCATAAGTGTTGAGGATCATAACTGTTCTTCTCCAACACCCAAGCCATCCACCAGTCCTTCACCGTCTACTGCTCCTTCTTGTACAGACATTAAGGCTTTCAAAGGCACCAGCACAACTGCAATGACTACTGATGGCCTTAGTAGTCTGCAAGCAGGAGACAGTGTAACTTTCTGTGCCTTCCCAAGTCTCAATAAAGCAACATTTACCATAAATGGGGTTGCTCAAACACCTGTAACAATAACCACAGGTGCAGCTTGTATGACCGCGCGGGGAAGTTGTCTTTGTAGTACGCCCTACATAATTCCGGCTGGTGTCAGTACATTTAATGTTAGTGCAGTAATATCAAACTAATATGAAAAATTTATTTAAAGGAAAAATAGCTACGGTTTTAATAATTTTAGCAACAGTAGTTTTGGCAGGAATTGCAATTTTTACAGCAGTCCGGCTTTATAATTTAAGACAGGAGGCGGTGGCTCCAAACGTTCCGAGCAGTATTCCACAAGCGGCCACAGTAGCTCCTACGGCCACAGTAGCTCCTACTAGTAACTGCAATCTAAGTTTCACTATCTCAACATCAACAGCCACAGCAACCGCAACAGCAACAGCTACTACAACTGCTACTGCAACCGCAACGGCTACTGCAACCGCAACGGCTACTGCAACCGCCACAACTACCCCAACCGGCTCGCCAAATTCCTGCGGAGGAACTTGCGGAAGTAATACCGATTGTAATTCAAGTCTCTACTGTTATAATGGATATTGCCGAAGTCCAAGCTGTCCAAGTGTTACAAACTGTACATGCTCTGGAACATCGTCCCCAACTCCTACCCCAACCTCACCTTCACTGCCAAGTTCCGGAACAAACTGGCCGACCCTTGTCGGAGCAGGAACCGGAATTCTAATCATCTTTGGCTCAATCTTATTGGCACTATAAAAAAACGTGAGTATTTTGAATCTTCTTCTAAGCCCAACTTTAAATTTTGTTAAAACAAATATTCGGGGAATCGTTGCTGCACTCGCTGCAATTTTAATTTTCTGTTTTGGTTTTTGGGTAACAACCCTATCTTTAAAGAAACTAAAAGTCAAGGTTTTTGCCTATTACCCTTTTGGTCAATTTTTTCCACAATCGGGAAGTTGGTCCGTTCTGTATTTCTTAATAACAATCATTCTTTTAGGAGTTCTTATTTATTTTCTTTCAAAAGGTGGTTTTTATCTTGCACCGGCTTAAAAATTATCTCCAACTTGCAAACCAGTAATAGCTTTTGTCTAACCAAAGAGGAATTGTCAGTCCTACCCAGTGAGGGTAAAAGTAAATAAATACCAAAAGCCCAATAAGAAAATAACCCAATATTAATTTGGAATTGCGACGGAGAACATATCCCGTTGCAATCGCCAAAAACGGAATTGCCGGAAGATAGTGATACAAAAACATTATTCTCGGGGAAACGGCCCAGGGAACAAACATAATTAGATAACTAAAAACAACGAGCCCTAAATTCCTATTTTTCTCCAGATATGAATAGATTGCACAAGACATCACAGAGACCAGACCAAACCAAAAGACAACCGGATTTCCCATCGCATAAATTCTGGCTACCAACCCGCCTACTTCATCACTTGTGTAGAGATAAATTGGACGGATTAAAAATGACCATGTCCACCAGTCGGAACTATAAGGGTGAGTTGCTCGGAGCCCCGTGTGATACCACCACATTTGTTCCTGCATTCCCCACCAGATAGTAAGATTATGCCCCGTTAAAAACATATCTGCATAAGAAAGAAGATAGATTGCAAACGGAATAACCAAAAACCACAAAATTGCTTTTGTAAATTTCTTTTTTCTCCTAAGCCACAAGACTCCAAGAATTGGAATTGCCCAGACAGCCGACCACTTGGAAGCAAGAGCAAGCCCGAGAGCAACTGATGAAGAAAAATCATGTTTTCTCATAAACAAATAAATTGCCAAAAGCACAAAGAAAAGAATATAGCTGTCATTCATTCCGATTCTGCTCATAACAAGCGCCAAGCCATCCAAACTGAAAACTCCTGCCGACAAAAGTCCGACTACTTCGTCATCAAAAATTTCTTTGGCAATAAGGTAAACCATTAGTACCGATCCGACTCCCAAAAGTGCCCCGGGAATTCTCCAACCAAAAGAATTTTTCCCAAATATAGCCATTCCCAGTACCATTCCCAGTTTAGCCAGCGGCGGGTGAGTCCACTCGTATGCGAAGCCTGCGGGCGGTGTGTTCCACCATTCCCAAGCTTTAGCCGCATCCGGACTCATTATCACTTGTGCAGTAAAGGCATGATAAACCTCGTCAAAATACATCGTTGCCGGCTGATTTAAATCAAAAACCCGGGATATAAAAGCAAAAGCCAAGATAAGTCCGAGAATCCATTTTGCCCTTCCGGAAGGAATATCAATCTTTGTAAATTTATAGGCGACCGTTTTCTTTCCATCGGCAAAAAAATGATTTATATAATCCGATACTTTCTTCCAACTTATGTTCAAATGTTTGGCAATTGCATAAAACATAAAACCTACTAGGGAAACATTAACTAACGATAGAAACTTGGTAATGATATCCGGAAAAACCTGTTTAAAACTGTCCGTAATCCAAATGTAGGAATAATAAAGATTGGCCACATAAGTTAACGAAAAACCAATATAAGGGATAAGAAGGATAGGGTTTTCAACGGCAACAATAGCAAGAGGTGCAAATACCGGTAAGAGATGCCTTTCATGCATTCTTGTAAAGAAGACAAAACTTGCCGCAAAGATAAATGCCGAAAGTAAGTAACCTGATACTTTTTTCTCTTTGAACAATTTTAAACTCAACAGGATAAAAACAATTAAAGTAATTAAGTAGCCGCCTATCTGAAAATAAGTTGCATCGGGTTTCCAAAACCCGAATACTCCCCAGAAATTAAAAGCATTTACCGAAAGATACGGATATTCATTTGCCGAAAAACCTAAACGGTTAAAAACAAATTGGAATAAATTTCCGTTGGAAAATGGAACAAAACTCAAGAAAAAAACGGCCAATCCCGTTAGACAGTAAGAAAGAAATTCGGAAAGTTTTCTTTTCTGCTTAATAAACAGGAATAATATGACGGGGAAAATAAAAGCCGCCTGAGGTTTTATAAGTGTCCCTACGGACAAAATCAATGCGGAAAACAAATAATAATTATCCAAAAAGTAAATTGCTGCTACAGACGCAAGGGCCGTCAGCGAATCAATTTGCCCCCACAAAGCCGAATTGGCTAAGATGGCAGGATTAAAAATATAAATTACCGCTCCAATTAGTCCCCATTTTTCCCCTTTGGATTTTCTTAATATTTTATAAATCAAATATCCCGTAAGAAGATCGGAAATAATTGCAGGGACTTTATAAAGAAATACTGTCGGAAGAAGCCCTGAAAGGTTAATTTTTCCCAAAACCCACAAAAAATAAAGATACCCGGGCAGGTAATCACTCCAACCGTTATAAAAATTCTTAAAGCCGCTTTTAACCAGTTCCAAACTCCAACCAATAAAAGTTCCCTGATCAAGAGGTAGCGTTCCGAAAAAAGAAAGAAGAATTCTTATAATGAGACCAAAAGCTAAAACATATACAATATTAGGTATGAAGAAACTGGTAATCTTGTTTTTTGCTTTCTCGGTCATAATTTATTTTTTCACTTCCGCCGGGCACACTCCCTACGACTATTTTACTAGACTTTCGGATGCTTTTCTTGCAGGAAAAAATTACGTCACTGAAAATCCCCCATGGCTTTCGGAATTAATACCGGGTGGTTCTGGAAAATATTACGTTGCCTATCCTCCCATGCCGGCTATTTTAGCACTACCATTCAGATTTATTTTCGGCAAAATCTTTTTCCAGGAATATTTATCACAAATTCTGGGAGCGGGAATCGTGGCCTTTACAATGCTTATTTCATGGAAGATAAAAAAAAACAAAAGACTTTTGATTTGGGTGGGGATTTTATCATCCCTGGGAACCATTACTTGGTTTCTTTCCGCAACCGGATCTTCGTGGTACTTGGGGCAGGTTTCGGCCACATTTTTTCTGACTCTTGCTATCTGGAAGGGCATCGACAGGAAAAATCCGTTTCTGGTGGGGCTGTTTTTGGGGGCCGCTTATTTATCCCGTCTCCAGATTATTCTTTCCCTACCGCTTTTCTTATATTTATTCTCAGGAAAAAACTGGTTTAAAAAATATTTCCTCCTTGCCTTGGGAATTTCCCCTTTTGCATTTTTCGATTTCTATTACAATTTTTCCCGCTTCGGAACAATAATTGATAAGGGTTATTTTCTAATTCCCGGGGTACTTCAAGAACCATGGTTCAGTAAAGGTCTCTTCAACCCTGTCTACATTCCACGAAATCTAAAAGTTATTTTTACTGCTCTACCCAGATTTTCAAACAAATTTCCATTTGTAACTCCCTCATGGGCAGGACTTGCCATCTGGGCTACCACTCCGGCTTTTATTTATGCTCTTTGGGCTGATATTAAAGAGAGAATTACGCAGTTTTCCTGGATATCAATACTCCTGATATCACTTCTGATTTTTAGTCATGGCTCGACCGGTTTTGCACAGTTTGGTTACCGGTTTGCCGTCGATTTTTATCCGATACTCACTTTTTTAACAATAAAGGGTGTGGCAAAAACAGACATTAGATGGTATCACTGGCTCTTTCTTTTCATTGGAGTTTTGGTAAATGCTTGGGGAGTGATTTTTATTAATAAATTCGGCTGGGTTGGCTTCTAATTAAGCACTGATCCGACCCAAGCCTGAATATCTTTCCATTTTCCGTTACCCGCTTTGGGAATTAAAACATACTGATTGTCATAAGCGGGAGAAATTGGTGGACTGACTATCAAATCCGTAGATAAAACATAAGAGTTTAAGTTGTTTCTTGATGCGATGATAACTTTAGCAAGAGTGCCGGCTGCGGTCGGATCCAAATCTGTTTCGACAGAAGTCTCAACTGCTTTTAATATTTTATAATCCTTGATGGGATTTAGAATTACCCTTACGGATAAAACTTTCTTGCCGACCACCGAAATAACTTTTTGCTGTCTAGCGGATCTTGCAAAATCTGTATTTTCCCCGTTATCTCCTTCGCGGGATCTGACAAATTCAAGAGCTGTAGCCCCATCCATATGAGTAAGCCCTTGATCAAAATGAATTGTCTCATACCTGCAAGCAAGTGTAGGGTCACCTCCGCAAGTGTCATTTTCCTTTCCCGCAATCGGATATTTCGTATCCGTGAAGCTTCTGTCAACCATTACATCAATTCCTCCGATTGTATTGACAATGTCTTGGAATCCCGAGAAATCTATTACCAAAGCATAATTAACAGGCTGACCCGTAACTTCCGAAACTACCTGTTTACTAAAAGTTAGTCCTCCGCCGCGTTCCGGCTGAGTTTCGCCCCAGTAGTAGGCACTGTTTATTTTGGCTCTAATTTCAGGAATCCAAATATCGCGTGGAATAGAAATCAGCGTTACCGAGTGATTGGTCAAAGAAACTGAAGCAAGAATCATGGTGTCAGTCAGATCCGGTCCGTCGTGTCCTTTTCCACCAATTCCAAGTATCAAAATGTTAACTCTTCCGTTCTGAGATTTAACCGCGTTAAGATTTGAGGAAATAAAACCCTTAATCATTTCAGGGTAATCGCCGATCCCGGCTTTTCTAAATATTTGATCTATAACCAAAATAGGCGACAGCAAGATTAAAATAATTATCAAAGCTATCCCGAATCTAATTAAAAGTTTTTGGTGTTGGGGCTTCTCCTTCAGGATGTTAGAATTATCCTGTTCCTGTTTTACAGGCTCTGAATCTTCTGACCCCGATTTGGAACTTGGAACTTGTGATTTGGAATTTTTCACTATATGTCTATTTTATCCGATCTTAACCCCGAACAAAAGGCCGCCGTAACATATACGGGGGGTCCGCTTTTGGTCTTAGCAGGAGCCGGTAGCGGAAAGACCAAAGTTTTGACCCACCGTGTAGCCTACTTTATTGCTCAAAACTTAATAAAACCTGAGAACGCTCTTCTTTTAACTTTCACCAACAAAGCCGCAAATGAAATGAAGCAAAGAATTTTTGATTTAACAAACGGGAACGCTCCGATGACCGGAACTTTTCATTCTTTTTGCGCCAAGGTTCTTAGGATTGATGGAAAGTATATCGGAATTCCCCAAAATTTCATTATTTACGATGAACAGGACCAGAAAGATGCGGTCAAACAAATTCTGGAAAAACTGGATATTTCGACAGACCAATTTAATCCAAGTTCAATCTTAAATGGCATCAGTGAAGCAAAAAATCAAATGATTACGCCAGCCGAATATAAAAATCTTATTCAGGGAGAATGGCAGGAAGTTATTGCGGGTGTTTATTCTGAATATGAAAAAATGTTAAAAGAAATCGGGGCATTAGACTTTGATGACCTCTTAATTAAAACTGTTGTTCTTTTTAAGGAGACCCCTGAAGTCCTCGCAAAATGGCAAAAAACTTTAACTCACATTTTTGTGGATGAATGGCAAGATACAAATAAAATTCAGTACGTTCTGACAAAGCTTCTGGTTGGAAAAAATAAAAACATAACCGTAGTTGGCGACGCCAGTCAATGTTTAACTCCTGAAACTCCAATCTCCACATCAAACGGAAATAAAAAAATAAAAGATATCAAAAAAGGAGATTTGGTAATGTCAGCTACGGGAAGGGGGCTGTCGGAGAACTTCCTGGTTAAAAAAATTTACAGAAGAAAATATCAAGGAAAACTAATTGTTTTAAAAACTGTTTCGGGAAAAATATTAAGGCTAACCCCAAACCATATTTTGTTTGCAAAACTTAAGCCAAAAGAAAATCTGCACCACATTTATTTAATGTACCGTCGGGACAAAGGTTTCAGAATCGGACAAGCAAAAGGGTTGAGAACTGGCAACCCCATGAGTGGATATAAACCACTTGTCGGAATCGTCACGAGGGGGAATCGGGAATCTGCCGACAAAATGTGGATTCTTAAAACATGCAGTACAAAAGCAGAGGCTAATTATTGGGAATTTTATTTTGCATTTAAATATGGCATTCCGACAGTTGTTTTTGAAACCGGCGGCAGATCAATGGAAATATCTCAAAAACAAATTAATAAGTTATATTTGGAAATAGATACTTTAGAACGAGTAAAAATACTTATGGATGAACTGGATATTGACCCAAGATTTCCACATCACCGGCCGAAAGGAACATCCGGGTACAAAAATGCCGACAGGCAGGTAATTCATTTAAAGTTTTTCGAAGACCCAAGGCGATATAAAACGAATCCTTGGGGAATGCATCGGATTGCTCTAAATACAACTGATCGTGAGATGGAAAAAAGGGTAAAAAACTCCGGATTTTACACACGGGAAGGCAGGAAAAATACCTGGAGAACTGAAATTGCGCGGATGTCCTATGAAGAGGCAGAAGATATTGCAATTAAACTTAGCAAAGAAGCCAGCGGAATTGATATTTCATATGAAGCTTTTTTGTTAAAAGGTAAAGAGAAACTTTATTTCCAGCCGGCAAGCCACATCCAAAAAGGTATGACAGTCGGTCTTTATAGGAATGGCGAAATAATTGAGGAGGAAATTGCCAATACAGAATTAGAAAATTTTGACGGAATGGTTTACGACCTTGATATTGACAAAGTTCATAATTATATTGCAAGCGGTATTGTTGTACACAACTCAATCTACAGTTGGCGCGGGGCGGATTTCCGGAATATAAACTATCTAATGCGGGATTACCCCGATATTAAAATAATTAATCTCGAACAAAACTACCGTTCAACCCAAAACATTCTTGATGCGGCAAACTTGGTTATTTCCAAAAATACAAGCCATCCTATTTTAAAACTTTGGACCAAAAAAAGCGCCGGAGCAAAAATAAAACTCTATCCGGCACGAAACGGCTTTGATGAAGCAGATTTCGTTGTCAATGAAACTAAGTCTGTTATCAAATATTCAAATGGAAAATTAGGCTACCGGGATATTGCTGTCTTATACCGTACCAATGCTCAATCCCGGGTTTTGGAGGAAGCTTTCCTGCATGCAGGTATTCCCTATACCCTTGTCGGAGGTGTCAGATTTTATGACAGAAAAGAAATCAAGGACGTTGTTGGCTATATTAAATATCTTGTAAATCCTAAGGATTCCGTCTCCAAAAGGCGAATTGAAAAAATAGGTCTTAGAAGATTTGAGAAACTGGACGAATTCAGAAAAAGTCTGGAGAATCTTGATGGGCTGACCACGCTTGACATTTTGGATGCAGTAATTCAAAAAACTGATTATTTGAGCCTCTTTCAAAAAGAATCCGAAGAAAATATCGCACGTCTTGAAAACTTAAAAGAACTTAGATCTGTTGCCACGGAATTTCCCAACATAAACGACTTTTTGGAAAATGTGGCACTTGTTGAAGCCGGTCCCAGAAATGAGTCTAAAAATGCCGTTACACTTATGACACTTCACGCCGCCAAAGGTCTTGAATTTCCGGTTGTTTTTATAGTCGGGATGGAAGAAGGTCTTTTTCCCCACTCACGGAGTTTAATGGATACAAACCAGTTAGAAGAAGAGCGCCGTCTTGCCTATGTCGGCATCACTCGAGCCAAAGAAATTCTTTATCTAACCTACGCTTCGTCCCGTCTTTATTTTGGGGAAAGAATAAGCAATCCTCCAAGTAGGTTTATTATGGATATCCCCGAAAATTTACTTGAAAATATCGGAGAAAATAGTTTTTCAACAACAGATGATTTAAAATTGGACTCAGCAGACGATGTTAAAGGAACTTTTGATGACATAATTGAAAAATATTTAAACAATGACTAATTTAGACAAAATTGCCACACACCCCCTTCAAACTTCCGCTTGGGAAGAATTTAGAAAAAAGTGGGGAAATGAAATTCTCGAAACCAAATACGGAATTTTGACAGTACATAAGCTTCCCTTGATTAACTATAAAATTGCAATGTTTGAAAAAGGACCAACCCCCACAGAAGAAATGCTTTCCGACCTTAAAAAAATCGGAAAAGAAAATAATTTGGTATTTATAAAACTCGAGCCAAACTGCGAAAAATCCGCCAAATTAACCGAACTTATGCAAAAAGGCGGAGCAGCTCCCGGCCGGAGGCTTTTTACCCCAACAACTTTCTGGATTGATCTGACTCCGAGTGAAGAAAACTTAATCAAAAGTTTCAGCAGTAAAACCCGCTACAATATACGTTTAGCTAAAAGAAAAGGAGTTACAGTTAAGGAAGATAATTCCGACAAAGCTTTTAATAAATATTTGGACCTGACACGCGAAACAATCAACCGGCAGGGATTTTTTGCCCATACGGAAAAATACCATAGATTAATGTGGGAGACTCTAAAAAATGCAAGAGTCGCCCATCTTTTAACTGCGACTTATCAAGGTGAGATAATCACAACTTGGATACTTTTTGCCTGGAAGGATTTTCTTTACTATCCGTACGGAGCTTCGACCGAAGAGCACAAAGAAGTCATGGCTAATAATCTGATGATGTGGGAGGCTATAAAATTCGGTAAAAAACTGGGGCTAACTACATTCGACCTCTGGGGAAGGGAAGAAGGTAAAGGATTTACAAAATTCAAAGAAGGCTACAATCCGCGTGTTATTGAATTTTTAGGAACATGGGACTTGACAATTAATAAGTCCGTTTACAATATTTACAGACTGGCCGAAGAAATTCGTTGGAGAGTTCTTAAATTTGCCGCAAAATTAGGATTTTCAAAGACTAGATTTTAAAATGGTTGATATTCGTCAGTCTCAGAATTATGCAAACTATCTGAAAAGCGAGGGCTGGACAATCGAGCGTATTGCAGAAATCAATTACTTCATTAAGAAAATTCCAATAGTAGGATCAATTCTAAAACTCCAAAGACCGGAAGAAATCAGATATGACACGGTCAAGAAATTATGCCGAAAATACCGTGTTTTTCAAATAATTATTGAACCAAAAACAGATCTTGACGCCAAATACCTAACTTCCGTCGGCTTCAAATTGTCAAAATATCCATATTTGCCCTCAAAAACTCTTCAAATAGATCTTACCCAAAGTCAAAAGAATATCTTTAACCATATAAAGAAAGATGCCCGATATTCAATTAAGAGGGGAGGAGTACTAAACATAAAATCCTATTCAACCCCTGTTGAAATAAAAGTGTGGCGCATTGCGTGGAAAAATTCCGTTAAATTTGACCGGTACGTGCCAAAGGTTGAACAACTTTTGAATTTACGCAAAAGTTTTCCATCTGATTATTCCCTTTTCCTTGCGTCGCACAATATATCTGGCAGAATTATAGGGGGAGCGCTTTTCACGCGATCTTTACACGACTTCGGATACTACTGGTACGGATTTACAAATTCAGAAGGCCGCACTTCCCTATCCCAGTACTCTCTCCTCTATCAGGGAATACTATGGGCTAAAAAGAGTGGTTGTAAGGTTTTTGATTTTGAAGGAATCTTTGATCCCCGCTTCCCCACTAAAAGCTGGCTTGGTTTTTCCCATTTCAAGCGCTCTTTTGGAGGCTATGAAGTTGAATATCCGGGATGCTACACCAAATCATTGTTCTTCGGCTTTGCAGAAAAGTGAGAACTCACAGCCCGTCTGGCAGAACATGTGGCCAGAACATTTGAAGTCGCTCTTTTCTATTTCGTCCCTGACTTTGAAAATTTCTTTCACCGCTTCTTCCAATTGTTTTGCAGTTCTTGTTGTCGAAATTTTTTCCTGTTCATCAAGATAATATAAAGATAATTTAATTTTATCCGATGTTCTTCCGAATGGTTCTGTCGGAATTTTAGTGGCAGCCAAGGCGTAGAAGCTAAGCTGTAAATCTTTATCGACTTCTCGTTGACTCGGAATTGTAGCCCCGGTTTTATAATCAATAATCTCAATTTCACCATCAACTAAATTATCTACCCTATCAAGTCTTCCTCCGATTTTCAGGTCCGGACCAATAGGAACGGTAAACGGCTGCTCAAGAGCAATTGGCAAAACCTTTGGATTAAATCCCTGCTTCAAAAATCCCGAAAGATAAATTTTTCCTTTTTCAAAGAATTTCCTTTCGTGGAATTTGCTTTTATAGCCTTCTTTTACCCAATTCTTTTCCAATAAATCATAAAGCAATTTATCGGAAGGCTTGAACCCGGTCGAAATCTTTTCAAAAAATTCTTTGAGGGTTGCGTGCATCGCGGTTCCAAAACTCTGTGACGCAGAGGGTGGAGTCGGAACTTTATAAATATATTTAAGTTTGTAATGCAAAGGACAGGTTTGAAAAGTTTCGATTTGGGAATAGGAAAGATAATCTATGTGTAATTCCTGATTCCTGATTCCTGATTCCTGTTTTTTTGCCGGCTTGAAATCGAGAAAAGATAACTGATCAACTTTGATGGATGCTTTCTCGTTCGATAGAACTTTATCTCCCAAGGCCTCAAAAACAAACGGAGAAAGTTTTTTCTCGCGCTTTCCCTCCCCATAATAATCAGCGGCGGTTAAAAATAATTTTTCTTTTGCGCGAGTCATTCCAACATAAAAAAGTCTGCGCTCTTCTTCCAAGTGATAGTCCCCAACCGGTAGAACCTCTTTAACTAAACTTTCGGGAATCGGAATTTGTTCACGGCGTTCGGTTGTTGGAAATCTCTGTCCAACCAAATTAATCAAAAATACAACCGGAAATTCCAATCCTTTGGCACTATGAACCGTTAAAATATTGACGGCGTTAATCTCTGTCCAATCTTCGTTTGTTGCCAATGGAGATTCACCAAGTTCCATCGAAAGATCTAGCCAGTCGACGACCGCAGGAACCGTTGCATCCTCATTATCGACTTCATAAGTTTTTAATTTATCGAAAAATTTAGAAATATTTTTTGCCCGCATTTCCGCTTCAACCGTTTCCGGAGAAAGAAGTTTTTGCATAAGACCCGTATCTTCGAGGTAGTAATAAAGTATTTGTCCAGCTGTTTCTTTTTTAATTAAACCAAAATGCTTATTAATTATTTCCAAAAGTTTCTTAATCTTTTCTTTTGTATCATCGGCAACTGTAATATCGTCTATTTTCTCTGCAGTTTCAAAAAGCGAAAGATTATATTTCCTCGCATAATTTCCCATCGCTGCAATATCCCGCGGATTTATATCAAAATATTCATTTGAAAGAACTCTATAAAAAGCCACCGAGTCTTCAAAGTTGTAGAGAACTTTAAGATAGGAAATAAGGTCAACTATTTCTGACTGTTTGAAAAGTCTTCCGGGGCCTAAAAATTGACAAGGAATTCCATGACGTCCCAAGGCTCTTATAATTGGTTCCGAGTGATCATTGGCTCTGACTAAAATTGCAAAATCGCCCCATTTATATTTTTCTTCTTTTTGAAGTTCTGAAATTTTCCGTGCAACCAAATCCGCTTCATTTTCAACTCTGTCTGAATGGATAAAGTGGATTTCTTCTCCGTCTTTCGCCACTTGCGACTTAAGTCGCTTATCAATTTTTTCAACAACTTCCAAGCGGTCCGGATTATTGTGCTTGATCAAATCATGACTTCTGTCCAAAATTTCTTGGGTGCTTCTGTAATTTTTAGTAAGAACTATAACTTTCGTCTTTGGAAAGTTTTTTCTGAATTGAATAATATTACTTACAGCGGCACCACGGAAACGGTAAACAGATTGGTCATCATCCCCTACGACATTTATGTTGCCGTCTTTACCAGAAAGAAGTTTAGTTAATTCGTTTTGTGCATAGTTTGTATCCTGAAATTCGTCTACCAAGAGATATTTAAACTGTTTTTGATATTCGGCTAAAACATTGGGCCTGCCCCTGAAAAGCTTCAGAGTTTTAATAATGAGGTCACCAAAATCCATAACATTCTCTTTAACTTTTATTTCGTCATAAGCTTTATAAGCCTTTGAAAGTTCTTGCCATTTTTCGATTTCGATTCTTTCTTCCGGAACAACCGCTTTTTGTTTTTTAACCCACTCGACATAATCGCTTGGTGAGACATCTTCATCTTGAAGTCTTGAAAAGTGCTGCAGCATTCCGCTTAAAAATTTATTGGGATTTCCAAGCGGACGGAAATAATTCAACTCCAGTTTGAAAAGATTTTTTCTAAGAAGTTGAATTGCGTCTGCCTCGGTCATTAATTTATATTTTGGGTCGAGTCCGATATGAAGCGCTTCCCGCCGTAAAATCCGGTCGCAGAAAGAATGGAAAGTCATAATCCACATCTGCGTGTAGCCATAAGGCATGGCGATATCTACTCTTTCTTCCATCTCACGCGCGGCTTTATCTGTAAATGTCAAGGCAAGAATTTCAGAAGGCTTGGCTTTTTTGGAAAAAATTAAGTACTTAATGCGCTCAGTTATAACTGTAGTTTTCCCCGTTCCGGCTCCGGCAATAATTAGAAGCGGCCCGTTGCCAAATTTAATAGCATCAATTTGTTCCTTATTAAGTTTTAGATTTGAAGTTTTATCCATTAGTCCAACTCTTTTTTCTTTTCAATTTCTCCTCCCAAATTTTGAGTCGAACTGATTTTTTGTCCAAGAGATGTAAATGAAGAAAAGACATTAGTCATCATGTTATAAGCATTTGTCATATGTTTTTGAAGAGTTCCCAAATTTTCCTCAACTTTTCCATAGTCTTTTTGTATTGCGCGAAGTGAAGAAAGGATTTCTTTTGCTTTAAGATCTATTTTTTGTCCCTCAAAGCTCATCAAAATTGCCCTTAGATATGCATAAAATGTTGTCGGAGAAACCGGAAGAACTCTCTTCTCCTGTGAATAATCAAAAAGATCCTGATTATTTACAACTTCGTAATAAACCCCCTCCGAAGGAATGTACATCAGGGCATAATCAATAGTTCCTTCTTCAGTTAAAATATATTTTCTGGAAATTGCATCAATATGGGTCTTAACATCCTTAACAAAATCTTTTTCATATAGTTTCTTTTCCGCATCAGTCCCCTCCCCACTCATTTTTCTGAAATTTTCCATCGGGAATTTTGAATCAACGGGAATAATTCCAGCTGAAGTTTTTATGGCTGCATCAACTTTGTCTCCGCTTTTAAAAGTATATTGCAAATTAAATGATTCCTTGGGTAAAAACTGTCCCAGCATTTCTTTCAAAACTCGTTCTCCAACATTTCCTCTAAGTTTCGGGCTTCTCAAAAAATCCTGAAGATCTTTCATCCCCCGCCCGATTTCGGAAAATTCCCCAATGTTTTTTTGAACTTGAGAAATCACTCTTGCGGCGTTATCAAGTCTTTCATTCATCGCTTGCGTATTTTGCTGAAGCGAGTTAAGAAGAACACGTCTATCCTCTTTACTTCCTGTTTGAAGCATTTTAATCACTTCCAGAAGTTCTTCTGAAGGTTTTTGTGATTCTTTTAAATCGTTTAATTTTTTGTTGATAAATACAGCTACAATAACAAGGGCCGCTAAGACTATAATGAGTGTAATAATCGGGTCCATAAGGTCAGACTATTCTAACACACCAAAGTGAGAAAAAAATCACATAGAGAACAGGCATTAAAAAGAAAGAATTTTCTGCCAACTTTGCTTGTTACGGTTCTTCTCTGGATACTTCTGGGCGGCCTAATTTATTTTGTTGACCCGGGAACATTCGGAGTTATTTATCTTTTCTTCCTCTTGATTTTTGCTTGTTTCCTTTTTACTTTTTCCCTGATTTTTGCCAATAGCCGCCGCGGAATGGTAGCCACAATTGCGTCAACTCTTTTTCTGATTCTTTTTTATCTTGGGGTTGGAAACATATTGAATTTAATTCTGATAGTTGCAATAGCAGTCTGTATCGAGCTATATTTCACTCTTAGATGAATTCCTCGCTTCAAAAAACCTTAAAACAAACATTTCTTCAACTCATTGAGGACTTAAAAGATAAAAAAGAGATTGATTCTGTTTTGGAAGATTTAATGGAGAACGACTATGAAAAACTTATTAAAAAACTGGCGGTAGTTTACTGGATTAGAAAAAAACGTCCCGATGACATTATCCAAAATAATCTCGGTGTAACCGACAAATATATTAAAGACGTCAAAAAAATAATGGAAAAGCCCGGCATCAAGCTTGCCATAAAATATATGGAGGCTGAAGAATGGGCCAATGTCTGGGCGAAGCGTATCAAGAATCTCTCCAAAAAGTAGCCTCGATCCCCAATTTCGCTGTACAATACGAGTGTGGACAAGAAAAATATTACATCATCACCACCTCGCCCTACGTTAATGCTAAGCCATAAAGCTTGATTTAATCTTCTAGATTGGTTAATATAAATTATGAGACACTCTCCGAATACCTCTGATTCTGAACTAAATAGATTGTACATAAAAGATAAATTATCTACTTATAAAATTGCCACAATTTTAAATTGTGATCCGAAAACTGTTTATAGATATCTCAAAAAATATCATATAAAAACACGGTCAATTAGAAAGCCGTTAATTAGTAAGGATGCCTTATTAGATTTGTATCAAAACAAACATCTATCACTTAAACAGATTGGTATCACTTATCACATGACTGCTTCTGGTATATTAAAGAGAATGAGAAATTTTAATATCCCCCTACGTGATAGTTGGGAGGCAAATACCGGAAAAAAACTAGCATTTAACGGGTCGTTAAAAGAAAAAGCCTACATGATAGGTTTTCGTTTAGGGGATTTAGGCATAAGGCAATCAAGCCCAAAAACTAAAATGATTTTAGTAGGCACCAATACCACCAAAAATGATCAGATCATATTGGTCAAAAATCTTTTTAAAAAATATTCCAAAGTCTGGGTTAGTAAGCCAAATAAAATTGGTGTCATGAGTTTTTCGACAATTCTCCATCCATCCTTTTTATTTCTATTACCCAAAAGTAAAAATATCGAAAAATGGATTCTTTTAAGTAATACCAACATGGCGGCCTTTGTTGGTGGATATATTGATGCAGAAGGAAGTTTCGGCATTTACGATAAAAGATCAAGATTCCGACTGGGATCATATGATAAGGAAATACTTGAACAAATTCACACATGGCTAAAAATACACAAAATAAAATCAATTTATATTCTCGAGAGACAAAAAAGAGTAGGCCAAAACAATGATTTCTGGAGAATTACCATTAACGACTCTAAATCCCTCGCAGTGTTACATAAGTTAGTCTTCCTTTACCTTAGACACTCAAAAAGGAGGTCTGACTTCACAAAAGTTATGGAAAACATCAATTCGAGGGTACAAAATGGTACAATTCAGTTATGAAAAACAAATTTTATATTACAACAGCATTACCATATGTAAATTCTGACCCGCACGTGGGATTTGCTTTGGAAATCGTGCAGGCGGACGCCCTAGCCCGCTACCACAAACTTTTGAGTGAAGAGGTTGTCTTTAACTTCGGCACGGATGAGCATGGCCAAAAGATTTATCAAAAGGCAAAGGAACTGGGGCGCGACCCGCAGGAATACTGTGATGAATATGCCGCAAAATTCGATGCTCTTAAAAAAGCCCTAAACCTCAGCTATACGAACTTCATTAGAACCACCGATCCCAAACACATTAAAGCCGCACAGGAATTTTGGAAACTCTGTGATAAAAACGGCGATATTTATAAAAAACTTTACAAAACCAAGTATTGCGTCGGCTGTGAGCTGGAAAAAACCGATTCTGAACTGGTCGACAGCCGTTGCCCGCTTCACCCAAACCAGGAACTTGAAATAATTGAGGAGGAAAACTATTTCTTTAAGTTTTCAAAATACCAAAAGCCGCTTTTGGATTTTTACGATAAAAACCCCGATTTTGTTGTTCCTGCCGGCAAATTCAATGAAATTAAATCTTTTGTCAAAGAAGGCTTACAGGATTTTTCTATCTCACGGCTTAAAAGCAAGATGCCATGGGGAATCCCTGTTCCAGAAGACAATACACAAGTAATGTATGTTTGGTTTGATGCTTTGATCAATTACATTTCTACTTTGGGTTGGCCGAAGGATATCAAAAATTATGAAAATTTCTGGCCGGGAATTCAGGTCGCAGGGAAAGATAATTTGCGCCAGCAAACTGCTATTTGGCAGGCAATGCTTCTTTCTGCAGGACTTCCAAATTCCAAACAAGTTTTTATCCACGGATTTATTACAGTTAACGGGCAAAAAATCAGCAAGAGTCTTGGAAACACAATTAACCCAATTGAAGTTGCAGAAAAATACGGAACCGATGCTCTCCGTTATTATCTCCTGGCAAAAATTAATCCGTTTGAAGATTCAGATTTCACTTTTGAAAAGTTTAAAGCAACTTATAACGGCGAACTTGCTAATGGGCTGGGAAACTTGGTTGCAAGAACAATTTCTTTAGCAATAAAAGGTTGTAGCGGAAAAGTTCCTGATATTGGAAATAAGGTCGCAGATGATCATCCATTAAGAATTGATGAATCTATTCACAACTGGAAAAAAGTCTGGAAGGACATAGATGCATTCTTACCAGAATACAGATTTGATGAAGCAATTAAATCTGTTTGGGAATTTATAAACGATGTCGATAAATATATAAATATAAATGAACCCTGGAGTTTAATTGGAAATGATCAAGAAAAATTTGATTGGATTATTTATGGAGTATTAGACTCTCTACACCAAATCGCCTGGCAAATTTACCCATTTATGCCGGAAACTTCATTAAAAATTGCCAAAGCCTTGCAAATAAAAGGTTTACTTACCGAGAATCCAAATTCTAAAGATAGCTGGACAAATCTTAAGCCTGGAACAGAAATTGTACCAATCGACCCACTCTTCTCCCGTTTGAGTTAAAATACTAGTTATGCGCGATTTTATAATCAAACACGACAAAGGAATATTGCGGGCTTTGGAAATTCTTCCCGGATTTGTTTCCTGGAACCTGATTCTTCTTCCCTACTGGGGAATTTTTGTTTTTCCTGTATTTGTAGCTTACTTTATTCTATTTTTTAACATTTACTGGTTCTATCAGTCGCTTCAAATTGCAATTTCCTCAATAATTTCCCATACCAGAATTCAAGCGGCAAAGGTTTACGACTGGATGGGAGATGTAAAAGGATTCCCCGATTGGGAAAAAGTACGGCATGTTGTAATTATCCCGACTTATAAAGAGCCCCTTCATATTCTTGAAAGAACTCTTGATTCTCTTGCTTCTCAGGAATTTCCGACAAAGCAAATCATTCCTGTTTTGGCCATGGAAGGAAAAGAAATCGCTCAAGATAGAAATGCCAAATGGGAAGTGCTGAAAGCCAAATACGGAAAAACTTTCGGGCACATGTTTATGACTGTTCATGAACTTAAAATGGGTGAAGTTGCCGGCAAAGCTTCAAATGAGCGGCACGCGGCCATCTGGGTTAAAGAAAACTACATTGACCCAAATAAGTTGGATATTAATTATTTCACTGTTACATCATGTGATGCAGACCACAAATTTCACCCCAAACACTTTGCCTGTTTAACCTTTAAGTTCTTGGACAATCCTGCACGATATAAAATGTTCTGGCAACCTTCGGTTATGTTTTATAACAATATTTGGGAAATTCCAGCTATAACCCGCGTTCCGAATACTTTGATGACAATCTGGAACCTTTCCCAGCTTCCCCGTAAAGACCGCTTAATTAATGCCCAAAATTACTCACTTTCATATAAATTGCTTGACGGTGTCGGTTATTGGGATGCGGATAAAATTCCGGAAGATTGGGGAATATTTTTCAAAGCCTTTTACAAAAGCGGTGGCGGAATTGAAGTTGACCCTATATACCTACCCTTAATGGCTGATGCGGCTCAATCCACTTCCTTTTGGAAAACTTTACAAAACCAATATCAGCAAATTCAGCGTTGGGCTTGGGGTGTAAGTGATGATCCCTGGATAATTAAAAGTTATCTTCTGGCCCGTGACATTCCTTTTTGGGATAAGACAACAAGACTGATGCAGGTTATCTGGTCCCACTTCCTCTGGCCAGTTAACTGGTTTATTATCACGGTTGGACTTACTGTTCCGACGCTTCTCAATCCCGCTTTCGGAAGAACTGCATTAGGTTACACCGTCCCCAGACTCTCATCTTTTATTCTGACAATCTCGCTTGTCTTCCTGGTCATAATGATAGTAATTGACAATATGCATAAACCCAAAAGACCGAATAATTTTTCTCTTTTCAGATTAATTCTGACCCCGTTTGAATTTATTTTATTGCCTATCGCCGGATTTTTCTTTTCTGCTCTTCCCGGCATCGACGCCCACACGAGGCTAATGCTGGGAAAATATATTCAATATAAAGTCACCGAGAAGGTTTAATTATTTTTGTAATACTCAATCGTTTTTTGAAGTCCTTCTTCCAAACCTACTATTGGCTCCCAACCCAATTTTTCTTTGGCCTTTGAAATATCAGGCTGTCTCCTCATGGGATCATCTTCTCTGAATTTTCCGTTATATTTGATGTCCGATTTTGAACCGGTTAGAACAATAATTTTATTCGCCAGATCTTTGATTTTATATTCGTCAGGGTTACCTAAATTAAATATTTCCCCTTTTGTTCCTTCGGTAAACATTGCCTTCATAATTCCCTCAACCATATCGGATACAAAACAAAACGACCTCGTTTGAGTTCCGTCACCGTCAACATTTATCGTCTCGTTTGCAAGAGCCTTATTAATAAAACTGCTTACTACCCGCCCGTCATCCTTCTGCATTCTTGGACCATAGGTATTAAAAATTCTAATTATTCTTGCATCAATTCCGTATTTAGCCAAAAAGACATAAGTAGCCGCTTCCCCGAATCTTTTGCTCTCGTCATAACAGGAGCGCGGCCCAAAAGTGTTAACATTTCCAAAATAAGTCTCCTTCTGTGGGTGCTCAAGTGGGTCTCCGTAGATTTCAGATGTTGAAGTTATAAGAACTTTCGCTCCAGTTTCTTTAGCTAATTTCAGTATATTTAAAGTTCCCATAGAATTGGCTAATAGTGTCTCTTCCGAGTAATTTTGATAATCAATAGGAGACGCGGGGGAAGCAAGATGAAAAATATAATCGATGGGCTTACCGAACAGCTTTTCACTTGGTTGAGTGGTATCCCCTTCGATAAATTCAAAGTTGGGATTACTCAGAAGGTGTTCTATATTTTTCTTGGAACCGGTCAGAAGATTATCCAGACAAATTACTTTGTAACCCTTTCCAATTAAGAGATCACAAAGATAGCTTCCAATAAATCCTGCCCCGCCAGTTACTAAACAAGTTTTCATATTTTCCTATTATATATCTTTCAGAAGCATATTTCGTAAAGACTGTTCCAACCTAAAACTATTCGCATGAGATAAAACACCCATATAAGATGCAAGATTTTTTCTATTCAATTTCTTAATAATTCTTTTCTTTGTTTTTGTTCTCACAACTTTATAATGTGGGAGAACAATATAACCTAAAAAGTCTATCCCCTGGGAATATTTTCTTATATAAACTTTATCGGGATGAAGAAAGAGTCTAAGTTGGCTTTGCAAAAAATTATATATTTGAATAATTAGTTTCCCAAGATATTTTTTATTTCCGCTCACTATCACAAAATCATCTGCGTAACGCAAATAATACTTGACTCTAAGTTCATGTTTAATAAATTGATCAAGTTCGTTCAGGTAAATATTTGCAAAAATCTGTGAAGTTAAGTTGCCTATTGGTACTCCACACCCTTCAGACACAGAATAACTATTAATAATTTCTTTAAGAAGCCGTATTGTATTTTCGTCCTTTATCTTTTTTTCTAGAATATCTAGCAAGATTTCATGGTCTATACTATCAAAGAATTTCTTTACATCACCCTTTAAAGCAAAGCAATTTATCGTATTATTTTTGCTAACTTTTCTTAATATTTTTCCTAAAATTTCAACTCCCTTATGTGTTCCTTTACCAATACGGCAAGAAAATGAATTTGCTATAAAAGTCGGTTCAAAAATCGGATTTAAGACTGAGTAAATTGCATGGTGGACAACTCTATCGCGAACTCTCGCTTTGTGAATCAAACGTTGTTTTGGATCGTGAATGTAAAAAGGTTTATAAGGCCCATGCCTGTAAATTCCCGTTTTTAATTCTCTGTGAAGATTGAAAATATTTTCTTCAAGTCTAATCTCAAACTCTTGTACATCCGGTCTCTTTCGTTTATCATGCTTGAAGTTTGCCCAGGAACTGAATAGATTTTCCGGAGAAATTATATTTTCAAAAACGTCTGTATAAATTTTCATTATTATGAATAACTCCTTCGACACGCCGATTTTTAACCAAACTTATGAGCTTTACAAGGAGATCTATAGTCTCCGGGGTTCTATTCCAAAAAGTGACCGCTACGCCGTTTGGCAAAAAGTGGAAAACACAACATTGGAAGTTTTGGAGGAAATTCTGGTAGCAATAGGTCTTCCTAAAAATGAAAAGGCTGGCATCTTGGAGGAAGCAAGTAAAAAACTGAATATGATGAGGATGTTTATTAGACTTTCAAAAGATGTAAAGGCAATTGACAATAAAAAATATATCACACTTCAAGAAAAAATTGATGAGATAGGAAGAATGTTGGGCGGTTGGTTAAAAAGCTTAAAGTAAATTCCGAGAGGCGGACAAGCCAACATCGTCGTTAGCATCATCGTTCCAGTTGTTGACATTGATACCATTGTCAGAGTTACCCTGAACGTTGACACGGTTACCGCTTCTTTTGTCTACCTTCATCTAATGCTCACCGGAGGTTAAGTTTTTCACTATATATACTTTCCCTCTTGAATTTTATTTGGGAGATCGTGAGGTACTTCCCCTCCTCCACCAAAAGTAGACAAGAAATTCTTTAAGCTTTTTAGACGCACACTATTCCCTCTCATAGAGAGGAATATTCCGGCGTTTTAAAAAAACCGCACTTGTGAAGTTAGGCCGTAACCTAACCTGCATTAACAAGGAAACTTATTTTACACAGATTTTCCCAAAAAAACACCCCGCACTTTTGCATCCAGAAAATCTGGTAAAACGCAAAAATGCGGGGGTAAAAACTCGGAAAAGCAAAGACTCAAGGGAGTCAAGAGAAGCAATTTCTCAAGAACCCAAGAATCAATCTTAGAATTTCCGAGAGGCGGACAAGCCAACATCGCCGTTAGCATCATCGCTCCAGCTGTCGACACCGACACCACTGCCAGAGCTACCCTGAACGTTGACACGGTAACCGCCATCAGACTTGTCGCTGGTACGTGACCAGGAACCTGTATCCAAATACTTCTTGTTCAGAAGATAGTAAAGGATATTCGCGGTGACGCGAGCGAGTGCGGTCGGAACCTCGTATTTATCAGGAAGCAAAGCAACTTGACGATCGTAGGCAAGACTCAGGGAGCCTTCCACAACGCCAACAGGCATTAGGTACCAACGAAGCTCACAGGAAACTTGAGCAAACTTATGGGTGAGATACCAATCCCAATAGAACTTGGGGTGATTCTCACCAGAGTAAACCTTGTGCCAGGCTGGCAGATTGAGAGGTTTACCATCCAAGTTGTCAACGCCAAGGAAGAGAAAATGCTCTTGATTGATTCCAGGGTTCTCAAGCTCGCTCTGACTCCGTGGGATTTCGGGGATAGTGGTAAGTTGAAATTTCTTACCAAAGAACTTTGTCCACTCTTCAGGACCAAAAAAGTTCTTCTTCCCCATGACTTCCTGGGCAACTTTGACTGTAACAGTCTGAGTTGAACCACGCAGGAATTCTTGCATTCGACCTTTGTTTACCTTTCCAGACTCAATCTGAGCAAACAACTCCTTCAGCTGGGCAGGGGTCGGCTGTCCCGAGCCACGACCAGTAGCATGCGATACCATCGCACACCTCCTAAAATAGATTTGCACGAATGTAAATGTGCAGACCCATAGTATAGGCACTTGCGGAATATGTGTCAAGTTTGTACACTTAAAAATAATGAAAGCTTTTTGGAATAAACTCCACAAAATCGGCAGTATCCTTCATTTACCAGAATTGCCAAATTGGCTAGTTACGCTTTTGGGAACTGTTTTTATTTTGAGAATCCCCTCTTTTTTTGAACCTTACTACTATGGAGATGAAATGGTTTATCTGACGCTTGGCCAAGGAATCCGCCAAGGGCTTACTCTCTATAAAAATATTTATGATAACAAGCCCCCACTCCTTTATATAACTGCTGCAGTTGCCGGAAATCTTTTCTGGTTTAAGGTGATTTTGGCTTTTTGGAATCTTGTAACTATTTTCTTTTTCTACAAACTCTCAAAAATGCTTTTTGAGAAAAATCAAAACGCCCAAAAGCTCGCAACGGTTCTCTTCGGACTTCTGACCACTCTTCCTCTCTTGGAAGGTCTAACTGTAAATTCGGAACTATTTATGATTGTTTTTACAATTGCCGGACTTTTAATACTTCTTAAGAAAGAGCTGAAATTAAAAGAAATCTTTTTTGCCGGAATTCTTTTTGGCCTTGGTACTCTTTATAAAATTCCCGCTGCCTTTGATGCGCCTATCATTGTTTTTTACTGGTTGATTGTCGGAGGGTTCAAGGATTGGAAAAATATATTCAAAAATACAATGGTTCTTGCAGTGGGGTTTGCCATCCCTATTCTTTTAACATTTATTTGGTATTTCTTTAAAGGGGCCCTACCTCAATATATTAGTGCCGCTTTTCTGCAAAACATAGGCTATCTAAGCAGCTTTAGACCGGGAGACGTTCAAAAACCGTTCTTGGTCAGAAATGCCCCACTTCTTATACGGGCAGCCGTTGTAATTTTAGGTTCAGGAACTCTCTTCCTATTCAGGAAAAAGCTTTCTGGTAGATTTATTTTGCTTTCTCTTTGGACACTCTTCGCACTTTTTGCCATAACCCTTTCGGAGAGGCCTTATCCGCACTATCTCATTCAGGTAGTTGCTCCGATTTCACTACTTTTAGCTTCTTTCTTTACGGAAAATAGCCTTGAACAATCCTTAACGGTACTTCCGTTGGCCTTGGTATTTTTTGTTCCTTTTTACTACAAATTTTGGTTTTATCCGACAACATCCTATTACCTAAATTTTATAAAGTTTGCGACCGGACAAGAGACAAAAGAACAATATTTTAACGGATTTTCGGGAACCACCAACAGAAACTATGCAATTGCTGAATTTCTGACACAATCAAGCCTGACAGCAGACAGGGTTTTTATGTGGGACCCCGATTCGGCCGCAGTTTATGCTCTTTCAAAACGCTTGCCTCCAATAAAATATGTTGTTGATTACCATGTAACTGATTATTCCTCCAAGGCTCAGGAAGCAAAAAATATCGCCGCAAATCCTCCAAAATTCATAATTTTAACCGATGATCAACCTTATACCGAACTTACAATGTTATTAAAACAAAAATATATTTTGATCAACCGGATTGACAATGCAGATATCTACTCTAGAGTTGATTTTGCTCCGGCCAAGTAAGTATCGTACAATATAGTCCAGCTCTTATGTTTCTGAAACGAATATTTTCCAATAATTACTTTTTGGCAACTGTAATTTTAGACATTTTGACTATTGCGTTAATCCTAGTGCTGCAGAGTTTTTTACCTCCGGTAGTCCCACTACTCTACGGCAGACCTGTAGGGGAAGGACAACTTGTACCAAGGTTATGGCTTATCATCGCTCCCATTGCCTCCCTAGCCATCACACTAATAAATATACCGTTAAATTTGTGGGTAAAGGATGATTTTCTAAAAAAAATAATTGCCATTTCAACTTTGGTAATATCCTGCGTAACAACAATTACCGTAATTAAAATAATCTTGCTGGTAGGATTTTTCTAAAATGGAAAGTTTACGAAACCTATTTTTACTTCCATGGCTCACTTCAGCAGTCTTAGCATTTTTGGCCACTCCCATTGTTATCAAACTTGCCGAGAGAATCGGAATAATTGACGATCCCGCCAAAAACAAACAACCGAAAGTAATTCATACTTATCCGGTTCCAAGAGGAGGAGGAATCCCGATTTTTTTTGCGCTTCTTATTTGCAGTTTTCTATTTTTACCGATAGATAAACACATAATTGGGATTCTGATAGGGGCAGCAATACTTGTAGTCATGGGGACCCTTGACGATAAATACAATCTTAATCCTTATTTACGGTTGATCTTAGACTTCGTTGCCGCAGCGGCTCCGATTGCGGCGGGAATCGGCATAGCTTTTGTTTCAAACCCTCTTGGGGGAACAATAAATCTTAATCAACCACAAATTACATTTACACTTCTTGGAGCAACACACAGTATTTGGATTATTTCGGATATTTTTGCCCTTATCTGGATCACATTTCTCATGAACATAGTTAATATGGGGGCAAAGGGAGTTGACGGGCAACTGAGCGGAGTTACTGTAATTGCGGCTCTGACCATAGCGTTTCTTTCCCTGCGATATTCTGCCGATATTACCCAGTGGCCCGTAATAATCCTGGCGGCAATAACTGCGGGGGCATATCTCGGATTTCTTCCTTGGCATATTTTCCCTCAAAAAATTATGCCGGGATACGGCGGAAGTACTTTAGCCGGATATCTTCTTGGGGTACTTTCTATTCTTTCCACAACCAAGGTTGGGGCTTTAATGGTTGTTTTGGGAGTTCCGCTTATCGACACGGGCTACACGATAGTCAGGCGCATTATGAATCACAAATCCCCCGTTTGGGGCGACAGAGGTCATCTGCATCATAGACTTTTGGATGCAGGCTTAACCAAAAGACAAGTTGCTTACTTTTATTGGGGAGTAACTGCATTACTTGGATTTTTGGCCCTTAATTTGAATACTGCCAGCAAGGTCTATACAATGGTAGGTATAGCCACCTTTTTAGGCGGATTAATATTATGGCTGACTCACCAACCACAAAAACAGGTCAAACAAAATACACACTAGCTTCCGCCGTAATAAGAGCGATGCGGCCTATTCATTGGATCAAGAATTTGGCAATTTTCGCGGCAATCTTCTTATCCGGATCTCTATTTAATACCAACACTTTTACTAAAGCTTGTTGGGCATTTATCGCTTTCTGTTTAATCACATCCGCCACCTATATCATTAACGATATTTTTGATGTTGACTCCGACAAGATGCACCCCAAAAAGAAGTTCAGGCCGATAGCTTCCGGAGATTTACCAACCCATTTGGCACTAATTGAGGCGGTAGTTCTTATTCTGGCATCAATTATTTTGACTTTTATTGGAAACCTAAATTCACTTTTCCTTACAATTATCTTAATCTACTTAGTCCTGCAGTTTTTCTATAGTCTTGGCCTCAAAAACGTAGCCATAATCGACATAATAATAATAGCAACTGGATTCGTTCTTCGGGTGTATGCAGGCGCTTTTGTAATCGACGCCCATCTTTCCGTTTGGTTCCTGCTTTGTGTAATTTCAGTGGCTCTGTTTCTTGCTTCCGGCAAAAGAAGAGCAGAACTTAATCTTGTTGAAAACACGGAAAACCTAACCAGAAAAAGTCTGGGTACATATAAAAAGGAGCTTCTGAATTCCTATGTAACCATGTTTGGCAACGCTTCATGGATGAGTTGGGCTCTTTTTACATTCTTCGAAAGTCCGAAAGCATCAACCCCATTCTGGATGGTCTTGGCGGAGTTTTCCAAAACAACCACAATTGACAAACTTCTAATGCTTACAATTCCCGTAACGATTTTTGGAATAATGAGATACGAATCACTTATTTTCGAGGGTAAAAGCGAAACACCTGAAAAGCTGCTTTTGTCCGATGAAATGTTGATTGCGGCTATATTTATTTGGGCAATATTAATCTATTGGGTACTCTACAGCGGCATTTCCACTTTCTAGGCTTATTTTAAGCCGGCACTCGGCGTAGAGGTACTTGAGAGCATAACTTTTTTGGCAAAATCTCCCGAAACCCAACCTACTACTCCTGAGGCTGAAGCGACTGTAGGCCCCTGATATTGAATCTCCAACCATCCGGTTGCCACATCTTCATCAAGATAGGGAAATTTATCACCGGGAGAAACTTGAGCTATTTCCACTCCCGCCAAACCGGGTTTACTTCTAACTCTCAGATAGCCTGTTGGTGTATTTTGTATTTGAACATAAGGTTTATCTTGATCTGGTGGAGAAGTTTGTACCGGCATTGTTTGTGTTTCTTCACTACTAATCCCCTTCTCAAGTTTCGCAAAAAATGTAAGTCTATACCCAATCACTGTACTTACAGTCATTGAGGCATCGGCATAGCCCGGAGCTTTGACGGTAACCGCATGCAATCCGGGATTAACAGTTGAATCTTCATACGGAGCAAAACCCCTTGAGACTCCGTCTATTTCAACTTCAGCATTTTCAGGTCTTGAAACAACGACCAAACCAGAATTTTCGGAGCCGTTTTTATCAAACGAAATAACATAATCGGAGGAAGCATCCTCTGTACTCCCAAAACTCCTTTCAACAACCGTCTGAATTCCGGAGGTTATATTAACTTTTATTTCAAAAGGTACTAAATTGTTTTCATTTCCTTCGGGCACCAGCTTCAAGGTTATCTCCCCGGCAGGATAAAACTCGTTATAAGGAGTTGAACCAACCAATGCTCCGTTTATATAAACACTGGCAGCGGTAGTTGTATCAATCTTAATTCCTCCGGGTTTTGGTCTAAAATAACCGATCAGAAAAAATACTGTGATCACCAAAATGCAAAAAGATATAAATGTAATTAAAATCGTCCTAAAAGTCTTCATCTCGGACCGAGTGTAACAAAAGAATATGCTACAATACAAGCGCGTGGCCGGATGGCGAAGTGGAAACGCGGGAGTCTGCAAAACTTCTATGCGCGGGTTCGATTCCCGCTCCGGCCTCCAATAAATTTAGGTTTCCCCAAACTTGACTTCTTCCCTTTTCATAGGTTAAAATAGCGGCTCATCCCGCAATTTGCGGGATTTTTTGTGCCTGCCCGAATATGCAAAAAATTAACCTTGAGTTACCTAAGCATCGCCTTCAAGTACAACTAAAACTTGTCAAAAGGCGAAAGCCTCTAATGGATGAGCCTATTTTGCCGGCTCCGTCCGTTGTAAATAAGAAATACAGAAAAGGAACCTTCGCAGGAAGGCTAGCCAGATATTTTGCTGACCATAAGGGTATCAGAAAAGTATTCGCGGCTAATTTTGCTATTTTGGCAATCGCTACGACCTTTATTCCCCAGACAACCAATGTCCAAGCTCAGGGTACGGATGATCAGGTAATTGAAACCCAAACAAATCTTATTACTCAAAAGGGAATGCAGTATCCTGTACAAACCGTCCGAATTAATCAGGGATTTAGTATCTTCCACTTGGGGGTTGACCTTGGCGGAGAAAAAGGAGATCCGATAAAGCCGGTTATGGCCGGTGTGGTAACTTATGCCGGTTGGGATTATTCCGGATATGGAAATTTAGTTGTCATCTCACATGCCAACGGCTACGAATCATATTATGCCCATTTAAGTAAAATTGAAGTAAAAATAGGGCAAAGCGTGGACATGAACACGGAGATAGGAAAAATGGGGGAAACCGGGCATGCAACAGGCCCTCATTTACACTTGGAAATTCATCAAAACGGAGTTCCTCTTAACCCCCTAACGGTTTTGTCTCAGTAACACTTCTCTAGCCATAGTAATAATATATCTGCTATCGGCGAATGATAGGTAGTTTTTAGCCTTTTCCAAATCAACCCAAATATGTTCAGACTTTTCTTCGGGGTTGGTTATCTCTCCATCGAAATCTGTTATTAAATATGCAGAAACATCATAAAGATGATTAGTTATTGTTGTCTGAAGATAGTTATCTAATAACACCATACCTTTAATTGCTATACAACCACATTCCTCGGATATTTCTCTCCTAACAGCATCTTCGTGATTTGAATCGATACCTTTTTCAAATTTACCACCAGGAATTATTATATAGCCGAAATATGCCTTATCAGGTCGTGTTCTCTTTTCAAGGAGAACCTTTCCATTCTTGTAGATCAAAAATATTACCCCCTCTTTTTCTGGAAGCCGCTTTTCACTAATTTCAGCATTCATGGCGCAATAATTACACAAAAGGAGTTAAATCTCAAGAAGTTTTTAGTAGTCCATTCCACCCATCCCGCCTTGAGGCATCATAGGTTCTTTCTTTTCTTCAGGGATATCAGTTACAAGTCCTTCGGTAGTAAGTACCATCATGGCAACGCTTGCGGCATTTTGGAGTGCGCTTCTGGTAACTTTAACTGGATCAACAATTCCCATTTTCAACATTGAGCCGTATTCACCGATTAGAGCATTGTAACCAAATTCAACATCTTTACTGGCTAAGACCTTCTTTAGCACTTCTTCTCCATCCTCGCCTGCATTTTTGGAAAGCCATTTAATCGGTTCCTCGAGAGCTTCATAAACAATGTCTACTCCAATTTGTTCATCACCTTTTTCAACTTTAACTTTCTTTACGGCCTCGCGGGCTCTTAAGAAGGCAGTTTCTCCACCCGGGACAATTCCTTCTTCGGTGGCCGCTTTGGTAGCTCCAACCGCATCTTTAACTCTTTCTTTCTTGTCATTTAGTTCAATCTCGGTTGCCGCTCCGACATTTATCTGAGCAACTCCACCGGCAAGCTTTGCAAGTCTTTCTTCAAACTTTTCCTTATCAAAATCGGAATCGGAAGCGTCAATTTGTTTTCTTATTGAAGCAATTCTGGCATCAATTGTCTTTTTATCACCTTTTCCGCCGATTATTCTGGCATTGTCTTTATCTGCCCAAACTTTATCTGCCTGACCAAGATCAGAAACTTCAATAGATTCGAAGGTTCGTCCTGTATCCTCACTTATAACAGTTCCACCCGTAAGAATTGCAATATCTTCCAATATTTCCTTCCTTCTGTCGCCAAAGCCGGGAGCTTTAATTGCTAAAACATTAATTGTGCCTTTAAGTCTGTTAACAACCAGCGTTGCAAGTGCCTCACCTTCAATCTCATCGGCAATGATCACTAGATCTTTGGAAACTTTTACAAACTTTTCCAAAAAAGGAAGAAGATCGGCAATTGCGGAAATTTTCTTATCAGTCAAAAGAATGTAGGCGTTTTCAATTTCTGCCTCCATTTTATCGGGGTTTGTTACAAAATAAGCTGAGGCATAACCCCTGTCAAATTCCATTCCTTCTTTATATTCAATATCTATTGTTAAGCCTTTTCCTTCCTCAACCGTTACAACTCCATCGCGGCCAACTTTATCGAGTGCTTCCGCAATTTTGGCGCCAATCTCGGTATCTCCCGCGGATATACTGGCAACTTGAGCAATTTCCTCCTTACCTTTAATGGGTTTCGCCATTTTCTTAAGTTCCTCCGTTACTGCCTCAACTGCTTTTTCAATTCCGCGCTTTACAATCATCGGATTTGCTCCGGCATTAATCTTTGTCATACCTTTAGCGGTCATTACTTGGGCCAGAAGAGTCGAGGTTGTGGTTCCATCACCCGCATTATCATTGGTTTTACTGGCAGCTTCTTTAACAAGTTGGGCTCCCATATTCTCAAAGGGGTCGGGAAGATCAATTTCCTTGGCTACGGTTACACCGTCATGAACTATATTCGGAGCGCCCCACTTTTTATCTAGGGCAATATTCCTACCTTTTGGTCCAAGAGTAGTTACAACCGCTTTGGCCACGATATCAATACCTTTTAGAAGAGACTCTCTTGCATCTTTACTGAATTTTAATTGTTTTGCCATGGTTCGACTTCGCTCACCACTATGGTTAGCCTTCGACAGCTAAGACATCCTCAAATTTCACAAACAAGTATTCTTTCCCGTCAATTTTGACTTCGTTTCCTCCCCATTTTTTATAAAAAACGATAGCGCCTTTGGCACAGGGTTTTTTTTGATCCTTCATATCCTCACCGACAGCCAACACTTTTCCTTTTTGAGGTTTCTCGCCTGCCGTATCGGGAAGATAAATACCTGAAGCTGTTTTGATCTCTTTATCAAGAGGCTCAATTAGAAGATACCCTGCTGTGGGCTTTAGATTTAATTTTGTCATATTTGTTACCCTTTTGCGATTAGCATTCTAACTCAATGAGTGCTATTTTAGAGGCTAAATTCTGCCATGTCAAGAGGATGTGGAATTATTGAAATTCCATTTCCGATGCGGCTGCTATTTTTTTGGATATCGTGCAAATCATACTCTTAACACACGATTCGGTTATGGACATTTTTTCTGCAATTTCTCTATTAGTCAACCCATCAATAACATATTTAACTATTTGGTATGAACGGGGAGAATTTCTGTGATATAAACCTTCAATCTTTTCTTCAAAAAAGGAGACATTGGGGGATTTTTCTAAATACACGAGAATTGACTGTCTTGCCACAGCAGTTTCCGGAAAAGTGTTGCCATTTGAATATTCCCGCCGCCTATATGAGTTGGCCTGTTCGATATGCGGAACCAAGGAACCTTTTTCCGATAAGGGGTGTGTAGGATTATTTCCAATTTGGCAAAGAAGTTCCCTCCTAGACGATGTTAGGGTCTCGGAAACGGTATTAATTCCCGGGAGATTGTGTTTTCTGGCAAATTCATTTTGGCTTAAAGAGGTGTCAAGATAACCTACATAATAAAAAACGACTTTTTGTTGTAGAAGATTAAGTGAAATTATATGGCCAAACACTTTTTCCAAAGGAATATTATCAAAGATTGGAAATCCGTCCTCACTCACCATCCCCACAGTATTCACGCTTTTCCTGACCTTTTTGGCCACCCGAAAAGTTTCACCCAATTCAGGAATTTGCTCTATTAAAAACTTCTTCATTTCATCCCGCTGTGATTCACATAGATTTATGGAGTTAAAAGACCTGTTTCCCACCATTTCAATCGCTATTTTCCTTAAAGCAGGCGGCATCTTTCTTATTGCAGCAAATATTTCTTCCGATTCTTCCTTCTCAATTAGAACACACTCGGGTGTTGTATTGTGACCGTCTATTTCTTCATTAAGACGTACCTGTAAATCTCTATCTTTGGCTATTTTAAAAGGCAGGTTGGCTAAATTTGCACTTACAAGTTTAGATATTTCCTTTCCCCAACGGTATTTCTCATTTTCAAAAAGCCCAGGATCCAATCTCCAGCCGATAATTTGTTTTACTTCGTCTTTGGCTACCATCTCTATATCTATCTTTGAACATGTATTGGCAAACTTATTAGATATTATATTTGTGTGATAACCAACAAGTGGGTCAAGTGCCTCAACTAGTAAATCTATTTGTTTGAAATTATCAGTAATTATTCTGCTATCGACTTCTTTGCCAAGCAAATGTAGCTCCTGAGAAACTTGATCCGGATCAAAATCCCCAATATTTTTTTTCGCATAAAGTTTACCAACCCTTCTGGCCGATAGTAGCGTCTTGCCAAACTCTTCCGGATTTATAATCTCAAATACTTTTGCGAGATTATAGTTGGTGGCAGAATCGACTTTGTATGATGGATATTCATCCTGAATAAATTCTTTACAAGACATATCAAACAAAAAAACCGCCGGGTGGCGGGATAAATTCAAAAACTTCAAGATATAAATTAATTTCTGCCATTGTATAAATTTTCCCGCGGCTTACGGGTTCTTATATTGTTAGTTCTAGTATAAATCAACTAAAAACCGAGTCAATGGGAAAGAAAAACAGGAAGAGTCGAGAGGTATAAAAAGTCCTTTCCTAAATCTTCTTTTAAATTTTCCTGTTTAAAAATCGCAATAATCTTGACAACTTTTCCTCCGGTGGTTTCAATCAAATCACTGATTGCCTTAATGGTTTTTCCCGAGGAAACCACGTCATCAAGAATTACCACTCTTTTTCCCTTCAATAAATCCGCATCTTTCCCGTCAATCACAAGCTGGGGATTTGTCTTCGAGGTTACGGGAGAAACCATATAGCCGTGAATATTTTTCCGACAAACTACATACTTTTTCTTACCCAACAATCTTGTAGCTTCATGCAAAATAGGTACGACCTTTACTTCTGGGCCAACCAAAATATCAAAATCTATAGATTTAATTTGTTTGACCACTTCGCGGGATATGATTTCCGACAATTCCGTATCGCCCAAAAAATTAACCGATGCCACCCTCACTTTTGAAGCAATTGCAACAAGTGGAAGATCCCTGACAATGTTCTTAAATTTA
Source organism: Candidatus Microgenomates bacterium (assembly GCA_049523135.1). GTDB lineage: Bacteria > Patescibacteriota > Microgenomatia > UBA8517 > UBA8517 > JBEKNE01. The sequence continues at coordinate 133,551 of JBEKNE010000001.1, read as the reverse complement.
AGTCTGTAGTAATTCATTTTTTCAGATATTTAATTTTGCAAGAACAATTTTACCCCAATCAAGCGGATGAAATATAGCCCTTGTAGGAGTGACAACCTCTCGAGACATTTTATTCTTCATATATGAATATTGAAACTTGAAGGCTATTTTTTCAATGAAGCTTATTCTATGGAAGGAATTTTCCGACTTGCAATTTACAATCCTCACAGCATTTGGCCAAAAGTCCAGAATCCACCTATTCTTAAACAAAAATTTCTCATAAACTTTATTTTTATTTACAAGCGAAATTATTTGGGCAATTTCGTGAGCGGTATATATGTTTCTCGGGTTTTTCCAAACCATATCGCTTTCCTCCATCCACATATTCAGGCAAAGTTTATCCTTTTGTGTTTGGCTTCCCGGACGGCGCAAGGAAAAACCAAAGATTTTTAATATTAAATAAACACTAAGTCTTGTTGTCCAAAGTCGTCCATTTTCAGCAATAATAAATAAATCAATATCTCCGTTTTCTGATGTATTCCGCATAGCTAAAGAACCTGTAACGGCAACTAGTTTGACCATTGGAATATAAGATAAGATTTTCGAAGCTTTTCGGGCAATCTTCATTTTTTTAGTTGAATTCTGATGTCTCTTCATGAGTTTTGAAACTAAAGAGGTTTTTCCTTCAAAAAACCAATAGCCATTCTTAAAAATGGCTTTTTTATCACATTTGTAACCATTGGGTATTCTGCCGGGAGTCCATCGAGTCATCTCATTAGCCGTTAGCGGATAGTTAAAAATTTCGTGGTAACTTAAGGAGAATTTGCCAAACTTATCAAGCATTATTTTGACGCCATTCCATACTGTAGAAGGACCTGACTAACTCCCTGTGCCACCGTGGCTAAAGCTTGAGTTGCAGTTTCTTTGCCGCCGACAACAGCATTAACTGCATCACCAAAATAATTAGACATTTGGGTATTAATCCCTGTGTCGCCATCAAAGGTGCGACTATCAAGGTACCAGCTCTTGGCACCGGGCGCCTGAGATATTATAGACCCGATAATGGGATGGCTTGAAAGAAGAGTTGCCATATCAGTTCTCGGATACGGCTCCCCAAATCCCCTAATGGCAGACTCGTTTTGATAAAGTTTTTGTAAAGAATCCTGAGTACTAAGATATGCCAAAAAGTTCCAAGCTGCGGTTTTATTTGGACTTTTTGCCCAAACTCCCTGCGCCCAGTAGGTTGCATAAGTTATATCGAGCTCATTGGGGTTATCCTTGGGAAGTTGTGGAACTGGAACGGTTTTAAACTTTAAGTTTGGGCTCGCTTGTTCAATTTCAAAGGCGCGCCAGCTCGGAGCAATATACATTGCCAAGTTACCCGCCGCAAAAGCCTGAGTTGATGTGGGAAGCGTTGCGTCCCAAACGCCATCCGTTGTCGAAAAAAGAGTAAAAAACGTTAAAGCGTCTTCGGCGGGTTTGCCTGTCGGGTTACTTAAATCAACTCCGTTTTGAAGCATCAAAAGAGCCAAGATTTCTTGCCAATTGTCTACATTCGACGTCTCACCCAGTGCAACACCGGATTGAATTATAGTTCCCTGATCATCTTTAATCGTAAGCTGCCGTGCAAGCGTTCTCAGATCATCCCACGTGGTCGGTGGTGTTGCTCCAGCCTTATTAAAAATATCCTCATTAATGTAAAGGGTAAGAGCGTCATAACCAATAGGTATACCGACAATTGAATTTCCGTTAACAAGATCTGAAGACATAACGGGGTAAAAAGTTTTTGCGTAATCGGAAGGATTCATAACAGATGATGGAAGTGCATCAAGATCGTTTTTAAACATCGGCACCCATGAATTGTGGAAAGTAAAAATGTCAGGTCCTGTTCCCTTCGCCAAAGCATTAGTTAACCTCTCTCTGTAATCTTCCTGAGACTGCTGTATATAAGTAATTTTTACTCCAGGGTGGGAAGCTTCATAAGATGTTATAAGAGGTTGAACGACTGATTGGTCTTCCCAAAGACCCCACCATGTAATCTGACCGTTAGACATAATTTGAGATTTAGTCAAAAGTTTAACGGCAAGAAAAATTAGTAATAACACCGCCAAACCGACTCCAATAAATATGAAAATCTTCGGGAACCCCTTCTTGGGCGGAGGGATTATCGACTCCGACACGGAAGGAGTTTGTGAAACACTGGATGAAGCCTGAGAAACAGGGGTTGAATTTAAGTTTGGACTATTTTCGTAAATATTCTTAGGTGGCATTTTAAAATTCTTGGATTTAGTTTATATCTAAATGGTATCATATGCGGGGAATATGACAAGACATCCCAAATCAAAAAAGTTTTCAAAGAAAATTTATTTATACATAGCTATCGCGCTATTTATTTCTGTAATTTTAATTGCCGGAAGTTTAATTTTTTATATTGCAGATTTTTCCGAAAAGGTTTATCCAAATATTACGGTTGCCGGTATAAATATCGGCGGATTAAACTTAAATAGTTCCGCTTACAAAATTTCAAAAAATTTAAGTACCCCCGATGAAGTTGTACTCACCTATCAAGACAAACAATTTAAAATAAAAACAAGTGACATAAACTTTAACTATGATTTTGAGTCATCAACCTTAAATGCCTACAATTATACGAGAACCGGAAATTTTTGGTCTGATTTACTGGTCCGTATCAACTTACTTATATACCCGAAGGATTTAGGACTGATAACAAATATAGATGAAGGAAAACTTAATAAATTTATCTCCAGCGTCTCCGATCAGGTTTCCGTAAAACCGGTTGATCCTTCTTTGAACCTTGCGAACAGTAAAGTTGTTATAAGTAGAGGTTCTCCGGGAACAGAAGTTAATAAATATTTATTAAATATAAAAATACATGAAGCGCTTTCTTTAGACAAATCAACCAATATTGAAATACCTGTAGAAATTGTTAATAGTTCTCTAACACAAGCTGAGGTAGATTCACTACAAAACAGAGCTGAAGAATTTATCGGGAAAGGTCTGACAATGAATTTTGAATTCAATTCTTTTACTCTGAAAGATTCCGACATTGTAAGCCTCCTGGATTTTGAGTCCGGTTACTCCGAAAGCAGTATTTCCGCCTTAATTCAAAAAATTGATAACAGTGTTAACAGAAACTCACAAAATCCCAAGTTTGTTTTTGATAACGATCGTGTCTCGGAATTCCAGCCGGCCCTTGACGGAATAAAGGTTGATGATACTAGGTTTAAAGATCTGTTAACCAATTCGCTTGATTCTCTTGCCAGTGGCGATGAAAAAACTCTAAGTTTTGACATTCCCGTAGCAAGAACTTCGCCTGAAGTTTCAACATCCGAAGTAAATAACTTGGGAATTAAAGAGCTTATCGGACGGGGAACTTCAACTTACTACGGTTCGATTTCTTCCAGGATTCATAATATAGTTCTTGCCGCCACAAAAATTAACGGAACTTTAGTTAAACCCGGTCAGACATTTTCTTTCAATGAAACGCTTGGTGATGTATCCCAGTTTACCGGCTATCAACAGGCCTACATTATTTCGGAAGGAAAAACAATTCTCGGAGACGGGGGCGGAGTTTGCCAAGTTTCCACAACCCTTTTTAGGGCACTGCTTAATGCCGGTCTCCCGATTACAGAGAGGCAAGCTCATGCTTACCGAGTTGGCTACTACGAACAAGATTCTCCGCCAGGGCTGGATGCAACTGTTTATTCCCCGTCACCTGATCTTCAATTTGTTAATAACACACCAGCATACATTCTGATAGAGGCTGCTGCCAATCCCAAAAATTATTCGTTAATTTTTGAACTCTACGGAACTTCCGACGGCAGAGTTGCTACAATTTCCAAGTCTGTTGTAACAGATATAACAGCTCCCCCGCCGGATTTATACCAGGACGACCCAACTCTTCCTGCCGGAACAATAAAACAAACTGATTTCAAAGCTTGGGGAGCAAAAGTTACTTTTAACTACTCAGTTAATAGGGACGGAAAGGAAATTTATAGTAAAACTTTTGTGAGCAATTACCAGCCCTGGCAAGCTATCTATCTCCGAGGAACGGGCCCCGCACAATAATTTGTAGTAAAATATAGCCTCAATGGAAATAATTAAAAACGGTAAAAATGCTGTTTCTAAAGCTGTCGCCGTCCTTCAAAGGGGCGGGTTGGTTATCTATCCAACCGAAACTCTTTATGGAATTGGCGCGGATGCAACAAATCCTAAAGCAATTAAAAGGCTTACGGAATACAAAAATCGTCCTTTTGGAAAACCATACTCAATTGCAGTAACAGACTGGAAAATGGCTGACGATTATGTCGAATTAAATGAAACTGCAAAAAATTTGTATAAAAAATTTTTGCCAGGTCCGCTAACTGTCATTTCAAAAGGTAAACACAAGGTTGCCCCCGGAGTTGAAAGTGAAGACGGAACACTGGGAATTAGAATTCCCGATTACAAACTCGTAACCGATATCCTCAAAGCATATGGCAAACCAATTACTTCAACTTCTGCCAACGCAAGCTATAAAAAACGTCCTTACAAAATTTCGGATATCCTTGAAAATATCAGTCAAAAACAAAAAGATTTAATCGACTTGATAATCGATGCCGGAGAACTTCCCAAAAATGATCCTTCAACCGTTATTGATACGACTCTTGACGATCCGGTTACTCTAAGACAAGGAGAAATTAAACTGACTGACAAAAACGAGGTTTTAAGTAAAAATGAAGAAAAAACACAAAACCTTGCTAAAGAAATTTGGCAAAAATACGAAGGGCATAAGGGCCATCGCGCAATAGTTTTTGCTCTTGAAGGAGAAATGGGTGCCGGAAAAACTCAATTTACAAAAGGTCTCGCGCATGCAATGGGAATAACGGAACTGGTTACCTCCCCCACTTTTGCGCTGGAAAATGAATATGGGGTAGGCAAATCAAAACTTTTTCACTTTGACGCTTGGAGATTGGAAAATTCCGGTGAAATAAAAGCCTTGGGCTTTGAGGATTTGATTAAGAATAAATCAGTTATCTCAATTGAATGGGCCGAGCGAGTCGCAGATATAATCCGCGAATTTGATGATGAGGCAATTGTTGTCTGGATAAAGATTAAGTTCGGGAAAAACGAAGGCGACAGAATAATATCTTGGGGAAATATATGAAAATACTATCAATTGATACCAGTTGTGATGAAACATCGGTTGCAGTAACCGAAAGAACCAAAATTCTTTCCAACGTTATTTGGTCACAGGCTTCTGCCCACGCTAAATTTGGGGGGGTTATGCCCTCACTTGCCAAAAGAATGCACGAGGAAAGAATTGATTGGGTAATAGATAAAGCAATTAAGGATTCTAAATGTAAAATTGAAAATCTTGATGCTATTGCAGTAACGGTTGGGCCCGGTCTTTCAATTGCACTTGGCGTTGGGATCGACAGAGCCAAAAAACTGGCAATAAAATACAACAAAAGGTTAATTGCGGTTAATCACTTAGAGGGTCATATTTTAAGTTCGCTTGCAAACTCAGATATATTAAAAGTAAAATTACCTGCTTTGGGTCTAGTTGTGTCAGGCGGAAATACGATTCTTGTAAAGATCAACAAAATCGGCTCCTATGAAACGCTGGCACAGACAACAGATGACGCCTTGGGAGAAGCACTTGATAAAGGGGCGCGTATGCTCGGACTCGGCTACCCGGGGGGCGCAGTTCTTGAAAAGATCGCACGTGAGGGAGATATAAAGACTTATAAACTCCCCACCCCAATAATTGGTCAGGAAGAAAGGAAAATATTTACATACTCGGGGCTTAAAACTTCATTCTCACGACTGGTCGAATCCGAAAAACCCTTAACCAAAGAAAATATTCAAAATCTAGCGGCTTGCTATCAAGACATCACCTTTACCCACCTAATTCGTATTTGCTCATATACTATTAAAAATTTGAAATTAAAAATTAGAAATTTAGTTATTGGCGGCGGGGTCTCTGCAAATATTGAGCTCAAAAAAAGACTCCGAAAGTTAGGCAGAGAGTTTGGAATAAAAGTGTTATTTCCTTATTCTAAAAAACTTACGGGCGACAATGCTGCCATGATTGGAGTTGCAGCCTATTTTAAAGTCAAAAGAGGAGAATTTATAAATCCGGAAAAAATCGACCGAAATCCAAACGCAAAATTGTCAGATTGATGGTACAATTGTAGCCATGGAGCCCCAATATAATCATAAAAAATACGAGGCGGATATTTATAAAAAGTGGGAAGAATCAGGCTCTTTTTCTCCAAATACTACTCAAAAAGGAAAACCCTTTACTATTATCATGCCCCCTCCAAACGCAAGTGATCCCCTGCACATAGGACACGCCAGATTTGTTGCCATTGAGGACGCTTTAATTCGCTACCACAGAATGAAAGGTGAACCAACCCTATGGCTTCCCGGAGCCGATCATGCTGGAGTTGAAACACAATTTGTTTTTGAGAGAAAACTAAGAGTCAAGGGTCAAAGTCGCTTTGATTTCGATAGGATTACTCTTTACCAAATGATCTGGAATGATGTCCAAAAAAACAAAAAAACAATGGAAGATCAGCTTAAAAAGCTTGGTGCCTCATGTGACTGGTCGCGCGAAAAATTCACTCTCGACCCCGATATAATCAAAATTGTTTACCAAACTTTCAAAAAGCTATATGACGACGGGCTTATTTATCGTGGCGAGAGAATTGTAAATTATTGCCCGAGATGCGGCACCGCCTACTCTCAGCTCGAGGTCGATTATGTTGAACGCGACGATAAACTTTATTATCTCGATTATGGAACAGTTACAATAGCTACGACCCGCCCCGAAACAATCTTTGCAGATGTGGCTATCGCAGTTAATCCAAAGGACGAGAGATATATAAAATTGGTCGGATTAAACGCAAATATTCCGCTTATTAACCGCGTGGTTCCGGTAATTGCAGATAATTTAGTCGATAAGGACTTTGGAACAGGGGCTCTTAAGATTACACCTGCCCACGACCCTACCGATTTCGAGATCGGTACAGCTCATAAGTTTCCTGTAATCTCTGTAATTGATGAAGGGGGGCGTATGACGGGAACTCCGGCGAAATATATTGGTTTGAAGGCAGAGATTGCACGGGAAGAGGTTGTTAAAGATTTAATTACCGCCGGAAAGCTAATTAAAACTGAGCCGATTCATCACACTGTAGGAACTTGTTACCGCGATCATGGCACCATCGAACCAACGATCTCAAAACAGTGGTTCCTGGAAGTTGCTCCTCTTGTCAAAAAATCTCAGGAAGCAATTAAAAAAGGTGATGTAAAATTTGCCGTTCCGCGTTTCGAAAAAATTGCTAAAAATTGGTATAAAAATCTTAAAGACTGGAATATCAGCCGTCAAATTGTCTGGGGAATAAGAATCTCTGCATGGAGATGTGATAAATGTCTTGAATGGACAATTACAGACGGAGAAGCTCCTTTAAAGTGCTCAAAGTGCGGTCACGACAAATTAACACAGGATACGGATACTTTTGACACTTGGTTTTCTTCCGGCCAGTGGCCTTTCGCAACTCTTAAGACTACAAAACCCGGAGACTTTGAAAAATTCTATCCGACAAGTGTTATGGAAACGGCTTACGACATCCTTCCCTTCTGGGTAATTAGAATGATCATGATGGGGGTTTATGTAACCGGCAAGGTTCCTTTTGAAGAAGTCGTTATCCACGGACTGGTCAGAGACCGCGAAGGACAAAAAATCAGTAAATCCAAGGGAAATGTAATAGACCCAATTGAAATGACAGAAAAATACGGAGCCGATTCACTTAGAATGGGACTCCTTTGGGGGGCCTTGATTGAAAACGATATTGCTCTTAATGAACAAAATATTAATGCCCAAAGAAAGTTCGCCAATAAGATCTGGAATGCTGCAAGATTTGTATCACAATTCACAACTGAATCGGACAAAAATGAAGAATTTGATAAAAAGCTTGACCAGATCATCAGGGAAACAACTAAATATTTTGATAAATACCAACTTAATCAAGCGGCAGAACTTCTCTACTCTGAATTCTGGCATTGGTACTGCGATTGCTGTATTGAAGAATCCAAACAGGGAAAAATCGGAGCTAAACAAATGAAAAAAGGTTTAACGACATTTATAAAACTTCTCCATCCTTTTATGCCTTTTGTCACAGAACAAATCTGGCATGAAATCGGAGAAAAAGAACTTCTGATTACTTCAAATTGGCCAAAAGCTTAAGGGGTTATTTTTGCCGATGGAGAACTGGACGGACTGATTGTTGGACTGGCTGATGGAGTTGCCGAAGAAACCGGTGTTGCGGACCCTGTTGCATATGGGGTTTCTGCCGGTAAAACCGTTTGCACAACCACCGGCTCGACGGTTGGAACTAATGTTGAGCTTGGCTGACTAGCTAGGAATTTCATTCCAACAACATACGCCACAACAGCCAAGACGGCTATAACAACCAATATTATTGCTACTATCATTAAAGGAGAATTCTTTTTTGGGCTCTCGGAAGCAGGAATGTTTTCGACCGGTGTAGCAGGAGGCATGGGTGTAACCGGCGGAGTCATTACCGGTTCAGCTACAGGTTGCTCAGGTTGAACGGGTGGTTCTGGAACAGTTGACACGGGCTTAGCTACTGGTATTTGTTGAGTAGCGGCCGCTTGCTGACTGATGTTCTGCAAGTCTTCTTCAAGTTTTTTTACCGCTTCTGTATCCCCTTGCGGATTTTGATTGTTTGGGTCCATAATTTAGAGTAACACATGTCTGCCAAGAAGGTCAACAAAGCCGCAATTGAACTTTTTATATATGTCGCTGCGCTATTTGTTTTACTCCTGGCTTCAATAAATATTGAAAATTATTTAGCACCAAAAAAGGTTTTAGGCGCCGAAACAAAAGTTGATTCCACTGAACAATTTTGGAATGATTTTTTAACCAAAAATCCCAACTATATCCCCGGTTGGAAAGAAATAGGGCAAATGGATAAAGCGAGGGGAATTGATCCTAATTATAATATCAAGCCTTAGGTTCTTCTTTTGGAGTCTGTCCGCCCTCTACGGGAGCGGCACCTTCAGCTGGGACTTCACCTTCAGCAGGAATGGCACTTTCAGCTGGGACTTCACCTTCAGGTGTGGGAGGCGGAGCAACGACTTCTTCTTTTTGAGGAGGCTCAACCTTGACCACTATTTCTTCAGGATCGGCTTTAATATCAACCTTACTTCTGTCAACTTTCAAATCTTTAACCATGATCGCCTGATCAACTTCAGATAGTTCTGTTACATCAATACTAAATTTCTCAGGTAAATCTGTCGGAAGAGCTTCGACTTTAATTTCATTCAGATACAAAACCACAGTACCGACTGCCTGTTTTTCTGCTGGAGATTCCCCTGTCAGCTCAACAGGAACATCAGCTTCAACCTTTTCCTTAAGATCAACCTGGAGAAAATCAACATGAACAGGTTCATCGCTAACCGGGTTTACTTGAAGATTGTGAATAAGAACCGGTTTTCCCTCTTTTCCGATTTCAAGAGTTAAAAGACCTGTTTCCCCCACTTCCTTATATACTTTCTCAAAATCTTTAAGAACAACCTGAACGGATTCGGATTTGATTTTTTTACCGGAAATGTTTCCGGGTAAGATTCCCTGCCTGCGAAGTTTTTTAACCTTGCGGCCTTCAATTTTTCTTACCTCTCCTTTTAATACTTGTTTAGGCATTTTATTTTAAGATGAAGCGGGCATATAAATCGCTCGCCAAGGTTGTATTATAAACGTACGCCCCGTCTTTGGTCAAGGCAAATCTTGAATCTGCTCCGGAAATGCTTACGGGAATATTAAGATTTAGGCTCATTAGATAACCATCAACTCCCGCTTGTTTTCTTATATAAACCCCGTATGAATTAATAGACGACCTGTCTATTGGCGACTCCCAGGAATAAACGACACTTTCACTCTGTCCTCCGAGTACCTCCACCAAAACCCCTATCTCCTTCCTGCCTTTGTTTTCCACTATATCTGCACTAAGGTTTTGTGCGTTTTGACCCGACACATTTTCTACACTTATATTGGTTGCATCATCCGGCACTAGCAATCTGACATAGTTTTTATATTTTCCCGTAAGACCAAGGGCGGGGTTGGCCGAATTGGTAAGATTAAGGGTAAAAGTCCTTTGAACGTCTGTTGGGGTTAGATTTACATCCAATCTCACACTCCTTTGAACAAAATAATTTGCTTTATTGACTCCAAGGTTTGCCTCAACAAGATCTATGGCATCCGCATAACAACCGCTACCGCAATTGGGATTCGTAACAGATCCATCCCAACCCAGGTTTTCTATCGCATCTTGTGATGTTGTGTCGTGCACATATAGTTGCAGGTGTCTTTCTTCCAAGCTTTCATAAAAAGATAAAAGAATCGAGGCTCTTTGATGAAAATCTAAACTTCCGACTTTACTAAGTAATGTTCTGGAAAGTCCTGTCAGAAAACTCGCCTTTTGATGTGTTCCAGGGAAAAAATTGTTTTGTACTTCCGCCTGGACTTCTTCGTAAAGATTATCTGAGGTTATATCCAAATTATAATCAGATAAAAAAACCGGACCTGTGGCTTTTAAAATATCTTTAATTGGGAAAAGGTCAATTGCAAAGACTCCATCGACCTGACGGCTAATCTCTTTATCCAAAAACCACTCGGCTCTTTTTGCGGAAGTCGAAAAATCAGGATCCCAGTTTGAATCCCTGAGCCACCAATTTGCTTCTCCTAAATACTCCTTAATTGGTGCCGGCGGTTCTACGTGTCCGTTAAGCTGACCGTCTGCGGAATATACATCGCTCACGGTAAAATCAGAAAGACGGCCTCCATCAAAAGTCAAAAGTCCATAGGAACCAATAAAACCACCCGTAGGCCGTAATTCCATGTTGTTTTCAAATAAAACTAAATAAGTTTTGCTTTCGCCACTACCCAATATTTCAGGAGTTTGATTAATAATTACTTGGCCTTGTGAAATTAACTTTTCATACTTTCCAAAATCAATGCGAGATAAAACAACCTTTGCCAGAATCGTTCCATTGTCAGCCTTTTGCTCTGTATCTGACTGGATTTGCGCAACTTTTATATAAATATCTGATAAGTTACCCACCATGTTGATGGTATAAATTGAAGGGTCGTAAACTGCATTTCCAAGAATGCTATCAAAAAGACTTAAAGAATTTTTAATAAACGGGATTGAATAACTGGCAATTTCCGAGAGGTTTACTAAAACTCCAGATGCATAATCTAATTCTCTATAAAAGTAACCCGCAATAGGAACGTAACTTAAAGCAGTACTTTCGCTATCGCCGACAGTGGCAAAAGTTCTGGAAAATAAAATGGTACTGGTTGCAAAAGAGTCGTTACCCGAAACAAATTCTTTATAGCCAAGAAGCAATGAACCGAAACTTGCAATGTCTGAAAACACAGGTAAAAGCAATAGCAAAATTAATGTCAGCATGATTGCTTTCAAATGACCGTGTTTACTTATAACTTTACTTTTAGCAGGCGGTTTAAGTTTCATGCCGACCTTTTTTCTGTGCACGTTCCCTAACCAATTAATGCTTAACCATTTATATGTTTCCGTTAAAGAATAACCAAGGTCACTCCCCAACCATTCGGTTTCATATCTTTTTGGTGATATACGCGGAGGTGTTTTCTTATCAGATTTAAATTTTATTTCTCCGACTAATTTAACATTGGTTCTCCAAAAAACATCAGTCGATACCTCAGACCCGAGTAGAAAGATTTCCTTACCATATGGTCCAAAGGCAAATAGCCATTTAGTAATAAGTCTTACTGCTTCGGGAGTAAACAGAGGATAAAAAACCTCTCCCACCGCTAAAGTTAAATTTCTGGAGGTTATAATTTCACTAATACACTCCGAAATAAGAAGATCGCTATCCAAATCAATTCTTGGCCCCAGTAAGTCACCTAAATATATAACCGAACAGTTATCGTTTACTCTTCTGAATAGACCTTCAGTTAACTCTTTTACTTCAAACGGAAAAAGGATTAGTGTCTTTGATAATTGAAAATTTATTAGCGAACTAAATTTTCTATATGTGGAAACAACGCTTTCTTTTCTAATAAAACCTCCGCAAAAAATAACATAATCGTAGGTTTGGTTTTTATTAACGTTACGAACTTCACAAAAACCAAATCTGTTTTTTCCGGAAAGTAAACTTGTCCTTTCTTTCCACTTCTCTATATCATCTGTAACTATATTAACTAAACAATTTTTGGAAAGAAGACTTTCCAAAATATTTACTGCCAAAAAGTTTGGATCAGAGTAGAGGCAAACAATTAATTTTCCTTCGGGGTTCATGTCTTATAAAGTATCTCCGCATTATATATTTTTTAATCTAGTTTCATTTCTGCGGAAAAAACATTTTTCAAGTTTTCAAAAACAAACTAAATTTCAATCTTATGGCGCAACGTGAAATTTTCACAGAAAATTTACCGAAACATTTTAAGTTTCTTTATCAAGTTCTTCGTTGACCAAAAAGTCGGCAATTTTGTTTTCATTTCTGGGAATATTTTTAAATAAAATTTTAAGTTTAATTTGCACAATTAATTGCTGTGCAATTTTGTTTAAAACCGTTAGTTGGCTATTTTTAATTTTATAAATTCCATTAAGCTGTTTTACAATAAGCTCCGAGTCCGCAAAAAACTCTATCGTATTGTTGGAGAATTTATCTTTATTTCTATTTAGCCACTCCAGTGCAAGAATTATCCCTTTGTACTCAGCAAAATTGTTTGTATTTTTACCAAGACTTCTGGAATCTTTGAATATTACTTGTCCGTCCTTTTCTGCAACAAAAGCACAGGCGGCGGCACCCGGGTTTCCGCGTGATCCGCCATCTGTGTGGATAATTAAACTTGCATCTTTCATGGAAACAGTTTACCACGAGGGTTTCAGAAATCCGAGTGGCAAGCTCCAGCTTAATCTTTAACCGCAAAAGAGTTTCCTGCCAGAAGAACCAAAAGAAACATGTTCTGTTGGAGTGTCAGCCAGTAGTGATCGGCAAGCCCCGTTGTCATAATAAATATGACAGCCAGTAGTAACCCAAGGCGGTCGGAACTCAAGTTTCTTCTTATAAACAAATAAAATATTAAAAATAAAAGTATTATGCCAAAAATTCCAACTTCGCTAAAAGTCAAAAGATAAATATTATGAACCGGCTGAAGTAACCACACATAGCCGTTAATCCCTACCACTTTAACCTCGTTAATAATAAAGGTGTTAAGTCCTGTCCCAACCCAAAAATTTCCTGAGATAATTTTGCCGGAGACAAACGCAAGTTCAAGCCTTTCGGCAATGTCCTGTCTATAACTTACGTTTTTAGTAAAAAGTGCACTTGAAATAACAGGAAAGGCTAAGCCAAAAACAAAAAGCCCAGAAACCAAATAAATCGCCAGTTTCTTTTTCAAAATTCCCTTCTTAATAAAAACAAACAGGATTCCGCAAAAACAAATTGACAAAAGCCCGGCTAAAGAAAATGTCAGTATAAAAGCTAGTAGAATAATTAAAACACCGGCAATCTTCCAACAATTTTGTTTATCAAAAATAAAGCCGGATAACATCAATACCCCGACTACTAAATAACCGGCCAGTGCATTTGGATGAGGAAAAGTGGAATAAGCACGTAACCAATTAGAACCCCCCAAATGGACGAGGGCGATACCGGGAGTTGAAATACTAAAACTCCGTTCCCCTAAAAAATATAAAATTCCACCCAAAGTTCCGCCTTTGAAAAATTGGGCAATTCCGATTAACGAAAAGAATATTAATGAACAAAAAAGAACCACGGAAAAATCGCGTTGATCCACGATATCTCTCCTTTTATAAACATAATAAGCAAATCCTAAAAGTTCCGTAATTTTTAGCCACTTCAAAAGTGATACATAAAACGAAGTGGAAAATGCAGTATTTACAACTGCTACCAGAATAAAAACGATTATATAAAGTTTGTTTTTGTAAATATCATCAAGAAATATTTTTTTTGACATGACCACCCAGACGGTAAACAGAACCAAAAAAAGAACATCCGTAAAGTAAACACTTGGGGCCAGATAATCAACTCTTATTCCAAAAACGAACGCAAAGTTGGGCCAAAAATGAAGTGCTAATTGTGAAGGGAGTAAAAAAATAAGAAGTAAATTGGCAAACTTTTCTATACGCTTCCAACTTTGAATCACTTTTTAGGCTTAATAATTAAAAACCTTTCCTCACCTTCTCCCTCGGATTCTGTGGTAACGTCTTTGTTTTCAGAAAGAGCCATATGAATGATTCTCCTCTGCCAGGCTTTTAAGTTATAAAGATTTTGGGAATCTCCGGTTTCTACTGCCCGCTCTGCAGTAGAAGTCGCCAAATTCTTAAGATAATCTTCCTCCTTCTCGCGGTAATCCCCTACATTCACAACAACCCTATTCCACTCCCCTGTTTTTTGCTTAAAAAGGATTCCCAGTACTGTTTGTATACTCGATAAGGTTTCCCCCTTCTTGCCGATAAGGAGTCCTGTTTCGTCTCCCGCCTCAACATTAACAACAAAGACCGTGTTTTCTTTATCATAATCAACCGAAACCTTAGCTTTTGTAGCCATTAGTGAAAATAGTTTCTCCGCCAGTTTTTGAAGTGTCTCTGTTTTTTCTTTCATATTTATTTTGAACTTACTTTTTAATTGTGAGCTTAGATTTTACCAGATTTACCGTCGGCGTCAAACTCCCCCATCCAGACATAGAAACTTGCTGCCAAACGTTAACTATAGAAAACACCAGCCAGTATATAGCTAGTCCAGATTGAAATTGCAAACCAAAATAAAGAGTCATCAAAGGCAATGTATATGTCATTGAGCTTTGCATGGCAACCTGTATATCGTCTGCTTCAGATTTTGTTTTTTTGGCTATTTTTTCTTCTTCCGAAAGATACGGAGCCATAATCTTAACGGACAAAAACTGTCCCAAAGTTGCCAAAATTACAAAAATTCCAGGAATAAAATCAGGTATACCTGGAATTAATCTATTAAGTTTATCCGGTTGAGAAATATCCAAATATAAAAATTTTGTATTTAAAATTTGACCTTGTGAAAATTGTAGGGGGGTATAAAGACGTTTATTAAGATCGGCTGTAATAGCTGCAACGTTCACGTTTTTAGGAAAAGTTGTCGTAAATACACCAAAAAGCGCAATTAGGATGACAAATTGCAATATGTACGGGAGGCATCCCGCCATTGGATTAATTTTATTTTGTTTATAAAGTTCAGCCTGAGCCTGAGACATCTTCATTTTGTCCTTGCCGAATTTTTTTCTGAGCTTCGCAAGTTGGGGTTCAAGTTCGCGGATTTTCTTCATCGATTGCATATAGGGTTTCGTGAGGGGTTTCATTAGAAAAACGAGGACCAAACTAAACACTATAATAGCCACACCGAGATTTTCACCTAAAATTTTATAAAACAATATTAAACCATTTAAAAGCAATGGTGTGAGAATAGGAATTATCATTTTAATTATTTATTTATAATGTTTGGTACCGGATCAAAACCCGACCCTCCCCAAGGGTGACATCTGCTAAGTCTTTTTAATCCCATTGCCAAACCCTTGCCTATGCCGTATTTTTCCAAGGCCTCAATTGTATACTCCGAACAGGTTGGAGTAAACCTGCACGCCCCCCCGAGGACTCTTTCGGCTATGGGTGAAATAAAATTTTTGTAGATTTTTAATAGTCCTATCAAGCTTTTTTTCATATTAATAGACCCGCTTGTTTAAGCGACTCTCTCACCTCTTTCATTATTTCGGCAGTTGAAACCCGGGCTATAGAAGTCTTGGCCAGAAAAACAACATCAAATCCCGGAATTAAACTGATGCTATTTAGCCTGACGGATTCACTCATGGCTCTTCTGAAACGGTTTCTGTCAACAGCATCCTTAGCTATTTTTGTGGAAACAATAAAGGCAAACCTGCTGGCATCCTGATCCCCTCTCGGTAGATATGCAATTCCAAAATTTGCAGACTGATAAACTTTGCCATCACTCTGCACTTTGGCAAAATCATTTGCACCGGTAAGTCTAAATTTCTTAGCAAGCATTTTTGAGGTCAACTAGACAGAAAGACTCTTTCTTCCTTTATCTCTTCGTCTTTTCAATACCATTCTCCCTTTTTTAGAACACATTCTTTTCCTGAAACCATGTGTTCTTACTCGTTTTATTTTGCTTGGCTGATATGTACGTTTCGTGCTCATATGAAAGACATTATACAGAAACCTAAGGATAATGGCAATAATTGGCCCTTGACGAATTGTGGATAACTTATTAAAAGTACTAATTATAAACTATTTAGAAGTTTGGTATAACTTCTGCTGTCTGCCCCATCTTTTAGAGATTCTATTATGAATAATGAACAGGTTTGGAAAGACTCGCTTGAAATAATAAAGGTTTCTGTCTCACCGGCTATTTTTTCAACATGGTTTTCACAAACACACTTAGCCAACCTCGAAACACTATCCGATAAAACAAATGCAGAAGTTGGATGTCCGACCTCGTTTGCCAAAAATACAATTGAATCCAGATATTTCGGCCTCATTCAGGATTCACTTAGTAAGGTTGTCGGCAAAAAATGCGATCTGACCTTTATTGTTAAAGCAAACCCGAAAAGCATAAAGGAAATATCGGAAATTTCAGCGCCCCTCTTTTCAACCGAAAAAGAAGATAATCACATACTTGAAATTTTGCAAAGGGCACGTCTAAGGCCAAGTTTCACTTTTGAAAACTTTGCCGTTTCTTCAAGTAATCAAATGGCTCATGCAGCAGCCGAAGCTGTTTCCCAAAGTCTGGGAAGCGCATATAACCCGCTTTTTGTTTGGGGTGGGGTAGGGGTCGGTAAAACCCATCTTATGGCGGCCGTCGGAAATTATATTCTTAAGAAAGATCCTGATAAAAAAGTATTCTTTTGCACGGGGGAAGATTTTACAAACGATATTGTTGAAGGGATCAGGAATAAAACCACACAGGCTTTCAGAAATAAATACAGAAAACTTGATCTTCTCTTAATTGACGATATTCAGTTTATTGCCGGCAAAGATACCGTTCAGGAAGAGTTTTTCCATACTTTTAATGCCGTTACATCGGTCGGCGGTCAAATTATTTTAACTTCAGATAGACCTCCTTCTGAAATATCAAAACTTGAAGAAAGGCTTCGCAGCAGGTTTGAAGCCGGGTTAATTGTTGACATCGCCCCACCCGATTTTGAACTCAGGTCTGCAATTACTCAAATTAAAGCAAAGGAAAAAGGAGTAGATCTGACTTCCGAACAGGCACAAATGATTGCGGCAAATTCCGAGTCTGCCAGAAAAATTGAGGGGATTCTTACTAAAATCCTGACGGAGATCCATGTCAAAAAAGTTGTTGTAACCAACGAGCTTATCGAATCTCTGTTCGCAAAAAACTTTGAAGCAGGGAAAATTACCAGAAGTTCCCCGGAACAAGTTACAGAAGCTGTATCCAAATACTACCAAGTTGGCAAAAGATTGCTTTTGGGTGATAGCCGTGCAAGACCCATTGCCAGACCCAGACAAGTGCTTATGTATCTTCTCCGGACACAACTTGGAGTCCCGCTTGAAGAAATCGGTAGGGTAGTTGGAGGAAGGGATCATACAACGGTTATGCACGCTGTGGAAAAAATTACCCAATTGGCCACAGAGGATGTGCAAATGCGTGAGGATATCTTGAAGATAAAAAGTGTGATTTGAGGATAATTATATTTACTTATGTACTTATCAACACAGAGAGTGACTTTATCCACAAATTTATCAACAATTACTTGTGCGTATTATGAACACGAATATGGCCCGAAGATTATAATCAAAAACGGAAAGTTCTCAACTTATCAACACCACCTACTACTAGAACTACTAGTTAATATATGATAATAAAGAGAGAACGGTAAACAGCAAAAAAGGAAATATTATGAAATTCCAAATACTTCAGGAAAATCTCGAAAACGCAGTAAATATAACAGCACGTTTTGCCAGTGCAAAAGCTCAACTTCCAATTCTTGGAAATATTCTTATTTCTACCCAAAAAAGTAAAATTTATATTTCATCGACAAATTTGGAAATATCAGCATCTGTTCAAGTGGGAGCTAAAATAGAAGAAGAAGGAGAAATAAGTATTCCGGCAAAAGTTATATCCGAACTCGTTGCAAATTTGCCCAAGGAAACAATAACTCTTGTAGCCGAAAAAGAGCAATTGAAAGTTTCAACTTCAGGTTTTTCATCAACAGTCTTGGGAATGGATTCCACCGATTTCCCCAAAATTCCAAGCAGCATAAGTAAGGAAAAGGCTATCACTTTTTCCAAAGACGAACTGGTAAAAGCTTTAAGCCAGGTTGTTTTTGCTACATCAGTAGATGAAACAAGGCCGATTTTAACAGGAGTTCTTTTTATCTTTGCAAAAAATTCTTTATCTTTAATTTCAACCGACGGCTTCCGACTCTCAAGAAAAACTATTCCTGTCAAAGTGGGGGACATATCAGTAAAAAGCGTTATTATTCCAAAAGGAATTCTAGGGGAATTTTCAAGAGGAGTTTTCGGAGGAGAGGAAATACTTTTCGGTTTGCAGGAAAAAGAGAAGCAGGTAATTTTTGGAATAGGGGACACAATTTTGACATCCAGGCTTTTGGAGGGCGAATACCCGGATTTTGAGAAGATAATTCCTAAAAGTTCAAATATAAAAGTTTTACTGGATAAAGAAGAGCTTTTAAGAGCCGTTAAACTTGCCTCTATATTTGCCAGGGAGTCTGCAAATGTCGTAAAAATTAAAATATTAAAAGATTCCATTAAAGTTTCCGCAGAAAGTAGCGCGGCGGGAAGCCAGGATACGAAAGTCGATGCAAAAATTGAAGGGTCGATTCCCGAAGAGGGATTTGAAATAGCCTTCAATTATCGTTTTCTTGAAGATTTTTTACACTCTGTAACGGGAGAAGAAATTAAAATGGAGTTTTCGGGAGTTGCTTCACCGGGAGTCTTTACCGATTCAATAGATCCAAATTATCTTCATCTAATTATGCCGGTAAAGATTTAAGGAGTAGGGGAAGCGGCAATTATAATGTATTTATGTGTTCCCGGATCGATACCATTCGATTCTACCCAAGATTCTACTTGTAAAATTGCATCTTGTGCTTCTGTGGAGCCTTTAAGGGTTATCCCCAGCGTTAAGGGTGCTGTATAGACAACACGAAAATTGGAAGTTTCGTAGGGTGTGAGTGAAGCCAAAGGATAATCTTTGTTTAGCTCGGATTGTAAATTTTGCAGCTGGCGGGGATCGTTTTGTTCGTTTTCTGTTTCGAAAGTTATTGTTCCAACAACATTATCGTTTTGCAAGACTGTTAATTTATATGTGGTAGAAACTTCCAGATAGAGTTGATGGTCTAACTTAATAGTACTTGGTGTGGTTTGTGAAATAGTCCAATTTTCTGACGGGTCGGAGGAAACTGTAAAGGTAGACGAATCAACTTTTTGATTGAAAGTAATGGTGATTGGATCAAAAACACTAACCCCGGAAGCGCCGTCTTTTGGTGTGGAATCTGTTATGGCAATTGGTATTGATGTCGTGGTTTTGTTTTTTTGCAAAGCATAGATAAGAGTAATAGCGAGAATAATAAAAACAACGGCTATTATCCCTACAATTTTAAATTTTGGTTTGATATTTTTCATTTTACTACTTTTATCTTCTCAGATACCCCGTCAGTTGGGATAATGCAAAACACCCATTTGCGACGCGCGTTTCTCCCGGTCCAATCATGTTTGCATCCGCACAACTGATAAGTGCCCCGTCTACCGATATTACTACACCAATATGCCCCGGTGAACTTGCGCTGCACCCATGTGAACCATTTATAAGGAAAAAATCTCCGGATTGAATTCCTGTAGTTCCGGAGACATAACTATATCCGGCCGGCGGATTATTAATATAAGAACAGGCGTTTATTTGGCCAAAGGCTTGGCCATAAGCCCAACCGGCAGTTGCAGCAGCGAATCCAACACATTGAAGATGTCCATCAACAGGCGCCGAAATTTGAAGTGCCTCAAGAGCGGGTGCAGGAAGAGCTTTTACTAGATTTTGCCAAGATGGAGTATCAAGCAAGCCTACTAAGAGTGGGTTAAGACCAAACTCATTGAGGTATGAGACTATACAGACGGCAGCATTAGCCGCGGTGCTTTTGTATGTTTGAGATGTCTGTCCGCTACTTTGGTCTATATTACAAGTAACGTTAGCTATACCTGTTGTTGGAACAACATAGGCTCCGGAGTTAATTATAAAAAGAATTAGGGCAACAACCACAGGAAAGACGAGAAGTGTAACAAGTATTGGAATTCCAATTGCGGCAACCATGGCACTAGCCAGAGCTGTGGTAAAACCCGCAATACCCGATCCTATTGAGGACAGGCTAGGCAATCCGCCGGTAATTCCGGAGGTCAAAAGGCCCGCCCCAACACCCGCAGCTATTCCTACTCCCAACCCGGCAACAATGCCGACACCTAACCCTACAACTGCTCCGACAAGAAATGGACCGACTTTCTGCCAGTCAATTTTGCTTGCCAGCCAACCAACAACAGCTCCAACAATGGTTCCTATAATGGGGATGGGGACAATTGCTGTACCAACTGCAGCTCCTGCGGCTTCTCCTCCGGCAACGGCTGCAACCTCTCCTGTTAAGGTTGCTGCAGTTTCACCTGCAACCAAACTTGCGGCAGCTTCACCTGTCAGACCACTTCCAACAATCTCTCCCCCTATATCTGTTGCAACACTGGCGATGCCAAAATCAATTCCTGTTTTTTCACCCAGCCACCCAATAATTGGCCCAAAGCCGTTATCTACAGCCAGTCTTCCAAAAAAAGTTGTTCCTTCCCATGCAACAGAAGATCCTCCCAAGCCGAAATAGGATAAAGCACCTTGAACTAATTCATTGTTGTAGGTCTGAGCCAGAAAACTGTTGGACGGAAGTTGTCCGATCCACCCCTCGAGTCTAATGGAAGCCTGTTCTAAAAACTGAGATTTTATTTTTCCTACCCCAAAATCCTTTATACTCCCCAGAAAATTTCCCTGATCACCAAGTGATGCGGAAAAATTGTTGGGAATTTGTGATAGATCATAGGAGACAAAACCGGTGTTTGGCTTACTTGAAAATTCAATTCGAAAATCATCAAGTTTTTTTGGACCGAAGACGTTGCTTGCAAAATTTTCTCCAAAAGTAGAAGAAGCAAGATCCCTGCTTACTGTATATTCCAAAATTTGCTGGTTTTTGACATCCGAGGCGGCTTGTTGAAGAGTAGATTGGCCTTCCTTAGTAACTATTTTGGTGACGGCGACATTGCCTTTTGCAACTGCGTTTGAAATTACAGCCTCCTGCGCTAAAGATTGACCTTGAAGATTTTTAACGGTATCGTACGCCGCCTGTTCTGCCAGGAGATGAACCTCCTTTGGATCTGCCTGCGGATTTGAAGAAGCAATTCTCTTTTCAATTTCGCCAGTAATTTGATCGACCAACCTTTTCGGATCCGCCTCAGCAGCTTTTTTGAGAGTGTCGATGGAGTTTTGTTCCTCGTTAATTAACTCTGTGGTCTTTGGAGCCTCGGCTTTTACATAAACTTTTTTGTTTTTCAGTTCCTCGGCAAGTTGTTGTTGCCTTTTAATGGATGCCTCAATGTTTTTCTTGGCACTTTCTGTAGATTCTTTGAGTGCCGCTTCTCTTCTTTGTCTTTCAACTTCCTGCTCTTCCCTTAAACCTTTTTCGGGAACATTTGAAGTAACTTTTTCTTCCGATTCGGTTGTTTCAACCAGATCTTCAACGGCGAGCTGAGCCTTTTTGATGTTTCCGAAATCTTTTTCCGATTTAATTTCGACGCCAGTGAGTCGGTAGACAAAATTTATAAAACCTCTCCGATTGTTCCAGTTAAATTCGCCCGAAACATACGGTTTGTCTGCAGAATAAATTATATCCTCCGGAAAGAAATGCGAAAAAGCATCTCTTATATACTTAATATTTTCTTGGGTAAGGCTGATCTTATTTGCCATGTTATTTTACTTGGTAAGGGTTTGTCGAAACCTTAATTACTTCCTGCGGCTTGGTTGTAATTAATCTATTTTCTTCTTCAGAGGCAACAACCCTAATAGGGGCGTGGTGGGGCCCCGCAAAAAATATTCCTTCTCCGACATTGGCGGCGAGGAGTAGTCGCTTTTCTCCCTGAGAGAGATAAAAGACCTCGCCGATTTTGTCTATTGCGGCCGGAGACTGCTTCAGCAGGACCTGCATAGCGCTGTTTGTGACGATGGCCTTTCCAATGTCCTGACTTAGGAAGTCTTCGACGTCCTGGGTGATCGTAGTGAGTCCCAGATAGTATTTACGGGACCTCTTGACAACACTCCAAAGAAATTGCGCCGTATCCGGATATCTCATCATTGTCCACGCCTCATCCACTATTAGAATTCTTTTCTTCATATCTTTTTTAATCCTTGTCCAAATGTAGTCAAGGATAATAAACATGGCGATGGGGCGAAGCGTGTCCTCCAAATCTTTGACCGAAAAAACCGTAAAGGGGTTTGTAATATTGATGTTTGTTTGCTTATCAAAAATTCCCACAAAACTTCCCCTGACAAATTTTTCAATTCGGGCCGCAAGGTCAAGTGCGTCAGGTACCTCCATTCCGATTAGTGTTTTATAAAGATCTTCCATGAGGGGGGGTTCTTTTCCTTGAGTATCGGGGTCCATGGTTATTCCTTTGGCTCTGTAAGTCATGATAAGGGCTCGATCGAGAAGCGCTTCCTGTGTTGGAGTAATTGCACCCATGATTACTTTCATTAGAGAGTGGAGAGAAAGAATTTTAAGACCCAGTTGGTTTTCTCCCTCCTCCCTGATTTGGGAAAGGTCAAAAGGATTAATTTTGGCGGGAGAATTATAGGAAAAAGAAATAAACTCACCCCCGACCGCAGTTGCGAGGGACTTATATTCGCTTTCGGGGTCAATTACAATTGCTTCCACACCAACCATTAGACTTCTTAGTGCCTCGAGTTTTACGAAGTATGATTTTCCGGCCCCGCTTGTCGCAAAAATAGTCATGTTTGCATTTTCCAAACTGAAGCGGTCAAAAATAATAAACGATTCGTTTTGAGAATTAATGCCGTACAAAACACCGCGGTCGCTTGAAAGCTCGGTTGAAGTCAAAGGAAAAGTTGTAGCGACGGAAGTTGTGTCCATGTTTCTTGTGATATTGAGTCTGTCCATTCCGAAAGGGGCCGTAGACAAAAATCCATCTTCCATATCCAGCATGGCGTGCTTGCTGACAATCAGAAGGGACCCAAGTTGGGATTCCACCTGTTTGGTAATCTGATTCAACTCTTCGAGCGAGTTCGCTGGTATAGTTATGTAAAAGGAGAACTCATAAAATCTTTCAATTCCTTTTACGAGTTGTTCCTGAAGACTTCTTGCATCCTCAAGTTTTGCTTGTGTTGAAGGATCAACTATTTTTCCGCGCTCAATATCCGTTGACATTTCAGCCTCCATTTCGGCAATCTTACGTCTGAGGTCATCGAGTACTGTTTTACCATCAACGGGATAAACATAAAAAGCAATATCAAGGGAAGTATCAATATTAATTACAGGTTCAAGCCAGCCGGGGGCAACAAATCTGGGGTAACCCCCGACAAATATTGTTCTGAAATAAATATCATTAATTTTTATGTAGTCAAAATCTGTTTCGATTGATTGCGGAGCGATTACATCCAAAAGTTTCATACCACGGCTTACCGCCAGAGAAGCGGAAGTAATTCCCGGTTTAACCTCGGGTTGTAAAGGCTGGGGATTTAATGTTTGGTTGGTTGTTGTCTTTGATTTAAAGATTTTCATTTGTGTTCAAGTATAACTTCAGGTTCTTTTTTAACGGCGGGACTTTCGGGATTGTAAACGGAATAATAAAGATCAATTAGCTCATTTGTAGAAAGCTGTCTGAATTTGATTCCGAGCCGTCCCGCCTGACGGATTAAGTGGTCACGTCTCGGGTAAAGCGTGATTTTGGCTTTTTTAATAACGTAGGACTCCGCGTAGGGAAGCGGGCCAGATCTCTTGGCAATGGCGGCAACGGATTTTCCAACACCAAGCTCAAGAGGCGAGAAGTATAAAACAACAAAAAATCTTTTACCTAGAACATTTTTCTTCTTAACAGAATCGGTAATGAAATTTCTATAATCTTGCATAAGCTTGGCAAGAAGAGGTTGGGTAATTTTTTTTGCCTGTTCATCCAAAAAACTTAAATAAGTAGAGATATCTTTTTTCTGGGTGAGAACCACAATCTGTATTGAAAATGTAAGCGAATTAATCATTGCGGCATAAGCGGCAATCACGGCCTCCTGCTCTTTTTCCGAAAGAAGCCCAAAGTTTAGAGAAGTGGATTCCATAACAAGAGCGGCTCCGCCGTCTTTATAAATAACGATATCGTTTGTAATGTCGGCAACGGGAAGGTGTTCCTGACTGGTTGCCATGAGGGGTTTATCGGGAATGCTTAGATATGGAATTTTAGGTAATGGCATAGTTTTAATATTGACTAACAGGTTGTGTTGCAAATTGATTTGGATTTACTATTTGAACCGGAATTCCTTGCACCACCGCAATTCTTCTTCCTTCAACCAAAATCGGCGGAATTATAGCTCCTGTTGCATTAAAACTGACGGGGGTAAATTGATAACCGTCTTTTTCTGTAGCAATATCGTACCTTCCGTTATCAAGCGGGGTAACAATAACAAAATGTCCAAGCTTGTTGCTTCTTAGGGCTCTAATCGGCCGGCCGGCTTCATCCCGTATTTCCATAATAGCCCCCTCGACAATTTTTCTTCCTTCATCAACCACTTGCCCGACCACAATGTTTGGTGATGTCGGGGGATTGGGAGGAGCTGCGTCTATTGAAAAAATAGCTTGCCTTGTTGAAATCATTTTCTCGCCGGCAATAACAGGAGATACTTGTTGGGTGGAAACCTGATAAGAAGGAGTCACAACTTTCGGTTTTTCCTCAACAACCAGATGGGGAGTTTGTGCTGTAACACGAATGGGGGTGCTTTGCGGAATTTCAACAGTTCTTTTAATTCCAGTTGTGTTTTGAGGCAGGGGAGCTGCTGTTTGGCTTGCTGGAGTTGGTGTTTGTGTAAGCCCTGCAAAAATTCCACTTAGGCTTGATAAAAACCCTTGCTCTGCACCTTCAAGTTTGGAAAGGGGAGCTGAGGCCTGTTTGGAGACGGATAGATAGTTTTTAAGCGCCACATCCTGACTTGGGTTAGCCAGAGAAAGAGTGGTTCCGGAAGTTTCATCCTGAAAGAATTTTGGAATAGTAGTTGTTTTTTTCCAGAAAAAAATGGTTGGAGTATAAATTGCTTTGAAAAAAGCGAAAATCCAGCGCTCAAGAGGGCGCTCCTCGAGGGGCATAAAGGCTAAAGCAATGCCGAGAATTGCAGAAAAGATTGCCAAAGGCCACTTTACAATCCCGATAAGAGGGGAAGAATATAAAATTAGACCCACCAAAAGCCCCCCGGCAAGTTGGAAAAACTGCTTGAGGGTCATATCCCCCACCAACTTAAATTGGTAAGAACTAATTTGTTGCGGAATCGGATGTTGTTCCATAACTAAAGTGCTCCTACGAAGTAGGGCAGTTCTATTACAGCCTATATCGTGAAGTATCTAATTCAAGAGGAAACCTTTTTCACAAATAGATTTGCTTTTCTTAATTATCAATCTTGTTATATAATTTAACCATAATGGCCAATCTCACTGAAACATATCCAAGTTTAAGTCCAAACCAATCAGAACCGCAGAAGTCAGGGATGGAGCAGTTTGAAGCACAGTTCGCTACACAAAGAGAAGAAGATTTTGCCAAAAGAGACCGCCTTGTAAATCGTTTAACACATGCTGAAAATTCCAAGGATGTAGCAGCAGTAAAGGAACTTCTTATTGATTATGAAAATCCACATTTTGGTGAATCTATAGACAGGTTTACTTTTTCTGGTTTGAAAAGAACCGCCCTTGAGGGACAGAGGGCTTACGAAAAAGGTTCTGTAGAATTGTCAGGAACTGAGGCACAAGCATTTGCCGATATATTAATGAGTGAGTTTAATGCCGCCGCTACTGCTGCAAAAACCCCTCAAGTAATTGGGGTTACGAAGGAAGGAAAGGTCTCAATTAATGAGAAGGAGGGTGTTGATCTTGATCTAAGTGTAACTTATGGTCTACGTAAAGAAAGCGTCATCTCGGGGGATGGTTTAATTGCTTCTAATGGTGACTTAGTTCAAGGAGAAGTGCGTGTTTCGGGCTATGCATTAAGTATAAGGAAGGAGAAAGGTGGAGAAAAGCCAAGTACTGTTATTGAAAGAGAAGCTGAATTAAATCAACAGACATTAGACAGAATAGGTCCTCTTAGAACTGTGGAAAAAACCGAGATGGTGCCTGTCATAAAAGAGGTTGTTAATTTCGGAACCCAAAAGGAAAGACTTGCATTAGCAAAAGCCCATGAGGCTCTCCATCAACAACTTATAACCGGAGAGGAATTACAAAACCAGACAATAGCCTTTGATAGGAATAGGGCTTCGTTGGAAGTTATGGTTGAACAGTTCTATAAATATCAAATATACTTTACCAATAAACAGATTAAGTGGTTTTTTAATGCAGCAGATATCTCAAAAATAACTCCTGAAAAAGCAGAAAATCATGAGCTTGGGGACAAGAGAGACAAAGCAATGAGACTTTTTTATTTGATTGGTATGAGTGAAACACGAGGGAAGTTGGAAAAACATCTAAACGAAACCCAGAACCTTGAAGAGATACTTGACTATGTTCCGGACAAAGATAGAAATGTTGATGCGACTACAATAAATAGGGTTTTGAAAATTGCCAAAGAGAAACATGACCAATTAAAGGAGGAGCAAATTAAAAGGAATACGAAAGATCCTACAGTAAAAGTTGAAGGCATAAAAATGCCTGAGTTTGATGAAGAACTGACAGAGTTACTAAAAATGGGCGTTTTTGAAAAGTTCAAACTTGCCGTCAAATTTCTTATTGGACCAGATGTGACAATCACCCAGCAAGATGGTGATAAGCAAATACGATATAAACTTGATGGGTGGTTAACAGATGAAGAAAGGGATCCTTATCCTATTATTCAAGGTCACGCGCTGGCTGAATCAAAAGATGATTCTAAAGAGTTTAGATATCAAAAGAAGCTTGCGATGTTTGGTTCGGGTTCAGTTAATCGTAGTGATAATATAGAGTTTGATTTGAAAGGGGAGAAGGGGAAGAGAGGATATTTGACAGAGAAAGGAAATCCATATTCTGAAATGAGCAGAGATAATTTGTATCTTCTTACGGAAAGAATGAATCTGATTGTTGACGATGAAGGAGATGAAGGAGATAAAGGAGCGGTTACTGACGCAGGTAGATTTTTTTGGATTAGAGGAATGCGCGATGAATTAGCTTTAGAGCTTTATACTGCAGAAAAGAATTTTCCTAAAGGAGAAAAACTTCATGACATGGTAAATAATCTTTCTGATGAAGAAAGAGCTTTCTATTTTAAAGATTATCAAAAGCTTTTAGTTTTGGAAGGTGAGCCCGTAGCGAGCGATCTTTCAAAAACAATACACACAGAATGGTGGAGATTTAAGGAGATAATAAGAGATAGGTCTGCAGGCCCACCCCTGACTTACGATAAGCTAGATTATACAATGCTCAGTGAATTAAGGCTTTGCAGAACAGATCTTTCGGAAAATGAAGACGTTCCCAAAGAGATTCGAGGAGAGACAAGAAGTTTGGAGGAACAGTGGCTTGGCTTCAAGTCGCCGGATGGAAGTAGACCAAATGAAAAGGCTAAAGATTTGGGTGATCTAGATTGGGAAAAGGTTAAGGTTCCAGATAAAGTAAAATCTGCAGTAGAATTGTCTGGGGAAGGAAT
This sequence comes from Candidatus Microgenomates bacterium, assembly GCA_049523135.1. Taxonomy (GTDB): domain Bacteria; phylum Patescibacteriota; class Microgenomatia; order UBA8517; family UBA8517; genus JBEKNE01. The sequence goes on along the minus strand of JBEKNE010000001.1, from coordinate 105,556 downwards.
CACGGACAACGCCGATAATTATTATTGGATAATGGGGTTTCTTTCTGCAGAAGATGGATCACCAGCCAGTAAAGATAAGAGGCTTTATCAATATTGGATGAAACCGATTGATGACCCCCATAAACTTCAAAGACCTGAATTTTATACAGATAAAATAAAATTCTGGACGATAACAAGGCATGACGCTGTTGCAATAAATGGCGAATGGAGAAACTTTTATTCTGATAGACAAAAGGAATATTCAGGGGAAGGGAATGATGAAAAAGAAAAGAGAAGGGATCGTATTGCCTATGCGAATTTTAGAGCTAAGAAAAAGGCGGAAGAAGACATTAATAAAGGCAAGAAGAATTGGTATGAAGGTGAAAGGAGTGGTATTGGTTATTCCACATGGTTGTCAACGCTGGTTAAGTTTTATAACTTTCAAAGTCATAAAGAAGAAAACATGAATATCAGACAGGCTGTAGAAGGTACTGCTAAGGGAGATGGGTTTGTTGTTAAGTATGGATTTATGGATGCCTCACAGAAAAGTAAAGAACCTGAGCATTTTGTGGTTTTACCCCGTGGTTAAAAATTACTTACTTAACGTCCACCCCTTGCCGCATTTGACATGACTTGGCCAATACCAGCACCAGTGTTTGGATGTGCTTCTCGCCATTCCCTAATAGCCCTTATTCGGTTCAAAGGCCAAGGCGTCTGCAGGTCTGCTAGAGATCTTCCAGCATAACCAAGCCCAAATGTACCCACTGGTCCAACCGCTTCACCAAGGGATGTTCCGTAAGCAAACGGTTTGCCGGTAATAAATGCTTGAACAATCTCACTTGCCTTTGGAATAAGAGTAAAAATTACAAAACTTACTCCCAAAAAAAGTAGAGCCATAGCCGGGTTATTTCCCCCTCCACCAATGAGTGGGGGCCAACCTGCTCCGGAAGTTCCTGTTAAATTTGTTGCGGTTATGATAGCAACTGAACCAAAAATTAAGGTTGATATTGTTTGCATAAGATCCCCCGCCCCGCTAAATCCAGCGATAGCCCAAGCCTCCCACAGGAAGATGTATGACATAAAAATTAAAATACCCGTAACAATGAAAGTTGAGAGTGCTGCCAAAAAACTTTTTAACCACATGTTAAAACCAAAATTTGGAATAACCACCCCCGCAGCAATTTCCAAAGGTGCAACTATGGTTAATAATAAAACCGAGGCAAACGCTTTAATAAGAGAGAATAATGTTTTGAAAGAGTTCCAAAGTGCAATAATTAGAATTATTACTACAGCTACTATCAAAATGATTCCCAGAACAGCTGATACGCCAGGTATAAATATTACAAGTCCCGCACCGACGACACCCAAATTACATGCGAGAAGTAGCAATAGACTGACGAGAAAAAGAATTATATAGATTATCATAGTTCCGAATATACCAAGACCAAGTTGGCCTACCGTCATCCATTGGAACACATCGGTTGAAGAAAAAGCACCCTTTGCAAACAGAGCAACACTGTTGGCCATCGGTGCAAGCATCAAGCTAACGAAACCGATTACTACATACATAAGATCTATCAAAAACCCCGCTATTGCATATGAAAAGGTTACTAAAATAAGAGCAATAATAATTTTTGGAAGGGCGGATTGGATAGAAATTACAACTTGTGGGGAAATTTTTACTCTGAACATAATCATAAACGCCATGACAATTGCTACTATGACAAAGAGTGCAAAAGCGGCATCCCGAACGGCAACCCACATCTGTTGGATCGGTTTTAAGACACCATAGCCGAAACCTACAGAACTATTAGTTGTTTGTGCATATACCTCAGGGACAAGGCTTAATTTTTGAATTCTTTCTTTGATGTATGATATGCCCGAAATCGGACGATCACTTGCAAAGACTAACGATAACAGAGTTGCATTCTTGTTTTGGTTTTGATTAATCATACCTTGTTTTGCAGCTGTTATCTTAGGAAAAACACCTTGGAGAGCACTAACACAATTGTTGATATTGGCACTGTTAGTTAGAAAACACTGTATGGCCTGTGTGGTTTGTGGGCCGGTTGTTGAATTTATCATTGAACTAAATAGACCGTAAATTACCCACTGAACTTGTGCTGCGGTGTAACGCTCGCCGAATATTTCGTTGGGGTTACTTGTATCATAAACCTTGTTGTACCACTCCTGAAACGATTGGTTGTACCAAGTGCCGGTACTTGTATCTGCAGTTGCAGCTGTTGAATTTAGGTTGGGATTATTTGGTAAACCCGCAGCGTTTATTCTTGACAAAGAAGCAAAACTGAGTAGGAGAACGATACCAAGTAAAAAAGATACGAGCAGTTTTTTCATTTCCTAATATTCTAGCAGATTTCAGTATGTATTTGCTATATTCCAAACACAGGCGTTATGACTGGTATTACCGGATCCTCCCACTTTTTCGCAAATATCTCCATCGCACGCAGACGCATAACCACCATTAGCACAGCCACCAACTTTGGTTCCGCAAGTATCATTGTATACAGTACCAAATTCCCAAATTCTAATTGCAGTTTCAACATCGCTTTGACTCCAGTTGCAGAAACTGGAATTAGAACTGCCACTATTCAAATTTATTCCGTAACATGTTTTTCCTGCAAAATCATTACTTCCGTATTGGTCTGATGCCAAATCTTTAGCCAAGGCAAAAATGGTATCCATCAGGTTGCATGGGTTTGGAGTTCTTTCTGGATCGACAACTTTTACTGCATCTTTTAAGTTATTCCAATATGGTGCGAAAAAAGGGACAGGACCCTGGGAAGGAAAAGTGTTTTGATTGCAACTCGGCATGGTAGCACACCCGGTGCTCCAGGCTTTAACATTATCTTCGGTCCAGTCATATTTACCCGGATTAAACGCGCCTTCGCCATACATAACACCAAGGATAAGAGAGGGTGGGACGTTGTAACTTTGTCCGGCGGCCTCAAGAATTGCCTTTAAGGTTGGGGGCATTGCTGCACCCGTTGGGAGAGTGTCGGAGGATTTTAGTGTACAAGACCCTTGACCTGCGGGAAGAGTTGGTAAAGTTCCGCCTGTACACGAACTTGCGGTAGTTTGTGCAAATTCTATTGTGTCCCCAAAACCTTTTGGCCTGAGAGCTGTTTGAATTCCTTTTAAAAAATATTCGGATATTCCGCCAAGATGGGGTAGTTTAAGGTCAGCACTATCCTGACTGACGCCTGCGGCTGAGTAGGTTATACTTGTTGAACCCGGAATATCAATTATTGTTCCAACGCTGTCGGTTGTATTGGTTTCAGGAAAGATTCTTTTGAAAATTGCCATAGGGCCTGCAACAAGGCGTGACCAAATATCATCAACATCGGGTGTACTGGATTCAGTGGAGAGGGCAATATAGACATCTTTCGTACATGTTTGGACAGTTTGCATACAGTAGCTGTTTATACCTTCAGGAGTGCAGGATCCACTACAGCATTCTGTTCCGTCAGTACACACAGACCCGTTTGGCTTACAATTTGTTGAAGTGGAGGAAATGGCATTAAATTGGCATGAGAATTTAGCTGTGTAACTAAGATCTCCGGATAGTTGCGAGGCAAACAAATTATCACCTTTGTTAGATCTGACGTCAAGAGTGTTACAGGTGGTGTTTGATGATATGTTGGTTGGATTGCCGACCTCGTCAGCTCCTTGTGGTGCAAAGGTATTCTGAAGAAGGGCGGCATCTTGATTCGATTCAGCCATGTGGGAAAAAAACAACGTTGATGGTTTTTGTCCCGAGAAAGTTACACCATTTACAGTTACACCACTGGTAGTTGGACTAGTAGCTGAGGAAACATTATCTATAGATATACTTCCTTGAAGATCCTCTGTGGACGAGTAGGGGATATAAGAATAGAGATAGGAAAGATATTTAGAGACGGTGAGATTATTTATACAAATGAGCATTTTTTGGTTGCCTATTATTGGAACAAAACCTGGAATTGTAATGGTGTTGCATGCGTTTCCCTGCCATGTTTTATAAGCTTTCCAATAATCCAATTGATCTTTATATTGAGATAAGAGCGGTGGCGTATTACCTTTCCATTCACTTAAATAATGCCTTGTTATAAATTGGGTTAGCAAAGGGTTATTTCCATAGCAGGGAATCGGGAAATCAAGTATTTGGATGTTCGGAAGAGTAATGCCAAATGTTAGTAATAAACTATTTAGATCATTTACTGAAATATTAAAACTACAACCGACCACCTGATCATGCCGGGTATTCATTGCTTGGTTGACGGTATTGGCCCGGGCGATGAATTGTATATCTTGGGGTAGAAGTTTATTTATAGGTCCGGAATAGTTTACTGTATTGCTTGAACTGGTATCGCTTTGGATGGCGGACGATACACCCTCTGCTTTTGAATTTGTGCCTTCCAAATACCAGCTGACATAGTTATTCATAAGGTCGGCAGAACTTAGTGTTGATTTGGTTGGGTTTTGGCTATTAATAACGTCTTCGGTATTACCCATTATTGGCAAGTTGGCTTGGCTTAAGTTGATTATTATCGTATGGGGTGGAATCTTGGCATTGAAATTACAAGTTACGATACCACCTTGGGTTGTACAGTCTCCATCTCCAGGGTAAGTTTCATTAATTGTTTCCCTTAAAGTTAGTTGATTGCCACAGAAACTTGCTGTATTAGCAATCTGTGAAGTGCATGTTGTGTTTGCTTGAAACGGTCTCATCGAATTAAATTCGGTTGGAGGAGGAGCTTTTTGAGGACATAGTACCAATACATTTGGAATCGGAGCCTGATCTTGCGCGTGAACTGGAGCAGTAATAGTTAGATTATAAAAGATAAATATGAATAGAACAAAATTTATAGTTATTAATGACTTAAAGTTTAGTGATAGGAAATATGGTTTGGTAATTTTCATCTTAATTTATTATAACCCAAGACCCTAAGGCTTTATGAAGAATATTATTGTGTAACTGTGAAGGTGGTAACATCAACACCTGTTATCTTGGAGATTAGGACGAGGATTAGATAAGAAAGGAGAATTACAATTAAGCCTCCAATTGCATATGTTAGAGTTTTTTGGGCTCCCTCAACAGCTTTTGGATCTCCTCCGGAAGTAATGTACTTGAATCCGCCGACAATTAACAAAATAAAAAGTGTTATTCCGGCAAGTCCGAGAGCCAAACTGACAACCCTAGTAAAAACACTTTCCAAATCGGAAATGGTGGCGATCCCTGATGTTGTTCCTTGGGCTTTTACAATAAAACTTCCCACAAAAACATTTTAACCTGTGGTACTACTTTGAGCAAGTTGTATTAATGTATTAAATAGAAGGGATAACCAGGGAGAAGATGTTAACGTTAAAGAATGTGTTAATAAGGGCAACTATTGCCCAAGCGGCAAAAACTATGACAAGTCCAACGAGGGCTGCTGTAATTTGATTTCTTGCAGCTTCGGTTTGAGCTTTGTCTCCACCTGAAGCAATCCAGCGAATTCCTCCGATTACCAAAATAAAGAAAAAGACTATTGCTGCAACAACAACAGCAAGTCTGATTGCCGCAGAAACAATGCCGGGAGCAGTAATCCCACCCAAATTTTGAAATCCACTGTTGGGAGCAGGAGTTAAACTGATTGTTTGTGCAATTAAATTCTGCATATGTACATTATTGAATTACTGGCTTATTGATGTCAAGAGTCAGTATTAATTTCATTGTTTTAGGGTAGGTATTGTGAGATTCAAAATATGAAGTCCGAAGAAAGTATTGATAAGCTGGATTATTGCAAATACGGCAAAAAGGATAAACACTCCGATTAATGCACTGGTTATTGTTCCTCTTGCGCTTTCGAGTGCCTGCTTATCTCCACCCGACGAAATCCATTTAATCGCGCCAAAAATTAGCATGAAAAAAAATATTATGGCCCCTGCCAGAAATGCCATGCCGATTGCAGCTGGAACAGCATTTTGTAAAAAACTTACACCGTTAGTATTAGTTTGATTAAGAACAGGGTTTGTAATCATTTTAAATTTAAAAGCTGTTGAATATTCAATATATTTTCAATTCCGAGAATGTGACCTACAATTTCGACTATAAAAAGCGCGATTATAACAATTATCAATCCAATAATTCCTGTTGTTATTCTTTTTCTTGCGCTTTCGAGTGCCTGCTTATCTCCACCGGAACCGATAATTGCAATGGCTCCTGTGATTATAGTAAAAACAGCCCAAATTACGGCGACAATTGTCATAACACCGACTATGGTAGATAGAAAATTTGAGAAAATGCTAACAGAATTACCGCCGGGGTTTGCAAGTGGACTGGTTCCTATACCAGTAAAACCGTTGCCATTTGGAGCTAGTGATATTGCCAAGAGTTTATTCATTGTAATTGTAATGGTGTTATTGATGGATTAAGAATATAAGTTGCGTTACCAAATATTAATTGTCCGAATATTCCTGCCAAAACCAAAGCGCCGGCTGCAACCGCAAGCCCAAGAGCTGTTTGCCAGATTTTTGCCCAAGCCCCCGCAACCTTTTTAGGATCATCTCCTGCGGACATAAAGTCATAACCGGCAATTATGAAATTGAAAAGTGCATAAATTCCGGCGCCAACGATCAAGATCCAAATAGCATATTGGATTATTTTACCTATTGCTTGACCGGCATCACTAGAATTACTTAGTGAGCTTGTAGGAGCATTGATTGTTCCAAATGGATTATCTTGTGCCAAAAGATTTAACATATTAAAAAATTAAGTTCGATATTCCTAAGAGCTGAGCTACTAATTTTACTATCCAATAGGATACAAATACAATAACAAAGCCGATTATAGCGGAAGTAATTGTTTTTTTAGATTGCTCCACTTTTTGAGGATCGTCCTGACCAGCAGAAATGATCATTCCAATTCCCCCAAGGATAAAGAAGAAAAGAAGAATTATGCTGGCTACGACAAAAGCGATATTTAGAAACAAGGAAACAAGACTGCCGATACCGTTTAATGAACTTCCTGAAGTTCCACCACCAAAGGTATTTGAACCCCCGAAGAATGTGTTACCTATACTTAATGCCAAATTGTTCACAATGCTATTGTATTTTAACTTTAGAAAAACCGCAAATATACATTATTTATTGTGGGGTAAGTGGCGGATTTTGGTAGCCACTATTATTTTTAGTAGAGATTGAAAAAATTTGTCCGAATATTGTGTTTTGGATACCCAGAAGTTGTCCAAGGAGTTGGACAATGAAAAAAGCAATAATAATAATCACAAATCCAATTAAAGCGTTTGTAATTTTTGCTTGTGCGCCTTGCATTGCCTTAGGATCTCCGCGCGATAACATCATCTGAAAGCCCCCTAAAATTAAATAGATAAGTAGTGCAATTCCAGCAGCGCCAAAAACGTAATTTAATATTCCCGAGTTTTTAACAAAATCTCCAATTGTTGAATTTCCGCCGAAATGAGAATTAGGAAGAGCAGACGCTTGAATTTGACTAAAAAGATCCGATAGCATGTTTATTATGGAAAACCAAAACTACCTAACCCCAGTATATCAATTCCAATAAATTTAAGTATAAAGATTGAGAATATTAAAAGAATGAGTCCTGCAATAGCAGACGTTAAAAGTTCCTGACCTGCTTTAAGTCGTTCAGGATCTCCGGAAGCGGTCATGATCATAAATCCTGCGTAGAGCATTAGGAGGAACGCAATTCCACCGCCAATTCCGATTGCCCATTTTAAAATAAACGATAACAAACTCCCCGAATCTGAAATGGGAATGCAACCAATTGCTGTTTGAATTCCGCAGGTAGTGAGAATGCTCGAATTGTTGGTGGTTTTAATACATGAATAAGTGTGGTTGGCAATATCACAAGTCAGACCGTTGTTCTCGTCGCAAGTAAAATCTGGCGAACAACAGGCTTGCTGAAATTCCCCACAATCTGATGGAAACGGTGTTGATGTGGCAGAGACACATGTATAAAAAGGATCACAAGTTAGGTTGTTGGTGTCACATGATTTTGATCCGGCACAGCAGGGTAATCCCTCAGTTCCGCACGTTGTCGACAAATTGGATTTAATACATGAATAGGTGTGATTCGCGATATCGCAAATAGAACCTTTGTTACAAAGGAACCCAGGACTACAGCAAGCTTGTCCTATTTCTCCACAATCCTGAGCTAGAGTTTTTTTGGGGAAAAACAAAATAAGACTTGAAAACAATGAAATTAAAAAAACAACAATTAGTGTTTTCTTCATCACTCCATTATTTTAATGCAATTGGGGAAAAAGAGAAAGAAGCGGCCGAGTCTGACGTTCTTGAATGTTGGTATAATAAATTTACCATGAGTAAACAATTTCTAATTTCCAATTTCCAATTTCCATTTAAGAGATTTTTAAAAATTTTATTAATTACTACAGTTGCTTCTTTTACCTTTTACTTTTTACCTTTTACCCATTTTCTGCTGGTAAAAGCCGATATAAACGATGATTGTCAAAATGAAGATGCAGCTCAAATTGTTAAGGAAGGAAAGATGGATGAGTGCACTCAAATTCTCGGAAATATAGCCGCGTCGATTGGTGCGGCAAATGCAACAAATCAAAAAAATTTATCAGCTCTTCAATCACAGCTTAATAATTTAAATAGCAGATTAAAAGCTCTTTCGGATCAATTGACGATAACCGCAAACAATATTTCCAGCAGGGAAGAAGATGTCGGTTTCACTCAGGAAGTTTTAAACCAAAAAACCAGAGATTATTATACCTTTTTACGTCTTTATGATCCCATCACCCCGTTCCTTTTTTCGGACAGTGCCTCTGAAGCTTTTCAGGAACTTATACTTCGTCAAAGGGCCCAAAGTGCGGATGTTACCTCAATAGAAAATTACGTAAACGAAATAACCGATTTGAAAAATAGTCAGACGTCTTTACAAAAAAGCCAAGCTTCCCTCGCCGTTGTACAAAAACAAGTGGCAACTCAAACGAATTTTTTAGCAGGTGAAGTTGCAAAGGCCAACAATTACTTGGCTACTCTTTCCGCACGCCAGCAGGACTTCATTGCCGCAAAGTTGGCAAGCCTTGGGCTTTCAAGAAGCGCTTATAACCTAAATGGCGGATGCAGCAGTGATATTAATCCTTATAAAGCCCCAAACTTTGGCGGTCCCGAATTTTCCTTTTTTACATTTGGAGTTCCCAATAGAGTCGGAATGGACCAGTACGGCGCTTGGGGTAGGGCAAAAGCAGGTCAGAGCTATGATCAAATTCTTCACGCTTACTACAATTTTGACAATTATCAGAACGTGAGCGGAATAACAATTAAAGTAAATAACGGCAACGGCATAAATACGGGGAGTGTAATTTGGAGCGGGAGTTTGGAAGATTATGTCAAAAGGATTTATGAAGTTCCGGATTCATGGACGGATAACGATTCGGCGGCTTTGAAAGCACAGGCAATTGCGGCCAGGTCTTATGTTTTGGCGGCTACAGGGAATGGTGCAAACTCCGTTTGTGCAAACCAATATTGTCAGGTTTTTCAAACCAATCCCAAGGGCGGCAATTGGGAAAATGCAGTTAATGCCACAAACGGAATTGTTATGGTTCAGGGAGGGCAACCCATTAAAGCCTGGTTTTCGGCAACTCACGGCGGATATGAATACACATCTGCAGATATAGGTTGGTCGGCAACTTCCTGGACAAAGAGACTGGTTGATGTCCCTTCCGGGAGCGTTGGAAGTTTTTCGGACCTTATGAGCAATGCCTATGATAAAGATTCTCCGGTGTTTTACTGCGATTGGGGTGGACGAAAGGACCAAAACAGTACCGCGTGGCTTAGTGCAACAGATCTTGCAGAAATAGTTAATGCAGTACTACTTGCGGAAAAAGACGGTTCAACAAAATCGCATTTATATCAGACTGATTCTCCAAATCCTGAGGGTACAGACACCTGGAGTTCCGACCAGGTAAAAAGTGAATTATCAAGCCGTGGCGGAGCGCCAATTGATAGTGTGACCGATGTTTCCGTATCGGTCGATTTTTCAATAGGAAGGACAACGTCGGTTACCGTTAACGGACAGACAATAAACGGCGATGATTTTAAAAATTACTTCAACTTGAGAGCTCCAAGTAACATTCAAATTGTCGGGCCTCTTTACAATGTTGAAAAGTATTGACGATCCAACATCGAAAAGAGATAGAGCGTGGTATAATCGGTTTAGGATGCCTGATGTATTCGTTTCACCCAATAACGGTTCCCAAAAAAATAATTCTCAGGCCGCTTCCATGGGCCATCGGAATATCTTTTCTGCATTTAATTTGTACCCCACAGATATAGATTTTGAAACAAGGGAAAATAACGAAAAAATTATTTTGATGCTTCGCCAGCATCCGATTATTAACATAAAGTGGATAGTTGTTTCAGTTATTCTTTTAACAGGTCCGACACTTCTTAATGTTTTTGGTTTTTTTAATATATTTCCTTTAGGTTACCCGCTGATTATCTGCCTAACTTGGTATTTGCTTACCTGTGCGTATGCACTTGAGGGATTTTTGAGCTGGTATTTTAATGTCTATTTTGTTACAACAATGAGGATTGTTGATATTAATTTTCATAATTTAGTAAACAAAAAAGTTTCTGATGCTGAAGTAACCAAAATTCAGGATGTAAGTTATACATCAAGCGGCTTTTTGGGTGCGATGTTTAATTTCGGTAATGTTTTTATTCAGACTGCGGCAGATGTCCAGGAATTCAGATTTTTATCAGTTCCCAATCCCGATAAAGTTGCAAAAATTTTAGATGATTTTATGGTCAAAGAGAAATAAATGGTAAATATATTTACAGATAGTTTAAATATTTGGATTTTAATTAAAGTACTTGCATTAGTTCTTTTGGGGATATATCTTGTCTTTGCATTTGTGGTTATCAGGCAAGTGAAGCTGATGACAGATACTTTACACATAGGTTTTGAAACTTCTGCCAAAATGTTATCTTATATTCACTTGGCCTTAGCGATTTTGGTGTTTTTGACTGCCCTTGTAATACTCTAAATAATGTTGGGAACGATTAGTGCAAAAGTGACGGCTACTCCTGGGCCGTCCGGATGGGTGCAGGTTCATGAGTTTGCCCCTGATGATCCGGAAAAGATGCACCTAAGAGGACGGCTCTTTGTCGTGGTGGCAACAAAAAAAGCCGGTGAGGGAATAGACACAATTACCCTGGGCAGACAGTTTGTCGGAAGACTCCATGATGAATATTTTGGCTCCTTAACCGAAAAACCCTATGATTCTTTACGGAATGCTGTCCAAAAAGTTGTCTCCGAATTTGAGCAGCCATGGGGGAAAATAGAAATAGCAGCTTGTGCATACGCTGGGGGAGTTGTCTATTCGGCAGCTTCTGGCGGAGCCAGGGTTGTTGTTTGTAGGGATGGATCACTCGCTACGATTCTGGAAAGTGCAGATGAAGTTATTGCGGCTTCCGGTTATCCGAAGGAAGGAGATTTAATCCTTTTAGGGACGAAAGCCTTTTTTGATAAAGTTTCCCCGGAGATGGTCAAATCGGGACTAATATCCGGCACGCTTCAAGGCGCTGCGGAAACTTTTATTCAAATTATTCACGAGACGGGTGAAGAAGGTACGGCAGGCTCGGTTGTTATCGGTTTTAACGGAGAAAAAAACGAACCCGTAACTATCTCTCAGCCTCCGGTTCAACCACAAATACAAGAAACCATGCAGAGTGTTAATTATAAAGAAAAGTTTTTGGACTTTATCGGTAAAATTTCCCGCAGGATTCCGCGAAGAAGTATTTATATAAGGAGCGGAATGGGGGATGAAGCCATTTCCCAGAGCAGGAAACTGACTTTTTCTGCAGGAATTATTCTTTTGCTGATTTTGGCAGTCAGTATTGGTTTCGGAATAAGGCAGAAAAATATCAACGATCTGAAAAATAAATATCAGGAAATTTTGGCGGAAGCAACAACCGATGTCGATCAAGCAATAAGTTTAGCAAGCGTTAATCCCGACCAATCAAGAACACTCTTTTTGGATAGTGAGCAAAAGCTTCAGCAAATTCAAGCGTTAAAAGTTAATGATCCTAAAGTAGATGAATTACAAAAGAAGATTAATGACAGCCGGGGGGCAATATTCGGGGAATACGATGTAACTCCGGACCTGTTTTTGGATCTGGGCCTTTTGTCCTCAGGGTTTAGTGGGGATAGTATTTCTTCTTCCGGCGGGCAGGTTTTTATATTGGATAAATCGGGCAGTAGAGTGGTAAGTGTTGCTCTTGATACCAAAAAAAGCAAAGTTGTTGCCGGGCCGACCGTTATTAGCTCAGCTCTGGATTTGGCTTCCTATGAAACTAATGTTTATATTTTGTCTTCCGATGGAATTTATGAGGTTGATTCGGGCAGTACTAAGGTGATAGACAAAACTTGGAGTGGGGACGCTTTTCTTTCTGCTTTTGCCGGAAATTTGTATGTGCTGGATAAAGCCGGAAACCAAATTTACCGCTACTCCGGCCAAGTGGAAAATACTTTCGGCCCTCAGCAAAGTTGGCTTTCGGCATCGACCAAAGCGGATTTTTCCGGCGCGGTTAGTTGGGGAATGGACGGGGCGATTTATGTTTTGTATCCGAACGCAAAAATTCTTAAATACAGTTTGGGTTCACCCCAAAGTTTTTCGGTAACAGGAGTGCTACCTGAAATTGGCAGCATTGATGCAATTTATGCAGATCCGGATAATCAATATATTTATTTACTGGATAGGGCTGGTAAAAGGGTTGTTGCGGTAGATAAAACGGGAAAATATAAAGCCCAATATGTCGGTGACCAAATTGCTGAAGCAAAGAGTTTGGTAATCTCCGAAGCGCAAAAAGAAATAATCTTTCTGACGGGTGATAAGCTTCTTTCAATCGGGATGCCAAACCTTTAGTGTTAAAATAGGATAAGGTGAAAATCTTCAATAAAAAAGCGAGATTTGAATATGAACTTACCGGCGAGGGAGTAGAAGCCGGTATATCCCTTTTGGGAATCGAGGCAAAGTCCGTTCGCGAAGGAAGAGCCGATCTTTCCCAATCAGCAGTCAGAATTTTGGGAGATGAGGCATTTTTTATTAATGCGAATATACCAGCAACCGGTATACAAAAATACAATCCAACCCGGATGAGAAAACTGCTTTTGCACAAGGCAGAAATTCTTTCCTTAACAACCAAGATGAAGCAAAAAAAATTGCAAATTGTGCCTCTTCGGGTGTACAATAAGGGTCACTTAATTAAGCTCTACCTTGAGCTTGGCAAGCCTAAACGCATGTTCGAGAAAAAGGAGGCTCTTAAGCGCCACGACATAAACCGAGACATAGAGAAGGAATTTAAAGGTTCGATTTAAGTCGGGGACGATCGGTCTCGACGGAAAGCTCTTTACAATACTGCAAGCCGAGTTTTACTTGTACTCGTAAAACAAGAGTTAAAAAATAAAAGCTAACTCACAAGGTTACGCTCTAGCCTTTGCCTAAAAAGCACTAGTCTAGCATCCGTTAGATTTGATTCTTGACCGAATCTTTCTGGGTGTAAACCAGTCAAGATGCCGTTTTGGGTCTTAATGATTTAAAGACTTAAACGAAAGATCAAATAAATCTTACTTTTGGTCGCCTGTGGATTGGCTTAAACCTTAAGAAAATTATAAAAATTCACTAAGCTTGTAGAAGTGTTGTTTGAAGTATTTTCGGACGCGGGTTCGATTCCCGCCGTCTCCACCAGCCAGGCATAAAGTTGTGTGTTATTGGAGTCATGTTGTAACTTCGTATACTGTGGGTCTGATGCTGTCTATCGGGGTGAAGCTATTCATTTTTGGTCCGTATCTCAGCCACAAAAATGCAGCTTTATCACGAGCAGGTTATAACTTATTTTATCACGACTGTGTCAATTTTTGTGCTAAATACAGGTGTCAGGAGTGTTGATAATTTTGTTGTTTAGGTTAAAATAGCTTCATGATGCAAATTCCCCATGACCTTGCAGTTAAAACCTTTCCGTTTTCTGAACTTCCGATTTCTACAAAAACAAAAGAGTTGTATGAATCTTTGCGTGCCAAAAAAATATTGGGCAAACTTGAACAGCGTAAATTTTCCAATGACATTCCATTTTTTTATGTTTACGCATGCGAAAGACCTTCAGGAAAGAATAAAGTAAATGTATCACATGGATTTGGTGGTAGCGAAGACGAAGCTGAGGCAATTTCCTTTGCAATTTTCGAGGCCATCGAACATTACTGTATTTTGCACGAGAGAAGAGACCTGTTTATTAAGGGTAGTTTCAATAAATTAAAGGATAAGGCTATTAACCCAATTCGTTATGAGGCTTTTTCTAAAAAACAGCTTTCCATTAAGAAAAATAAGGATTTAATAATTAGTTCTGAGAAAAGATATAATTGGCTTCAAGGTTATTCTCTGACCAAGAAAAGAGAGGTCTTAATACCAGCATCTCTTGCCTATGCCTCCTATAACTCTAAAGAATATTCTGAACCAACAATTCGAAAACCAATAAGCACAGGGGCAGCCTGTGGCCCCACGACCTCTTTTGCTATTGCCCGAGGATTATGTGAAATTATAGAACGGGACAGTTATATGATTTCATTTCTTCCTGAAATGCCCAAGAAATTAGTAGTAATTAGAAAAAAGGACGGGGATGTTTTTAATTTTATAAACAGATTTAAAAAATATGGGCTTGAATTGTATTTCATTGACACAACCCTTGATACAGGGGTGTTTTCGGTAGTCAGTATTCTTGTGGATAGAACCGGTTGTGGGCCTGCGGTGTGTGCAGGATTGGGCTCGAGTTTAGAACCTGAACGTTCTATAGAAACCTCAGCTATTGAGGCTCTCAGGAGTTATGCTACAAGCAGGGAATTATATTTCCAGGAAAAGAATATAAAACCACCAAAAAAGAATTCATTTGACTGGTTTTCATGGAAGAGACATTTAATTTGGTCTTCTCCCCACATGATTAAAGAGGTGGAAAAAGTTATAGCTTCTGCCAGGAAAGTGTCCTTACCCAAGCCAAAATTATTTAAAACCGACCATGAAAAAGTTTTGTATTTAACTAAAAAAATAAGTAAGTTGGGTTGTGAGGTTATTTATGTCGATATGACAATTCCGGAAATTGAAAAGTATGGTCTCAAGGTCATCAAGGTTTCGTGTCCTGAAATGGTCCCACTTTGGCACGACGAAAGATATCCCTATTTGGGTGCCAAAAGACTCCGGGAAGTACCTAAAAAATATGGGGTTAATGTCAATTTGAATCTGGATGAAAACGAGCTGATTAGTCTTTACCCATTTTGACAATGCATAAACAATATCCGAGATTACCAAAGATTAGTTTAAGTATTAAATCAAGAAAAAACGGGCTTCATGACTTGATAAAAAAGCGTTCATCTTTTAGAGAGTTTACAGGTAAGCCAATAACAAAAAATGTACTTTCAGAGATTTTGTATTACAGTGCAGGTATAACTAGGCAAAATAAAATTGATGAGGATAAATCCTTTCGGGCTTATCCGTCTGCGGGTGCTAAATACCCTCTCGAGATATATCCCTTAATCCTTTTTAGCAAAGAGATAGTGCCGGGATTGTATCATTACAATCCGGTAAACAATAATCTCGATATATTAAATCAAGAAGTTAAAAAGAAAGAAACTGATTTGATTTGGATAAAAACCCAACCTTGGTTTAAAAAGGCAGCAGTACTGCTAATAATTACTGCCACTTTCCACAGAACTACGGATAAATATAAGAATAAAGGGATGGTTTTCCCGTATATTGAAGCTGGCCATCTTGTGCAAAATGTTTATCTTACTGCAGGCTCCGTCGGATTGGGTTGTTGCGCAATTGGCGGACTACACGAGAAACAAATAATTCAACTTTTGGATATAAACGCCAGAGAAGAATATCCAATTTATTATGTTGCTCTGGGTTCTTGACCTGAGCCGCCTTTGGTATTATATAATGTAAATATGTCTACGGAAGAAATTAAAGAAAGGCTTAGACAACAAGATCAAGAGAGGCTTCAAGCAGAGGAAAATAGGAGAGTCACCGAGGAGAATGCTAGAAGAGAGAGGGAGGAACAGTTGAGGCTTGCAAAAGAAGCTGCGGAAAAAAGAATACAATTTGTTATAAATCAAACCGAAAAAGTCTTGACGGAAAGTAAGGCAATTGATGAACTTCGTCAGATAGACAAGGACCTACTTGAGGGAAATGTAGGCAATCATGATCTGAATTATTCACCGGAAAATGGGAAAATAAGTCTTGCATGGGGTACGGGTTATCATTCAAAATCTGATGGTGGTTTTTCTGGCTCGGGCGACTATTCTTTCTCTGTAATAGAAGTAGGCGTAAACCCCGATAAAGAAACCCTTACAGTTATAGGAGCACGTGTTTTTGGAACCTTTTCACTACACGATAATAGAAAGATAGAAAAAGCAATTGATGATGCATATCTCGAACCACAGAGGCATAGCCATGAAGCATCATCATCGTCCGGTTCGGGTTATGGCTGTTGCTGCGAAACGTGTTGTAGTTAGCCTGTTTATATGCTTCGTTAGATATTAACCTTCTGGGTAATAATTTGTGGTGTGGTTCCAAGTATCTACACCTGAATCAGCGTATTGTTTTACTCCACATTTGGTTCCATCGAGAGTCTCGGGTATTTTTAATGGCACTTGACCCACACATGGCCGTGCAGGCATTGCACACCGAAAGAATTTTTAGGGCTAATTACTGAAGCACAGGATATAACAATGCCCTTGGAGTTGAGTGTAGTAGGTTCTAACATCGTTTATAGCTTTCCACTTTTTTAGATTGGTTTAGGCACGAAGTATCAAAAGTTCGAGGTTAAAGTTCTGACGTTGTTCACGAGTGGTTCTGATAACATCAATGGATTACTTGACAACTAAACATTTCTAGCCTATATTCAGCGCGACGATGAAAGAACGTAGCCTGGATATTAAAGAGCATTTATCTTCAGGTGAATACATGTTTAAGAATAGTGTCTTCTTCGTCCCCGGAGTACTAAGAGGAGCAATTTATGATTTGAATTCTTCTAATGTTTATTCAATTAACCAATCTGCCTGCGATATTTTGACAGGAACAACCGAAAACCCTGAGTTTTGGAAAAAACTCGAATCGATGAACTTAGTGGCCAAAGAAAAAAACGATGGAAAAAGAACGCTTCCAGAGCTCCTGCAAAATCCTTCTCTGCAATTTGTTTGGTTTGAAATCATTTCTGACGATTGCAATGAAAGTTGTATCCATTGTTATGCAGAATGTATGCCGCCGACTTACAGAAAAGCAATGGGTTTCCCAACTGAAAACGGTAAAGTTAATGATCTTGGGCAGGAAAGTAATAAAAAGATTTCTTTTGAGAGATGGAAGCATCTGATTGATGAATCATATTCTTTGGGATGTCGGAGATGCCAATTTATCGGAGGCGAACCGCTGCTTTATAGAGCCGAAAATAAAGAAACTGTATTCGATCTTGCCGAATACGCAAAGGCCGTCGGTTTTGAATTTATTGAGATATTCACAAATGCCACATTACTTACGCCAGAAAAGGTTCAAAAGATTAAAGCACTCGGTTTAAATGTTGCCGTATCGCTATATTCGAATGATGAAGGCATACATGATTCAATAACAAAAACTCCAGGTAGCTTTAGGAAGACAATGGAGGCGTTAAAGCTTTTGCAAGATGCTGGTGTCCCCGTTAGAGTTGAGACTGTACTGATGCGTCCGAATGAAGAGACAATTAACCAGACTCAGAAGTTCGTGGAAACAATGGGTTTTTCTCATAAACATCCAGATGTTTTGAGACCTAAAGGGAGAGGGGACAATCCTTCAATAATGCCGACTAAGGAATCAGTTGTGAAATATAGTCTTATGTTATCACCAAGCTTTTCAATTACTAAAGACAATTTATCAAGAAATATTTCCGGACACCCCTGTTTAATGGGAAAAATTACCATTACAAATAATGGAGATGTATTGCCATGCATTTTTTCAAGAAATCTAGCAGTTGGCAATATCAAAGAAACAACACTTGAAGAAATAGTTTCCGGAAATAAACTTGATACAATTTGGAGAAGTACAAAGGATAATGTGTTGGTTTGTCAGAATTGTGAATATAGATATGCCTGCTTTGATTGTCGCCCACTTTCCGAGGGTCTAAACCAAGGAAATGGAGAATATCTTACGTCTCCATACCCAAGATGTACATACAATCCATATACAGGTGAATGGGCAAAAGGAGTCTGGAGAGTAAATGAAATCGGTGAACATTTTTATGATGAAACATTAAGACCAACAATAGAAGAGTTTATTCAGAAAGAAGGTGAGAATAATGAAAACTGAAAGAACAGAAGAACCAGAAATAATCTTAGTTACGCCAGTGGTACTATCTACGAACAGTTGCTCACCAGCAGATTGTCCACCAAATGCGGCTTGCAACCCCAATACAGATTGCAATCCATTTAACTGTGCACCAGCGCTTAGGCCTTGTGGTCCAGATATGCTCGGCTGTTATCCCACAGGGAGATGACCCTTCTGGTTAAGCAAGTGCTTGATGTTTAGTTAAGATACCTGGCCAAGTATTGGGGTATTTGGAAATTAAAAGCTTTGTTGCAACTAATGCGTATGTGTGTTGGTATTTTGTCGGCTCTATAACAGAGTCGTCGGTATTGAGATTTTTGACTTTTTCAAACTCCAATATTGTTTTGATTTTGATTTTCGCAAAGTTATCAAAGTTTTCTTTATGACTTGGCCAGAAAATTGAACTCGCATAGTATTCCGCGCAAGACGCGAAGACTTCCCCCAAATACAAAGGGCTGGGAAATTGGATAACCTTTTCAGTTATCATTTTTGGGGTTTTGAATAGTTTTTCGGCTTCTTTGAGGGTCAGAATATTCTCTTTTTTGTTTGACGGCCACCAAAGTTTGAAACTATTCCAGTAAATGTGGCCCAGTTCATGAATTATTGTTGCAAAGTATGATTCTTTTGTAACATACGGATTTTCTTTTATATCTTTCCGTTTTTGCAGTTCAATAAATGGAGTTAGTAAACCACCATTTATCACAGGTTTATCCTTTAGATCTGGTATTAGTTTTGCAATATCATCCAAAATAAGTGTCGCCCACCAGCCGCTTTGCCATTCATCGGGAATTTTAAGATTGTGCGGAATTTGATATTTAAGTTTTATAGGTTTGAGTTTCCATATATAAATAAACTTACTGTCGTAAGAAACTATTACCGTATTTGCTATTTTTGATTTGTCTTCGAAAACAAATTCCATTTTGGGGTTCATAACGAACCCTAGCGCTTCGGTGACAGCCTTGAAATCAGTCGGTGTTGCTAGATACTTGTCAAACATTAGTTTCTAATTGGAAGTTTACCAGTAGTAAGAAGAAAATGCATGTTTTTAGAAATGAAGCCTCTAGACGCTGAGGATCCTGTGTAAACACAGATTCTTAGAGTTGAGCGTAAAAAGTTCTAACATCGCTCACGACTCTCCACAAACGAAAAACCCGCTATTAATGCGGGTTTTTTAGTGGAAAGAGTTTAAGGATTAACGATCGCGAGATAAATTAAATTTTATCAACACAAGCTATATAAATGTAGACCAAAGATCTATAACCGACATTCGAATATATAGTGGTTATGTTGGAAAGTTCGCTGGAACTGTATTGTTCAGGTTCCCTAACCTCACATTTCGTACCGATTGAATTTTCTAAAGCAGTAATGTTTACAAAATCCAAATTATCAAATCCATAGATCTGCATTTTGGAAAATGAAGTATCCAATTTGAATCCATTATCTTCAAAAGTCGATATCAACCTTTGAAATATTTGCCTAACGTAGCTTACGTTTTCAGGATTGTTGGTGCCAATGTCTTGGGGTTTGAGTGGAATGCCTATATATATGTGACTGGATTTATCTGTCAGATCTATTTGCTTGTTGTTTGAATCGGTCCAATAAAATCTATCCTCGTGATTTGGATCCAGCAAGTAGTTATCGCCAAATAGGTTGGGAATATCTGTCTGTGTGATTCCAAAAGCATCTAGGTGTGTAAATTTGGAACCTTTGGGAAGAGTATTATTTATCGATTGGTCGGTCGGGATTTTGTACACGTCATCTATTTGGTTGATATTGTTTTGGAGTTTCACGACAATATATAGCAAAAGAACTAAAAATATCGACACGAAGGCAGAAAAAACAACTAGCCATTTTGATCCTTTGGGCTTAGATACCATATATTTATATTAATCTTTTGATACAAAGTGTGTATGCGGTGGGCACAGGGGTCGAACCTGTTAGGGATTGCTCCCACGGGTTTTCAAGACCCGCGCATTACCGTCCTGCCCGCCCACCTTGTCGAAATGGATTTCGTATTGGCGGAGGATGAGGGAGTCGAACCCACCGGTCGCTTGCGCGACATGGTTTAGCGAACCATCGCCTTAGCCGCTCGGCATATCCTCCGTTTAGTACTGCAATTATATCAGGTTTTGAGTTATAATACGCTTGTTATGGATCCTGCCGAGAACAAAAAAGAAAGTAGTGAAAGCACTTTAAATCGAAGTCCTGAGGCATCTCAGGAACCGAGCCCTGTAGTTGTCAGGCGCGAACCAGAGCGCGACTTGGTTGTCTGGACATCACCGGCTAGGCCATTTAAGAGGCGTGGCAGACAATTCTATGTTTCGGTTTTTGCAATGGCGGGAATCGTCAGCCTTATTCTTTTTTTGGCTGAGGGAATAATGCCGGTTATCTTAATTGTTTCCCTGGTTTTTTTATATTATGTTCTCTCTACAGTACAACCGGAGGATATTGAATATAAAATAACAACAAAGGGAATTAAAATTGCGGGCAAGCTTACCGAGTGGCAAAAAACAAATAGATATTGGTTCGTTGACCGTTTTGGCAGCGAACTTATGATTGTAGATACGTTTTTAATACCCGGAAGGCTTGAACTGGTAATAAATCCTGAAATAAAGGAGAAACTTAAGAAGGAAATATCCGCCTACTTACCTTTCGAGGAAGCTCCTGCCTCTGCTTTTGATAAGGCTACGGACTGGTTTGCTAAAAAATTGCCCGAAAATAAATAATAAAGAGAAAAGTAAGCTCGCACCCGTAGCTCAACGGATAGAGTAGGAGCTTGCGGAGCTCTTGATGACAGTTCGATTCTGTCCGGGTGCACAGGTTAGTATGGAGGATGGGCGGGACGGCAACGCGTTGGTTTCGAAAACCAATTCTCGTAAGGGATAGCAGGTTCGACTCCTGCATCCTCCGCACGTCATAATAAATTATGATCAATAAAAATAACCAACAAGTTTCAATCGGCGGAGCCATAGTTTTTAGAGATAACCGTGGCAGGCGCCAGTTTTTGCTGGTAAAAACAAAGGAAGACGGTGACTGGGAAATTCCAAAAGTTACAGTAAGACGCGGTGAATCCTCAGTCCGGTCAGTTATACGACTTACAAGCGAGCAGGGGGGAATGAGCACCAGAGTTTTGGAAGAGGCAGGCAGAAGTGCGGGAACGGCTATTATAAGTGGGAAATCTGTTTCCCAAAAATATTATTATTACTTAATGCTTCAAAAAGGAGGGTCAAGCGAACTTATCGGTTTTTATGACTTTAAGTGGGTGGAATACGGAGATGCAGTAAAAAAAGTTATTCTTAAAAGGGAAAAGGATATGTTTAAATCAGCCCGGGAGGTTTTAAAAGAGTGGGAAAAGACACACAAAATAAAGTTATATTAACCCGCGAGTTTTCTTCGGGGGGAGTTGTTTTCAAAAAAGAAAAAGGGGAAGCTCTTTGGCTTATCAGGAAAACAACATCCAGCGATCTTTACCCAAAACCATATTGGATGCTTCCTAAGGGCAGAATTGATGATACGGAAGATGATGAACCCGGTCCAATGGCTTCAGGAAAAGTTAGAGCTGATGAAGATTCTCTCCAAAAAGCGGCAATTAGAGAAGTTTCCGAAGAAGGCGGAATTGAGGCAAAAATTATTAAAAAAATTGGAACGATTAAATATTCGTTTACACATCCGGTCAGAGGTAAAATTCTAAAATTTGCAACTTTTTATTTAATGGAGTGGCAAAAAGACCTGCCTGAAGGATATGATGATGAAACATCAGAAGTTGCATGGCTTCCAATTTACGATGCTGTTAAGAAATTAAGTTTTTCAGGTGAGAAACAGGTAACCAGAGACGCCCAAAAGCTTTTGGCCTCCTTAGCTTAACGGATAAAGTAATGGTTTCCGGAACCATTGATGTGAGTTCAATTCTCACAGGAGGCACAAATCTTCTGATATAATGCAGATTCTGGAGGAGTCGCCTAGCGGCTATGGCACGGGTTTGGAAAACCCGGACTCGTAAGAGTCTCGCGGGTTCGAGTCCCGCCTCCTCCGCTCACATGAGGATAATGTTTTTTAATATATGGTACGGACAAATTTGGGACAGGCTTCAGAAATTTATTGTGGATCAGTCGGGAAAAACAGATATTTTTTTGTAAGTGGAGATTTAGCTTCATCTTTTATTCGGGTCTTGATGATATAATCGAAGTAGAATGCCGGACAATCAAATTGAAGAAGTTAAAATCAGGACCGATATAGTTTCTATAATCGGTGAGAGAATTGAGCTTAAGAAGGCCGGGAGGAATTATAAAGCAATTTGTCCGTTCCACGGAGAAAAAACTCCTTCTTTTATGGTTTCGCCAGAACTTCAGATTTTTAAATGTTTCGGTTGCGGGGAAGCGGGGGATGTCTTTGCTTTTTTGGAAAAATATGAAGGGATGGAATTCCCCGAAGCCCTTAAATATTTGGCGGACCGCGCCGGAATTAAGCTTCAAAGCGTTAATTTTGGTGAGACTTCGGAAAAGGAAAAGTTAATTGAACTAAATACTCAAGCGGTGCGTTTTTACAATTATTTGCTATTGAATCACCCTGTTGCCAAGAAAGCTTTGGATTATCTAATGAACCAACGGGGTTTAAAAAAAGAGGCGATTGAAGAATTTCAGCTTGGTTACTCGCCTGAAAGTTCATATGCGCTGACAAAATTTCTGGTGGGGAAAAAGAAATTTACACCTGCGGATATCGAAAAAGCGGGAATTGGAATTGCTAGAGGACAGAATCTTTATGACAGATTTAACGGCCGCGTAATTTTTCCGCTTTTTGATCACAGGGGAAATCCAATTGGTTTTTCCGGCAGAGTTTTGCCTTGGGATAAACGCGAAACCGGAAAATATATCAATTCTCCTGAAACCCCCTTGTACCACAAAAGTAATGTTCTTTACGGCCTGAATCTAACCAGAAGTTTTATTAAGAAGAAAAAGGTGGCAATTGTTGTTGAGGGTGAGCTGGATTTGATTTCTTCCTGGCAGGCTGGAATTAAAAACATTGTTGCCATAAAGGGATCTGCTTTGACTGAAGAACAAGTCAGGCTTCTTTCGCGTTTTGCGCCGAAGTTTATTTTGGCACTCGATAGTGATGTGGCAGGGGATGCAGCAGACAGGCGCGGAATTAAAATTGCCAGCGATCTTGGGGTAGAAGTAAAAGTCGCAAAAATAAGTGGATATAAAGATCCTGATGATGCTGCTCGCGGAAACCTGGAAAGCTATAAAAAAGACTTAATTGCAGCAGAGGGAATTTACGATTTCTTTATTGACTCTGTTTTTGCGCGGGTTAATTCAGAGAGTGGTGCCGGAAAGTCAAAGATTTCTAAAGAAATTATTCCGATCCTTAGAGAAATAAGTGACAAGATTGTTCAGTCGCACTACGCAAATATTGTGGCGGGGAGGCTTGGGGTACCTCTGGAGGCGGTTACCGAAGAAATCGGAAAATCAGCTGAAGTTCTTACCGCCAAATCCACTGAAATTCCGGAAGAAGTGCATGAAAAAAACAAAAGAGATCTTTTGGAAGAAAGATATTTAGCCTTGGTTTTTCAGTCCGATCCGAAGAATCTTCTTTCAAAAGAGTCTGCCGGACTTATTTCACTCCCAATATATAAAAGGCTAGTTGAAGAATATACAAAATATCCTACCGATAAGGCGTTTAACGTAACCGAGTTTGGGAGTAAATTGCCGGCTGAACTTTTTCAGGCATTTTCCGAAATGGTTCTTACCGACAACCAGGATTTAATGGAAAATCCCGATGAACTTAAGAGGGAGTTGGATTTAGTCAAAAAAGAGCTTAAAATACATACTGTAAAAGAAAGGTTAAAGGTTTTAGCCTCTCAAATGCGGGATACGGAAGAAAAAGGCGATAAAGATAAGCTACTTAAAGCTCAAAATGAATTTAATAAACTCGCCAAATCACTTTCCGGTTACGAAGAGGAAAACGGTAGTGGTGTGATACTCAATGAACAATGATACGAAAACCAGTACTCGATTTAATTAAAAAAGGTCGTGATCAAGGGTTCCTGACACAAGAGGAAATAATGGAGGTATTTCCTGATGCGGAAGAAAGAGTCCCTGAACTTGATGATTTATATGAAAAACTTCTTGCTGAAGGAATTGATGTTTTTGAGTCTGTAACTCCGGGGGAAATTGAGACGGATGAAAAAGCCAAAGAAAAACTTGACCGCGAGATAGAACTTCTTACAAAACTTGAAGGAATTGAATCAACAGATCCTGTCAGGCAATATTTAAGGGAGATCGGAAGAGTTCCCCTTCTTTTGGCTGAGGATGAAGTCGAGCTTGCCAAAAGATATGAAAAGGCAGACAAGCGGGCAAAAGATAAACTAACGGAAAGTAACCTCAGACTTGTCGTTTCAATCGCCAAGAAATATATCGGCAGGGGTCTTTCTCTCCTTGATCTTATTCAGGAGGGAAATCAAGGACTTATTCGTGCGGTTGAAAAGTATGATTGGAGAAAGGGTTATAAGTTTTCTACGTATGCAACCTGGTGGATCAGGCAGGCGATTACCCGTGCGATTGCCGATCAGGCTAGAACCATTAGAATTCCGGTTCATATGGTTGAGACAATTAACAAAATTTATCGAACCAGCAGGCGGCTTATGCAGGAACTTGGACGCGAGCCAACCCCCGAAGAGATTGGAGAAGAACTTGAAATGGATGGAGATAGGATTAGAGAAATATTTAAAATTGCCCAGGAAACCACTTCTCTGGAAGCTCCTGTCGGAGAGGATCAGGAAAGTTTCTTGGGAGATTTCATTCCTGATGAAACAACACTTTCGCCGGTTGATCAGGCAAGTAAGCAACTGCTTAAAGATCATTTGGAAGAAGTTTTGGGAACACTATCCGAAAGGGAAGCAAAAGTTCTTAAGCTTAGATTTGGTTTGGAAGGAACCAAGGCGATGACTCTTGAAGAAGTTGGAAAGGTATTTGGAGTGACCCGTGAGCGTATTCGTCAAATTGAAGCAAAAGCACTCAGAAAACTAAAACACCCAAGCCGTAGAAAGAAACTTCAGGATTATTTGGACTGATATCTCTCCTTAATTTTTGGAACGAGATATTCGGAGAAAGTCTTTTCGAAATCATATTTTTTCTTCCAGCCCCAATTCTTTTGCGCTAGGGAGTCGTCAATATCCATGGGCCACGAGTCAACAATCCTTTGTCTGGCCTCATTAATTTTGTAACTGACTTTAAAATTAGGGAAAAACTTTTTAACTTCATTTTCAATTTCTTTTGCCGAGACGCTAAACCCCGCGACATTATAAATCCGTGTTGTTAAACTTGTCTTTGAGGTATTGCTAAGGCTCAGAAGTGCCCCAGCGGCATCCGCCATTGCCATAAATGGAATTGTTGTATCCGGTCTTACAAAGCATTCATAACTTTGTCCTTGGGCTGCGGCATGAATCATTTCGGATCCGTAATCGCTGGTTCCTCCTGAAGGAACGGTATCAGGGGAGAGAAGTCCTGGAAACCTTACGCATCTGAAATCGATTAAATTTTTCCTGTCCAGATCGGATAGCAGCATATAGTTTTCGGAAAAATATCTGCCGAGTTTTTCACCATTGAGCTTGGAAATGCCGTAAATTGTTATTGGGTTTAAGAATTGTTCTTCAGTAACTCTTTTATTTTTTGATTTTTCTTCTAAAGACGGTAAACCATAGGCTGCAATCGAACTGGGAAAAATAAACTTGGCGGATTTTTTGCATCTTATTGCTGTACTAGTAGCCGCCTCAAGCAAATTTATGATTCCTTTAATGTTTACGTCAATGGCTTTTTCCGGGGATTTTTCACCTCCTGTTGAAAGGATTGAGGCCAAATGAAAGATAATATCAAAATT
This sequence comes from Candidatus Microgenomates bacterium, assembly GCA_049523135.1. Taxonomy (GTDB): domain Bacteria; phylum Patescibacteriota; class Microgenomatia; order UBA8517; family UBA8517; genus JBEKNE01. Next base: position 79,313 of record JBEKNE010000001.1, on the reverse strand, counting down.
TTCTTTCTCAAAAATCTTGTTTACGGCGTTGGAATCCGAAACGTCGCATTCAAAAAAGTTCTTCAAATTTCCGGAAATTGCCTCATCCGGGTTTTTAATATCGGCTGCCGAAACTTCAAACTCTTCGGAGGCAGATAAGGCCTTGATAAGACCATGTCCGACCTCTCCCGAAATTCCTGTAACAAGAGCCTGAAGCATTATATTATGTTTAGTTTTTTACCAACTTTTTCAAAGATTTTAAGAGCTTTATCAAGTTGTTCTTTTGAATGGCCTGCCGAATTCATAATTCTGATTCTGGCTTTACCTTGGGGAACTGTTGGATAGGCAATTGCTTTTGCAAAAAGACCTTCGTTAAAAAGTTCCTTGCTCATATCTTGTGCCAGCTTTGCATCTCCGAGCATCAAAGGAATAATAGGGGAGATGGAAGTGCCTGTATCAAAGCCTAATTTTTTAAGTCCGGTTCGCAAGTAGTCTGCATTTTTCCAGAGTTTTTCAACCAAACTGTCTGACTTTTCCAGAAGTTTTACGGCGGCTATACAGGCTGCAACATCCGGAATTGTCATAGCGGAACTAAAAAGAAATGGCCTGCCCCGTTGTGATAGCCACTCAATTATTTCAGTCTTTCCTGCGGCCATTCCGCCTACAACTCCAAAAGCCTTACTCATGGTTCCAACCTCAACATCAACTTTTCCGTGGAGTTTAAAGTGGTCAACAATTCCACGGCCATTTTCTCCCAATACTCCTTCTCCGTGAGCGTCGTCAACCATAAGCATTGCACCGTATTTGCTTGAAACCGCATAAATTTTATCAAGCGGAGCAATATCGCCGTCCATTGAAAAAACTCCATCAGTAATTACCAATCTTTTGACTTTCGAATCGGCGGCTTTAAGTTTTTCCTCCAAATCTTTAGGATCGGTGTGAGCATATCTGATAACAGTGGCCCTACTTAGCCTGCAGCCATCAATAATGCTGGCATGATTCAATTCATCGGAAAAAATTAAATCTCCCTCACCGACTAGTGCTGGAATAACTGCAATATTTGCTGAAAATCCGCTTTGGAAGGTGATAACTGCCGGGGCTTTTTTAAACTTGGCAAGAACCGCCTCAAGTTCTTTATGAAGAACGGTTGTTCCGGCAATGGTTCTTACGGCCGCGGGGCCAATTCCGTATTTTTTAATGGCTTCAATAGCCGCCTTTTTCATTTCAGGATTATTAGCCAATCCTAAGTAGTTATTTGAGCAGAAATTCAGAAGCTTTTTTCCGTTTATTTTTACCTCCGGCCCAACTGCACTTTCCAAAACCAGAATATTATTATAGAGGTGTTGCCCCTTGAGCTCTTCAATTTGTTTTACTGCCCAATCGGTTGTGGCCATGACAAGATTATAACTCATGTCTTTGGCAATGCAAATATAAATGCTATAATTAGCCTCGTAAGTATTTTATTCCGGCGTGGCGAAACGGTATCGCGGCTCCCTGTTAAGGAGATGATTACAGGTTCGAATCCTGTCGCCGGAGCAAAGCTAACTTTATTATAATGTAGTTCTGCCTACGCAAGGCTGCAAAAATGGGCGTTTCAACGACTTTGGAAATCTGCTTATTTTTGACATATATAGTTTCAAAAAAGAATCTGAGGTAATGCTTCTTGAGGTAGGTAGGAGCTTCCATATAAGTTTTATAAATGTTTCTACTAAAGAACAGCACCTCTTCAATCAGGCCTACGTCAACGCTTTGTTGACTATCAAGTTTGGATAGTTGGTTGTCATAATCCAAAATCTCTGCCTCAAGCTTTGAATGTTGTCTTGAATAAACATCTCTATCAATCGTTTTGTCAGTCAACAAATCTTCAAGGTTATTTCTGCTTTTTTCGACGGCCCTGCGTTTATTTATGATTCCCTGCCTTTTAAACTTGAGGCTTTTTCTGCTTTCGTTTAGATTATCTTTAGCCTTTTGCACAACTAAATCTATAAACTTTTCACTAAATTGATAGTTTTTGAGGAGGTTTGATACCTTTCTCTCGAGCTTGGGCACCTCAATAAATGAAGTTGGACATCCACCTTGAGCGTAGCAGTGATAATAACCAATTTTAGGTTTCTTAAATTTGTCATTATGGTAATAATGCCATTCAGCAGTTAGCCTTGAATTATGAACTGGGCAATATGCAATCCCTCTTAATAAGAAGTCGTGTTTCCTTTCCCTTGTTAAGAACTGTCTGTGCTTTGCCGCCACAAATTGGCATTGGTCAAATAAGTCTTTGGAAATTAAAGGCTTATGTTTTCCCATCTTTTCCTTTCCTGACCACTTCATCCATCCATAATAGAAGGTGTTGGAAATGATTTGTTGGACGCTACTATCACAAAGCATCTTTCCACCCCTTGCCAGAAGACCTCTTGTTTGCATTTCCTCACAAAGTTTGAAGTATGTGTAACTTCCTGTCGAATAAAGTTTAAAGAGTTCAGTAATAAGTGGGCCTATTTTAGGGTCTTTTCTGATAACTCGATTGGGCTTATCTTTCGTTCCAATATTGACGTTTTTATATCCCAAAGGAGCCCATGATGGATAAACTCCATCGTTCCATTTCTTTTCCAAACTTTTTCTTACTTTTCTTCCAATAAGGCGACTATAAAAAGCATTTAAGCCAATCAAGCTATTTTCTAAGAGCATACCTTCTGGAGAGCCATCAATCATCGGCTGATTGACTGCAATAACCTGAGTACCAAGTTTATTAAGTTCATCTTTTAAGAGATAGTGGTCAAGTTCATTACGGGCAAATCTGTCAGTATCAATAGTTAGGATTGCATCAATATCTTTCTGTTTGCAACGATTGACTGAGTCTTCCAATCCCTGTCTGCCAACAGTTTTAGTTCCAGTTTTTCCTCCATCTTCAAAAACATCCACTACATCATAACCATTTTCCTTAGCCCACTTTCGGCATATTTCTTCCTGAACATCTAAGGATAGACCACTAAGTTGTCCTGGGTCTGAAACCCTTTTATATATGATTGCCTTTTTGTTATTCATATTAATATATTTCCTATAGTATTAATTATATGTTCTTTCTCAAACTTTTAAGGTTTTATCCCCATTGATTCATAAACTGAGTTGTCGATAAACTTCATATCGTCAGGAGTAAAGTTGTTAGGTTTACCCATACTTAACCACATATCCTCATACTGCTTATCACTCCTCAAAGAAACGTAATTATCCTTATAAGAAACTAAAGAAGGTGGGGCTTTGTAGGCTTCTTTTTCTTGCAATGGTGCAAGTTTTTCTTGCTTGTATGAAACTGGTTCTTTCATTGGTGCAACTTCAACTTTCAACATTGTTGGGTTGTCGTTGATAGGTGGTTCTGGGAGGATGGATATTTTGTAGGTACTTTTGCCGATAAGTATAATTAGGTTTTTATTTAAAAGTTTGTTCCTGATTCTGCAAACTTTTGCAGGTGACCAAAAGAGAATAAATCCAACTTCCTCGTCTGTTATTTCCACAGTGCCATAAGTTCCAATATGTTTTTTGTCCCAGTCATAGAGGGCTAGATATAGGTCGTAAAGTCGATATTCTGAATCAGAAAACTTTAAAATACGTGCAAATATGTGTCTGTTGCGTTCAGTCTTTTGAAAACTACTATTTAATTTTCTGAGTACCTTTTCAATTTTCATATTAATTTCTTTTATTTTTCTTAACTAGTTAGCTTTTCTTTCTCCATCTCAGAAAAAATCATGCTTTTTAGGTTTTTTATCGAATCCACAAACTTTCTGGCATCAACACTTACTATTCCTTTCCAATAATCTGAAATTGTTTGATTGCAAGAATCGCATTCATCAAACTGGAACCAATAATCTCTTCCTACCTTTTGAAGTCCTTTCAAGCTCCTGCCTTGAGCAAATAACAAGGAGGCCAAATATAAATCTTTAGTGGTGTAGTTTTTCATCTTTTTTAATTTTCATTTCCTTCTGTGCTTGAATGGTCATAAAAACAATGTCAAACCACGCTTGGACTGCCATGTCGATTGAAGCCTCCTCTTTGTTTTTAATTTCCTTTTTCATGAGTTGACGCTTGGCTGAAGTCTTTTGCCATTAAAAAACCCCAGCAATAACTTGCTGAGGCTCAACTCATGATTAGTGGTTGGTATTATCTGGAAAATCCAGATGCCTGTCTAATGCCTACATTATAACACAATTTTTGGGAAATTAATAGTCTAAATTACACTTAAAGTCAAAAAATATGTACATATTTTTCGAGAGGAGTAATATGCCAAAACTAGGGGTGGCTATTAGAAAGGTGGTGGGGGTGGGGCTATCAAATTAAGTTAAATAAAAAAATGAAGACGAAGACGCCTTTCACTAGCCCTTTAGGCATTAAGGAATTTATTTATGATTACTTGACCTCTATTAATTAGTGATTTGCCCCTCTTTAACCCCCTATAAACCACTGTTCAACAGCGATTGGTTATGCCTAAATATAATAAAATTATTATACTATATCAAACTATAGAATCTGGCCTCGATTTTGTGAATAAAAACTTGTCTAATAGCCCTCTTAAAATTGAGTGTAAGTGCCTCAAACGTCATTTTAAAGCCGTTCATGAACAAAACAGGTATGTATACCATTTCTAATTCAAAACTCTTTTAAATTAGTTATTACAAAAAATGTCTTACCAAAATCAGAACTTTAATCCTGATAACTTGTTACCTTTAAATGGTCTTTGTCTGTTCCTTCCAAATAAATATATGGGCCATAAGTCCCATAGACCCATTGAGTATGAAATCCCCAGCTTCCAACAGTATCATTCTGTTGATTGGGGAGGCCAAGTGAGGTAATTAACTGGTCTTTTGTCATTCCCAGCCAGTATTTTTGAGCTGCGATATTTATACAGGTCTTTTCATCCCATCTTTGTACGCAATCACTGGCGACATTGTTGCAGGATTCCTTTGTGGGAGCTTTTTCAGCTTTGTTGATTGTTACAGGCTCAGAGCTATTAAGAAAACTGTGAATATCGTCAAGGTTTGCACAACCCATGCAAATAAAACTTTCATAGGCATATATTCCCTGCCTGCTTAGACAGAATAAATCTGAGAGGTCTGACATAAATTTTGCAGATGGAGTTGGCGAAGGAGTAGGCTTGGGGAGTGAAGCTCGATATAATCCTTGGGTAATTCCCATCACGATAGCCAAACCAATAAATATAGCAATTACAACCAGACAACCTTTTCCTCTATTGGGTTTTTCTTTCTGCTCTTGCTCATTTCTAACCTGAGCCCTGAATTTCTCCTCTTCTTTTATTTTTAATTTCTGTTCTTTTGTAAGCATGATTTTATTTTTTGGGAGCTTATTACCACGAAAAAGCTCGCCACCAGTGGCAGTCTTTCGACTACCCATGTCCCTTTCGAGACACGACCTCAGTGAGAAGCTCTGATGACGAGCTTTTACCCACTGAGGCTTTTTGACCATGACTATAAAGTTTTAGGTCTCTAACTAAGCGTATTATATAGCAACTTCCAAGCATTTATAAACATTTGTCAGAAGGAATATAATCCAGGTAAGGAAATAAGTAATTAAAATGAAAATTCAATCGATTCAAACTTTTGGCACCCCCACATTCAGTGATTACTATCTAGCTGCTGAAAAAGCAGTTCAAAACGATATAAACTCTCTATCCTCCTCCCAGATTTTAGGGACATCCACGAAAGAACTTGCTGAATATATGTTACAGAATTATTTGTTATCTCCTTTAGAAATTGACGAAAGTCGTCAAGTTGAATATGAAAAGATTTCAAAAAAGGAGGTGTTTTTGGAGAGGTAAGAAAGCAGGGTATTTTTAAATTGTATTTTGTCTTCTGAGTTGATTGAAGAATAAAGTTTTAGTAATACGGTTGCCTGTGGTGACTGTATGGCATCTAAGTTTGCGGGGATTGCTAAAAGTTGTGGATACGCTCCAGCTTTCGGATAAGCATCAGTCCAGCCATCTCCAATGTCGATGTTGAAACTGCCTAAATGACCACCTCTGCGACCATTGGCTGAATATGCTCTTTTTTCTTCATTTAGGATAACATCAATTTTTTGCTGTAAATCTTCCATATTACAACTCCTTATTTTTCAGAATTGCCTCAATGTCTTTTGGATCGTAACGCCTGTCACCACGCTCATTCACTCTTATAGCTTTTAACTTTCCAGCCTTATCCCACCGTCTCAGTGTCTCCACATGGACATTCAAAATCTCCGCTGCCTGGCGGATAGTTAACAACTTTGGTAGGGTCGTGTTTTTCTTCGGCATAACTCAACTTAATTATACAATTTTTCTGCTAAAAGAGTTATACTTAACTTGGTAAAATTGGTGTATTAAATTATGAAAATGAAAAACAAGTTTGCTATTGTTACAGGTTCTTCTACTGGTATTGGTCAGGCAATTGCCCTTGAGTTAGCCAAAGAAGGCGCCTTCATTGCTTTGGCTGGTCGAACTCAAGATAAGCTGTTGAAAACGAAGAGTTTGATTGCTGAGAATGGTGGTCAAGCAGGAGTGTTTTTAGGGGATTTTACTAAGCCTGATTCGTTGGAAGCTCTTGTTGCCCTGATAAAACAGAGGACGGATAAGGTTGATATTCTGGTGAATGTAGCTGGTATTTGGCATGGCAAGGATGAGGTCTATGCAGGTAAAGATTTTGAGTCCTTTTCTAAACAAGTTATTCTTGATACTTACGCAGTTGGTTTAACTGCGCCAACGCTTCTTGCGCACGCTTTTATTCCCCTAATGCCAAAAGGAGGAAAGATTATCAACATCTCTGGGACATTTGAAAATGGAGCAAAAGGCTGGTTACCGTATTTTGTTTCTAAGAAGGGCATTGAAGATTTAACCATAGGGCTTGCCGAAGAACTTAAAGATAAAGACATCCAAGTCAACGCCATCTCTCCTTCTGATACCGCTACAGAGGCTTATAAAAAGTATTTTCCCCAGTATCTTGGAGAAGCCATCGATCCAAGTGAGATTGGTAAATATGCAGTATTTTTGTGTTCAGAGGAAGCAAGTGGAATTACTGGTAAAGTTTTTGTTATCAAGAAAGGGAAAGAACCCTACGAGGGTTATCACACTTAATATGGGTAAACTTGTAAAAATTGTCGTCTTTGTTCCTAAAACTCACACTGATGTCGTAAGACAAGCGATGGGTGATGCGGGGGCTGGGAAAATTGGGAATTATAGCCATTGCAGTTTCTCGATAGATGGATTTGGAAGATACAAGCCAACAGAAGGCGCTAAACCTTTCATTGGTGAGGTTGGCAAGTTTGAAGAAGTGATTGAAGAAAGAGTTGAATGCGTTTGTGACAGAAATAAAGCTAAAATGGTGATAGCTGCTATTAAAAAGGTTCATCCTTATGAGGAAGTAGCTTTTGATATTTATCCTTTATTATCAGAAGAGGAGTTATGAAGATAACACTTTACATGGCTGTTTCTATTGACGGTTTTATCGCCAAGAAAGATGGTGATTCTGACTGGGTTTCTCCTGTAGATTCCGTCAACTTCGAGCACAAGATAAAAGAAAAGGGCTGTATCTTTGTTGGTCGTAGGACTTTTGATCAGTATCAAGGAGACCTCTATCCAGTTAAAGGTGTAACTAACATCGTTTTGACATCTGACCTTTCGCTTAAATCGCAAAATGATAATGTTATTTATGTTCAATCACCAAGCGAAGCAGTTAAACTGGCTCAGGGTAGAGGTCACAATGAAGCTCTTTTGATAGGGGGAGGAACTACAAATGGTTTATTTATAAAAGAAAATCTGATTGACGAGGTATTTTTAAGTGTTCACCCTCTGATTCTTGGAAATGGCATTAAATTGTTCGGGGGTGTTGAAACTGATCTAAAACTTAGATTTATTGACCAGAAGGAGTTAGGCGAGGGTCTAACTCAGTTGCATTATAGTGTTGTAAAATAGGTTTATTACTATGTCACAAAGAAAAGTAATTGTCATCGGCTGTTCAGGTGGAATAGGTATCAAAGTTGCAGAGACCTTGTTAAGTGAGGGATACTTTGTTATTGGGACTAGCCATAATAACTCTACCAAAGCTACTGAACTTCAAAAGAATACTAACTTTAAGGAGGTTAGCCTTGATATTTCCGATCTTGCTTCAATTAAAGAGTTTACTCAGTCGCTGAAAGGCGAAGAGATTTATGCTTTGGTGAACTGTGCGGGCATAGTTAGGTTTGAAGGAAAGAACAACGAAGAGGACTTTCAAATCTGGAATGAAACCATTGCCGTCAATTTGTCCAGCAACTTCTATTTAGCCAAACTCTTATCCGACAATTTGGCTCACAACGGTCGCTTTGTAATGATCAGCTCCACAGATTCTTACTATGGTGGCTCTGTGACGGCTAGCTACGCAGCAAGCAAGGCGGGTGTCAATTCCTTGACGAAATCGCTTTCATTGCTTTTTAGAGATAAGAAAATAAGGGTTAACTCAATTGCTCCTGGTTGGGTTTCTACTCCTATGATCGAGGGTAATAGCCAGAGCTTCTATGACAGGCTGGCAGAAACTAACCCACTTGAAAGGATTGCTCATCCTGAAGATATTGCGAATACAATTAAATTCTTACTGTCTAATGATTCAGACTACATAAATGGTCAAGTATTAACTGTTGATGGGGGCTATACGAATCAAGACCCAACTCTGTTGATAGAAGAAGAGGAAGTCAAATAAGTCGTGAGCTAGGTGGTGGTGTAACTTAATTGCTCAGGAATTTTGTTGATAAAAACTTTTGTGTTTCCTGGTAAGTTAGCTCTGGGTATTCGATCTCGTTGATCCAATCTACTTTTCGATACGAGTCCCATGATTCGAGCCAGTCGTTTTTGATCCGTACAAAGTTACGATCAATGCATGCCTGAAATCCGTATTTTACCATCGGTGATAGATGGTTACGCCTAGGTTTTCCCCAACAAAAAACCTGAAGGCTTACGAAATGACTTTTGAGGGTCAAATCTGCTTCAGGTTCTTTGCAATTCATTTGCGGGAAGCGTCCATCGCTTCTTTGTGAAAGCTCTTGGCTTCTTCGGCGACTTCCTTGTCGTCGACCAGAGCGTCGATGAGCTGGGGCACATACATGTGCAGGATGCCTTCCATCAAAACACAGCGGTTACTTAAAAGTACCATTATCGGCTTTGTATTTTTTCTCAATCAAAACGGTTAAAACCATAACTCCTACAAAAATTACTGCCGCCAAATACAATAAAATATTATTTTTATCAGGCGCAAAACCAGTATCTGGCAAGCCTGGACCTCCAGTAAGCTTAGCCGGACCATAATTCCCTATTCTACAATCACTTCTTGCCGCAATATGAACCCAAATTGGGACATTAGCCGGGAGAGAACCAAGGGTTGTCGAAAAGCCTGTTACATCAGTATTATATGCCCAGTTTCCATCTGTAGTACCATATTCAACATTAAAAGTATTTGTTCCAGAATATGGCGCCCAACTAATAAAGATGCTCGTTGGGCTAACTCTTTTTGAATCAATAATATTGGGTGGAACTATCTGATCACTAAGAGCTGGACAATTTGCAAAACTAACACCACCCGATGACGTGGTAACAAATGTGGTTGGTGTCGGGGTTGATATTAGAGTAGCCGCGGGAGTAGGAGTCGGCGTTGATGTGGGTGTAGGTGTTGGTGTCGGAGTGGCTGTAGGTGTGGGTGTTGGTGTACCACAAACAGGTTGGGTAATTTGATTACTAAGTAATGTTACCTGAGAAATGAGTGAAATAGCCCTACCCACCAAACTCGCATTAGTTCCGAGCGAGATAAGGCCAGTTTGAGCAATAATCGTACCCTCAACATGTGAACCAGAACCAATAGTCATTGAAGCAGAGACCGCCCAGAAAACATCGCTGGCACAAGCGCCATTAATCAAGTTCATTGTTCCTCCACTCGTGGTATTGCTTGAAGAGCTGCGGAAAATATAAACCCCGGCGCCATTAAGAGTTAGTGTACCGTTTAATGTGCTTGCACCGACATCGTAGACGCCAGGCGTAATAGTGTTGGTTCCGGCTAAGTCCAAACCTGTCGATGTCCCCTGGGTAGCCGACATTAGGCTATCATATGTTGATGAAGCATCTGTTTGAACTCCCGCAACTCCCGCTCCAGTATTAATAGTTCCATCAACTTGCGACGGGATTAGTCCGCTTACAGAGGAATCAGCACCGACATTCCCCCAGATGTGAGTCGAGGCTCCGGAGTTTGTAACACCATTTTTGCCAAAAACGCCATAGCTATCTGCTGCTCCAAGCCCGCGGTCTGGTGGTGTCACTGCTTGTATTTTGACTACATTGATAAAAACAAAGATCATTACGGCAATAACTAATACCAATATAGGTACTACAATTTTGGTTAAAATCTTCATAAATATCAATAAAAACCACTAATGGAACAACAAAAAAAAGAACTGCGTCAAAACGATGAGTAGTGGTGTTAGAAATTTCGTTGTTATCCTAGTTGTTTTCCTTATAAAACTTGTCACAATTTAAGTTACAAATTGGTAACAATTAAGTATTGATTGTTAACGGATTTCTGTCAAACATTTACCAATTTTCAGATCTCCAAAGATTACGCGATGAATCTGTTAGAATGGAGGCCAAATGTGCAGATCGCATCCCACAGGGGAGCTAGTTAGCATTATGTATTTCAATTATCATTGATGCCATAATTTATCGGGTATATATTTAACGTATGGCTTCACCAGCACAAATAGTCGCTCTAATATTTGTTATCCTTGGACTCTTAAGTTTTATCAATTGGTGGCGAAGGGGATTTCCGAAAAAGAAATATCCGTTGTGGCCCTTCGTACTGCTAATCCTTGTGGTGTGGGCTATTTTGTTGCCTCTTGCATGGTTTACCGGTAGCCAGGCGCAATTTAATGAGTTTGTTGCAACTTGTAAGGGCTATCTTATTGGAATGCTTGTTATGTTTATCGCAATGCGAGCTGCTGGGTGGAAAGGGGGTGAAAAATGAAACTTAAGCATTTTGGAATTTGGGATGTGGGTTTAACAAAATGGTCGGTGCTGTTTTTTACTTTATTTGTAGTTTCCGCTTGGCCGGCATTTGCCAATTTGGTAATGAACATTCATTGGGCTTGGTTTTTGGTGATTGCGTTGGTTTTGGGAGTTAGGCCTTTCATAGATTTTTTAAAAAAGTAATTTTGTATCTCTATTCTCAAAAATTGACTACTTTTTGAAATGGGGGATAATGTATCTGTAAGTAGATATTTATATGAACCCCGCAGCCAAACTTGTTATTTTTGCCACAATTGTTATATCCGTTAATAATTTCGCGTTGTATTACACCATTAAAAATGACGGAATACATTCAAGAATACATTCAGTTGGTTTAATAGTGTTTTTGTTTAGTCTCATAGAATTAGTGGCAATTGGAATTTATGCTTACATCCATTTAAGAAACGGGCTCTGACCTAGTTTTTAGTATTAAATTCTTCTCGATTAAATATAATTTAAAGATATTTTGAAGTGCCGAAGTCGTGATATACATAAATCATGTCAATCGTAAAGATTCAATTTTTATGTACTTTTAGTCGAAACCCTTTATGCATGGTATAACTTTCTGAGCGAGTTTATTGCATGGAGACAGGGTAAAAAATGCAAAAGAGGTTATCCGTTAAATGTTAAAAATCCGTTCTTAAGTCCTTGTTTTGGCGGGGCGGTTTTCTTCACAATTGCCTTTATATTGAATATTTTGATTTAGAAATTCCGCGGAATTATTAAATGAAGTAATTTATTTTTTCTTTTCCGAGGCTACTTTCTTTGTGGTTTTTTTAGCCTTTTTCTCTACTTTTTCAGGTTTAATTTCCTCAACAATTTTTTCTTCCTTAACAACCGGAGCTTGAACAGTAGGGGCAACAACTTTAGGCTCCAAGATATTTAAAATTTTATCCAGTTTAGCGTTAATTGCGCTTAGATCTGGACCACTCTGAGCTTGGGGAGAGCGACTCCTATCATCAAACCTTCTTGAATCGTTTCTTCCTCCACCCATTTTTTCGAAACAGTCACTGCAATAGACCGGCTTACTTCCGGTTGGTTTAAAAGGTACCTGACATTCCTTTCCGCAGTTACTGCAGACGGCACTGAACATTTCTCTGTCTCCGCCTCTACCGCCACCAAAAGAAGGTCTTCCGCCTCTATCGAAATTCCTGCCTCCGCCATGTCCGAAGCCACCACGATGGAATCCTCCTGAGGATCTGTCGTTTCTGTCATAATTTCCCATAGTTTTCATTGTAGCACACTTTGCCCTTATTACCTAAAGCAGTTTTCCGTTAGGCTATTTCAAACCAATCTATCGGAGTATTATCGTCCGGTTCACCGTTATAGTTAACGGTAATTTCCTCACCTTTTTTAATCGGTTTTATGGCTCGGTAAACCATGCTTTGGGTTTTGAAATTTTGTTTCCAGTCTGCGTTGGGGGAGAAGGAGTGATTATATATTGAGCCATAGCCAAGAACTAAAGACGCTCCGCGGGTGCTTCGCCATGGGTAAATGTAGTAATTAAGTAAGGTTTTTTCCAAATGCTTTCTTTCCTTTGGAGTAAAGATTAAAACCGGCGCATTTTCGATAACTTCACCAGTCTTAAAATCATGTGCCGCAAAAACCCCGCGGCCCTTTTTGGCAACCCTCCTGATAATGATATTTTTGCGCATATAAATGTATAATAGCGTGAAATGAAAACATGGCAAAGAATCAAAAATAATCCGGAGATATTGAATCAATATTTGATTCGAGAAAAAGTAATTGACACTATTCGTGCCTTTTTTAAAGGACGGGGTTTCCGTGAAGTCTTTACGCCGGTTTTGGTTCCAATTCCTTCGATTGAACCTAACTTGGAGGTTTTTGAAACGGAACTTCGAACCTCTCTTGGTAAAAGGCGGCAGGGATTTTTAATTATGAGTCCTGAATTTTCAATAAAAAAACTTCTGGCTGCCGGAATCGGGAATTGTTTTGAAATTACAAAATGTTTCAGAAACGAGGAAGAAGTAAGCTCGCTTCATAATCCGGAATTTACCATGATTGAGTGGTACAGAATTAATGCGACTTACCGAAATGTGATGGAGGATTTTGAGAAACTGTTTTGCGAGATTATTAAAAAGGTCAATCCCGAATCTGATTTATCGAGATGGGAATATCAGGGGGAAATATATGATCTGACAATGCCGTGGCCAAGATTCAAAATTGCCGATATTTTTAAAAAATACGCAGGATGGGATGTGCTGAAAGTAAGTGATGACGATTTTTACAAGATTTATTTTAATGAGATTGAACCAAAGCTAAAGGAAATGAAAAAACCGTATTTTATTTATGATTATCCGCTAAGCCAGGCATCTCTTTCTAAACCGGTGAAGGATCTGAGATTTGCTGAAAGATTTGAAGTATTTCTGGCGGGGGTGGAACTAGGAAATTGCTTTTCGGAGCTTACTGATGCCGCCGAACAGAAAAAACGTTTTGAGGCGGATTTGGCAGAAAGAAAAAGAATGGGTAAGACTATTTACCCGATTGATGAGGACTTAATTGAAGCTCTCGCTTCGGGTTTACCAAAAGTTTCGGGGATTGCAGTGGGGGTTGATAGACTTATTATGTTGGCCCAAGACGCTACTTCAATCTCGGACACTTTATTTTTCCCCGGAAAAGAATTGTTTGATTTATAAGCTCGATTTGGCGTAAAATACACGAGTTATGGATACAATTAATGCCGGCAACATCACAAAAGGCAGCTTCATTATTTTTAAAGGGGCTCCGGTTTTTATAACCAAGGCGGAGTTTATGTCTCCTGGGAAAGGAACTCCTGTCATGAGAGTCAAATTTAAAAATGTTCAAACAGGCTCGGCGGGTGAGTTTACCTACAAAACCGCTGAAACGGTAGAGGTGGCGGAAATTGAAAAGAAGGAAATGAATTATCTTTATAGAAGTGGTAATGAGCTTGTCTTCATGGATCCGCAATCTTTTGATCAGGTTAATATCCCCATGAGCTTAATTGAAGATCAGTTTGGTTATCTTACTCCAAACCTGGGTTGCTGGATTGTTTGGTATAAAGGGAAAGCAATAGGGGCAACCCTTCCGACGCATGTTACTCTGCAAGTTACGGAATCTCCGAATGATGTTGCAGGAAACAGGATGAATGCCCCCAAGAAGACAGTCAAACTTGAAACCGGAATTGAAGCTCAGGTTCCTCTATTTATTAAAGTCGGGGAGAAAGTACAACTCGATACCACGACTGGCGAATACCTCGGGAGAGTTAAATAATTGGTGTGTTAAAATAAATTGTGGCGAAAAGTCTTCATCAGGAAAATTCGTGGATACGTGAGCTGATTCTTGGCGGACAAGACGGACTTGTTAATGTTTTGGGAATAATTTTGGGTGTTACTGCAGCTAACGGAACCCACCCCGTCATTATTGCCGCATCACTCGCTGCGGCTTTTGCTGAAGCTGTTTCGATGGGGGCAGTCAATTATACTTCAACTTTGGCGGAGAAAGATCATTATGAGAAGGAAAAAGAGACTGAATATAACGAGATAGAAAAATATCCGGAGGAAGAAAGGCGTGAAGTTTATGAAATTTACAAGAAAAAAGGATTTAGCGGTGAGGAACTTGATAATGTTACAGAGATTATTACAAAAAACAAGGATGTTTGGGTAAACATTATGATGGAGGAAGAATTGCATTCTCAGGAGATCAAAACAGACAAGCTTCTCAAGTCATCATTTTTGGTAGGTTTTTCTACAGTTGTTGGTTCAGTAATTCCCGTCTCACCTTTTTTCATTTTTCAACCCCGCGAAGCCTTAATTTATAGTTTAATTTTGAGTGGGCTTGTTCTTTTTGGAGTCGGAGTTTATAAAGCAGAAAACTATGTGGGAAAGTGGTGGAAAAGTGGACTCCAGATGTTCCTAATCGGAATGGGAGCTGCCTTTATTGGTTTTGTGATTGGAAAGATTTTTAAAATTGATTAATTATTATAAAAAGATATTTTCTTATCTATTGTAAATATAGAAGAAGTCTTTTGAATATCCGTTCAGGTAGTCTTTGGAGCCGTCTTTGAGATCTTTTGTTAAAGTTGAGATTTTATATTTTCCGTCTCCCTCAGAATCAAAAATATTAAATCTTACCCAAAACGGATTTATATCAAGTTGAATAGCATTTTGTGCCCCTGCCATTTTGAGAGCTTCTGCCAGACTTTCTGGGGAGAGGTTATTTCCGACAGCGTAAAT
Source organism: Candidatus Microgenomates bacterium (assembly GCA_049523135.1). Taxonomy (GTDB): domain Bacteria; phylum Patescibacteriota; class Microgenomatia; order UBA8517; family UBA8517; genus JBEKNE01. The sequence goes on along the minus strand of JBEKNE010000001.1, from coordinate 64,067 downwards.
TAAATTTCCCTGTGCCGTTATTCCGATTCCGCTCCGCCATGTAAAAATATTTGCATTAAAAGTTCTACCCCAGAGTTTTTTGTTGTTCTCGTTAGACACAAATACTTGTCCGTTTTCAATTAAAATAGGGCAATTCTGGCGGATAAAAGATACATCTTTACCTAAGTCCTGACCGGTATAATTAACAATTTTTATTGAGCCGTCATTATATCCGACTAAAGTTCCGATATTCTGCTCAAGTGGTACATAGGTTTTATTACCGACAATCATTCCATATTCTCCGTCGCGGTATTGGAAACCACCGTCAAAAGCAGCCACCAGCCTTCCGTTTTGAACAATATCCTGTGGAATTTTTCCCGGTCCGGGGTTTCCGATCGGACCGCCGGGTTGCTTTGTACCGGCAACTGCCATAATGTTCAATTTTGTCATATCCAGTTGTACCAGGGTTACGTATGCAAAGGGTCTTGTCGGATCGGGTCTCACGAATGTGTAGGCCATTACTTGTTCATTCGGAAAAAGCTTTAATGGACGATTATGCCAGATACCTTCACCCGTAACCCTTGGAAGATTGCTATTTATGGGAATGGGTGTGGAGGTTGAACTTTCTATTCCCTGATCAAGAAATTGAGGAACATTTTCAAGACCGTTGTAGTTGGTTATTTGTTGGATTTTATCGCTTGTGTTGAAATATGTTTTTTCCAGAAATCCGACAAAAGTGTTTCCGAGTAAGGGGCGGAGATAGTTGTCCGTAAACTCCGCCGCCGCACCTGTGTTAAATTTAATAAAAATTATTGCACCAATAATGACGATAAGGATTAGTACCACTAAAGTTTTGATAAGTTTGCCTATTTTTGATTCTCTCTTTGCCATGTTAGGAAATATATGTAAATAATAATAGCAAAAATTGACGGAATATCTTAGAATCAGTTAGTTTATGTCAATGCATAATTCCGAAACGGATTTTTTCGGCAAGCAGGAAGGGGAAAGAATTCTCTATGTGGTAACACCCCACCCTTTGTCGCTTAGCTTTAAACTTCTTAAGGTATATCTTGTTGCTCTTGCTGTTTTTGTTGTTTTGGCGATTTTGGGTACTCAACTGGTTCTATTAAATTTGTTTTTGTTTAGCGGAATTGTGATAGCAATAATTATTGCAGTAGTTGGCACAAAAGTTGTTACGGATTATCAAAAGCGCGACATGGCCTACATTACGGATAGGAGACTAATGCGTTTTGAACCGACAACCCTTTTTGCCACAAACCCAAGGTCGCTTACTTGGGACGAGGTCGTTAAAGTCAAAACTTACCCCCCAAATGCTATTTGGAAACAATTAGCAATTGGTAATGTCGTTGTCCATGCCAGAACTCCGGCCAGACCAAATGAACATATTCCGGGAGAGGTTGATGCGGATGATATTGAGCTTAAAGATGTCTATTATTACAAAGATTTAGGCAACTATATTGATAAAATTCTTTTTACTTACAAACAAAAACCCAAAGAAATGGAGGCAATCAGACCTTTTGTTCCAAAGCCAAAGGGTGAGAGATATTAAGAAGTAGATTATAAGCTCCAAAGAAAATTCCGTTGTAAAAAAGATCACCAAAAACCGTATTTCGGAAGAAAGGAATTGCAAAAAAGTACGACTGCATTAAGCCCTCAATGGTTTTTGAATATAGGTGCCCAAATTCCCAGACTGCAAAATTGGTTATTATAAAGAAAAGAATTGAAGCCAAGAAAGATGCAAAAATAACATTTTTGGCATTTATTTGTTTTTTAATAAACATACCCATTAAAACTATTAAGAGGAAACTTCCGTAGACAGCGAGTCTCATGGGTAAACTATCAAAACCAATTATGAAATCGGAAAGTACCATTGCTAAAATTGGTAAAGTTAAAGCCTGTTTTTTACTCATGTAAGCCCCACCGAATAGTGCCATTGCTCCAATTGGGGCAAAATTGGGTAAATGGGGAATGACTCTTGCCACGGCCCCGATAAGTATAAAAGTTATGGGTGTGGCCAACTTATTAGATAACTGTTTTAATTTTAGTAAGTATTTATATGCCATAAGATTATGTCTCCCTTTTGTATGATATAACTTCCTGCCCCGACTTCGGTTTCTTTTCCGTTGGCGTCGAGTTCCCAAAATTCGTGTTTGCTTGCATCGGCAGTTCGTCCGTTTATTGATGTTATAAATGCGTTTGTCCCCGTACCACTTGTCACTATTTTAGCTTTAGATTCTGTTGCTTTGAGGGCCGTCTTGCCGACAAAACTTGAAATGTCAAAAGTGACGGGACCATCTCCATCAATTTCCAAGCTTGTTGAAATCTGTTGAGCAATTTTTTCATTTTGAATATTAACTCTGAAGTAATGTGTTTTGACCTGCCAGAGCATAAATCCAAGAAGGAGAGTTCCTATCGAGGCGACAATTATTTTTGTGTATTTTTTCATTTTCCTGCTCGGGTTTTTTCTGGGCTCTGGATATACAGTTGCGGCACATCTACGGAATTCCACCGTATTTTGGCAATCGGTTTAATTTACTTTTAAAAAGAATCTTGGTCAAGTGGTAGTATTAAGAGGAGGGGGTGAGAAAGATGAAATTTGATAAGAAAAATAAGGAAATATTCTCCAAAGTTTTGATCTACGGTGCAGTTATTGCGGTTTTGTTTTCAATTATCGGTTGGGTAGGGCAGGACATTTGGTTAGCTTCAACTCAGTGGCTGCTTGTGGCTGCGGTTTTAGCGCTTTTCGGAATTTATTTGAAGCAGGGCTGAGCCCAGCGGGAAATCTGCGGTAAATTTGCGGTAATTAGTTAATTATAAAAACTTGACATTAGCTCCTACAGGTGTTATTTTCGCTCAAGATGACAACAAAACAAATTGTAATCACCTTTATAGCCTTAGTCTTAATTATTGCGGGAGTTCTCATTTTGTATAGAAAATCCAGAGTTAACAATCTTCCCGTGCCTATAGCCACCCCAAGCATAGAGCAACAGATTGAAAGCAAATTTAGGGGTCTAACTATTCCGGAGGATACGGAACATATTGATTTGGTTGACGTATCTGGTGGAAATGGCATGGGTATTGCAACAAGAAGTGAGATTCTGGCGGATCTTCCCGCCCTACCTAAAGGACAATTTTATAGGGGACTTCTGGAGAATTCGTCCGGGCAAATGATTCTGCTTGGAAACTTGACAATGGAAAAAGGCGGCTGGATATTAAATTACGATTCTTCAAAATATCCGAATTACAATAAAATTATTGTTTCGGTAGGGACCAAACACATTCTCGAAGGCTCTTTCTAGACTTGAAGCCATCCGATGAGCTAATATAACGATTAGAGTCTTTCATATGACTATAACTATTTATTCCACAACAACTTGTCCTTACTGCAGAATGCTTAAAGGTTATCTGAAAGAAAAAAAATTTTCCTTTACAGAAAAATTTGTAGATATGGATGAGGCGGCAAAGGGGGAACTGGAGGCTTCTTCAGGAGGATTTTTGGGAGTGCCTTTTACAATAATCACTTTAGATAACGATACGCAGGAAAAGGTGATCGGTTTTGACAAAGGGAAAATTAATACCATTTTGGGTTTAAAGGAATGATTTTTGTTAATTACAAGACTTATGAGGAAGCTTCGGGGCCGAGGGCTATCGCTTTGACTAAAATTTTGGAAGAAGTCGCTCATGATAGTCAGGTGAAAATTATTCCCGTAGTCCAAATTATTGATGCCGAGATGGTCATTCCTTCCACTACATTGGAAGTTTGGATTCAGCATGTTGACCCCCTAAATTACGGGGCCCATACGGGCTGGACTTTGCCGGAAGAAGCGGCAAAAATTGGGGTTTCCGGAGTCTTTTTAAACCATTCGGAGCATAAGTTTGACAGTTTTGATGCGCTCTACACAGCCAACGAAAGAGCAATGTCCGCCAATCTTAAGACTTTGATTTTTGCGGGAACGATAGATGAACTTAAAAAGGTAACCGAACTTGCTCCGACATATGTTGCCTATGAGCCGCCTGAACTTGTGGGCTCAACCACAACTTCTGTTGCCAGAGCTCAACCCGGAATTATCTCAGAAGCCTCCGAAGTAGCCCGATTGGGCGGGGAACCTTTGATAGTTGGGGCGGGAGTTTCGTCAATGGAAGATGTTAAAAAGAGCTTGCAGCTTGGGGCGGTGGGAGTTGCTGTTGCAACGGCAATCGTTAAAGCTCCCGATCCGCGAGCAAAACTGTTAGAATTAACGGAAGGATTTAAATAATATTATGAAAATTTTTCTAGGAGCAGACCATAGGGGATATGAGTTAAAAAATAAAATTGGCAAGTGGCTTTTTGAGATGGAATATGCCTATCAGGATTTAGGTGCAACTCATTATGACCCAAATGACAATTATCCAAAATATGCGGAACAGGTTGCTTCTCTTGTTGTTTCAACGGAAGGAGCGCGCGGGGTGCTTCTTTGTGGAAGCGGGGTCGGAGTGGATATTGTTGCCAATAAATTTGACGGAATAAGATCCTCAATTGGTAAAAGTGTGGGGCAAATTGAAATGGGGAGAAATGATGACGATATGAATGTTTTGGTCATAGCAGCCGATTTTACAACGGAGAAAGAAGCAAAGGCAATGTTAATTGCTTTTTTGGAAACCAAATTTGCAGGTAAGGAAAAATATGAAAGAAGACTTCAGGAAATTAAGGAAATTGAAGCAAATAATTAAAGATGACTCTGCCCAAACCTACCGATTTAGATGTAGCCGGAAAAAGAGTGATTCTCAGGCTTGATCTTGATACCAAACCGGACGAAAACGATTTAAGAATTAAGGCTTCAAAAGAAACATTGGATTTTCTTTATTCCCAAAAAGCAAAAATAATTATTATTGCCCATAAAGGCCGTCCGGAGGGAAAAGTTAATGAAAGCCTGAGTCTGAAGCCGTTTGAACCACTTTTTTCGTATTGGGGTGCGGAAGTTAAGGAAAATTTGCGTTTTAATCCGGGAGAAGAAGCAAATGATGAAAGTTTTGCCCACGAAATTGCTTCTTGGGGCGATGTTTACATAAACGAAGCCTTTGCCAGTTCCCACAGAGCCCACGCATCAATTGTTGGGGTGCCGAAGTTTTTGCCCCATGCGGCCGGATTTCATTTTATTGCTGAGATTGAAAATCTAAGCAACGTTTTTGAACCCAAACGGCCTTTGGTTTTTATCATGAGTGGAGCAAAGGAGGATAAACTTTCCTTTATTGGTGAATTCGAGAAATTTGCGGACAAAGTGCTTGTTGGAGGGAAGCTTCCCGAGCTTTTAGGTGATAAAGCACTTGAAAGTGTGAGAACTCAAACTGGGAAGGTAATTATCGGAAACCTTGTGATGGATAAAGAAGATATAACTCTTAATACAATTGAGAGATTTGAAAAAGAAGTTGATAGTGCCGGAATGGTTGTGGTTTCGGGTCCTTTAGGAAAATATGAAGATGAAGGTCATAGGCAGGGAACAGAAAGAGTGTTTAAAGCTGTGGCCGAGTCGGGTGCTTTTAAAATTGCCGGGGGCGGAGATACTGAAGCAGCCTTATCACTTCTTAATTTGCCAGAAAAGTTTGACTGGGTTTCGGTTGGTGGAGGAGCCATGCTGGAATTTCTTTCTAAAAAGAATCTTCCCGGAATAAGAGCTCTTCTTTAAATTCTCTCTATTTATCCAGAAAGTTTTTACAACCTTGGTCGGATATATCAGAAAGAAAGATTTTGGATTTTTAATAATTCTTCTGGCGGAAATACCGACAATGAGATTAGGATCAAGTTCGATATAGCCTCCGACAGAAGCTATATTGAGCGATAAATCACTGTCTTCTTGCACGATTGATTCATCCAAAAATACCTTGTTTTTTACTTTTTCCCAGATTTTTTTGGTAATTGCCATATTCGGACCAACCATATGTTCGTGCCCTTTTGATAATGCTTTGAAAGATTTCTGTAGAATTTTTGACGGAGTTACCTTGGCTGACTTTAGAATTTCAGAATCATAAAAATAGACAGGTCCCGAAAGACCGTCAACTTTCGGATTTTCAAAATCTTTTTTGATTATTTTTATCCAATTTCGGGGAACGATCGCATCGGCATCACACCTGGCTATTATTTCGTATTTTGCGGTATTAAATCCTCTGTTTCTGGCATAAATCATGCCTTGCATCTTTTCTTTGATAACCTTGGCTCCTAGTTTTTTTGCAATCGCTGCGGTTTTGTCGATGGAGTTGTTGTTGACAACAATCACTTCATCAGCCGGAATTACCTGATTATTAACGGATTTTAAACATCTACCGATATATTTTTCCTCGTTGTAGGCGGGAATTATTAAGGAAACTTTCATAGTTTATATTATATAATGTATCTATACTGCCATGATTAAAGTTGGAATTAATGGTTTCGGAAGAATAGGAAGAATTGCTTTTAGAATAGGAATTCTCAAACACTCAGATGAAATTGAATTTGCTGCGATAAATACTTCGGGAAGTATGCCGGTATCCGGGTGGGTTCACCTGACAAATTACGATACGATGTACCGCAAGTTTAACTACGAAATTATTGCGGAGGAGGTTAAGAAACCCGAAGAGGCAACAGATGAAGATCCTTTAATTGGTTACCTTTCTATTCCCGAAAGGAATATTAAAGTTCCCGTTCTTGCTCAGAAAGATCCCGCTAAAATTCCATGGGGAAAATATGGGGTGGATGTAGTCATTGAATCAACAGGGCATTTCGTTGATGAAGAAGGGGCCAAAAAACATGCCATTGGGGGAGCTAAAAAAGTTGTAATTTCGGCTCCAAGTAAAGGAGGAAATGTTAATACATATGTTTTAGGAGTTAATGAGAAAGGAGGGGATAAACTCCAGGGAATGGTCATTTCCAATGCAAGTTGTACAACCAATTGTGTGGCGCCGGTTGCCGCCGTAATGCTTTCGAAATTCGGTATCGAAAAGGCTATGATGACAACGATTCACAGTTATACGGATGATCAAAATCTTCAGGACGGATCCAATCATGATTTAAGACGGGCAAGAGCGGCTGCCATGAATATTATTCCGACAACTACGGGAGCGGCAATTGCAACAACGGAAACAATTCCAGTCCTTAAAGATTTGTTTGATGGAATGAGTTTAAGAGTCCCAACGGCAACAGGTTCAATAACGGACTTTACCTTTCTTCTTAAGAAAAATGTCACAAAAGATGAGGTAAACCAAGCATTTATTGAAGCATCTAAAAACCCTATATATAAGGGTATATTAGCCATTTCTGAGGGATATCTGGTATCAAGCGATATCATTGGTAGAAGCGAATCGGCGATAGTTGATCTTCCTTTAACGCAAGTTGTTGCGGGAAATTTGGTCAAAGTTTTTGCGTGGTATGACAATGAGTGGGGATATGCAAATCGCCTTGTTGAACAGGTAATACGTGTTGGCAGAACTTTGGAAGGGGGAGTCGCTCCAACGGATCCCATTTCGTTATCATTCAAGCATTAAATGGAGGAAACAAACAAATATTCCGAAAAAAAATACATTAAGAATATCGCCTTTTTTGGCGATGCTAATATTTCTGAAACAGACGAAACTTACGTTCAGGCTTTTGATGTTGCGGAAGCATTGGCAAAGGAAGGTTATGTAATAGTTGACGGAGGGGGACCAGGCGTTATGCAGGCGGCGACAAGTGGGGCAGTTAAGGGTGGCGGAAAGACGGTTTCCATTACTTTTGATCCTGTTGGAGCTGTGGGATATGAAGGGCGCTACATTAAAAATGTAACTGATACTGAAGTTGTTACCACGAATTATATTGAGCGTATGTTTAAACTTCTGGAATACGGGGATATTTTTATAATTTTCAAAGGAGGAAGTGGTACAGTTTCCGAATTCGGAACCGCATGGGTACTTGCTAAACTTTACTACGGACATCATAAGCCAATTATTCTTTACGGCCTCTTCTGGGCAGAAATATTGGATACATTAAGGAAAAATATGAATATCGACAGCACTGAAATGAGTGTTTTTGAGATTTGTTCTACGAAAGAAGAAGTTTTGAAAGCAATTGACAGGTTTGAGGGTAAAATTACCCAAAGAGATCACTCTGCAGACAGACACGGAACAATGGACGGAGCTTTTAAAATTTAGTTTCTCCAAATGGATATAAAAAAGTTGGAATCGGTTTCAAAAGAAGTAAGGCGAGACATAGTTGAGATGATTTATAAAGCCGGAAACGGGCACCCCGGCGGGTCTCTCAGTTCCGTCGAAGTTCTGGTGGCACTTTATTTTGGAATTCTGGGAGAAAAAGATCATTTTTTCCTATCAAACGGGCACATTTGTCCGGCTCTTTACTCGGTAATGGCTGAGAAAGGATTGATAGATAAAAAATTACTTTCAACCTATACCGAACTCGGTTCGGTTCTTCAGGGGCATCCGGAAAGAACAAGGTTAAAAGGAATTGAAAACACTTCAGGTCCCCTTGGTTTAGGGTTGGCGCAAGCTGCTGGCTTTGCGGCTATCAAAAAGGATTCATTTATTTACTGCGAGACTTCCGATGCGGAGCACGATGAAGGCAATCATTGGGAAGCTGTTAATTTTGCTGCGAAATATAAACTTTCAAATTTAATTCAAATAGTTGATAAAAACGGAATTCAAATTGAAGGAACTACGGAGGAAATTATGCCTTTAGGAAACTTGAAAGGAAAATATTTGGCTTCCGACTGGAACGCCCTTGAAATAAATGGACACGATTTCAATCAAATATTTGATGCTGTTGCCAAAGCCAAAGAAAGTAAAGAAAAACCGACAGTAATTCTTGCAAAGACAGTTTTTGGAAAGGGTGTAAGTTTTATGGAAGGAAATCCTGATTGGCATGCAAAAGCTCCGAACAAAGAAGAATTTAAGAAGGCTATGGAGGAACTTAAATGATGAAATCAATGCGCGACGGATTTGGAGAAGCTTTAGTTGAACTGGGGGAGAAAAACCCGGATGTAGTTGTTTTAACGGCTGATTTGGCCGATTCGACCAGAGTTTCCGGCTTTGCCGAAAAGTTTCCGGACAGATTTTTCCAAGTTGGAGTAGCCGAACAAGGACTTGTTACAGTTGCAGCGGGGATGGCTGAAGCCGGAAAGATTCCTTTTACAACTTCTTATGCGGTTTTTTCTCCGGGAAGAACTTTTGAACAAATTAAAGTTACAGCTGCTCTTAATAATATTCCCGTAAAAATTGTTGGAGCTCATGCGGGATTTGGAGCTTCAATGTACGGAGCAACTCACGAAAGTTTGGAGGATATTGCGCTTATGCGTTCGATTCCAAACATGGTTGTTGAATCTCCTGCAGATTATGAGGAGGCTAAAAAAGCTACATTTGCTATTGCAGACAATGGGAAACCAAGCTACTTGCGGCTTGCCAGACAGGATTCTGAGGTTTTTTCAAAAGGCAGTTTTGAAATCGGCAAGGCAATTACTTTGAGAGAAGGAAAAGATCCTCAGGTTGCAATAATCGGTTGTGGCCCGATTCTTTCCGAAGCTTTGTCGGCGGCTGAAGAGCTATCGAATATTGGAATAGAAACAATGGTGATTAACTGCCATACAATTAAGCCGATTGATGATATTGCAATTACAAACGCGGCCAGAATTTGTGGAAGCATAGTTACAGTTGAAGAGCATCAAATAATGGGAGGATTGGGGAGTACGGTGGCCGAAGTAGTAGTTCAGGGGCACCAAGTACCAATGGAATTTGTGGGAGTTTGTGATCAATTTGGCGAATCAGCCAAAACTTATCAGGAACTCTGGAAAAAATTTGGATTAACTAAAGAGAATATTATTGAGGCCGTGAAGAAATTAATTCTTCGGAAAAATCAATAAGCTCCACCTTGGAAGTTGGGACAGTTTGTTTTATACCAGCCCATTGCTTCAGCTGAACAATTTGGGTTAGTTGACCCATTACCGCTTGGCATGCAGTCTACATAACCACTTGCCGGACAAGTATATTTACTTATGCTTTTACTTTTTGGTGAAGCTGAAGTTGTAGCAACCGGGGACGGAGTGACAGAAATAACAATTGGAGTTGCTGTTGGAATAGACTCGTATTTACTCAATAAACTTTTAAGCGCTTGGTTTTGATAATAAAGATAGGCAACAATTCCCAAAGCCATCAAAATAAAAATGGCCACGCTCAAAATTGTAATCCAGCTGTTTTTTGGTTCTTGGGGGTTCATATAGAAATATTGTACACTAATAGGATCGAATACTGCCATGGAAGATTTAATTAATAAAATTCTTGCTCCCGGAAAAGGACTTTTAGCCGCGGATGAGAGCACTCACACGATTGAAAAAAGGTTTGAGTCAATCGGTTTAACTTCAACTCCCGAACTGAACCGTAAATACAGACAAATGTTTTTTACTACTCCCGGAATAGAACAATTTTTGAGCGGAATAATTTTGTTTGATGAGACGACAAGGCAAAAGACAGATGATGGAGTTTCTTTCCCCGCCTTCCTAACTCAAAAAGGAATTATTCCCGGCATTAAGGTAGATGGGGGACTTGAACCCTTTAATGGTGGCGAGGAGCAGATAACAAAGGGTCTTGAAGGTTTGGGCGATAGATTAAAAGAATATTTCAAAATGGGTCTAAAGTTTACTAAATGGAGAGCCGCAATTAAAATTTCGGACATTTTTCCGACAGATGCTTTTTTGGAAGAAGATTTAGGAAGAATAACGGAGTTTGCCAAAATTTCTCAGGAAAATGGTTTCATTCCGATAGTTGAGCCCGAAATTTTACTTGACGGTAACCATACAACCACACGCTGTGCTGAAATCGAAATGAAAGTTCTTAAACTTTTGTTTGATAAATTAAAATCGAGAGAGGTCGATTTAACTAAACTGCTTTTAAAAACAAGCATGGTTTTGCCCGGTAAAGAAAGCGGGGTTAAAGCAGAACCCTTAGAAGTTGCCCACGCAACACTAAGAACTTTAAAGACTTCAGTTCCGGCAGATGTCCCCGGGATAGTTTTTCTTTCCGGTGGTCAAACCCCCGATGAAGCAACTAAAAATCTAAATGAAATAGTGAAATTAAAAGATGATGCACCGTGGCAACTTTCATTTTCTTTTGCAAGGGCTCTTCAGGAAGAAGCAATGGCCGAATGGGATGGAAAAGATGAGAATGTCCGAGTTGCTCAACAAGCCTTCTTAAGTCGGTTAGAAAGGGTTTCTCAGGCACGAAATGGAAAACTTTGATTTACTATCAATAGGTGACGGAACGATTGACGTCTTTATGACTCCAATGGAAAGTGAAACGCTTTGCACGATTGACAAAAAAGAGTGTTTGATCGCCTTCAATTACGGTGACAAAATCCCGGTTAAAAATCTGGAGTTTTCCATCGGTGGAAATGCCGCCAATAATGCGGTTGGATTAAAAAGATTGGGAGTGGCAGCCGGAATAGTTTTAACCTTGGGGGATGATAATGTCGGAGATATGGTTGTAAAAAGACTGAAAGATGAAGCCGTTGATACAACTTTTGTTATTCAACAGCCGGGAACTTCATCAAATTATTCAACAATTATAAATTATTCAGGTGAACGTACGATTTTTGTTTATCATGCCCCCAGAAGTTATGAATTTCCCGTCAAACTTCCTGTTGCCCCTTGGGTATATTTGACAAGTATGGGAGAGAGCTTCAGGCCGTTTTACAACCACATGGTTGATTGGCTCAAGATAAATCCGACTGTAAAACTTGCATTTAATCCGGGTAGCTGGCAACTTCGTGCAGAATATAAAGATATTCAGGATGTTATGAGTCTTTCCTATTTAATTTTCGTAAATCGTGAGGAAGCGGAAAAACTAACAAATTTTGGAGAATCAGGAAATCGTGAACGGGATCTTTTAATAGCTCTGAATAAACTCGGGCCGAAGGTTTGTGTAATTACCGATGGAGAAGCAGGTGCGTTTGCCTACGATTCGATTAATGGCAAGTTTTTCAAAGTTGGGGTCCTTCCGGTTGATGCGTATGAAAGAACAGGGGCGGGGGATGCGTTTGGAAGCGGAGCACTTTCAGCGCTAATCCACGGAAAATCATTGGATGAAGCTCTTCTTTGGGGAACATGTAATTCAGCGTCAGTTATCGGTTATACAGGAAGTCAAAAAGGACTTTTAAAAGAAAATGAAATGGATGCATGGCTCACAAGATGTAAAAGTAGCGGAGTAAATGTAGTACAATTTTAATTAATACAATAATAGAATGAAAATTTTTGTTACCCGCCAAATCCCTGGAGACTCTCTTGAAAAGTTAAAAGTTAACGGAAATGAAGTTGTTATTTCTGAATTTGGTAGACCGCTAACACCCGAAGAACTTTTAAATGGAATTAAAGGGGTGGACGCAGTTTTGAGTCTTCTTACGGATAAAATTGACGGAGATGTAATGGATGCGGCCGGACCTCAACTTAAAATAATAAGCAATTATGCTGTAGGTTTTGACAATGTTGATACAAGTGCGGCTACAAAGAGGGGAATAATCGTAACAAATACTCCGTCGGATGAAGTCAACGAAGCCGTGGCGGAGCACACTTGGGCGCTAATTTTGGCTCTTGCCAGGAGAATTGTTGAAGCGGATGAAGCAACCCGGAAGGGAGCCTACAAAGGTTGGGAACCGGATATTTTCCTGGGTATAAATGTAATAGGCAAAACTTTGGGAATAATTGGAATGGGCAGAATCGGTTCAATGGTTGCCCGGCGTGCGATAGGTTATAAAATGAATGTTCTTTATAATAAACACACTCCGGATCCCGATGCCGAACGTGAGCTTGGGGTGAAATTTGCTTCGTTGGATGAACTTTTGGGTGCAAGTGATTTCGTGACTTTGCATGTTCCTCTGACACCCGATACAAGGCATATGATAAATAAGGATACATTTGCCAAAATGAAGAGGGGATCTTTCCTGGTTAATACAGCAAGAGGTCAGGTGGTTAATGAAAGGGATTTGGTGGATGCCCTGGCGAGTGCCCAGCTTGCGGGAGCGGCACTGGACGTTTTTGACAACGAACCCGATATCTCTCCGGAACTTATAGATAATCAGCGGGTAATAACAACGCCCCATATTGCCAGTGCCACATGGGAAGCTAGGCTGAAGATGGGGGAACAGGCAGTTGCCGCAATTCTGGATACATTTTCCGGCACTAAACCTCAAAATATGGTTGACGAAAAAGTGTGGGATACACGCAGAAAGTAATAACTTCCTATGGCAATATTCGGGGCAAACAAAGAAGAAGAGTACGAAGATGAAGATGGTGCGGCACTTACAAAAAAATTTAGAGATCTTAGACCTGAAAATAAAAAAAAGAGAAAAGAACCTCAAAAACCTTGGGGCAAAAGGGAAAGAATTATAGTCCTCGTGGTACTACTTGCCACTGTTATTATTTCCGCTATACTCGGATTTAGCGTAACCGGCGGTACTAAATTGCATTTGTCTTTGCCAAGGTTTAATCTAAATTCGTTGAATATTTTTAGAGAGCAAACAATAGTAATTAGAAAAAATCAATGAAAAAACTTTCTTCTCCTATCGATTTAATTAAAAAATCCATAGATATTTATTCAAAGAAGAAAAATTTTGTTTTGCTGGCAGAGCTATATATTCCTTTAGTTTTCTTTTCTATATTATCCATAGCCGAAAATTATTTGCCTGGTTCTATCAGAAGCTCCGGTTCAATTTGGTTAACCGGAGGCATGTGGTTTATACAAGCAGTTTATTTATTAGTTACCGTTTTTGTCACAGCAGCCGTAATAATTGCCTTTGGTCAAGTTATCAAAGGTGATAAATTTTCCGTAAAGGAAACTTTTGCCTCCGCATGGAAAAAATATTGGATCTTTTTGCTTCTGAACATAGTTCTGGCATTGGCCTACTTGTTGGGATTTGTTTTACTGATTGTACCAGGAGTCTTATTTGTTGTCTGGTTTGCTTTTAGCAGGTTTATTATGATTGAGAAAGGGACAGGAATTAAGGAATCATTTTTGGAGAGTAAGGAACTCGTAAAAGGAAATTACTGGAGGATTTTCGGAAGACTGGTTGTTTTTGGAGTATTTGCGGTAGTTTGCGAAGTTATCCTGAGTATTATTCCTTATGGTGTTGGATCTGTCATCAATGTAGTTTTGGGCGGACTTTTCATACTTCCTTCCTACCTTCTTTTCAAGGAACTTAGTGCTTAATTTGAGTGCTGGCTCCGTTTTCCAGAATACTTTCTCCCGGGGTTGGTGATGGATTTGTTATTTGCTGGATTTGGTCGGGTGTGCAGGATTTTGAAGGACGGTTTTCGTCCAAGAACCACTCCTGACGTGTCGGACAGGAATCACAAGGAAGAGTCCCTGTGAGTGAACAAATATTTACCTTACTGACCCCGTCCGGAACTTTCCAGTCAATTGAAGATTGGTTTAAAAGAATCGCCGACATTATTTTATTCCAAATAGGGGAGGCACCCGTAACTCCGGAGGCAACATAGCTCATAGGAGAATTGTCATTATTTCCAACCCAAGTTAGAACCAGATAGTTTTGATTGTATCCGACAGTCCAGTTATCCCTCAGGTCGTTGCTGGTTCCTGTTTTAACGGCAATCTCAGGATGATTTTTTATAACAAGATAGGAATTATATCCGAATTCGGGTGCTCTGGCATTATTATCTTTTAAAATATCTGTCAGAAGAAATGCAATTCTTGGGTCAATAGCCTGAGTTGTTGTAGGAGTATCTTTTTCCAGAACTTTGCCTTTGTAATCTTTTACCTCAAGTATCGGTAGTAAATCCGGACGTTTGCCATAGTCAGCAACTGTTGAATAAACCCTGGATAAGTCCAGTGCTGTTACAGCACCTCCTCCGAGAGTTAGCGATAAACCGTAGTTTGAAGGATCCCCCCACGTTGTTATTCCCATTTTTTGTCCTTCGGTAATCATGTGGCTTACACCGTAAGAGGCAAGAACTTTAACTGCAGGAATGTTTCGGCTTTGGGCAAGTGCGTTTCTTAAACTTATCTGTCCTACATATTTTCCGTCATAGTTGACGGGGAAGTAAGGGGTAGTGCCCGGCATGGAAAAAGTAATTGGTGAATCATCAATTATACTTGCAGGAGTGTAACCATTAGCCAGTGCGTAAGCATAATTAACAACTTTAATTGAACTTCCCGGTTGTCTGAGGCTGGTTGTTACATTTACATTTCCGTCATCAGCCAAATCGAAATAGTCTTTTGACCCGACCATCGCCAGAATCTCACCGGTTTGCGGGTTAAGAACCAAAGCCGCACCATTGCCGACCTTTAAGCCTTTAAGTTTATCAACCTCACTTTGGACAACTTCTTCGGCGGTTTTTTGTATTGAAAGGTCAAGACTGGTTGTAACCTCCAGGCCTCCTTTTTCAACCATATCTTCGCCGTATTTATCAACTAAAAGCTGCCTGATATACATTACAAAATGGGGGGCTTCAATTGCGGTTTTATTGGGTATGAAAGTTAATTTTTCCTGCTCTGCCGCTTCCGCCTGAGATTCGGAGATAAACTTATTTACAACCATTAAATGAAGAACTTCTCTTTGTCTTTGGATAGCCAAATCGGGGTTTGATCCGAATGGGGAATAAGTTGTCGGGCTTTTGGGAAGTCCCGCCAAAAGTGCGGCCTCAGCCAAATCAAGGTCTTCAACATTTTTTCCGAAGTAAAGTTCTGAAGCCTCCTGAACCCCGTAAGCGGTTCCCCCGTAGCTTACCTGATTAAGATACATTTCAAGTATTTGATCTTTCGTATAAACCGCCTCGACCTCTACAGACAAAATTATCTCTTTTATTTTTCTGGTTATGGTTTTTTCCGGCGAAAGTAAAGTATTTTTAACCAGTTGCTGAGTAATGGTTGAACCTCCCTGCAGAGATCCTGTTTCTATATCCTGAATGGAGGCTCTGAACATTCCCCTGACCGAAAAACCGGGGTTTGAATAGAATTCCGCATCTTCGGCAGCGAGTGTCGCAAGCCTGACATCGGTAGGAATTTTATCCAGAGGTACGATAGTCCTGTTCTGGTTTTTATATATTTTATATAGTAAGTTACCGTTCCTATCATAAATTTTGGTAGAAACATCCGGTTGTCTAACCTCGAGTTCTTTAGGGGAAGGTAGTCCTTTTAAAATCGAAAAGTAAAAAGTAAGAACCAGTGCTAACCCAAAAAAAGTAATTAAAATAAATCTTATTTTGTGTTTTAATTTGCGGTCCGCAATAAATTTAATGGCTTTTTTGAAAGAATTTTTGATTCTGGTCCAGATCTTTAATTCGAAAAGATCTATTTTCAGCTCCTCAAGTTTCAGTATCGGACTCACTTTCGGCAGTTTTATTTTAGGGAAAGATATTTTTGGAAGTTTTAACTCCGGAGCCCACCCCTTTTTGTAGATAATTTTTGTTTTTTGTTTTTTGTTCTTTTTGTTTTTTTTGGCGGGTTTATTAATTACAATCGAAATTGCAATAAGACCGATTAATAGATGAGACAGGAGAAAATAGAATGGTTTTCCGATTATCGCGAGAATACGTTTGAGAGATTTCCCCATTTGCCGCGAATTGTAACAGTAAATTACCCGAAATGGTAGAGTAATCCATCTTACTGACTCGGAGTTGGAGTTGAGGTTTGGGGTAGAGGATAGTTTATGGTTGCCGACTCACTTGCGATTGGACACGTCAAACAATACATAGTTCCGTCAGGATCTGTATAGGTGGGCTTATTTTCCGTATGTACCTGATCAGGAGTATCATTTGGTCCGGCAAGTTGTCCTGTGGTGTTATTTATTTGAACATCTTGATTAACAACATTTGAAGTTGTCGGTACAGTTCCCGTTAAAAAGTACTCAAATCTTGTCGGGCAGCCTGGATTTGCAGGATCGGCGGAAGGTGCTCCTCCGGTATCTGCGCAGACTGTTGCTCCAACAACACCGTCCGGTTGTTTTGGCCATGCATGCCCTGTTTCGTTTTTATCATAAGCTCCTGATTCGGCTTTATTCAAAACTGCCTTCATAACCTTATTCCAGATTGGGGAAGCGCCGGAAATTCCGGAAACGGCACCGCTCATCGGAGTATTATCATTATTTCCAACCCAAGTGACAACAACCGCATCTGCCGTATAACCAATTGTCCAGTTATCACGTCGGTCGTTTGTTGTCCCTGTTTTTACCGAGACTTCAGGATGTCCGGAAACATTTAAGTAAGAAGAGGATCCAAAAGCGGCGGTTCTGGCATTATTGTCCAAAAGAATGTGGGAAATTAAGAATGTAACACTTGGATCCAATACTCTTGTTCCAGTGAGTTCGTTTTTAGTTGGATCATATTGCTCGAGGACATTTCCTTTCCAGTCCGTAACTTTAGTAATGGCAATGAGCGGTTGCTCAACTCCCTGATTTGCAAATACCCCGAAGGCAACCGCCATATCGTATGGCCTGACAAGAAGTCCCCCGAGAGTTGCCGAAAGTCCGTAGCCGCTTGGATCCGTCAGGGTGGTAATCCCCATGAGTTTTGCAAAGTTAATAAAATTTTCGACCCCATTTAGAGCAAGAACTTTAACTGCAGGGATGTTATATGAATTTCCCAATGCAAATCTTGCTTCAACTAAACCATGGAACGTGTTGTCATAATTTACAGGGCAATATGATCGTTGTCCGGCAACATTGAAGCAGGTTGGTACGTCTGCAATGGCCGTTGCCGGTGTGATTTTTTGGTCTCTGAAAGCCAGAGCGTAGTTAAGGGGTTTGATTGAGCTTCCCGGTTGTCTTTCCGCGAGAGTTACATTTACCTTTCCGTCTTCATCGGTTGCAAAGTAGTCTTTTGACCCGACCATTGCCAGAATTTCTCCAGTCGATGGTCTTGTGACGATTACTGCCCCATTACCTACATGTTGATTTTTGAGTTTACCTACTTCAGTTGCAACTGCCTGTTGAGCCAAATTTTGGATGTCAAGATCAAGAGTCGTGTAAACTCGGAGTCCCCCCTGTTCCACCATCTTGTCTCCATATTTTTCCGCGAGCTGGGCCTTAATCCAGAGAGCAAAGTGAGGAGCTTGAGGGGGACTAATGGCAGCATAGTTTAAAGGTTCTTTGTCGGCTTGATCTGCTTGGTCTTGAGTAATATATTTATTGTCTACCATTTGTTTAAGAACTTCCTCCTGACGCCCCTTGGCGAGTTCAGGATGGGCTCCGTACGGGGAATAAGTGGATGGGGACTGGGGGAGACCTGCCAGAAGTGCTGACTCCGCAAGATCAAGATCTTTTGCTGACTTATTGAAATATGTTTCGCTTGCCGCCTCAATTCCATATGCGGTTCCGCCGTAAGGAATTGTATTCAGATACATTTCCAGTATTTGATCTTTTGAATAAGTACTTTCGGTTATCATTGTCAGTACCAGTTCCTGAGCCTTTCTTCTAACGGTTCTGTCATTTGTTAGAAATGCATTTTTAACCAACTGCTGAGTTATTGTTGAACCGCCCTGGAGCTGACGCTTGAAAATGGTATTAAAAATTGCTCTCGCAATTCCTGTTATGGAAATTCCCTGGTTTGTATAAAAATATTTGTCTTCTATTGAAATAGTTGCATTTTTTAAATTAGCGGGCATTTCAGATAGGGAAATAGGGGTTCTTTTTTTATCGGTATAGATTTCGTAAATAAGTTTTCCGTTTCTGTCGAAGATTTTTGTGGATACAGGCTGGTTATTGGCACCATTAATGGCAGTTGGTAGGGGAATTCCCCAGAAGAGGTAAATACCGACTCCTAAAATTACTCCCCAGTATATTAAAAACTTTATTCCATGCGCCGTTGTAAAGAGAAGTTTTATCCTTCCTAATAGGAAAGAAAATAGTTTTTTCATCTGAACTAAATTATACTTTGTATTTAAAGTATAATCCAAATCTTTTTGCTATAATAAATTTGTAATGGAAACATTAAGTGCACTTGAGGCTAAGACTTGGTGGAAATATCTTGGTGAGGATCTTCAAAAACTTATAGCAACATCTGAATTTATTTACCGTGTTGTGGAAGGCTGGGGAGCAGATCTACCCGGCGGAAAGGAAGAGTTTGACGATTATTCATTTGTTGTTTTTCCTGCAGCAAAAGCTTATGAAGGTTTTTTGAAAAAGCTTTTTTTGGATATGAAATTTATTTCAGAGGAAGATTATTACGGAAAACACTTCAGAATTGGAAAAGCCCTTAATCCGTCTTTGCCTAAGGAATTAGAAAAAGAAAGTATTTATAACAAAATAGTGGAGCATTGTCAGGGGCGTAAGCTTGCAGATAAGCTTTGGGATACTTGGAGACTTTCAAGAAATTTAACCTTTCATTGGTTTCCGAATGAAAAAAATGTAATAACGCTTCCCGAGGCGGGGGAGAGGATTGAGATGATCGTTAGCGCAATTGATGAATCGTTTGAAGGATGTAAAATAATAAATTAAGCAATGGTTGCCAAATTCAAGATTTTAAAAAACGTTACGGTTTATTCAACATACCTTATTTTGATTTGGGCGTTCTACAGGTTCCTTTTTCAACTTCCTGACGAAGTGGAAGAGTTGGTAATTAAACCGGTACTTTGGCTTTTTCCGCTTTTTTGGTTTGCGGGACGAGACGGATTTAGTTTTTCTTCTCTGGGTATTACTTTTAAGAATTTTTTCTATTCGGTATATCTTTCATTGGGTCTGGGAGTAATTTTTGTTTTGGAAGCGGTTCTTACAAACTTTTTGAAGTATGGGCGTTTTAATTTTGCTGCAAATATAGGTTCTTCTCCTTTAATAATTTCCTTGGGTCTTTCTTTTGCAACGGCTATTTCAGAAGAAATTGCTTTCAGAGGATATATTTTCGGCAGATTGTGGTCGGTTTTAATGAACGAGTGGTCGGCAAATTTTATTTCCACTATTCTATGGACGGTTATACATGTTCCGATAGCTTTCTTCGTTTGGAAATTAAGTTTATCGGCAGGGATTTTATATCTGATATTGACAGCTATTTTTGGAATTGGGTCTGCGTTTGTCTTTGCCAAGACCAAAAATATCAGCGGTTCAATTATTCTCCACGTCCTTTGGGAATGGCCGATTATTCTTTTTAGATAACTTGACAGAGTTCTTATATAGGAGCTAGGATGGTAGCTACCCGATAATGAAAAAATATTTACTCGGACTTGGTGTTTTTGTCTTTGCTTTCGCCATTCTTTTTGTCTCCATCTTTGAATCATCTTCCGTATCGTATTCATACGCCCCGTTTAAACCCCTTTCCACCTCGGCTAACAATAATTGTGAAACTTCGATGATAAATTACACATTTCAATATGCAGGCGGCATTCTACCGGATAACCCGCTTTGGGGATTAAAAGCTTTAAGGGACAAAATTTGGTATGTTTTGACTCTGTCTCCCCTTAAGAAAGCGGAACTGGCACTCCTTTTTTCGGATAAAAGACTTATCTACGCGCAAACCTTATTCGAGGAAGGTAAACCCGACATTGCAATGTCAACTCTAACGAAAGGGGAGAAATATTTAGAAGTAGCCGTAAATGATGAAACTTTAGCCGGAACGCAAGGGTATGATACCCGTGCCTTTTTAAATAAACTTGCTACCGCTTCACTTAAACATCGTGAGATGATTGAGAATATGTTGCCGTTAATCCCTGAGAACGGAAGACCCTTGGCAATTAAAACGGAAAATTACGCGAAAAATTCTTATAAAGCGGCAAGAGATGGTTTAAATTCTAAAGGATTGCCGGTACCAATTAACCCGTTTGATGGGGATTAATTGGCAAAAACGCTTCATTTTTTTATGATTTCTAAAAGTTCAAATTCTTCATTAAAAATAATTTCCGCAAAAAACTTCAGGAATTATTAAAAACCCAAGCATACCCCGAGCCTGATGTGATATATTTTGTATAAAATCTTACTAGTTGACAGTCTAGGGGTAGTGTTTGAAAATCAGTGCTATCACTATTTGTAGAGTATTTTCTTTACATATGTGAAACATTTATGAAGTGTCCTTTTTGCGGTACAGCTGAAACAAGCGTTCTTGAAAGCAGAACTGTTGAGGATGGTTCTATAAGAAGAAGGAGAGAATGTGGTAAGTGCGGCAAGCGTTTTACGACCATAGAAGCAGTTAAAAAAAGTTTTCTTTGGGTAATTAAAAAGGATGGAAGACGGGAGGTTTTTGAAAAGGAAAAAGTAAAAAGGGGAATCTTGAGAGCAATTGAAAAAAGACCCGTATCCTTGGATTTGGTTGATGATGTTGTAGATCAGGTAGAGATGGAAATGCTAAGAAGCGATAAACAGGAAATTCCGTCCCGGGCAATCGGAAATGCAGTTTTGAAAAGACTGAAGAAAATAGATAAAGTTGCCTGGCTCAGGTTTGCCAGTGTTTACCTTGAGTTTGAGGATTTAAGTGATTTTGAAAAGCTGATAGAGAAAACCAGCGAATAAATACCTAATATAAAATGGCATTACAAACTATAAATAATAAAAAAGCAGTTAGGGTTAAGCGCAGAAAAATCGTTTATAAAAACGGTGAAACAAGAATAACACTAAACGATTTGATTGCTCCGTCTTATCAGGAAATAATTTCTGATATAAAAAAGAAGATAGGGAAACGGCCGGAAAGGGATGAAAATCTTCCCAAAGGAATTTGGACTGAACAAGCTCTGAAAGTTCTTGATGAGAGATACTTGGTAAAGGATGAGAATTTAAGTCCGATAGAAACCCCTGAAGATATGGTTTGGAGAGTTGCTTGGGAAATTGCTTCTGCTGAATCCAGATGGGGAATGAAAAGAAAAGATGTAGGAGAACTTGCAAAAGAATTTTATAAATTGATGATTTCGCGGGAGTTTTTACCGAATTCTCCGACTCTCATGAATGCAGGGACTGATAACGGACTTCAATATTCGGCTTGTTTTGTGTTGCCTGTGGAGGATTCTATGGAAGGAATTTTCGATGCCCTGAAATATCAGGCAATAATTCACAAGACCGGCGGAGGAACGGGTTTTTCTTTCAGCAGGCTTCGCCCCAATGGCTCAATTGTGAAGACTTCTTCGGGAACCGCGTCCGGACCGATATCTTTTATGCGTATTTTTGACGCTTCCACAAACGAGGTTAAACAGGGAGGAAAAAGAAGAGGGGCAAATATGGGGATACTTCGGGTGGATCATCCGGATATTTTGGAATTTATTCATTGTAAAGAGAATGGAGGGATAACAAATTTCAACATTTCGGTTGCCATTACCGATAAGTTTATTGATGCTTATTACAAAGATGAGGAATATGAACTAATTAGTCCGAAAACAAAAGAAGTTACGGGAACTCTTTCCGCAAGACGTGTTTTTGACGAAATTGCCGAGGGAGCTTGGAAAACGGGGGATCCGGGACTTATATTTATAGATAGAATTAATAAGGGTTCTTCCAATCCGATTCCGGCTCTTGGTCCGATTGAATCAACTAATCCTTGTGGGGAACAGCCTCTTTACCCGTTTGATGCCTGCAACCTTGGAAGCATTTTCCTGACATATTTTATTAACGATCATGAAGGTAGAAAAGAAGTCGATTGGAAAAGACTTAAAGAAGTTACTCACCAAGCTGTCAAGTTTTTGGATGATGTCATTGAAGTTAATCCATATCCACTGGATCAGATACGGAAGACTGTTTTTAACAGCAGACGTATCGGGTTGGGAATCGGGGGTTGGGCTGACATACTTGTGAACCTTGGAATTCCTTACGATAGTGAAGAAGCGATGGAATTGGGGGAGAAGATTATGAAGGTGGTTGAAAAAGAAGCGGTTGAAGAATCCCGCGAATTGGCTAAGAAGCGCGGACCCTTCCTTCTTTGGCCGGTTTCTATTTATAGAGAAGAAGCGCCCAGAAGAAATTCAACGGTTACGACAATTGCGCCAACAGGAACAATCTCTATTATTGCCGGCGCCAGTAGCGGAATTGAACCAATGTTTGCTGTAGCTTATCAACATATTGTTAAAGACCAGCATCTGGATAGAAAGTTGTCATTTATAAACCCGGATTTTGAAAGAATTGCTAAAGAAAAAGGTTTTTGGTCGGAAGAACTAATGACAAAAGTTGCCGAGAAGGGTGTCGTCAGAGATATTCTTGAGATTCCGGAGGATGTAAGGCGAATATTTGGGACTGCTCACGAAATTGATATCGATTGGCATGTAAGGACACAATCTGTTTTCCAAAAATATACGGAAAATGCCGTTAGTAAAACAATAAATCTTCGCCATGATGCAACCGTTGATGATGTTAAAAAGGCTTATCTTATGGCCTGGGAGAGTGGTTGTAACGGGATTACTATATTTAGAGATGGAAGTAAAAGTATGCAGGTGCTTAATCTGGGTATAAGTAAGGAAACTCCGAAAAGCGAAGTTGCTGCTTCCACACAGGTAATTATGGAAAGGCCGATGAAAGTTGAGGGAGCGACATATAGAATAGTGACACCTCTTGGTAGTGCATTTATAACCGTTAATCAGGATAGTCAGGGGAATCCTTTTGAAGTCTTTATAACAATCGGAAAAGCGGGAAGTGAGGTTGCTGCAATGGCAGAAGCCTTGGGTCGGATGATTTCCACGACTCTCAGATTTGGGAATCACAAACCCCCAATTGAAAGAGCCCGCGAGATTGTTGAACAACTTAGAGGAATTGGTGGAGGAAGATCGGTTGGGTTTGGCCCGAATAAGATTAGATCTTTACCGGATGCAGTTGCCAAGGCGATATCGCTACATTTCGGCTTTGAAAGTCACGAAGCTACTCATCAAATACCCGAACAAATTGAAAAGGTTCAAGTTGAGCAAAAAACAGAAACGGTTGGAGATATTTGTCCTTCCTGTGGCAGTCCGGCACTGGTTTATGAAGAGGGATGCGCCAAGTGCCATGCCTGCGGACACTCAGAGTGTTAGAATAGCTGTAAATGGCTATTTATACAAAAACAGGAGATAAAGGAGAAACAGGTACTTTTTCAGGAAAAAGAGTTTCCAAATCCTCAAAGCTTATAAAAGTAATTGGTGCGATCGATGAACTGAATTCATTTTTGGGAATTATAGGCGGGTTTACCGGAGTTCAGCGGAATCTTTTTACAATTAATGCAATTCTGACCGGGGCAAAAATTAAGTTTTCGGATAGTGCGACAAGTAAACTGGAAAAGGAAATTGATAGGCTTGAGAGAAAGCTTCCTGTACAAAAAAACTTTCTGATTTATAGTGGTAACAAAAGAGCAACCCGGCTCTATTTTGCCAGAGCTCTTTGCCGAAGAGCCGAAAGGGAATTGGTGGAATTAAAATCAAAGCCTGAGATTTTAATTTACATTAATCGTCTTTCGGATTATCTTTTTATAAAAGCAAGAGAAATAAATTTTAAATCCGGTTTTAAAGAAGAGGCTTGGAGAGGGTAGCTAACTGATATACAATAAATCTATATGGCTGCCACACCCGAAATTCCAAGACCCGAAGTTCCCGAGCTTCAGGAAGTAAACAAAGAGGCTGAATTTATTGTTCCCGAAACATTAAAACAAACGGGAGTTCAGGTCGTTCAAAAAACATTTAAGGCTCAAGTGAACGACGACAAAGGAAAACCTTTAATTCAAACTCCGCCTACACAAGTTATTAATATTCAACCCCCTGCAGATACAGTAACCCTTACCAAGTGGTCAAGTGGTTCCATTTCTTCGTCTATAACGTGGTTAGGGATGTTCTGGCTTAGGATTCTTAAAAAGGCATTTCATTTTGGCTGGCAGGTTGGAGGTAAGAGCGAATAATATGTATTTGGGATCGATTGACTACACGGGAATCATTTTGGCAGCTGTTTTTATTGCTGTTTTTATATTTCTATTGGTTGCATTGGCTTATGCCATTTTTATCTATTTCAAAAACAGGAAGAGGGAGGAAGGTTCGATAGATTCTGTTCTTCTACAAGTTGCAGTTCCGCGGAATAACGAAATAAAAATTGATGTAATGGAACAGCTCATTTCGAGCCTTTATACCATTAAAAAAAGCGGTTGGAAACAGAAGTTTCTTATGCAACCGGCCATTTCTTTTGAAATTGTGGCCAAACAGGAGGATATACGTTTTTACGTTTGGGTACCTAAAAAATTAAAAGACTTGGTTGAAAAACAGATAAACGGCGAGTATTCGGATGCGGAAATAATTGAAGTTGATGAGTATAATATTTTTACCGAAAAAGGGAGAGTTGCTTACAAATCATTTCAACTTGGTAAAAGTAATTTCTACCCGCTAAAAACTTTTAAAGATTTGGCAACTGACCCGATGCTTGGAATTACTTCAGACTTGGCCAAGATGGGTCCGGGGGAGGCAGCTGTTATTCAAATTCTCATTTCTCCGGCGGACTCCTCCTGGCAAAAAGAAGGAAGTCATTTTATCAGTGATATTAAAAAACAGGAAAGCGATCCTGAAAAGGCTAAATATTCCACTTCGGCAAAAACCTTGGAAGCAGTTGAAAATAAAATTGCTAAACCCGGATTTGAGACTTCAATTCGAGTCATTGCGGTATCGGAAGATGAAGATTCGGCCAAAAGCCATGTTGCAAATATCGGCAGTTCCTTGGCTCAGTTTGCGGGAGATTTAAATACTATTAAAAGCCGCAAGATTTATAGGAAAGCAGCTTTTATGGAAGATTTCCTTTATAGATATCAGCCGATGTTTAATATTTTCAAAAATCATTCATCTATTCTTAACTCAGAAGAGTTGGCGACTATTTTTCACTTCCCAAATAAACAAATTACAACCCCGCACATTTTTTGGTTGAATTCAAAAACGGCACCCGCTCCCTCCCAAATTCCCAACGAAGGTCTTTACCTTGGTATTAGCGCTTATAGAGGTATAAGAAGGCCGGTTTATATCGGTAATGAAGACAGAATGAGGCATGTTTATATAATCGGAAAAACCGGAACAGGAAAATCTGAACTTCTTAAAGCAATGATCTTGCAAGATATTAAAGAAGGAAAGGGACTTTGTTTCATGGATCCGCACGGTGATGCTGTTGAAGATGTTTTAAAACTTATTCCTCCCGAAAGAGCGGAGGATGTCATCTATTTTAATCCTAATGATACAGAAAGACCCATCGGAATGAATTTACTTGAAGCAAAAACTGAGGATGAAAAGCACTTTGCGGCAACATCAATAATAAACCTCATGTATAAACTTTTTGATCCGTATAAAACCGGAATTGTGGGACCAAGATTTGAACACGGAGTCAGAAATGCCATGCTTACCGTTATGGCTGAGCCGGGAAATACCTTTGTTGAGCTTGTGAGGGCAATGACAGATTCCAGTTATGTCCAGAAGCTTTTACCGAAAGTCACCGATCCAATTGTCAGACGCTACTGGACAGATCAAATTGCGCAAACCTCGGACTTCCATAAATCGGAGGTCCTGGACTATACCGTGTCGAAATTTGGTCGTTTTGTCACAAACAAATTAATCAGAAACATTATTGGGCAATCGCAAAGCTCGTTTGACTTTAGAAAAGTTATGGATGAAGGTAAAATTCTCCTTATTAATCTGGCCAAAGGAACTTTGGGGGAGGAAAACAGCAATTTCTTGGGACTTCTTCTTGTGCCGCGTATTTTGATGGCTGCAATGAGTCGGGCCAGTGTTCCGATGGAGCAGAGACGTGATTTCTATTTCTATGTTGATGAGTTCCAGAATTTTGCCACACCGGACTTTGCTACGATTCTTTCCGAAGCCAGAAAGTACCGTTTAGGTCTTTGTGTTGCCAACCAATTTATAGGTCAAGTTGAAGAAGAAGTTAAAAATGCAGTCTTTGGCAATGTCGGAACAATTATTTCCTACCGAGTTGGTGTAACCGATGCAAACTACCTGCAGCATGAATTCACCCCGACTTTTGGAGAAGATGATCTTTTGAATGTTGAAAAATATCACGCTTATATCAAGACAATTGTTGGTAACGAACCGGTTCCTCCATTTTCAATGGATACGACTAAAGATTTGAATAAAGTAAAGGCAATGGAGAGTCCTAGGGTTGCAGAGATAATCAAGGAAATGAGCAGACTTAAGTATGGTCGTGATGAAAAACTAGTGGAAGCTGAAATGGAAAGACGGTCGAATCTGTGATATTCTACTTTTTATGAATGTTGGTATAATCGGCTATGGGTTTGTGGGCAGGGCAACTGGAGAGGGATTTGTAACGAACCCAAAAAACAATGTCTTTTGGTTTGATAAGTATAAAGAAAGTAAAAATACTTTAGTAGAAGTAATCGATAACTCCGACTTCGTTTTTGTATGTGTTCCAACCCCAATTTTTGATGATTATTCAGGTATGGATATGAGTATTGTCGAGGAGGTTATTGATGAAGTTGCACCAAAAATTTCAGGTACGGATAAAATCTTGATTCTTAAATCAACTTCTCTTCCGGGAACAATTAAGAAAATGTCGAAAAAATATCCGAAGGTTAATTTTGTTATGAATCCCGAGTTTCTAACCCAGGAGAATGCAAATGCTGACTTTTTAAACCCTGCGAGAACAGTTATCGGGTCTGATGATGAAGAAGTGGCCGATAGGGTGGTGGAGCTTTACAGAACAATTTTAAGTAAGGAACAGAAATATTTTATTGTTGATCCGACTAGTGCTGAACTTACTAAATATATGAGCAATCTCTTACTTGCCAGTAAAATCATGTTGGGAAATGAATTCTATTTTTTGGCGGCAAAGGTTGGTGCTAATTATGATGAGGTAAGACAAGCTGTTGAAGCCGATCCTAGGATTGGAACCTTTCTTAAAGTTCCGGGTTGGGATGGGGATTTTGGTTTTGGGCAAGCATGTTTTCCGAAGGATATGGTAGGAATTTTGGGTCTGGCCAAGAAAATAGGTATTAATATGCCGGCTCTTAAGGCTGTCTGGGAAGAGAATTTGAAAGTTAGGAAACATCGCGATTGGGAAGACATGCCCCAGGCTTTCAAGAAAAAGTAACTTCAGTTTGGTATAATTGCCTCATTGGATCCGTCGTTTAACGGTAGGATACGCGTCTTATAAACACGAAGCGATAGTTCGACTCTATCCGGATCCACAAGATTTTTAAAGCTCGATAAGGATTTGCTTTTTGCCGGGTTCAGTTATTTGGGCAAGCTCAAGATACCTTTCAGTTGTAGAAAGGCGCTTATGGCCGGAGACCTGAGAAAGAAGGACAATATCAACTCCAGCTTTGAGATTTTCGACAATAAAAGTAGTCCTCAAATCATTAACTGAATAACCCGGAAGTTCTGCTCTTTGAACGTATCTGGCAATTGAAGCGCGGATGTTTCTGACAGCCAAGGGTTTGCCGTTTTTACTAATAAAGACATAAGGAGAATCAGCCTTGGGGCGGATTGCCATATAGGCAGCTAGAACATCTACGGCCGGTTTATTAACAGGAACCGTCCTTTCGGGCTGTGTGGCATAGGCTTCAATTTTCATAGAATCCTTACCCACATTGGCGGTTTTAAGACTGGCAACTTCTGAAATCCTAAGTCCCGTTTGAAGAATAAGCTCTATAATTGCAGCGATTCTAACATCACTGCGCGTTACATCTCTTAAAGCTCTGTATTCCATTTGAGAAAGGAATTTAGGAAGAGAATTCTCAATCTTAGGATGTGCAACTGAGGCTGAGACATCGGAAGTAACAATATTCTCCGAAATCATCCACCTAAAGAAAGTTTTAACTGCATTTAGTTTGCGGCTAACGGATTTAGGCGTATATTTGTCAGCCAAAAGGGTATCCCTAAAGCTATCGAGATCATCCGGGCGAACCTGTTCAGGTAGGACTTTTTGCCTTTTAATAAGGTAATCCACGAGTTGCTCAAGATCGCTTCTGTAGGCTAAAATGGTCGCAGGAGAGCGGCCCTTAACTTTAAGGGATTCGATAAACTTCGGAAGCAGATTTTTGATAGGTTCTTGTGTCATAATTAAATTAATTACAAGATTTCTAGGCTATTATATAGCATTTTTTTAAATAGTCAAATGATTACAGGATATAACTAATTATGGAAGGTAAAATAATAGAGGGGTTAAGGCTCAAAGGCAAAAAGATCTTAGGGTATGCCATATGGGTACTTGTAGCCATACTCCTTCTTTCTACGGTTAGGAATATTCAAAAGGTAATCGCAATCAGAGCTGAGGTTGAAAAGGAGAGGCAAAAGGTTTCCAAGATGGAGGCTGATAATGCGGCGCTTCAGGCTCAAATTGCCCAGACCCAAGGGTCGGAATATATCGAGAAACAGATCAGGGATAAGCTAGGTTTGGTTAAACGGGGGGAGGCGATAGTGATTCTGCCGGATGACGATACTTTAAGAAAGCTTGCACCACCTGAGCCGACCGAGGAAGAAACCCTACCAGATCCTAATTGGAAAAAGTGGGAAAAACTGTTCTTTTAACTTCGTGTTGCGGGGCTGGGAGTTGAACCCAGCCTGCGAGATTATGCTTTTCGCGTTTCTCCGGTTTCCCGGAGTGTCGGACTATGTCTTCCCTGAAATCTTATTCAGAGTCTGGCGTATAGTCTCTACGGACTCGCCACATTCATAACTAAGTGTGGATTGCCTCGGCGTTGCCATGACTAAATTTTAGGTTTCACCGATACAGTCAGATTTCATTCTAATCTCTTAGAAATGGCCCAATTTGAGCCTCACGTGCAGCCGTACACTACCCCGCATATAACTAATAAAGGGAATTATATATCAAATTTGAATTATTGACAAGAATAATCGAACCTCCGTATAATGAAAGTACTATAAATTCATGGCTAAGTATTTACAAAGGATAAAAGCTAGAGAGATGCGAGCCAAAGGTGAGAGTGTCGGAGTAATTGCTAAAAAAGTTGGTGTGACAAAGAGCACCGCCAGTTTGTGGGTGAGAGATATGATTTTGTCTGTTGAGCAACTTAAGGTGTTAAAGAAAAGGAAGATTAAAGGTGGAGAATTGGGTCGTTTGAAAGGATCGCTGATGCAGAAAAATAGAAGGCTGGATTTAATAAAACAACGGGAGAATGAAGGTCGAGATCAATTAGAAAACCTTTCTGATGAAGAATTTTTTGTCGCAGGAATAGCTCTATATTGGGGAGAGGGATCGAAAAAGAAACGTGAGTTTTACATCTGTAACTCTGATCCAGAGCTCATTAATTTTATGATCTCATGGCTTAAGAAGTTCTATGGTGTGGGGTTTGATCGTCTAAAAGCTGTGGTTGGAATAAATGAAATTCACAGGAATAGAGAAAATATTGTTAAAAGGTACTGGTCTGACATTACGGGAATTCCTCTGGATCGATTCAGGAAAACCAGTTTTAAAAAAACGAAGCTACATAAAGTTTATGCCAACTTTAATAACCATTATGGGACTTTGGGTGTGACCGTTTTGAAAGGTAGTGATATTTATTATAAAATACTGGGGTTGATTAAGGGTTTATCTGAAGCGGGTAGAAATTTTTCAAGGCAGGGTAGCTCAGCTGGGTAGAGCACCGGATTCATATCCCGGCGGTCGTGGGTTCGAGCCCCACCCCTGCTACTAATTTGTTGACAAAGATTAGCCCTTCAATATAATGGCTTTGTATGACATCAATTTCAGAACTGGGACGCGCTGTTGGAGATTTTGGAGTAATTAATGAAGAAGGGGCAAAGTATTTGGATAAAGAGTTTGATATAGTTGCTGAGGAAGGAAATTTTATCCAAATAATTAGTCCTAGAGGCTTTATCAAAGATGATGATAAAAGATACACTCGCATTTGTGTCTATAATGGGGCAGACGTGGATACTGTTGTAGAGAGCGATAAGGATATTCTTAAGGATTTTGAGAAGCAAATTATCTTTTAGAAGTGATTGGTTTCTTCCTTTTTCCCTCATTCTGAAGTAAGATTGGTTCTAGATATGAAAAAGAAACGTGTTTTTTCCGGTACAAGAGCTACAGGGAGATTGCACCTTGGTAACTACCTGGGTGCGGTAAAGGGTTATTTGGAACTGCAAAATAACCCCGAGTATGAGACCATTTATATGGTTATGGATTTGCATGCCATAACCACCCCTTTTGATAAGGAGAAATTGGCGGAAAATACCAGAAATGTCATTATAGATTACCTTGCCTGCGGACTTGACCCCGAAAAGTCAATCATTTCGGCTCAATCTTTAATTCCAGAACATACTTATTTTGCCCATATTCTTTCATCCGAAATTTCTGTTGCCAGGATGCAGCACTTGCCGACGTTTAAGGAAAAAGTGGCTCAACACCCCGATAGTGTAACCATGGCACTTCTCAATTATCCTGTTTTAATGGCTGCGGATATTCTTTTATATAAAGCTAGCCTTGTTCCTGTTGGAATTGATCAGGAACCCCATTTGGAGGTTGCAAGAGAAATTGCTAGGAAAATGAACGCGAAATACGGAACTGATTTTCCGGAACCAAAAAGGTTTGCAACAGAGGGCGAATATGTTCCGTCTCTGACAGGGGAGGGAAAGATGAGTAAAAGCGTAGAAGGAAGTTTTATTTCACTGACAGACAGTCTTAATGAGATAAAAAAGAAATTGGCAAGTGCCCCGACGGATTCAGGAAAAGGAGAAAAAGTTCCCGAGAAAGGTGGTGTCACCAATCTTTTGCAGTTTGTTGAACTTTTTGAAGGGACTGAAAAGAGGAAAAAGTATGAAGCAGATTATAAAGGATCCGGGATAAAGTATGGAGATTTGAAATTGGAACTTGCGGAAGCGATTTATAAAGAATTGAAGCCAATCCAAGAGCGAAGAAAGATTTATCAAAACGATCCTTCTTTGGTTGGTAAGATAATCTATGAGGGTGCCGAGAAGGCTGAGAAAATTGCCTCAGAAACTATTAAAGAAGTTAAAGATAAAATAGGATTGATTAAATAAGTGGACACGATTCCTTACAGTGATTTTGAGAAAGTAGATATCAGAATTGGAACGGTTACTAAAGCAGAAGTTCCCACCTGGAGCCACTGGGTAATGAGGCTTGAGGTAGATTTGGGGGGGGAGATTGGAATCAAAAAATGCTTTTCTGGCATAATGAAGTTTTTTAAGCCGGAGGACCTTGTTGGAAAGCAGTTTCCGTTTGTTACCAATCTGGAACCCAGAAAAATAGGGCCTGAAAAAGAAATGAGCGAAGTAATGATGATTATGGCCGTTCCAGCGGAGGACGAAGAGACCCCAACAGTTCTTTTCAAGCTTCAAAAAAAGGTTCCCAATGGAACAAAAGTAAGATAATGGTGTAGAATTGACAACCGTATGGATCCTACAAAGATTTTTAATCAAGACTCAAACAAGAATAAAAAAACCGCAAAAGGGAAAAAGCAGTTTCAACTCAAGTTAAAACTTAACCTCTGGACTATTGCGGCTACGGTTCTTATTATCTTCTTTGTAATTCCGGGAATTATTGCCGCGGTTCAAACAGCCGGAAGCACTTCTCAAGAAGGTGTTTCCCAGCTTTTGACTGATATTAAAGCCGGCAAAGTCAGTAAAGTAACTGTAGATAGTACTAAACTGACGGTTTCCTATAAAGACGGGAGTACTAAAGTTTCCACAAAAGAAGATACTGAAAGTTTTTCCGATCTTCTCAAAAACTCTGGAATTGATCCTGCCAGCGTAAATTACGAAGTTGTCGATCAGTCTTTTGCCAAGGTAGCAGGGGATATTGCCGGGGTAGTTTTACCAATTCTTCTTATGGTTGCCTTCTTCTATTACATAATGCGGGCACAGAATAAAGGAGCACAGGATATTTTTTCTTTCGGAAGAAGTCATGCCAAGATTTTTGCTAAAGGCAAACAAGATGTAACTTTTGCCGATGTTGCCGGAGTGGACGATGCCAAGAAAGAACTTGAAGAGCTTGTGGATTTTCTCAAGAACCCGATGAAGTACAGAAAAATAGGTGCCAGGACTCCAAAAGGAGCGCTTCTAGTTGGACCTTCAGGAGTAGGAAAAACTTTACTGGCCAAGGCTGTTGCGGGAGAAGCTGGAGTGCCGTTTTTCAGCATGGCCGGAAGCGAGTTTATGGAAATGCTTGTTGGAGTCGGAGCCTCCCGTGCGCGGGATCTTTTTGCTCAGGCCAAAGCCGCAGCTCCTTCAATAATTTTTATTGATGAAATCGATGCAATCGGGCGACAAAGAGGTCGTGGAATGATGGGAGGACATGATGAAAGGGAACAAACTTTGAACCAAATTTTGGTTGAGATGGACGGATTTACTCCGAATGACAATGTAATTGTTATTGCTGCAACCAACAGGGGAGACCTTCTTGACCCGGCGCTTCTCCGCCCCGGAAGATTTGATAGGCGTATTGTTCTTGATATGCCGGATAAAGAAGGCAGGCTCGCCATTCTTCATATTCATGCACGCGGCAAGAAGTTTGCTAAAGGAATTGATTGGAGTAAAGTTGCTGATCGCACCATCGGCTTTTCGGGTGCCGACTTGGAAAACATGCTGAATGAGGCTGCAATTGGAGCCGCAAGGGAGGGCAAGAGTGAAATTACAATGGTTGACCTTGAAGAATCTTCAACCAAAGTTAAACTCGGGCCTGCTAAAAAGAGAATCCAAAGTGATGAAGACAAAAAAATCACTGCCTATCACGAGGCCGGACACGCTATTGTTACACACTTTTTGAAGCAAACAGATCCGGTTCACCAGATCTCTATCGTTGCCCGCGGAATGAGCTTGGGGCACACATTAATTCCTCCTGTGGGGGATAGGACTCACGAAACAAAGTCCAGACTCCTTGAGCAAATTACAGCCATGCTTGGAGGACGAGCTGCAGAAGAAGTAGTTTTCAACGAAATGACCAGTGGAGCCGCAAATGATATTGCTCAGGCTACAAAAATTGCCCGTGCAATGGTTATTGAATTTGGAATGAGTGACCTTGGGCCGATCAATTTAGGACCTGATATGGGTTTAGGGGATTTTGGACAAATGGAATGGTACGAACAGGCTCAGAATTCACCGGCCTTTATGGAGAAAATTGATGCTGCTACCAAGAAAATCCTAGATGAAGGTTATAAAGCGGCAGTGAAACTTATTAAGGAGAAAAGAAAACTTCTTGATAAGGTAAGCAAGACTTTAATTGATAAAGAAACTCTGGATCGCGACGACTTCGAAAAGATTGTAGGCCCCAAAAAGTAGTTTAGTGTAAAATACACTTATGAGTAAGCTTGTAATTATTGACGGCAATGCCATTCTTCACAGGGCTTTCCATGCCATGCCACCACTCACTACAAGAAGCGGAGAGCCAATAAACGCCGTCTATGGGCTTGTATCGATGTTTTTGAGGGTTGTGCAGGATCTCAAGCCTGATTCAATTGCTGTAGCCTTTGATGAGAAGGCGGAAACTTTTCGTCAAAAAGAGTTTAAGAAGTATCAGGCTCAAAGGCCTCCGATGGCAGATGAGCTTTCCTCACAATTTGGAAAAGCTAAAGATTTTTTTAAAGCTGTAGGAGTTCCTATTTATTCAAAACCCGGTTTTGAAGCGGATGATGTGATCGGAACAATTGCAAGTAAAGCAAAAGAGGATGTGGTAATTGTGACGGGGGACCGGGATATACTCCAACTTATTAATGACAAGGTAAAACTCTATATGCCGGTAGTTGGGCTTACTAATGCCAAACTCTATGATGCCGCCGCGGCGAAAGAAAGAATGGGAGTTCCCCTAGAAGAGATACCCGATTACAAAGCTTTGGTTGGCGACCCCTCGGATAACTACCCGGGGGTTGCCGGAATCGGTCCGAAGACCGCCGAGAAGCTTTTGGAAAAATACGGAAGTATAGATAAAATTTATGCTCATTTATCTGATATTGATCCGAAAATCAGGCAAAAGCTTGAGGCGAATAAAGATAATGCAATACTCTTCCATAGGCTTGCAACCATAGTAAAAGATGTACCGGTAGAAATAGATTTTCTGCAGATGGAAAAATGGAAAATCGATAGTCCCGAGGTTCTTAAACTCTTTGAAAAATTCGGTTTTAAGATCTTAACGGAGAGAGTCAAAAAAGTCGGTAAAACGATTGATCAGGAAAAACAAACACAACTTTTCTAAATGAAAAAAATTGCAATAGTTCATGATTATTTGATAGATTTCGGAGGAGCAGAAAGAGTACTTTTGGCTCTTCATGAGATTTATTCAGAAGCCCCCATCTATGTCTCCGTTTATAGAAAATCCCGTCTTGGAAAATTTGCAGATAAATTCGATGGAATAAAAATTATTCAGTCTTGGTTTGGATATATTCCATTTGCGGATAGATTAATTTCTCCTCTAAGATTTTTAATGCCGACTATTTGGGGAAGCTTTGACTTGAGCCAATATGATTTAATTATTTCTTCCTCCAGTTGGGCTGTTACAAAAGGATTTGAAAAGAAAAAGGGTGCTACCGAAATTTGTTATTGTCATACACCTCCAAGATATTTATATGGCTTTGACACTTCAAGAAAATTTAAAGGTTTTGCCGGAAAGTTGGTTAGCTTTTACGGACTGATTGTTAATCGCTTTATGCGTAAATACGATTTCAAACAGGCACAAAAAGTGGATTACTTTATCGCAAACTCAAAAGAAGTTACATCAAGAATCATGAGATTTTATAAGAAAGATGCAACTGTAATTTATCCTCCGGTAGAACTTCCGAAAACTGAAATTAAAACATCAAATAAAATTTATTATTTGACGGGTGGAAGATTAACTGCCGCGAAAAATTTTGATTTAATAGTTAAAGCCTTTAATAAATTGGGTCTGCCTTTACTGGTTTATGGAGCCGGTCCGTCGGAAAATTATCTAAAAAGAATTGCGATGGATAACATAAAGTTTTTGGGAAGTGTGAGCGATAACGAAATGACAAGACTTTATGCAAATGCTAAAGCGTATATTCTGGCGCAAAAAGATGAAGATTTCGGTATGACGGCAGTTGAGGCGATGGGCTTCGGAATTCCCGTAATTGCCTATAAAGGCGGGGGATATTTGGAATCGGTAGTTGATGGCAAAACCGGAATATTTTTCAACAAACTTAATGTGGAAATTTTAACCTCTGCAGTTAAAAGATTTGAGAAGATGAAATTTAAGAAAGAGGATTGCATTAATCAGGCTAAGAAGTTTTCGAAAGAAAGATTCAAAAAAGAAATAATAGAATTTGTAAATAAATATGCCTGAATTACCAGAAGTAGAGACCATGAGGCTTCAACTAGAAAAGTACCTTACGGGGCACAAAATCATTTCTGTTGAGGTTAGAAACCGCAAAACTTTTCAGGGAGATGAAGGTAAAATTGTTGGCGGAAAAGTTACTGGTACAAGGCGGTTTGGCAAGGTTTCAGTAATAGATTTAAATAACGACTACTCAATTTTGACTCATGTAAAACTTACCGGGCAATATATTTATAGGGGTCCGAATCTTAAAAACCCCAAAGCTTTATCCCCAAAAGTTACAGGAGGCATTCCGGGTCCACACACCTTAGTTATTTTTAATCTTGACCGCGGTGGGGAGCTTTACTACAACGATGTCAGGCGTTTTGGCTGGATCAGGATCGAAAAAACTCCTGATGTTGAAAAAGAAAAGTTTATAAGTAAATTGGGTCCGGAACCGTTTAAAGATTTAACCTTGGAAAAGTTTAAGGAAATTCTTTCCGGCTCGGGACGCCCCGTCAAAATAGTTTTGATGGACCAGACCAAAATGGGGGGGGTGGGGAATATTTATGCGAATGATGCTCTCTGGCTGGCGGGTATTAATCCGAAAAAGAAAGCGGACAGTTTGGGAGAAAAAGAAGTTAAAAATTTATATGATGCGATTTTGTCAGTATTGAAAGCGGGGATAAAATATGGTGGAGCGAGCGAGCTGGCATTTGTTACACCTGATGGAGAGGAAGGGGAATATCAAAATCATACTTTGGTCTATGGACATATAGGTGAACCTTGCGAAAGATGTCATAAAGCTACAATTAAAAAATTCTTTCTTGGCGGGCGGGGAACTTACTTTTGTCCGATTTGCCAAAAATAATTCCGATTGGTATGCTAATTTAATGAAACACGTAAAGTTTTTTGCATTTACACTTTTTGTTGCCTTTATAATGGCCCTTTTGGAAGTTCAGATTGAGGGCCGTATGGGCTGGGCGGCGGCTCTTCCTACCTGGCGAAAAATTCTTCCGTTTTCATTTTTCGGAATGTTTGGTTATGCCGGCAAGCCTTTGACAGGTTACCACCTTTACCTTTGGATTTTACTTTTAACGCTTCCTCATTTTGCTTTCTTTTTTACGGAGTGGACTCCAAAAAAAGAATTTTTG
Organism: Candidatus Microgenomates bacterium; assembly: GCA_049523135.1. Taxonomy (GTDB): domain Bacteria; phylum Patescibacteriota; class Microgenomatia; order UBA8517; family UBA8517; genus JBEKNE01. Next base: position 26,819 of record JBEKNE010000001.1, on the reverse strand, counting down.
CTTCTTTCATTTTATGTTTTCTTTACAACTTTTGAAGGAATTTTATGGTTTTTGGTTAACCCCGCATACGGTTGGCAGAACTTTACTCCGAAAAGAGCCAGATGGTATCGTCAGGAGCCATGGCTTGGAATTCCTCTTGAGTATTATCCTAGATTTATAGTCGGAGGCATATTATACTGGCTGGCCAATGCAGATATTAAAGTTAAGGCTCTCAGACTTCCGAAACTTCGGAAAAAAACTCATTGAGTTTAATCCTGGAATAAATGTGATAACCGGCCCGAACGGTTCCGGGAAAACCAACATACTGGAGTCTTTGCAACTTCTTGCTACAGGGAAAAGTTTCAAGGCTAAAGTGGAGCAGGAAATGATTAATTATGGGAAGGATATCGGAAGAGTTAAAGCCAGAATTAAATATGACGGGCAAATAAGCGACCTTGAAGTTACTTTGACCAGAGGACTAATTGATATAGGAAGTGATCATCCTGAAAAAGTTGCCAAAAAAAGACTTACCAAGGATGGACTTCCGAAAAGACTGGTAGACTTTGCCGGAAGTTTCAAGGTTGTAATTTTTGGACCCTGGGATCTTGATTTGGTAACAACATCTCCCAGTTTGAGAAGGAGATTTCTGGATACGGTTTTAAGTCAAACCGACAGGGAATATAGAAGAAGTATTCTCTCCTATGAAAAAGGACTTCGTCAGAGAAACAGACTTTTATATAAAATCCGCGAGGGAATGATTTCCACCGGACAGCTTGTTTTTTGGAATCAGCTTTTGATTAAGAACGGAGATTATATTTCAGGGAAAAGAGAAGAATTAATTGAATATATTAATTCCCGGGAGGCACTTGGTTCTACAATTTACAGTTTGGAGTATGACAAATCGATTATTTCGGAAGGACGTCTTGAGGATTACAAAGAAGAAGAAGTTGCTGCGGCAACAACTTTGGTGGGTCCCCACAGGGATGATATGCTTTTTAGGATTAAAAATAAAAAATTCAAAATTGAGAGGGATCTATCCAGTTTCGGCAGCCGCGGGGAGCAGAGGATGGGGGTTTTGTGGCTGAAAATGGCGGAACTTTCTTTTGTGGAAAGTGTCAGCGGCGAGCGCCCGACGCTTCTTCTTGATGATATTTTTTCGGAACTGGATGAAAGACATAGAAAAATTGTGATAGGAGTCGTCGATAGTCAGCAGACAATAATTACAACAACAGATGAACACATTACAGGTTTTAAAAAGGTTGAAAAAATAAGACTTTAAGAATAATATTTGGTTATGAGTGAAAAAGCAGACGAGTTGGATATCAATAAACTTCCATATGGGGAACGGATGGAATATTTTAAGAATAAATTAAAAGAAAAAATGGCGAATGATAAAATGAGCGCCGCAATTAAAAAAGCCGCGGAAGAGTTTGAGGCGGCAGGGAGTCCCGAGGGAGGCGTTCCGGAAAAAGATAAGATAGGTCACGATTAACTTCTTTATATGGATGTTTTTGATACCGGTTTTCTCAAAAAGCTTTACATACCTTCTCCGAATTCTTCAAAAGGTCAAAACGGGAGGGTAACTATTATCGGCGGATCCAAACTTTTCCATGGTGCTCCACTTTTTGCTCTGACAACTGCTTCAAGAATTGTTGATATGGTTTTTTTTGCGTCGCCGGAACCAAGCGTAGGCGCGGTTGCCGATCAAGTAAAATCAAAACTTTTTTCCTTTATTTGGGTTCCTTGGGAAGAAACGGAGGATTATATCAGAAAGTCCGATGCTGTTTTGATCGGATCCGGAATGATGAGATATAAAAGTGAAGAGGAAAAAACGAAGGGCGAGAGATTAGATAACGAAGGAACAAAAACAAAAAACATTACGGAAGATTTTCTAAAAAAGTTTCCGGAGAAAAAATGGGTAATTGATGCCGGAAGTCTTCAGGTTCTTGATCCTATCTGGATACCAAATATGGCAATCCTAACCCCCAATAAGCGGGAATACAAAATGCTTTTTGGGGAGTTGAATCCGGAAAAAGCGGCAGAAAAATATAATTGCGTGATTGTGTTGAAAGATCAACTAGCCCGCGTTTGCTCACCAAATAATTGTATTGACGTTGCCGGTGGAAATGCGGGGCTGACCAAAGGAGGAACGGGGGATGTTCAGGCGGGTCTTACTGTTGCGCTTTTGACAAAGAATGATCCTTTTTTGGCAGCCTCCTCGGCGGCTTTTATAGTCAAAGAAGCGGCAGACAAGCTATACGAAAAAGTCGGTACTTTTTACAGTGCCGATGATTTAGCCCGCAAAATCCCCGAACTTCTGAAACAGGATTAATTGCTATTGTTTTTTCCGCAAAATATGCGTTAATATAAACTAGTATGTATGCTCCTAAATATGTAATCAGTAATAAAATTCTCAAGAATATTGGCTCAATTGAGGCCAGTAAGGAAGTTATTGAAAATGCTCCATTGGTTCCTTCTTTTGCCAAGCAGTTTCAATCCGATGCTCAAGTTCGTACAATTCATCACGGAACCCATATTGAAGGAAACGATTTAACTCTTTATCAAACTAAAAAAATATTGGAAGGAGCTGAAGTTTATGCAAGGGCACGCGATATTCAAGAGGTCATAAATTACCGAAATGTAATGACTCTTCTCGACGAACTGGCTGTTAAAAGGGGAGGATATGAGCCTGAGATGCTTAAGGATATCCATAGGCTTACGGTTGATAGGATTGTTATGCCGGAAAAAGTTGGAGTTTTTAGAACTACAGAGGTAGTGATTAAAGAAGAAGGAACCGGAAAAATTATTTTCCAGCCGCCTCCATTCCATGAAGTTCCATATCTTCTGGATGATTTCTTTGAATGGCTTAATGACCCTTCGGCGCGCGAAATTCACCCGATTATAAGAGCCGGAATAGCGCACTATATTCTTGTGGCAATCCATCCGTTTGTCGAAGGAAATGGCAGAACTGTCAGAGCTTTCTCAACACTTATTTTAATGAGAGAGGGCTATGATATTAAAAAATTCTTTTCTCTTGAGGAACACTTTGACGATGACCCAGCTTCTTATTATGCGGCACTGGGTGAAGTTGACCAACAGTCTCCAAACTTGGGTGCAAGAGAAGTTACTCCGTGGCTTGAATATTTTACTGGGGTTGTGGCGATAGAGCTAACCAAAATCAAAGATAAAGTCAGGAAGCTTTCAGTTGACTCCCGTCTTAAAGTTAAATTTGGCGAGCAAGTTGCTCTTACCGAGCGTCAGATGCGTCTTATTGAGTACATTTCGGATCAGGGCTCAGGAGGAATGAATGAACTTAAAAAAGTTTTACCAATGGTTTCGGAAGATACAATTCTCAGGGAAATCAGAGATCTGATGGAAAAAGGAATAATTAAGAAAGAGGGGAGTACAAAAGCTTCAAAATACGTCCTGGCAGGAAAGTAGTAAAATCCGATATATAATAGGGTATGCAATTTAAGGAACTGGCTTCATATTTGGAAAGATTGGAAAAGACTTCAAGCAGGCTTGAAATAACGCGGATTTTATCGGAGCTTTTTGGTAAAACCCCAGCCTCCGAAATAGATAAAGTTACTTATCTTTCTCTTGGAATTTTGGCGCCGAATTACGAAGGAGTAATTCTTAATTTGGCGGAAAAAATGATGATTAGGGTTTTGGCAAAGACTTATGATTTGCCTGAAGACAGAGTCAAGTCCGAATATAAAAAGTCAGGCGATGTTGGCGACACTGCCCAAAAGCTAGCATCAGGAAGAGGGGATAATAAATCCGTTACGGATGTTTACGAGAAGCTTTTGGAAATTGCAGCGGATAACGGTGAAGGCAGTCAGGAAAGAAAAGTGGAAAAAACTGCGAATCTTCTTAAAAGTTTAGATCCGCTGTCTGTCCGTTTTGTTTCTCGGATTCCGGTAGGGCGCCTCAGGCTTGGTTTTTCGGAAAAGACCGTAATTGACGCCTTATCCTCTATGAGTCATTTTTCATCTAAAGATATTGAGGAAGCATATAACATCAGACCCGATATCGGCTATATTGCAAAACTGGTTAAAGAAGGTAATTTGAAAGCTGCAAAACCCGTTGTTGGGGTGCCGGTAGTTCCAATGCTTGCAGCCCGTCTCAACTCCATAACCGAAATGATTAAAAAAATGGGTGAGGTTTCTGTGGAACCGAAATTTGACGGACTTAGGATTTTTATCCACTTTAAAAAACCTAATGAAATTAAGATTTTTACCAGAAATATGAATGCAATTCCTCTGGATACTTTTCCGGAATTGAAAGAGGTTGGTAAATTTATTCATGCAGATGAGGCGATATTGGATTCCGAAGCTATCGGAGTTGACTCTAAGCGTGAGATGTTTTTGGATTTTCAAAAAACAATTCAAAGAAGGCGGAAACACGAGATTGCCAAGAATGCGAGTGAAATTCCGCTTCAATTTCAGGTTTTTGACATACTTCTTTTTAACGGTAAAAGCCTGATAGATACTCCATATATTGAAAGACGCGAGATACTTAAGAAAGTTGTTGAAAGCGGAAATGTCCTAAGAGTTGATGAAAATACTGTTACAAAAGATCCGGAAATAATAAAGAAGCTTCATCGGAAATATCTGGGGATGGGACTCGAGGGAGTTGTTGTTAAAAAAGCAAATGCCGGTTATGTAAGCGGACGCACTGGGTGGAACTGGGTCAAGATGAAAGAAGTTGAGGGGAAGCGGGGAAAACTATCCGACACAATCGACTGCGTAATCATGGGTTATACGGTAGGTAAAGGAAAAAGAGTTGGGTTTGGAATGGGACAATTTTTGGCTGGAGTAAAGGACGGAGATACTTTTAAGACCGTTACAAAAGTTGGGACAGGTTTAACGGATGAACAATTTAGGGAATTGAAAAAGCGTTTGGCAAAATTACAAGTAAAGGAAAAGCCCAAAGAATATGATGTAAATCGTGATTTGCATCCCGATTTTTGGGTTGAGCCGGAAGTTGTAGTTGAACTTGCGGCGGATGAAATAACAGTAAGCCCAAAGCATACGGCCGGATTAGCTTTGAGATTTCCCCGTTTGATTAAATTCAGAGACGATAAAAGTGCAGAGGGTGCAACAACCTTGAAAGAACTCCATGATCTTTTCAGGCTACAGAAATCTTCCTAGTTGACCTGAGTGGGAGTTGTGTGAAAAAATGAAATTACTAGAAAGAGGGTGATTATTAATGGCAGAAACAGGTTTGAAAAAAACTACAGCCGGCGCACTTGCTTACGTATTAGGTCCGATAACCGGAATTCTTTTCTTGGTTATTGAAAAGGATCCGTTTGTCAGGTTCCATGCAATGCAATCAACAGTAGTATTTGTTATCCTTTTTGTACTTCAGTGGGCTTTGGGGATAACAATTATTCTCTTTCCTTTGTCAGCAATAATTGGTCTTGTTGGTTTTGTTCTTTGGCTAATTTTAATTTATAAGGCATGGCAGGGAGAAGAGTGGGAGGTACCGGTCCTTGGTAAGGTTTCCAGGAATCTACTTAAGAAAGTTTAAGTTTTATGAAATTAATAGTAGGACTGGGTAACCCCGAGGAGAAGTATTTTGCCTCAAGACATAATGTTGGACACGATGTTGTGGAAGAGTTTCAAAAAATGAAACCTCCGCAGAGTTTTGTAGTTAAAAAAACAAGTGTTTATATGAATGAATCGGGTAGTTTTGTCAAAAACCTGATTGAAAAATATAAACTCGATCCCTCAGATCTATACATTATCCATGATGATTTGGACATCCCTCTGGGTTCTTTTAAAATTCAATTTGGAATTGGACCCAAGATTCATAATGGAGTTAATTCCGTTGAACAGGAATTGGGAACCAAGGATTTTTGGAGAGTGAGAGTGGGAATTGAGAATAGAGCCACTGATTCAAATATCAGTGGCGAAGAATATGTGCTTCAAGACTTCACAGATGATGAAAAAAAGATTATAGATGGTGTTATAAGCGAAGTATGCAAAAAATTGGCGACATTATCCAAAAATACAAATTAGACGATACTGACAAATACGTTTCCCGCGAGTTTCAAAAATATGCTTACGACCTCGCTGTGGAACTAAACGATTTACCTCATAAATCTCTTTATATGAAACTTGCCAAAGAAACTCCGAGAATTTTACTTGAGCGTGCCAGAAGTTTTGTTAAAGATGCTACAAATGCAAAATCTAAAGGGAGACTATTTATGTGGAAACTATCGCAATTGAAAAATGAAGCAAAAGCAAAAAAGACTGAATAGAAAGTTTTTCAGCAGAAACGCTAAAGTTGTAGCAAAAGATCTTCTTGGAAAAAAGTTAATCAGGATTTTACCGACTGGCGATCAATTAAGCGGAATTATTACCGAAACTGAGGCTTACTTGGGAGTAAAAGATAAAGCCTGTCATTCATTTGGAGGGAAAAAAACCAAGAGGAATGAAGTAATGTATGGAGAACCGGGTTTAGTATATGTTTATTTTACTTATGGAATGCATTGGATGCTGAATATTGTTACGTCAAAAAAAGGCGATCCGCAGGCGGTTTTAATAAGAGGTTTGGATACAGTAACGGGACCCGCAAGACTTACAAAGTATTTGCAGATAGATAAATCTTTTTACGGTGAGGATTTGACTGAAAGCAAAAAAATCCGGATTGAGGGTACCGGTATCAAATCTAAAGACCTGAAAATTAAAAAACTGCCCAGAGTGGGTATAGGCTATGCGGAGGAGTGGAAGAGTAAAAAACTCCGTTTTTTGACACGAGGTTTATAATACTTTTATGGCTGTATCGGAATTGGAAAATATTGAAAAAAGATTGGAAGAAGATAGAGCTGCAGACAATGTGTTAGGAGTGGAAATGTTTGGATATATTCATCTTCCGTGCGGAAAAGATGTTGTTGAAGAGAGAGATACCCGCAATTCTGAAAAAGTAGACCCTGCCACTTCAGATCCTTTACCAATACATCTGGTACGGCTTCATTGTAATAAACACAACGTCTCAAGTTTGTATGAGGAAGTTTAAGGTAAGTAATATATAATAAATTACTGCCATGAGACGAGACCTCTTTATTCATTTTTCTTTCTGGATTTTCTTTTTTGTTGCCCTTTCTTTGGTCAGAGGCTTTTTGGTTCTTGATTACTGGCCTTTTTGGCTTGGGGGACTAGTGGGAGTTATTTTACCCGATATCGATCACCTTATTTATGTTTTTTTTATGAGTCCGCAAGATCTGACTTCTCAGAGAGTAAACTTTTTGTTGGGTAAAAAAGAAGTGGGGAGAGCTATAGAACTTCTTTACGAAACGAGAAGTGAGAGAAAAGGACTTATTTTTCATACAATTTTCTTTCAGGTAATTTTTTTGGCTTTGACTTTCTGGTTGATGAGTTCATCCGTATCAATATTCGGTAAGGGTTTAGTGCTTTCCTTCTCGCTTCATCTTCTGGTAGATCAGCTTATAGACTTGACTGAACTTAAGAACCTGGATAACTGGAAGGGAATTTTTCCGGTAAATTTCAACTTCCGGCAATCGGAAACATATTTTGGCGTAGTGATTTTTCTTATTTGCATAATGGGTTTTTTGATGTAATATTTTCCCATTATGAACACGATGCTTGAAGCTGCGCTTAACCAAATTAAGGACACTTCTTTAATTCTTTCTGAAGATTATCCCGACAAAAAAAGATTCAAAAAGGCAATTGAGGCAATATTAACCCCTCAGAGGGTTATTAAAGGAAAGATTTTCATCAAAGGTAAGAATGGTAAGAAAAAGACCTTCCAGGCCTTTAGAATCGAGCACAATGATGCCAGAGGGCCTTTTAAGGGGGGAATAAGATTTCACCAAAACGTATCTGAAGATGAAGTCCGTGCTCTGGCAACTCTCATGAGCCTGAAATGTGCTGTTGCAGGCATTCCTTACGGGGGAGGTAAGGGTGGAATTATTGTTGATCCTTCAAAATTGAACCAGGATGAGCTTAAAGATCTTTCTATAGCTTTCGCAAAGCTAATTATTCCTTATATAGGCCCTTGGAAAGACGTTCCGGCACCTGATGTCAATACGGATGGGCAGATTATGTCCTGGATGCTTGAAGCTTATGAGAAAAAGGTCGGTCATCAGGCTCCGGCAACATTTACCGGAAAACCCGTTGAGTTGGGTGGTTCACTGGGAAGAACTGAGGCTACAGGTCAGGGTGGAGTATTTGTTTTGGAGGCTTACGCCAAAGCCAAAAAATTTAATATCAAAACTTCGACAGTGGCGGTTCAGGGGTTTGGAAACGTCGGATTTTACTTTGCTAAAATTGCTAAAGAACTTGGATTTAAAGTTGTTGCGGTGTCGGACTCTTCAACTGGAATTTACAATCCTAAAGGATTGGATATTGGAGCTCTTGGTGAATTTAAAGAAAAAGGCGGGTCCTTCAAGAATTATCCTGTCAAAAACGGAAACAAACTGATTACCAACGCCGAACTTTTGGAACTTCCTGTAACGGTTTTGGTTCCGGCGGCACTCGAAAATGCAATCACGGAGCAAAATATGGAAAGAGTTTCCGCAAAAGTCGTCTTTGAAATGGCTAATGGTCCAACCACCAGCGAGGCGGATAATTACTTATTTGAAAAGGGAATTGATGTAATCCCCGATATTTTAAGCAATTCCGGAGGTGTGACTGTAAGCTATTTTGAATGGGTGCAGAATCTTAACGGCTACTACTGGACCAAGGAAAAAGTAAACGATGAACTTAAAAAAATAATTACCATAGCTTTTGCCGATATTGATAAAATCGTTAAAGAAAAACATATTTCCTACAGACATGCTGCTAATTATATCTCTCTCAAAAGAATAATTGATGCAATGATGCTTCGGGGTAGGGTTTAATCTTTTTGGTTAAAGTTGATTGTATATACCTTTTTGTTTTTGATAATAATCAAGTTTCCGGGTTTTGGAAAATCAATAAGCTGTAGAAATGAAAAATTTCCTCTTGTTATTAAATATTTAATGGCGGCTATTACAGCTCCGTGAGTGCATATCAAAACTGCGGAGTATTTTTTTGTATAAATTTCGTCGAGGAAGTTATCTATTCTTTTATGAAAATCTATCAATTTTTCATTACCGTTTTCCAATTCTCTTATTCTTTCATCAAATTGGTATTTTTTATTGGCTGAGTTACCCACAATTTTAATCGATTCAATACATCTTAAATATGGAGAACAGAAATTGGCATCAATGGGAATATTTTTAAGGTATTTCCCAATCCTTTTTAGGGCAGGCAGACCTTTGGGAAGGATGGATAATCCGTGTGAATCCCTTTTACGGCCAAAAATTTTGATTAGTAAATTATCTGTTTCAACTGTATCGCCATGCCGAAAAATGTAAAAATCTGTCATTCTTTACAACAATCTACGGCTTTTTTGAAGATTTTGGTAAGCTTATCAAGAGGGGACGAAGTTCCTTCCAGTTTTTCTTCCTTATCGCCGATGAAGTTAATATTTTCGTCATCCATCGGTACGTCACCTATATCTACAACTTTGAGATTAATTGCCCAGAATAGGGAATAGAGCCTGAAAGATTTTTGAAACATCTCCCAAGCTTCCTTCTTGTTTCCTTTCTTTTGTTCTTTTGTGCCGACTTCCATGAGTCTCATAGATGCGGCAAGCAGGTGTTTACTCACACACCAAACCTCTCCTTCATAATCCTTGATTATTTTTTTAAGAAGATCTGTACGCATACTCCTGATTTCATTAAGAATATCAAGGTATTGTGGTTTTTCGGTTTTTTGAGCCGTAAAAAATAAATGCTCCTCAATTGAAATAAGGTTCATTATGGCAATCGACAGGTCTTCGTTGGATGAGAGGTCCACTTCTTTTTTCTTTGTTATATTTTCAACTTTTTTAAGTAGGCTTTTATAGTCTTTCATTTTTTAGTTACAAAATAGAGAACCAAACTGGTAATTATCAATGATATCACAGGAAAGACCACTTTTTGAAAATAAAAAAGCTGTTTTCCGTAAACTTTCCGGATTTTTTTATCGGTCCAAATTCCTATTAAAAACACAACCGAACCAACAATTATTCCAAAAATGATCTTATCAATTCCAAAAATAGTATTTCTATAAATTCCGATTGTATGGTCTAATTTAAGGGGAATGAGCACAAATAAATACATCAAGATAAAGATTATCAATTTCCAATTAAAGTACCCAGCGTTGCTGTCGATTTCTAATTTAGGCCATTTCTTGGCAATCCAGTCAATTGTAATAAAGGATAAAGACAAAATAAGTCCTCCGATCCAGATAGAGGAAACGATATCATCAATTCCCAAAAGTCTGGAAATTCCTAGACCTGCAATAACGGTAACTGTACAGATAGGACACATGGTTAAATAATGATATCAACGTTTTCTCCAGGCAACAAGTTGTGATGTTGGCACATTAGGCTATTGACGCAAACACTCGTGAAAAGGTATATTGGAGTTTGCGATGGCAACAATAGATATCGGTGATAAAGATTTTGAAACTCAGGTTCTTGGGAATAAACTTCCAGTTCTAGTTGACTTTTGGGCAGAGTGGTGCGGCCCCTGCAAAATGGCCAGTCCGGTTCTTGAGGAACTTTCCGAAACTTACAAAGATAAAGTTCTGATAATGAAGTTAAATGTTGATGAAAATCCTGTCATGTCGGGAAAACTTGGAGTAATGTCTATCCCGACAACAATTTTATTTAAAGACGGTAAGGAAGTAGGGCGTCAGGTCGGTTTTTCAGGAAAAGAAGCATTTGAAACACTTATGAAAAAGGGGGTGAATAGTTAATGGACCCAACAAACACACAAGATCCTATGAATCCAGTGGCACCAGTGGCAGATCCGAATGCAGGAATGCAGACGCCTCCACCTGAGCCAATGATGCCAACTCCTCCTCCGGCAACTCCGGCTGAGCCAGTTGCACCCATAGCACCACCGGAACAGACCCCACCTACTACAGAACCAGTAGCGATGCCTGAACCTCCGGTGCAGGAGCCAACTCAAGGAATCGGTGATGCAGGGGCAGGAATGCCTCCCACAACACCTCCGGCAGCAATTTAATAAATTGGAAGTTTAAAAGAAAGGGTCCCGAGAAATCTCTAGGGATTCTTTCTTTGTTTTCAATAATTTATTATGGAAGATAAAATAATTGCACCTAAACCGACAGATCCCAAAGGCCCTTGGGACGTTATTATTATTGGTTCGGGCCCTTCAGGACTTACTGCTGCAATTTACACAACCCGTGGGGCTGCTTCTACTTTAATTCTTGGTGGTGAGGTTTGGGGGGGGCAGCTAATGTTGACTACAACCGTAGATAATTTTCCGGGATTTCCGGAAGGAATCCAAGGGCCTGATTTAATGGAAAACATGAGGAAACAGGCTGAAAGATTTGGGGCAAAGTTTATGGGGGTAAATGTTACCTCTATAGACTTAATCAAGAAACCATTTGAGATTTCTGCTGGAGGAGTAACTTATTTGGCAAGGTCAATAATTATTGCAACAGGTGCGCAAATTACCTGGCTGGATGCGTCGGGAGTAAAAGAGTTAATAGGTAAAGGAGTTTCTTCTTGTGCTCCCTGTGATGCGCCGTTTTTTAGAGGCAGAAAGGTTGCGGTTGTGGGAGGGGGAGACTCAGCAATGGAGGAAGCCTTAGTACTCACAAAATATGCATCAGAAGTAACAATTATTCATAGACGCGACGAATTTAGAGCGTCTGCTGTGATGCAGGAAAAAGTAAAAACCAACCCAAAAATTAAAATTCTCTGGAATTCTGAAGTTTCTGAGGCAAGGGGTGCGGGAAAATTGGAAAGCTTGGTTATTAGAAATAATAAAACAGGGGAAATGTCTGAAATTCCTTTCGATGGACTTTTTGTGGCAATAGGCCATAAGCCGGCAAGTGATGTTTTTGCAGGGCAGGTGGAAGTGGATGAAAAGGGTTATATTAAGCCTGTAGATTGGCATTGTGGCACAAACGTTAAAGGAGTTTTTATTGCCGGAGATGTAATGGATAAAGATTTTAAGCAAGCAATCGTATCAGCCGGAATGGGATGTATTGCTGGAATGGAAGCTCTTAAATATTTGGGTGAAGAAAAATGAATTCCGGTTGACATTTTTGCTTTTTCCGTGCAGAATAAACACATGTCTGAAGAGGTGTCTCCAAAAAAAAATATTCAACAGTTCTTTATTCCGGTACTTGTAGTTATAGCAATCGGTCTTGCATTTTTCGCAGGGTTTCTTTTTCAGGAAAATAAAAGTCTTAAGAGTGGTGGGGGAGCGGCGGGTACAACTACCCAAGCGACTCCAACTGCTGCTCCAACAGCTTCTCTTGACACAATTAAAGGTCTTTTTGATAAGGATTTAATAAAATTTGGTGATGCCAGCCGTAAAGTTCTTTTTGTTGAGATATCAGATCCTTCCTGTCCTTACTGCCATGCAGCTGATGGGCAGGATCACACAATTTACAAAAGTCTCGGGGCAACATTCCAGCTTGTCGCGGACGGCGGGAAATATGTTTCACCGACCGCTGAGATAGAAAAATTAGTTAATTCAGGACAAGCTTCATTTGTTTATATTTATTACCCCGGACACGGCAATGGGGAAATGGGAATGAAAGCTCTTTATTGTGCTAATGAAAAAGGAAAATTCTGGGAAGCCCACGACTTACTCATGAGTGATGCGGGATATACTTTAATGAACACAACAGTTCAAAATGATAAAACAAAATCGGGAACTGTTGCAGATTTCTTAAAATCTGTAGTTGACCCGACCTTTATGAAATCCTGTTTGGATAGCGGCAAATATGATGCTAGACTTCAAAGTGATCAGGATTTGGGAACAAGTTTGGGGATTCAGGGGACACCGGACTTTTATGTAAATGCGACCAATTTCCCTGGAGCTTACAGCTACACGGATATGGCTTCAACCGTCACCGCCGCTCTTAAGTAATTTTTAAATGTTAAAACAAGGAAGTAAAATTGACGAAGCTTCAACTTCGCATATAAAAATTGTTATTCCCGTTGGGGGAAACGCTCTATTGGGAAAAATTTTAACCGAAGTGAATTCAAACAGGGAAATTAAAACCCTTTGGAGAATAATGAATGTTAATGCGATTGAGCGCTTGGGGTATACAGACCATGGGCCGATGCATTTCAATATAGTTGCCAATTATGGCCTGCAAATTGCCAGAATATTCGAGAAAAAGGGAATAAAAATGTCTATTGTAAAAGATTTTGGTTTAACCAATGACCATGCTGAAGTTGTAATTTTTCTGGCCTGCATAATGCACGACCTTGGCATGAGCATCCATAGGGTGAATCACGAGATTTTCAGTCTTTTTATAGCCCGCGATTTTTTGAAAGAAATTTTAATCTTCATGCCGATCGAAGAGCAGACTGTAGTGATATCCGAAACACTTCATGCCATTATCAGTCACAGTCATGGTAGTGCCGGCCAAACATCAACAATCGAGGGAGGAATAGTCAGGATTGCGGATGCTTTGGATATGAGTAAAGGCAGAAGTAGAATTCCTTATCAAATGGGACAGATTGATATTCACTCCGTTTCGGCAAATGCAATTGAAAGTGTAACAGTAAGTGAGGGAATAGAAAAACCTCTTGAAATTAAAATTGTGATGACAACGGAAGCGGGAGTTTTTCAAGTTGATGACTTTATTGAGGAAAAATTGGGAGTTTCTGGTTTGGCGAAGTATGTAAATGTGAGGTCGTATTTGAAGGAAAACGGCAAGGAGAGAATCTACAAAGACTATACTTCTTAAAGTGACTCCAGAACTTTATATGCAATAACAGCTGCAGAGCCCCAGACATTGAAGGATTTGTTAACCCCAAACATCGGAAGTTCAACAATTGTATCGGCCAAGTCCAAGACTTCTTTAGAAACTCCTTCGGTTTCATTGCCGATAACAATGGCGATAGGGAATTGTGGTTTAAAATCCTTGTATGAAATTGATCGTTTATCCTGCTCAACGACAACAATTTGAACTCCATCTGATTTTAATTTTTTGACTATTGAAGCTGTCGAACCAATTTTCTCCCAAGGAACCCACTCTTCGGTGCCTACTGCAGCCTTGTGAATTCTGCTACTGGGGGGGTATTCCGTATCATCACAAATATAGATTTTTTCCGTCGCGATAGCATCAGCAAGTCTAAAAAGCGAGCCGATGTTGTAGGTATCGATAACGCGATCGAGTATTAGATAAATCGGATTTCTCCTGATAGTCCCGAAAGTTTCGGGAGTCGGGCGTGTTTTCCTCAGGTCTTTGGCTCCAAGCTTATACATATGGCAATTATACTTTGACTTTGAGGTACTTTGCCACTATTCTTTGAGGTACGATGAACAGCCTTAATTCAAACGGAGCAGATTTTGTAAGAGGAATAAACTTCGCAATTAAAAAATCCGGTACCAATGAAGAAACCATAAAAACTTCCGAAGCGGCTTCAACTTTAGCGGTTGTCTACGAAGCGGCAAGAAACGCGGTGGAATTTAGGAGTGAGCATTTAATCCGTCAGGCGGCTATTGTCAGAATTTTGAGGCGCAGACTGTTCTTAGGGCAATCAAGCGGAAGACTGGCACCGCTTCTTATCAGGGAACTTATCTGGGCACGCTATCTTAAGGATGATTCGGTTCCTATTGATAAAGCCGATGAAATAGAGGGAATAATTAATAAATATAGAAAGGCATTAAATTCGACTAAAGATAGAGATTTGGGGGAGTGGCTACTTAATCTTGCCGGTTGTGAAATTGAAGAAGCTTTGGTTTTTAATCCTTATCCTCAACTTCTTATTAATTTTGTTGCGGAAAGCTTACAACCGAGGATAAAGATTGCGGGAGTTACGGATGAAAGAGTTAAAGATATTCAGGTTTACATTGCAGTAGAAAGATCGTTTGCAAAAAACAGCGAGATTTTTATTACTTACCATCTTTTGAAAGCCATTTTTCCCGAGTGGTTAGGAAGTAACGCTTCCGATGCTATTTTTTCAAAACTTTTGGATGCAAAAAAAGAAATTGATGGAAATTTGGAGTTCCCCTTGGCAACCGACGTTAAGAGGGAAGTTAACACAATGACACCCCCTTTTAATGTAATCCGCGAGATGGTTATCAGAAACCCTGAACTCTTTCTGAAGTGTGTTGCCAGTAAAGACGATTTTGATAAATCCGCAAAAGAAGTTCTGGAAGCTTTATACGCGGAGAATAGGGGAAAGCTAATAAGAGCTGAAACAAGAAGCATAATTTACATATTTTTAACTAAAATGATATTTGGACTTGCCTTGGAGCTTCCGTTTGACCTTTTTGTGGGAAGAACCAACTTTCTGGCACTTTTTATAAACCTGATTTTTCCCCCAAGTCTCATGTTTATTCTAAATATGGGAATAAAAATTCCGGACGGGGAAAATACCCGCCGGATATTGGAAAGGATGGATGAATATATTTATGGAGATGATACTCCGAAAGCTATCGAAGTTGGAGGAAGGCAAAAGGTAGAGAGCATTTTTGAAAGAATTTTCGCTGTAGTCTATGGCATCCTTTTTATTGGGATTTTTGCGGTCATTATTTGGGGACTTAACCTTCTTCACTTCAATCCGGTAAGCCAAATTATTTTCCTTTTCTTCCTTTGTGTTGTTTCTTTCTTTGCATACAGGGTAAAAGGTATTTCCCGGGATTATGTTTATCAGGAAAAAACATCCGGAATTTTGTTATCTCTTCTTGATTTTCTTTTCCTGCCGGCCATAAAAGTAGGGCAGTGGCTTTCTTCCCAAATATCACGCCTTAATGTTTTGGGATTTATCTTCGATTTTATAATTGAGGCACCACTTAAAGCCTTTTTAGAAGTAATAGAAGAGTGGGTCCGCTTCGTAAAAGCCAAGAAGGAAGAGATATTTACGGAAGGATAAAATGTGACCCCATTGGGACTCGAACCCAAGTTAGAAGGCTGAAAACCTCCTGTCCTAGACCGCTAGACGATGGGGCCTTTGTGAGCCCGCTGGGACTCGAACCCAGAACCGCTTCCTTAAAAGGGAATTGCTCTACCATTGAGCTACGGGCCCAAAAATGCTTGTAAGCTCATATTTTACACGTTTGACTGTGGTTCCTCAAGCTTAGATACCAATTTGATTGTATCGAACTGTCAATATATAATAAATATATGGTTAATAAAGGTTCAGTTAGAAGAAAAAGTATAGAAATTTTCCAAAAAGTGATTGAGCTTAGGAAAAGTGAACACAGTTATACAGAGATAAGTAAAGAAACGGGAGTGGCAAAGTCAACTATAAACAATTGGCTAACTTTAGCTGGTTTAACTCTGACAAAAGAGCATTTACAAATCCAAGCTAAAAAGAGAGTGGAGAATCATGTTATAGCAATTGAAGCTTCAAAAAGAACAAGGGCAAGAAGAAAAGATGAGGATATTCAAAATTTTATTCTGAAAAACAGACAATTTATGCGGGATCCACTTTTTGTCGCAGGCGTAATGTTGTATGAGGCTGAAGGTACAAAAGTTAGCAATAATGGATTTTCTGATTCAGATTTTAGATTGATATTAGTATATTTAAGATTCTTAGAAACATATTTTCATTTAAATAGAAATATTGATTTGGATTTCAGAGTTTATATCCATGAAGTAAGAAAAGATGATTTAAATCGAATAATAAATTTCTGGGCAAAAAAGTTGTCAGTAGATGGACACATTTTTAGTATAAGCTGGAAACATAATATTGTTTCCAAAAAACAGGAAAATTTGGATTATGTAGGCCAAATAAATGTCAGAGTGCGTGGAGTTAAGCACTTTAGTGGAAAAATACTAGCGATTTCAAGTATAATGCTATCGGTGTTTCAAAGATAATAATGCGGGGTCGTCTAATCTGGTAGGACTCGAGACTTTGGATCTCGCTATTCTTGGTTCAAATCCAAGCCCCGCAGCTAAACATCTAATTACAAATTGAGGTCGGGTAGCCAAAATGAAAAATAACAAAGAAGGAAAGAAGAATATTCTGAAAAAATTGTGTGTGTGGATTATTGGTATTTTGATAATCCAATATTTTTTGGGAATGACGTCTAATCTTTTTGTAACATTCCCAACAAGTGGGACTCAGACCCAACTGTGGGAATTTGCCTGGCATCAGGTTCCCGTAACATTGCATATAGTAGTAGGGACTTTACTTTTGGTTCTCTCGGTTATTATTTTAATTGTCGCCATTAATAATAAAATGAAAAAACGGACTATTTCCGGAATCGTGGGTCTTTTATCAATATTTATTGCAGGATTTTCTGGAGCTCAATTCGTTTCAAGTCAAAACAACATTTATTCTTTCATCATGTCTATATTTTTTATTATCGCTCTTGTTTCTTACACTTTGGTTATAGGATCATAAGGTTCTAGACCATGATACTCAGCACTTAGTTATGAGAAAACAATATTTATATATTACCATCTCGTTTTCAGTGTTGATTATTGGAATAATTGGCTTCATATATTACGGCTTGATGTGGTCTCAAGCCATCGGCCCTCCTGATTTTTTTATTCAAACTAATAAGGAATGTGTGATTCAAAAAAATACTACCGATAAAGAATTGAATAATGTGTTTGAGATAACCTGTGGCATACAGCAGTATTTTATTGCAAATAGTGAAGAGGATTCAACTAAATATTTGGATAAAAAAGTACATATACAAGCGATTTTCCCAAAAAACCTATTAAATACAGATTCCATCCAAGTAGATAAACAGTGCATTAGTGGTAAGTGCCAATTGATATATAAAGACGGAAGAAGTGTTTACGCGATTAATATACAAAAAATTGAGATAGTTAATTAAAAGATGGTTATAGGATTGAAAGGTTCTAGACCATGACGCTCAGCACAAACCCCATAGTTTGACTTTTTGGCTTCGTTGTGCTACGATACAGCCTCAAGAAAAGAGCAATTTTGCAAGTCTTTTCTTTTAATTGACTAAGTAGTTTTTTGTTCTCTAACAACAAATCTAACAATTCGGAGGATATATAAATGAGTTACCAGGTCTTGGGTTATATTTCCGTTGGAGTGATTCTTTTTGTGTTGATTGCGCATGTTGTACTTAGGAGGAAGATCGAAACCGTTGATAAAGTGTTGATCTTACTGGTTAGCCTATTTTTGGCTTACATCTGTTTTAACATTAGCAGTTGGCAGGCGGGAATCACTTTTATAGGAGTTGCGGTCATCGCAGGATTGAGTATTTGGTTACCCAGGATCAGAGTAAGTGGTTCAATACAGGTCCCGGTTATTCCGAAGCGAAAACATGATGAAGAAGATTTGTAATAGAGAAGCACCCAGAGGTGAAATTAATACCAAAGGGTGCTTTTTTATGGCAAGAAGTTACCTTATGACCACTTTTTTGTACGGCTGAGGACCTATAGCTACGTCAAAGTTGTTGCCGTCAACTTCAAATATCTTTATTCTGCCGTTATTTGTTTGATTGGCGGCTGCAAAAAGAAGTACAGTATTTCCGTCAATTTTCTTTTTACCTACAACGCCACCGACATGTCCCGAAGAAGTATTGTACAAAGCAAACAAGTCTCCGGCGTTTATATCCTCCAAATTGGTAATGGTTTTAATACTGAAGCCGTCTTGCCAGATTGAAATCATGGAACCATCCCTGATACACTCCGGTACAAGGTCTGCGGCACAAGTTGCGGGAGTTGTTCCGTCGGGTTTGGTGGCTCCGGAAATGTTTCTAAAATTGTAAGAAGGATAGGATAAACCGTTTAGAAGTATGGCAAACCCGACACATTGTACGGGTTGATTTCCCACAAGATTTGAACTGTAGTCCAGTTGTCTTAGTGCTCCTTGAAAAGTATTTATCTTGGCTTGGTCACTGCCAAATCTGGTGATTTGGTCCTTATACCACTGTGTCTTTGTTAAATATGTTCCCACACGGTCTCCGCCTGCCGGATTGTAACTATCAATAAGACCCTTAAGAGTTACCAAGTTAGATAAGAACGGATCGTTTTTGAGTTCTTCGGTAAAACTTTCCATCCTTTCCTCGGGTGCTATTGATTTCAGAAATAAAGAATTTTGGTCATTTTCTACCCACGGAACCGCTTTGACAAATAGGTTATTTCCGTTTAAAGGAGGGGTTTGTATCCCTGCTCTGTAATTTTTATATGCCGTTTGTAATTTATCCAAATCGGGAGCTTGTTTTCCGGGATTAGTATCAGACCATTTGTATGTTGCTATAAGAGTGGCGTCAAAACTTCTTAGCCCTCCGTCAAGCGCTTCACCCAAGCCGCTAATGACTTTTTTACCGTTTGGTGTAACGGAAGCCGTTAGATTAATATATCCTGTTTTTGGAGCAATCCATTTATAGTCATGCTTCTCATCAACAGTCGCATCGGTATTATCTGACCTGAGTAACCAACCAGCCTCCGGAGTTGAAGGGTACCACATGTTTGAAGGATGTTCCCATCTTTCAACAACCTGGGCCCCCATGAGAGTCTGAAACTTGCTCATATTGGTTACAGTAAAACATATTCCGCCTGCCCTTGTCTCTTCTTCGGCACTGTCAAAACCTGTAACATATCCAGGTCTTCCATATAAGTTGAGTATATCTAGCATTGAGTACTCGTTTCCTGCCACAAAACCGCCGTTTTCCTGTTGAAAATCATCAATAGCTTTCATTGCTTCAAGATCGTTGATTATTTTGTTGGGGTAATATTCACCGACCATCGTGTGTTCCATTCCCGTTTGATTTCCGAACGGCTTGAACTCTTGCTCTTCGGAATAGTATTTTTTAAGCGGAGTATAGTTGCCTTTTATATCCATTGTTCCCTGGTCAAATAAGGCTACATAAATACCTCTTTTGCCCGTGATGTGCGGAAGCAGGGTGTACCTGGAGACCGAATTGGAGCCTTTGTCTTTAGAGTAAAACATGTTCATGTAGCCAAAATTAATGCCGTCAATTTTATATTGTTCAACATTTGAGGGGGTAGTTCTGGTGTAGTCGCTCCAGTAGTTGTAAAAGTAGTCGCTGGTTACCGGAAATGCCAACACAGGCATATTTTGAGCTTTAAGTACTCCCTGTCTTTCAGTGAAAGGCAGCATCTCAACACTTTCTATCTGAGAAGTTTGTTTATTACTATCGGGATTACTAAGACTGTTTAGTTTGTTGATAGGAAGCGCAAAAGCAAGACTGGTAAAACCGGCAAATTTTATAAAATCCCTTCTGGATATCTTAGCGTTTAGTATTTCTTCTATTTCTTTCATATCTCAATTTGGAAGCAGGATTCTAACAAATTATAGGGTGATTGTCAATACAAAGTTGCACTGTCTAAAAGTCTTGCAATAGTTCTAAAGCAGGTATATGATAATTTTTAGTAAATGGGAAAGAAAATTGGTTATCTGATTGTCGGTATTTTGGCGGTGGCTGTATTTATTTTGGTTTACTTCATTCTTACCAAAGGATACTCAGGTAGAGGAGTTTCCATTTCGTCGATTTTAACAAGTTCCGCTCCGGCTGCCACTTCGGGAACTGAGCAGGAGGTTGGAACCGTAACTTCTGCCAAAATTTCTCTAGTGGTTACCTCTCCAAAAGACGGCGATTCACTGGATACAACCAATGTTACGGTAAAAGGAAAAACCACCCCAAATGCGGATGTATTTGTAGACGATCAATCGGGGAAGGCAGACGCGAGTGGAAATTTCTCAATTAGTGTAGGACTTGATGAAGGGGAAAATCAGATAGTTGTTTCGGCTAATGATTCTGTGGGGAACGCAACAGAACAGGATTTAACGGTTAACGTTGTATCATTTCAATGAACAAAAAATTTATAAATTTGTTTGCGGGAGGGTTGATTGCCATTGGTGGTTTGTATCGGGTAAATCCTTCCATTTTGCCGATTGCGACTCCGACCGCGACTCCTTCAATTAATTTAATACACTCCAACCTTATTAAAAATCTTGGCAAAATTGAGTTCATGTTTACAAATAAGCGTGGGGAAATGGATAACGTTAAGGTAACTGCAAAAGATGCTACAAGCATTACTATTGATAATGGTGGGACGAGTGTCAAGGTTGATGTTGCATCAAACACCCACTTCAGAAGAAAGTTTTGGGGAGGAAGCGACATAAATGAAATTTCCATCGGGGACAGCGTTGATATTATTGGCCGCTGGACCAGTGAAGATAAGACGGAAATAAAAGCGGTTTTAATCCGTGACCTTTCAATTCAAAAGAGACAGGGAGTTTTCTTTGGCACCGTTAAAAGCATGACTGATACGGGATTTGTGATGACTACGATTCAGAGAGGAACCGAAACAGTTGATATTACTGGTGCAAAATTAATTGATAGAAAAGGTCAGGCAATTACCTCATCCGATATTCAGGTGGGAGATATCATTAGAGTCCGCGGACTTTGGGACAGTACTAATTTTACAATTACGGAGGTTGCTGAAGTTAAAGATTTTAGTCTTCCGCTAAACGTAACACCTATTCCATAAAATTATTTTTTGACGGCTTTTATCGTCATAAAAAGAGGAATTTCAGCCCGGCTTCTATTTTCCATTTTGCCGGCCCTACCTACACTTTCTTTATCGCTTGTCCATTCCTCGATCTCTTCAATTACAAACCCTGTGTCCTTCAACATTTTTGAATATGCCGAAACAGGGAAGTGATAGCTCATTGTAATTTGTGAATTTCTATCACTCGGATTCATATTGATAGGTATTGTCATTGGACTCATATATTTGTCAACTCTTCTGTATTGTATTTTCCTGCCCTCATCAATTCCCCATGCGGTTTGCCGGGGAATTCTAAAGGCTGGATGATTCAAAACAACGACTAAAACACCGTTTATAATGATATGTTGTGATATATTTTGTAATACCTTGATAGGATTTTGTATATTCTGCAAAGCAAGAATGACTGCCGCGTGGGTGAAACCATTTGGAATTTGAAACTCTCTTGTAGCGTCGGCTGTTAAATATTTATGTTTCGGATTTCTGTCAGTTCTTTTTGCTTCGCTTATTAGAGAGGGGGCAATATCGATTCCCGTGTATTCAATATTTTTGGGAATGCTTTTTGCCAGGACTCCATTGCCGCAGGCAATATCAAGAAGTTTGCTGTCCGACTTTAAATCGAGAAGTTTGATAACTCCGGGAATTACGACATGCAGGTGATAATAATGTCCCTGTCCGCCTTCAGTAATCCGGTTGTACCATGGGGCAACTTTTTGCCAGGAACTCCTTGAGAAATTTTTGCTCATGAAACAATTATACCTCTTTTAAAAAACTGGAAATTCAGGCTAAAAGGTAGTAATATCAGCCTTGCACATTAAATCTCTAAATGCGGAGGAAAAAATGAAAAGAATAGATATCTTTATGTGCCTAGCCTTTACGGTTATATCATTCGCGGGTGTTTTTGCAGTGTTTGATCCTAAATACAGCAACTCGCCTTTAGCCTGGATATTGTTTGGTGTGGGAATTACTGGTTTTATAGTGTCTGCAGTTCCTTTCATAAGGGTACATGAGCCATATTTAAGAAAATAAAGTTTTACATTCCATTAATGCGAAAGGAGATAAACCATGATTGGGATAGTTGATAAAGAAATTGCTTTTGAGAGCCTGACGTATGTAAAAGCCAAAAGACACTTCAAAAAGGATCCAAAGATTCCTGTGATTTTGGAATCTGGGAAGAAGGAAGATCCGAATTATATCAAAGCAGAAGTTTGTTTGCTTTCGGTCGGGCGTGAGGTCTGCAGGTTTAGGGTGGTGAAGATCTTAGATCAAGGTGAAGATAGTTTTATTGTTTCGGGTGACACCGGTACAACTGCAATTGGTGATTTGCACTTTGAATGAGACAAGGAGGTAAAAATGGATAAAGAATGGTTAGAACTTACGCCGGAAGTTGCTGTAAGGTTACCTAAGGGTACAATTTTACGTCTCAAAATTGAGAAAGATGAGGAAACGAACTATAGTCTTGTAGCGGAGGTGGAACTTGATAATGTATGTCCTGATTCCTGCTCAGTTAGTATCAAAAAGATAGTTGTAAATACTGTACCGCCGGGACTGCTTGGTATAGAAGGGCAGTATCCTGCCAAATACTCACAGCTGTCTTATGATAGCTCTATGGTTATCGGTTCACGAATTCTTTGGCATTGAGCAGATAAATCATTTCAGGCACAAGGGAGATTGAAGATGGATAGAAAAGATAACAGTTGGTTTATCGTTACAGTAAAAAAGTGTAACAAAAATAGCAGATATTGTGTCAGTATCGGGGCTAATCCGAAGAAAGCTGTCGGGTCACCAATTGTCATCTCAGAGACCAAGTTTAAGAATTTGTGTTCGAAATTGCTTGGACACTACACTCTTAAACTAGGAGAATTAAAGGGATTGTCATTTCCACGGACTAGCGCCGGGGTAAAAGCCGACTTTGACAATCTTCTGAAGTAAGAGTTTACTGATTAGTTTGCCTAAAGGCACAGAAAAATGAAAGATTCTGTGCCTTTTTTTTGGCCAAAAAATAAGATATTCTTTTGGTAGATGAGTTGTGAACTACTCGATTATGCCAGAGCGGTAGCAGGAGAAGCAGAGCTGAATTGTCATGAAGTGTGTGATAGAACTGAAACCTGTCCGTTAGTTGGAGATGATAAATACTTTCCCAAAACCTCAGTTATAGAAGAATCTGAAGAAAAAGATATTGACCCCCAAAAACCATTATTAAAAGATATTCTTCAGTTGATGGTTGAGCGGGAAGGCGTTACAAGAAAATAAATTGATTTTGGCCCAATTTGTGCTAATATTTGGCTTCGCGAGACCAAATGCGGTCTTAATTTAACATAACCAACATCTTTTAGGAAAGGAGACTGGTATGAGAAATTGGGGAATGAGGATTTGGATTGCGTTTTTATTCCTTGGGGTAGCCATTGCCGGTTTTATCGGAACGATGGAACAATATCAAGGAATGTTGATCTTTGGGTATTCAATCTGGTGGTGGGCCTTTTTGGTAGGATTAATTGGTGCTCTAGCGACTCTTGCATTACCGGATAGAAATTCCCGAAGATGAAAAATTGCAGTAAGCAATCCCGTTTTGACAAGGAGGTTAAAATGCAGTGGGAGTATTTGTTAGTTCGACACTTTGACAGAAGGCTTGTAGGGGTTGGCAAAACCGATATAAAAAAGAAGCAGGACCAGCCGGATTGGGAGACTTGGCTTGGATTACGTGGACTTGAAGGTTGGTTACTCGTGACAGAACACACATTAAATAAATCCGAGTCAGTTCATGCCACACTCGCGCGGCCTATTGAAAATCGAGAATAAGGCGTCCGAAGCCCTAAAGGCACAACTTTGAAATTTAAAGCTGTGCCTTTTTTCTTGGGTAAATTGTAGTGATATACTCCAATATTGTGAGTAGGAACTTGGTAAATATTCAAAAAGCTTTCGGTCACAAACTTATTGGGAGCAGATTTATGAAGAAGGAAGTTGCCTCGGCGGTTAAGCTTCTCCCTGAGAAATTGGCTATTTTCATAACTGAACATTGCTGGTTTGTAAGCTCTTTTACTGACGGATGGGCATTTGCTCTGAGGCAGGATGAACTTAAAAAGGGGGAGTACCTAATCTTTTTGAGTGATGAGCTTTTGAATCAAAGTGGACAACAAGTTCGGTATACTATTCTTCACGAAATCGGGCATGTAATTTTGGGACACAGAAATTCAATCGGGAAAGTTCAAAGCAAGGCAGAGGTAAGAAAACAGGAAAAAGAAGCTGATGAGTTTGCCATAAAATTTTTGAGAAATTAGAGAATGGAAATTGTGCTACAATGAATTATGTTAGTTGCAATACTAGTAATCTTAATTCTCTTCTGGCTCATGGGTTATGGGCCTTTTACCGTTCTTCATATAATTCTTTTAAGATTTAACGGGTTGGCAATCACTATTTGGGATGTTCTTATTTTTCTTGTTCTAATCTGGCTGGTTGGGAGTTTACCCAGTCCTTTCAGGCAAATTGCAGTTGTGTTTATCTTGATTTGGATTTTATCTCTTTTTGGAATAATCGCCGTAACCGGCCTTTCAAGTATTTTGGTTATTGCGATTATTGCGGGAGTTCTTCTTTATGTAATAAGCGGGGGAGGAAGATAATACTTCGGGGAGAAAGTGACAATAAAGTATTGACCAAAGTGGTAGAATATTTTGGTATGGCAGAAAGGTTATTTTGGGTAGACGAATCAACGGGCACAATCGGAGTGGGCCCAACTTATGGTGAACATTCGTTTAATGGACTTCCTGTTAATGAAAAAGGAGAAACGTTGGTAAAGATTCAAGGAGAGCTCTTTGTTTTTAAAAATCTAACCCGCAACTCTCCGGAAGTACAAGATAAACTTATCGGGGAGATTACTGAAATAGCAGGAAAACTTCATAAATAGCTTCTGCGCAGAGAAGGAAGGGAAGATGGGGAGGAATTTGGGGTAGGGCATTGACCAAATACCCAATTTAGTGTATACTTCCCCTACACGATGAAAAAAGTGTAAACAGATGGCCAGATTGCTTTCGGCAGCCGCCACCTGGCGGCTTTTTTCATTTTACAGGGTTGACTCGCCTCAAAGGTTGATAACTCTTCAAGATCATTAAAAGTAACAGGATACAGGTCCCAAGTAGTCAGTTATTGTTCGAACTCAGAAATTCGCCTATTTTCGAGGCACGCCGGTTTATTAACCGACATAAGTTGAGTTAGCGCATTGCCCATTTGTCGCCTGTATCGTATTACTTTTTTATCTAGGCACCTTAAAAGCCGAAGAAGGAAAAGGTTAATTTTTCCCAAGCCTCTGTGCGAAGTTTGGGAACGGTCCAAATAGTTACGTATTTGGAATTCAAGATGTGACTGGAAGCAGGATCGTCACTTCGGATTTATCCGTAAGTGGCACTATTTGAGGGTTTGATCCTGGCCCAGGATTAACGCTGGCGGCATGCTTAATGCATGCAAGTAGAACGGGTCACCGCGAGGTGATCAGTTGCGAACGGCTGAGTAATGGATAGGAATCTCCCAATTGATGTGGAATACCTCATCGAAAGATGAGCTAATACCGCATAAGACCGCAAGGTGAAAGCACTTAACTGTGCGTCGATTGATGAGCCTATCTCCCATCAGGCTGTTGGTAGGGTAATGGCCTACCAAACCTATGACGGGTAGGGGGCGTGAGAGCGCGTTCCCCCAGAATGGGACTGAGACACGGCCCATACACCTACGGGTGGCAGCAACAGGGAATCGTACGCAATGGACGAAAGTCTGACGTCGCGATGCCGCGTGGAGGATGAAGGCCTTCGGGTCGTAAACTCCTTTTACAGTAATAGAGATGTTATTGAGAATAAGCACCTGCTAACTCTGTGCCAGCAGCCGCGGTAATACAGAGGGTGCAAGCGTTATCCGGATTTATTGGGCGTAAAGCGTTTCGTAGGCGATTTGGTAAGTTATCTTTCAAAGACCACGGCTCAACCGGGGGAAGGGAGGTAATACTGCCGGATTTGAAATATGGTGGGGCTTCTGGAACTGATGGTGTAGTAGTGAAATACGTTGATATCATCAGGAACTCCGAGGGCGAAGGCAGGAAGCTAACCATTTTTTGACGCTGATGAACGACAGCTAGGGGAGCGAAAGGGATTAGAGACCCCTGTAGTCCTAGCCGTAAACTTTGCTCGCTAGGGGTTAGTGGTTTACCACTTGCCCCGTAAGCTAACGCGTTAAGCGAGCCGCCTGGGGAGTACGGCCGCAAGGCTAAAACTCAAAGGAATTGACGGGGACCCGCACAACCAGTGGAGCATGTGGTTTAATTCGAGACGAAACGAAGAACCTTACCCAGCCTTG